>PBKJ01000013.1 GCA_002722135.1 Methanobacteriota archaeon | reverse complement strand
CTTCGCCAGCATAGACGTCGCTGTCGCGTGCTCGGATGGCCTTTGAGGCCACGTCGTTGGTGGGTACAAGCACGTTCTGCATTTCGACCACAACGACGCCCTCGAGCCGCCAGATGTCCAGAAGCGCAGAAACGGGAACGCGGTCAAGGACGATGGAATCCAAACTTTCTGGGAGGTCAAACCACGCGCCCCCCTTCTCGCCGACCCAGCCATGTTCTTCGAGGACGGCGCGGAGTGCAGCGACCTCGGCTTCTTCTGGATGCCATGCGAAATCAACCACGATCGCCACGGTGAGGCGTCCGTCTGCTCCTTCGATGGCTGTTGGCGAAACGGAAGGTGCTCCGTCAAGGACGCGCTGCAGGCGATCGTCCATGCCGTTCCCGTCCAGGTCGGGGCCGTACCCCAGCCACCAGCCGTAGGCTTCCGCGGCATTGCGTTCGGCCCGGTCCGGCCACCGGTCAGGTGCTGGGCAAAGCTCGTCGCCGCACATCAGGGGAGGGACGCCCTCCACCACGTTGACGCGTGGTTCGGCCTCGGGAAGCAAAGCCTCGCTACCTGCTGCGGCCGGCCCTGTGACCATCAGAACGAGAAGAAAGAGGGCCACGCGCGTGCCGCGTGCACCCTTGTCCGCACTTCCGCCCATCATGGAACGCTCCATCGGGACACCTTTGAGCCTATCCCGTTGCCTCTTCATTTGGCGGCCAGTCGAGGTGCTGCGGGTCGTCGGCGCACTGAAGCCTAGGGCCGTTCTTCCGCTCGACCACGCCCACATCACCAGCGCATTCCGGGCAGCGGACGACAGCGGCCAATTGTTCGAACCATGCCAAGCGTGTTTCCGGCTCGTCGGATGCCTCGTACAAGGAGGTCAACACGCCCCGGGCGCGCTTCGGCACGGGCAAGCCTCGCGCCGTCCAAGGATCATCGACGTTCGTCAGGTTGACCATGCTGCTCTTGATGGCGTCACGTCGTCCACGCAGGGTGGACAAACCGCTGGGCCCTCCATCCACCACGCCAGTGGCCACAGGTCCACCTCTGGCCACCAAGGGCAAGGTGAGGTACGTTGCCAGGAAGCCACCCAAGTGGGCCATGTGAGCGACGTTTCCTCCTGCGCCACCTTCGGCGGCCCACCATCGCGCGATTTCAAGGGCGAAATACAAGAGCGCGATGAGGCTCACCGGCCACGGTCGAATCAAAATCAGCGGGAAGGGAATCTCGTCTCGGGGCCAGCCGGCCAAATACGCTCCCAGAAGGCCGAACGCTGCGCCGCTCGCGCCCCATGCCGGCGTGATGCTCTCCCAGTTGGCCAGCGTCCACGCCAAGGAGCCACCCAGCAGACCGATGGCGTACACGACGGCGTACCGTTTCGTCCCGAGACGCTGTTCAAGGGGCACCCCGACCAAGGCGAGGATCACGACGTTTCCGAGCACGTGCATGAGGTCGAATTGTGCGTGCAGGAAGCCGGCCGTCACGGCCGTGTGCCACCAGCGCGGGTCGTTCATCCGCCCCGGGATGAGCACCAGGTCAAACCAGAGCATGAAGTCCTGAATCAGGTCCATGCGGTAGGCGGCTCCGATGAGCGCTTGCATGACGGAACCAAAGAGGACCGCGAGCACGATGCCCAAGGACAAGGGTGCTCGCGAGCGGATGGCGTAACCGATGGGCAGCACCACGGCCAGGCACCATCCGACGATGAGGGCCTGTTCGAGCAGGCTGAGGGCCGGCCACGCGAACGGAACGGTGGCCATGGTCGCTCGTGGATGCCCTCCGCTTTGACGCTTCGCGGGTCGGCGGCTTCTTGGGTGCGGGTCGGCTGGCCTGATCATGGGCACGGTGCTCGAAGCGCGCGGGCTGGTGGTCCGCCGTGGGCAACACACCGTCCTTCGGGGCGCCGATCTGTCCCTCGATGGGGGGACATGCACCCTTTTGCTTGGCGAGAACGGCACCGGAAAGTCCACCCTCATGGAGACGCTTCTTGGCTTGCATCCGCTCGAAGAGGGGACCGTTCTTGCGCAATCCAAGGTGGTCCGTGATGCGGAAGGAAGGCGCGCCCGCCGCCCACATCTCCCCCTCGGCGTCTTGTTGCAGAGCGATGGCAGCGTGCGCGACCAGAGCGTACGGCACCATCTGCGGGTGTGTGCCTCAGCCGCAGGCGTGGACGTGTCCGACGAGGCACTGGCCGAGTTGACCCAGCGCATGGATCTTCGTCACCGTCTGGACGATCGCATGCTTTCGCTCTCCGAGGGTCAGCGCCGGAAAGTCTGCGTGCTCGGCGCCTTGCTTCCAGGATTGGTCCATGGACGCGAGAGCCTTCTTGTCCTCGACGAGCCCATGGCGGCCCTCGACGAACGTGGCCGCATCGCCACAGTCGCCTTGGTGGCTGAGGTCATGACCCGAGGAGCGACGGTGCTCATCGGCACGCATCACCCTGAACGCTTCCCGCTCGCCAACCAGGCCTACGTGTTGAACGAAGGCCAACTGCAACCCATCGATCAAGAGGGCACGGCATCACACGTCGAGATGACGTGGCCGGACTTGACCGGAAACGCCACGCGGCCTTCCCCTTGGGGGCTTGGTCGAAGATACGCGTGGTCCGGGGGCACACCACTCTCTGGTGCCGTGCTTGGCGTGCTGATGACCCTCGCGCTGGCCACCCTCCTCTTCGACGCTTCGAGCGTGGACGCTTTGCCTCCCACCGCGGTGCCGGGCCTCCTCCTCATGCCCTCGTTTGTGGCCGGTTCCGCGGGTGACGCGGCCTTGTTGACCTTGAGGCGGGACCGTGCCTTCCAACGCTTGTCCGCCCTCGGCCTCCGTCCGCGCGACCCGCTCACTCCGCTTTTGCTGGGGGTCATTTCCCCTCTGGTGATGGGGCTCTTGCTCGATGTCTCCGTGACGATGGACGTAGCCGTTGCAGGTGCGGTCGTGGCGCTCCTGCTCAGTCAGTGCGTCGCCGCTGCAGATGCGCTTGGGTTGAGGCTGGCCCGCCCTGAAGCGCTCCACCTTCGGTTGATGATGCCGCTTCTCGTCCTCCCATTTGGTCTGCTTTTGGACCTGCTTGCATGAACATGGTTCAAAGCCAACTGGCACAAGGGGATGACATGGGCAAGCGCACAGGACGCGTGTGCTTGGCCATCGGTTACCTTGGCGCCAGCGCCGCGCTTGGGTTGGCGTTCCTCTGGGTGCCAAGTGTGCCAAACGACGCCTTCGAATCCCCGGAGGCTCAACGCCTGTTTTACTGGCACGTGCCAAGCGCATGGATGGCCATGATCGCCTTTGGCGTGTTGTTCGTTGGTTCCGCACTTTGGTTCATGCGACGGTCAGCCCTTGGCTGGCGTCTGCACGTGGCAGGAAGCGAGGCCGGGCTGGCCACGGGCCTGATGGCCGTGTGGTCGGGCTGCCTGTGGGGTGCCGCCGAGTGGGGTGTACCTTGGGATTGGACCGACGTCCGCTTGAACAGCTTCGCGTTGTTGACCCTCTTGGCGCTGGTGTTGGTCCTCGGTCGACGGGCGCAGCCCGATGGGGTCGAGTCGCGTGACACCTTCGCCACGGCGGGCCTGTTTGGCTTCGTGCTGGTTCCGTTCACCTACATCGCCACGCGTATCTGGCAGATCCGCCATCCTGGACCGGTCATCGCCTCCGGCGATGGGGGCGGCTCCCTCGCCCCCGAAATGGGCGCCCTGCTCGGGTTTGCCGCCCTCTCGTTCACCGTGCTGATCGTCGGTCATCTCATGGAAAGCGTTCATCTGACGTCGCTTGAACAGCGGCTTGACCGCCTGCAGGGCAAACTCGACGCGGAGGTGACGGAATGAACGGGATGACGGCGCTCGCGCTCGGCTATCTTGGGATGTTGGTCGCGTTGGGCGTCTGGACGTGGACCGTCATGTCCCGTGCCCGCGACATTGAGCGTCGCTTGGCCTCCACCGAAGCGGCGCTTGGACTGAACGACGGCAATGTGGACCCGGTGGCCGACGACGAGCGCTAGCCTGAAGGGAGACGCGCTGACCGACCACGCATGGCGGTGGACCTTGGCGGGGCCTTTTGCCTCGTGTGTGGAGCCTCGCCACCCCTGTTCACCGACGGCATGTGCGAGTCCTGCTCGCGTGAGCGAACCACACTGATGCGAGCGCCGGACAACATTCCGTGGACCCGGTGCGCCAGGTGCGGAGCGACGGAAGTCGAGGGCCGCTGGACCTTCATTGAGGACGAGGCGCTCATGGACGACTTGGTGCAGCGTCACGTCACGTTCCACGAGGACGCGGAAGACATCGCGATTGGCATGATGGCGCAGCCGATCACCGACCGCCACACCCTGCTTCACGTCCAAGCCGAGGGCGTCATCGACGATCTCCTGTACACCGAGGAACGTACGGTGCGGGCTCGTATGAGCAACGGCGTGTGCCTGACATGCACACGCCGCGCAGGGAATTACTTCGAGGCGACCGTCCAATTGCGTTCAAGCGGCCGCCGCCTTGATGATGAGGAGCTCACGACCCTCCGGGGCACCTTGGACGACGTGATTGGGGACATGCCCGAGGACCCGATGTTCTTCATCACCAAGGAAGGCCCGGTGCAGGGCGGATACGATGTGGTGCTCGGCTCGAAGGGCCTCGCCCGCGCATGGGGTCGCCACCTGGTCCAAAACCACGGTGGGCAGACCATCGAGACCAATTCAACCGTTGGACGAAAAGACGGCGTTGACGTCACCCGACTCACGTTGCTGTACCGGATGCCGGGTTACGGCCTTGGCGACGTGATCCGCTGGCGCGATGCCATGTGGCGGCCGACCTCGTGGACCAAGGACGGCGTGATTCTCGAACGCGTGCACCGTCACGAGCGGACCGGGGCCTCCTGGCGTGATTTGGAACACGCGGTGGTCCTCGCTCGGCACCGAGAATTGACCGTTGTCGACGTCTTGTCTGAAGATTCCAGCGCGGCAGAAATCCTTGACCCCATGACATGGAAGGTCGAAGCCGTCGCCCTGCCTTGGGACCACGAGAGCGGGTCCCGCTTGGTTTTGGCCCGCATCGAAGGCGAATGGCTCGCCTTGCCCCGAGTGGCCCATGACCGCGACCTGCTGACGAAGGGTCCATGAGGTCCAGAGGGCACAGCCGAGGCATGGTGGAGGGTCCGCTCTCGCTTGCTGCCCGCATCCATGCGCTTGACAGCGAGGACATGTTCGGGCACGTCAGCCGCTTTGTGGATGACCTTGAGGCTGCCCTTGTTGCCGTTGATGACCGAACCTGTCCCTGGTTGGCGGAGCTTCGTACCCGCACCTGGGCCGGCGTCCTGTGCCTTGGCATGGGAGGTTCGGCAGCAGGCGGTTCCTTCCTCTCCAGCCTTGCCGACCATGACGGAACCATTCCCGTGCTGTCGCATGCAGACGCTGCGTTGCCGGGCTGGGTCAGTGCAGAATGGCTGGTCCTCGCAACGTCCTACTCCGGCAACACCGCCGAAACCTTGAGCGCCACGCGCACGGCCATTGAACGTGGTTTGACCGTCGTCGTGGTGGCCACCGGGGGCGAACTGGCAGGTTTGGCAGAAACCCACGAACACGTCCACCTTGTCGGTGCACCGGGTGGTCAACCCCCGCGCTCCGCCTTCGGTCATATCTTCGGTCGACAGGTGGCGTTCATGCGCTCCCTCGGGCTCCTTCCTGCCGGCCAAGACGATGCAGGCATGCTCCAGCGGCTGCGCCTCGCCTCCCAACGCCACGACCCGCGGGACGGCGACGAGGGCGGCGTCGAAGCCTTGTCGGAGGCGTTGCTGGAGCGGTCTGTGGCCTTGCTTGGTCCGACCGAACTCGCGCCCGTGCTGACCCGCTTCAAGAATCAGTTGAACGAGAATTCCGGTCGCTTCGCACGGGTTGGCGTGGTGCCCGAAATGAACCACAACGAAGTGGTGGCATGGGGCGGCACAGGAGACGTTGCAGATCCCACGGTGGCCGACCAAGCTGTGTTGTTGTTGACCTGGCGTGGCCTTCAGCCGGAGGTTCGCTCTCGCATCGGGTGGATGGTCCAGCACCTCGAAACGGAAGCGGCGTGGAAACTCGCAGGAGAGGGCGAAAGTTTGCTCGAAGTCATGCTGTACCACTCCATTGTGATGGACTGGATTTCGGTGACCTTGGCGGTTCACGCCGGGAAAGATCCGACGAGCATTGGACCCATTTCATCGCTGAAGGCTCACTTGGCGGAGCACAGTTGAGCGATCAGTACAACGGACCCACGACCAACCGTGGATCGGGGTGGCGTTCAAGCGCGTCCTCACGGTCTTCTGGAGTCACCACGCCTTCCATGTCGATGCCGTCCGGCGCGTCCACGGCCAACTGAAGGTGCACATGCGGGGCCCAGCCGCCGTTTTCGTGCGGACCGCCGAGATGACCGATCACCTCGCCTGCTGCCACGCTGTCTCCGACCTTCCAACGCTCCAAATCAACACGAGCGAGATGTCCGTGAAGGGCCCAAAGACGTCGCGTGCTTCCGGCCCAAGGGTGGTGCGCATGGGCTGGAAGTGAGACGTCATGCACCGTCACGACGGTTGACCCATAGCCTCCATCGGCTTCCTCGAAGCCGACCGCATGGATGCGCCCGTCGGCGAAGGCGTGCACAGGTGTGCCTTCAGGACCGCCAAGGTCCAGTCCGATGTGCACGTTGCGCGTGCCTCCAAACAATGGAGTGCTGTACATCCACGGTCGAACTTCATCGTAGCGTCCGACCGTGAAGGGGAACGGCGCCTCCCATCCTTCGACGGGCGGACGGGTCAGGTCAAGCACCCAGTATCCGCCCGGCATGGGCATCACAGGGTGAAAGGGCCAGTCGTCCATGCGGGCTCGAGTCGGTCCAGCGTCATATGTCTTCGTCGGCAAGGCTCAACCACCTTCCGCCCGTGGCCAATGCATGCAGGCTTTGCTCGCCCTGAGCCTGTTGACCGTGCTTCCCGGCCTCGGATTGGCCACCTCACTGCATCCTCAAGGCGACCGCGTGCAGCGCTGGTGTGCTGCCCCGGCACTCGGCTTGGCCGCGCTTGCCTTCGCCTTCGGTGCTTTGGTGTTGCTCGGTCTCTGGTCGTTCTGGGTCGCCATCCTCGTGACCGTGTTGCTCCAAGCCTGGGGCCTTCTGACGCTCCGTCGTGCTCCATCACCTTCGGTCTCGGAACGTGATGCTTGGTTCCGCGCCCAGCGTGCTCAGCCTCGAATGTGGCTCGGAGGCCTCATCGCGCTGCTCGCCCTGCTGCCTGTGCTGGTTGCAGACACGCCACAGGGCGTGGACTGGGTTGGTTTCACCGCGCTGGCGCATCATCTTGCGGAACGGGGCGCCTTTGTGTCGGCCTCGGGCCACAGCTGGCTCTACCCTCCGGGCTTGCCTGCCATGCTGGCTTTTCTTGCTGGCATCACCGGGTTGCCGTTGCCAAGCGTCGGCCTCGCCGTTGGTCAATTCACCCTCGTGGCCTTGCTGCTTGGCATGTGTTCGGCCTTGGACCGCCACGGTGCTGGCGGCGAGGGCATCCTTGCGATGATGCTCGCCGTGGGGGTCTTCTCCAAAGTGCTGGACAGCGGTTGGCCGACCGTGCTCTCCCTCACCTTGATTCCGTTCAACCTCGGAGGGTTGCTGGAGGTCGATGGCCCTCGTTCGGAAAAGCGCCTGACCCTCTTGCTCAGCGCCGTCGCGAGCGCCTTCCTGCATCCCGTCGGGGCGCTCTTGCTGTTGCTCTTGCTGGTGGCTGACGTGGCCTCACATGGCCTGGCCAAGGGCCCCCTCGATCGGTTTCGTCTGGACATCGGGGTCCTGGTCGGTCTCGTTCTGCTGTTGGTGGGCGTGGCTTTGCTCAGCCAGGACGTGCGTTTGGATGCGCCCTTTGCCGAGGACGGATGGCAAGGCGGTTGGCCGATGCTGGCGTACGGTAGTCCCCTGCTCTTTCTCGCGGCGTGGGCCGGCTGGCGCCTTCGAGGTTACCGGGAATCTCGCCTGCTGGTGATGTGGCTGTTGCTGACGTGGGGCCTCAGTTTGGTCCAATTGCTTCCAGACGGCGCCAGAGGTGCTGCCCTGACCAACCTCGGCTCTGGGCTCTACGCCATGGGCATGTACGCCTTCCACCTGCCTGCCGTTGCCTTGGTGGCGCTCTGGTGGTCGGATTCCACCGCGCTTCGTGGCGCTGAGGCCTCGCCGAGTTTCTTCGTGGTCGAAGGTGATCCTTGTCCTGCGCGTCCAGTCGCGCTGGGCTTGGTCCTCGTGGTCGTGATTGGGAGCTTGGCGGCCACGGGCGCCATGGCTCGATTGTGGGTCCACGAGGAGACCCTTGCTTTGGCTCCTGCCGACATTCAGGTGGCCGAACACCTCCGCACCTTGTCCGGCGAGGACGTGGTCTACGCCGAGCAGGCGCCGTGGGGTGAAGCCATGGTGATCGCCGGACTCAACCTGACGGTCGGGGTTGACCTTGGAGCGCATGACGGTCCGACCACGCTTCACGAACGGGCGACGCAGGCGGTGTTGACCGATGACGTGGGCACCCTCGAGGACCTTGGCGTGAAATGGGCCATTTCCAGCCCGCTTGGAGCGCTCGGTTGGGTCCTGGAGCGCTCGCCGTGGTGGGAGAACGTCCACGAGGTCTCCGGTAGCCGGGCGTGGGCCCTTCGCGAGCAACCGGTGGACGACTTTCTCGGTGCGGCCGTGCTGACCGAGGCATCCTGTGCCGGTTCATGCACCATGCGTCCTGATCCCTGGGTTGAACAGCGGTGGTCCGATCCACACGGGCTTGGTTCGAGTCGTGCGGTCATCGACGCGCCGGCTTCCTCGACGCTGTCCTTTGCGTGGCCGGATGCCGTGAATGACGAGCCTGTGCTCATTTGCCTCCACATCGAACGCATCGGCCCACTGGCTTCAGGCGCCGTTGACCTTGGTTTGTGGTCGGCGGACCTTGCGGGTCCTGCTGGGCACGACCGTCTGTGCGGTGAAGGTGTGCCCACCGGCAACCTGAACGTGACCTTGGAAGGGGGCGAGAAACCGTGGTTGGACCCCGCCGGTGCTTCCGGTCGAAGCGATCGTCTGGTCGGTGCTGACGGGCTGAGGCTCCACGCCTTGACCCTCCACCTTCCCGCGGCCAAAGCATCAACATGAGGTCCGCGAACCGCAGCGCATGCGGGCCTTGCTGGTGCTGCCGACCCTCAACGAGGAGGCAGGGGTGCAAGGCGTGCTTGAGGACGCGCTCCGGCAGCGTGAGCACTTCGATGTTGTCGTGGTGGACGGGCGGAGCGAAGACGCCACCGTGGCTTTGGCTCAGGCAGCGGGTGTTCACGTGCTCCAACAACGCGGACGCGGCAAGGGCGCGGCCATCCGGACCGCCATCGACGTCTTTCTCGCTGGCCCTTGGGACGCCCTGGCGATGATCGATGCGGACGGCACCTATGCCGTCGATGCCTTGGTGGACGTGCTTCCGATGCTCGATCAGCATCCCGTCCTCGTCGGCGATCGCCTCCAAGGTCCATTGGAACCCGCTTCGATGGATCGCCTGAACTTCCTCGGTAACCGCTTCCTCAGTGCGGTGGCTTCCGCCGTGCACCGAACCGATGCAGCAGACGTGTGTTCAGGGTGTTGGGTCATGCGCAGGACCGTCGTCGAAGGTTTGCGTTTGAACAGCATGGGCTTCGAGCTTGAGGCGGAACTCTTCGCGTCGCTGGCGGCGATGGGCCACGCGCCGACGTGGGTGCGCATCCCCTACCGAGCGCGCAAAGGCGAAGCGAAGTTGACGTCCATCCTCGATGGCGTGCGCATCCTCAGAAAACTCGTCGTGCGTCGGGTGATGGAAGCGAGGAAAACGCACCTTTGATGCGCCATGGCGTGACCGAGAATACAGGACGGTGTTCACGATGCGCGGCGCGGTTGTCCTCGGAGCGTCTGGCCTGGTTGGCCAGCGCCTCCAACAGCGCTTGGCCAATCATCCCATGTTCAGCCTGCGTGCCGTGGCGGGGTCCCAGCGCACGGCTGGCATGAACCTCGTTGAGTTGCCATGGGGCCTTGAAGGGCAAGCTCCTTTGCTGGACCTGCCGCCGGTTTTGGACGTTCAGGACCCTGGTCTTGTGGAGCACTTGCGTGACCTTGGCATCTCCTGGGCCTTTTCCGCGGTGCCATCCGACGTGGCTCTGGCGCTCGAGCCCCGTCTCGTGGACGGAGGGATTCAGGTCTGTTCCAACGCAAGCGCCTACCGACGACGCGCCGACATTCCGCTGGTCATCGCTGACGTGAACCCGCATCACCTCCAGACCCGACCTGAGGGTTCTGTGCTGCACGCCTGTGCCACGAACTGCACGCTCATTCCGCTGCTGATGCCCTACCTCGCCCTCCACCGGGCCTTCGGGGTGCGCGCCTATGAGGCCACCAGCGAGCAAGCGCGCTCCGGTGCCGGCTACAGATTGATGCGTGGCGAGGTCCCGTTTTCCTTCGACATTCCTGGTGAAGCGGAGAAGACGATGGGGGAATTGACCTGGATCGCAGGTGATCTCCACGAGGGAACGGTACACCCTTCCACCGTTGACGGACAGATGCGTTGCCAGCGCGTGGATGAGGCCGACGGGCACATCATCGACGTGGTGTTTGAATTGTCGAGTGATGCGACGCTCTCCGAGGTTGAGGCCGCATTGGATGGTTTCGCGACCCACCCTGACGCAGCAGGCTTGCCTTCCGCGCCACAAAACCCGATGATGCGGGTGGAAGGGCCGGTTGTTCGCGAGCAGCACCTTTGGGCCGACGGCCTCTCCTTCCCAACGAACGTCGATCCGGCCACTGACCTGCAAGCCGGCATGGCCACGGTGGTCGGTGATCTGCGCATGGACGGTCCACGTCATGTCCGCCTTCGCTCGCTGTCCCACAACACCGTGCGCGGAGCTGCGGGTGGTCTGGTCTTGTTGGCCGAATTGGCCTCGACGCGATGGTCCTGACCGTCGGAATCCCTTCAAACCCCGAGGTGTGTTGACCTCTTGGTGGTGGCATGGGCGTAACGGCGATGATTCCCGACGCGACCATTGGCCAGCTGCTCACTGAGGCCTCATCGCGGTGGGGGGTCATTTGGGATGGGGCCGCCAGCAGAACCCGCGTGCTCATGATGATGCCTCGCAAAGAGCGCAAGTTGTACGAAATGCACGGCGACATGGTGGAACACGGTCAACCCGTCATCTCGATCTTCCACCGTCCGCGGGCCGAGGCCCCTTTGTTGCAGGAGCAAGGGTTGGATCCACGCCTCGCCTCTTTCCTCTTTGTTGACCTCGCGTCCTCCGACCTTGGCTCATGGCTGCAGCATCTGGTCACGCGAGAAGGATGGTTGCGCAGCACCGTGGAGGTTCATCCGGTCCCGTTCACGATGGGCCTGCCGAACCAGCGGAGGTTCGAAATCGAGCGGCTGCTTTTGTTTCGTCACCCTGACATCCCAGCCATCGAGCGCTATCACCTTCCTTTCTCCGTGTCGTCCCTCGCTGGGAAATGCTACGTGAGCCTGCCCGCCCGCCAAGCCGCTGAACATGCTCGGCAGCAAGCGGAAGTGTTGGGTGTTGGCCGGCTTGAGCGTCCCGCACCGGAACCCGCCGTTGAGGCGCCCGCCCCCGCGCCAGCGGCGCCCGAACCAGAACCAAGCAGCGATGAGGCTGCATCGGCGGAGGCAGAAGGTCCCGCGGAGTCGTCCAGCGACGAGGCGGTTCCTCTCCCGGAGATCGCGCAACCGGACCGGCAAGAGACCCTGCTCGAGAACGTCAGCCGGCGTGTGGATGAAGCGATCGAGGAAATGGTGGCCGTCGAAGCGGAGACCGTGGCGCTTCCCACGGCTGAACCCACGTCCTCGCCGGCTCCACCACTGCCTGGAGACAGCCCCCCGCAACCGCAGGCGGCCCCCGAGGTCGACCCTCTTCCACCCGTGCCAGCCGCGCCACCGGAGCCGGAGATGTCGCCCATCGAGGCGGAATTCCGAGGCCTGATTCAGGAATTGATGGATGCCGGCGTCGAGCCAGGCGACATGATGGACGATCCGCGATGGGAAGACCTCAACGAGCGTGCCGTGGCCGCAGAATTGAACGCCTGGGCCCTCTTTGTTGAGATGACGGGGCAGCAAGGTTGAAGCCGAACACGCCCACCTCGGGGCATGGGATTCTGCATCAACTGCGGTCAGCAGCATCCTGACAACATTCGGTTCTGCCGTTTTTGTGGCGCACAACAACCCGGCGAGCAACTGGTCGCGCGGCTCCGCGCTGAAGCCGAACAAATCCGCATCATCATGCAGCAAATTCAGGCCCAGCAAGGCTACGGTCAAGGCCAACCACCGCGCTGGTGAATCACGTGCGCCTTCGGCATCTGGCGATGGCGCTCTCCGCTTTGGAACCGCATCCCATGCAGCGTTCCGACTTGGAGCAATATGCGACCGAGGGCAACCTCGCTGCGCAGTGGCTTGCAGCCATGGCGGCCTTTGGCGACCTTGACGGCCAGGCGGTGGTCGACGTTGGTGCAGGAAACGGCATCCTCGGGCTGGGCGCGCTGATGCTCGGTGCAACCTCCGTTCGCCTCGTTGAGGCCGACCCCTCCGTGGCCGAGGTGGCCAAGCGAAACGCGTCCGAGGCCGGGGGGGAGGTCGAGGTGACGGTGCTTGCCGTGCAGGCCGCTGTCGATCTTGGGTCGGTTGGCGGAGCGGTCCTCATCAGCAATCCGCCGTGGGGCGTGCAAACCACAGGAGCGGACCGGCCGATCCTCGAAGCGATGTTCACCAGCGAAGCCGAAGTGATTCACCTCATGCATCATGCCGGTGCAGGCCACGTGGAAGCCCTCGCGGCAAGCCATGGATGGCACGCAGAGGACGTCCTCCGCGCCCCGTTCCGCTTGCCGCTCGTTCATGCGCATCAGCGCAGCGGACGGCGCGACACCGAGGTGCTTTGCCGCCGTTTCACGCGTGCTTGAGGGAGGAACGCATTGAAAAGGAGGGTCCGAGAGGCCCCGACGCGGCACCTTGGTGTCGCACGACGTGATTTCATGACGACGAGCCTCGTCACGCCCGGCACCAAGGTCGGGACCCACCCTGCCCAAACCGCTGGACCCGGCACGGCCGTGCACGGAACCGATCTGATCGCCACGGTGCTTGGACACGTCCACGAGGCCGACGGTTCGGTCAGCGTGGAAGCCATGAACCACGTCTTGGACATCAAGGTCGGCGACGTGGTCATCGGCATTGTCGACAAGGTCAACGAGAAGAACGCCGAATTGGTCATCGTCAGCGTCGAGGGTCAAAACGTTCCTCCCGTGGCCGAACAACTCCGTGCTCAACTTCGTGTGACCGACATCGTCGACCGCTACTTGCACCAGGTCAGCGACGGTCTTCGCCGCCGAGACGTGTGCCGGGCCGTGGTCACGGCCGCATCGCCTGTGTTGCGCGTCGACATGCGCAACGACGCAGCATCTGGCGTGCTTCATGCCCTGTGCCACCACTGTGGAACCACCATGGTTCCCGACCAAGACGGCGACTGGAACATGCACTGCCCGAATTGCGGTGAGCGTACCTTCCGCGCCCTTGCTGACGGGTACGGTATGGGCGAAGGCCATGCGGCGCTGAACGGCGCAGGCAAGCGTTGGACCGGCGCCACGGAAGCGCACTTCTCCAAGGGCCCGGCCGCTCGCGCCAGCTTCCTCGCTGAGGACGTCCGTGAAGACGGCCGACCTCGAGCCTACCCCCGCTTCGACACCGGTGGCGGTGGCGGCGGACAACGCCGTCAGCGCAGCGCGCCCGGGTGCCGCCTCTTCATCGGCGGCTTGGACCGCGGCGTGGACACCGACAAACTCCGCGAGATCTTCTCAGCGCACGGTGACATGACCGATTGTGTCGTGATGACCGACGATTCCGGGACCTCTCGCGGCTTCGGCTTCGTGACCTACGGCGAGAAGGCCCATGCCGATGCCGCGATTGCCGCCTTGGACGGCAAGCGCATCAACGGCCGCCGCATCGGCGTCCGCGATGCGGATCAGAAGCGGGAGCGTGGCGAGCGCAAGCCGCAGCCGAAGGGCACGAAGCTCTACGTGGGCAACCTTTCTTTCGACACGGGTTTGGATGCCCTCAAGGCCCTCGTGGCCGAACACGCGAACGTCACCGGTGCTGACCTCGTGATGGACAACGGTCGCTCGAAGGGCTTCGGTTTCGTCTTCATTGCCGAGGATGCTGACGCTGCAAAGGTGGTCGAGGCCATCAACGGCAAGGAAGTGGACGGACGCAAGATCCGCGCAGACATCGCCAAACAAGGCGGAGGAAAGCGCGGTGGCGGCGGTGGCAACCGGCGCTCGTCCCGAGAAGAACGCGCGAAGCGCGAGGAAGCCGAGGGTGGTGGCGGGAAGCGTCGCCGACGTGGCCCCAAGCGTTCCTGATCCGGACTCTTAGGACAGGCTGGTTTCATCCGCCACGAATCTCGCTCACCCTGAACCGGTGACTGCAGGCCAGCCGCAAGAATACCCTTGCTCGAACGGGTGACCAAAACGGGCCCTGCTGCTCATTCGTTTTGACCAACATGAAATCTCATGATTGAAGGATGCCGCCAAACACCACAACGAGCATGACCGCGGCCAGGGATGCGATGAGTGAATGTTTTGCTCCCTTTCTTCGGTCCTCGTTTCCATTCGAATTGTAGTAGAGCATGAAGATGAGGGATATGAACGGCCAAACCGTCATCGTTGAACCGACTGCGGCTACCGCTCCCCAAGGATCATCGGCGGTCAACGTTCCAGCGACCATGAAAAAACAGAGCATCGCAAAGAACGGCATTAAGAAGCCATTGACGACTTCTCTTGTGCTGTTGACTGCCTCATTCATCTGCAAAACCCTGTACTTACGTCAACTTTCGATGACTGGGTCGCGTCCTGAGCGCCATCCGATGATGAAACCGCCGATGATCGAGCCGAGCGGAATCAGGTTGCACGCGAAGACAACACCTGGGTTCCACGTTCCACTGGGTTGGCCGATGAGGTACCACACCATCAGTCCAAGCAGCATGCCTGGGATGGCCAACACGCCCGCAAAGGACAGGGCACTGACGGTGCGCATGGTGTCTCACGCTCCACGATGACGCTTCAACCTTCGTCGCCGCGCAAGCGGGCCGCCATGGCTTCCCCGCTCAGGGTGTTGAGGACATCATTGGGACCAAGCCAGCCGCGTCGAGCGGTCATGACGCCGTAGGCCATGTCCGCAAGGCCCCGCACGGAGTGCGCGTCAGGGTTGACCACGACCGGCACCCCGAGTTCCTTGGCCCGCTTGCAGTGCCGCCAGTCGAGGTCGAGCCGGTACGGGCTTGCGTTGAGTTCCATGGCCTTGAGTCGTCCCTCGGCGTTGTGCTCGGCCATGTGATCGAGCACGGCCATCAAATCCACCTCGTAGCCGTCACGCCCTTGCAGAATGCGTCCGGTTGGATGCCCGAGCACCGTCGTGGCCGGATGGTCGATGGCTTGCAGCAATTCCTCCGTGTTGGTTTGCTCGTCTCGACCGCGCCACCGGCCAAGCGCGTGCACGCTGGCCACCACGTAGTCCAACTCGTTGAGCACCTCATCTGGATGGTCGAGTTTGCCGCCTTCAAGGACGTCGGATTCGACGCCATGGAAGAGGCGGAACTCCTTGCCTTGTTCGGCCCATTCCGCGTTGGCGGCCCGGACGGTCGCGCCTTGGGCCAACAGATCGTCAGCAGAAGCACCGTTGGCAATGACCAGCGTCGGGGAGTGGTCCGCCAAGCCCAGCCACGACCAGCCCATGCGGTGAGCAGCGTCGGCCATCACCTCGAGGCTCGCTTCGCCGTCGGAGAGGTTGGTGTGGTTGTGGAGGCTGCCTCGAATCATGTTCGGCTCAAGGAGCGCAGGGAGTTCGTTGCCTACGGCGGCCGCGACTTCGCCGGTGTCTTCGCGAAGCTCAGGTGGAACGTAGGCCAAGCCGAGGTGGGCGTAAATGTCCGCCTCACTCGAGGCTTCGAGGGAATGCACGGCCGCCTCCATGCCCTTGAGGTCGCCAGCGAGGGCTTCCGGGATCAACCCGAATTCGTTCAGCCGAAGGCCTTGGTCGATGGCCCTCTGGCGCATCGCGATGTTGTGTTCCTTGCTTCCGGTGAAGTAGGCCAGGGTGAACGGCGCCACCTCCGGCGGCACGAGGCGAACCTGGGCATCGATGGTGCCGCCGGCTTCCATCGATTCGTATTCTGCGCCACCGATGGCGTCCAGAACGTTGGCGTCGAGGTGAGGAAGCGTGAACGCCTCGTCGAAGATTTCGGTGTCGAGGATGAGGCTGATCTTCGAGGAGCCCGCGCCCTTGACGTCGGCAATGCCGGGAAGCGCCAGGATGGCTTCGGCCACGGCCGCATGGTCAGCCTCGTCAACGGCAACCACCAGATCGAGGTCGCCAATGGTCTCGCGCCGTCGGCGTGCAGAGCCCGCGAGGGTCGCGTGTTGCACGCCGGGGATGGTGGCGACGCGGCTTTGGAAGGCCTCGCCGTACATCAGTCCAATGTCGAGACGACGGCGAGAACGGAACCGGGCCAGCAGGTCAATGCCGTCGAGCAGCCGGGCCTGTGTTTTGGCCCCGAAGCCCTTCAGTTCAGCGACTTGACCGGATTCACAGGCTTCGCGCAAATCGGCGATGGACGCGACGCCGAGCTCTTCATGCATCACGCGGATGCGCTTCGGGCCCAGCCCAGGAATGTCCAGCATGTCCAGCATGCCCGGTGGCGTGTTGTCGTGGAGGTCCACCCAATCCGAGGGCCATGCACCTTCCCGCATCGCTTGTTCAATGCCCGAGGCCAGCCCCTTGCCAATGCCTTTGATCTCCACAAGGCGGCCGGTTTCCACCAATTCCCAAAGGTCGTCCGTCAGCGTACCAAGCGTGCGCGACCCGTTTTGGTAGGAGCGAATCCGGAAGACGTTGGCGTCGGCCAACTCCAGAAGGACACCGACCTGATGGAGCGCAGACGCGACCTGGTTCCGCCCGAAATAGGGCGGCCCATTCAGCCTTGGCCGGGGCAGACTGAATCCTCCTCCCGCCATGTTCGAACCTCGGGCAAGGGCCATGAGAACCTTGCGACGTGCTCGCACACTTCTTGAGTCAGCGCACACACCGCGGTACATGGTCGCGGTGACCCTCATCGAGGCCCTGGCCGAAACCCTGTGCGGAGTGGCCGCGGTGCTGTTCACCTTCATCGCCACCCTCTCCCGCTCACCGTCCGCGGAACGGGTGGCTCAGAACGTCATCTCGGTGGTGCTGGTGCTCGCCGCGGCTGTCCTTTGGTGGCTCTCCTTGGCGGGTGGCGAGTTGTGGGGCTCAAACTACCTCCCACGGCCCCTGTCGTTGTTTTGCGTGCTGATTGCCGTTGCCGCTCGCATGAACATCAAGGGCACCAACGTGAGCTTCGGAGCCAATCCGCACAGCATCGGTCGGATGAACGACGAAGCCGAGTGATGGCTTCAGACGATTTCGCCCATGGGCTCACCGTCTTCGGCTTCGGCGGCCATGCGCTGGTCGATGAAGGTCCGCATGTACTCCGGGAGTTCTCCGTTGACGAACACGACGTCCTCAACCGTGTCAAGCTGCTTGAGGGCGTAGTAGATCTGCATGGCCGTCATCGGGGTGGATGAGCACCCGGTGCAGCCGCCTTCGAGGGACAGCATCACGACGCCACCGCTGGTGTCGAGGACGTTCACGATGCCGTCGTGCTCGTCAAGCACGGCCTGGACCGGGCCGATCTCGGCGAGGACCTCGTCGGCGGTGATGGCCATGGCCCCCGGTCACGGCCGTGGTGTTTCAAGCCTCGCTCGGGCCGAGATGGATTCAAGGAAGGCGGTGGCGACCGTACGTCATGCCTCGGCCGGAGCGGATTGTGGTGCTCACCGGCGCCGGCATCTCCGCAGAATCGGGCTTGGCGACCTTTCGCGGTGACGACGGTCTGTGGGAGGGCCATCGCATCGAAGAGGTGGCCACGCCCGCTGCATGGTGGCGTGATCCCGAAACGGTCTGGCGCTTCTACACGCTGCGGCGTCGTGCCCTGCTGGACGTGGAGCCCAACGACGCCCACCGTGCGCTGACTCGCCTCGAACGCGAGGGGCCTGAGATGCTGCTCATCACCCAGAACGTGGATGACCTCCATCAGCGGGCCGGCTCGGCTTCACTGCTGCCCATGCACGGTCAGCTGCGCATGCTTCGATGCGAGCGAAGCGGAAGAAATGAGGAGCGCATGTCCGAGGCGGACCTCGACCCGCTCGCCTTCGTGGAATGCACGTGTTGCGCCACCCCTTCTCGTATGAGGCCCGACATCGTGTGGTTTGGTGAAATTCCCATGGGCATGGAACGCATTCATGCCGCCATCGACGCCCTTCAGCACGGTGACATGTGCCTGGTGGTGGGCACCTCAGGGCACGTGCATCCCGCTGCCGGCATCGCTGCTGCAGCGCGAAGCGTCGGCGCCACGACGGTGTTGGTCAACCTCGATGCACCCGTGAACGTGGATGATTTCGATGAGGTGCACCTCGGACTGGCCGGCGACGTGCTTCCCGGACTGGTTGACGCGTGGTTGAGGGAATGGAGCGACGCTTGAGGTGAACCCCCGAAACGGGCCGCAGAGGCCCGAAAGCATGGGGAACCACTTATGTAAGGTCCTCAGGTCGCCGAGGGCAAGAGGTGCCCATTATGTTGGAGAACATCCCCCTGATTGCAGCCGCCGTCGCCCTGATTGGGCTGATCGTCGCGTTCGTCCTGTACCGCCAAAACGACAGCATCGTCATCGACAACCAAAAGGTCGCTGACATCACTGAAGAAATCCAGAAGGGAGCCATGGCCTTCCTGACCTCGGAGTACCGGTACATCGGTGTCTTCGTCGTCATCGTCTCCGTGGTGCTCTACGCCATCAACGGCAGCGACGGCGGACTCGAAACCGTCGTGGCCTTCATCCTCGGTGCCGCAGCAAGCGTCGCCGCCGGGTTCTCCGGCATGCGCTCGGCCACCTCTGCCAACGGACGCACCGCCATGGCCGCCAAGAACGGCGGTCAGCCCGCTGCGCTCGCTGTGTCCTACAACGGCGGCGCCGTGATGGGGCTCTCTGTGGGCGGACTTGGCCTGCTTGGCATCTCCATCATCGCCTTCTGGCTCGGCAACGCTGACGACGGCGCTGCTTACACCGGCAACTCGTTGCAGTACGCGGCCGGATTCGGGATGGGTGCCAGCAGCATCGCCCTCTTCGCCCGCGTTGGCGGTGGCATCTACACCAAGGCCGCCGACGTCGGCGCCGACCTGGTCGGCAAGGTCGAGGCTGGTCTTCCTGAGGACGACCCCCGCAACCCCGGCGTCATCGCCGACAACGTGGGCGACAACGTGGGTGACGTGGCCGGCATGGGCGCGGACATCTTCGAGTCCTTCGTCGGGTCCATCATCGCGGCGATGGTCATCGCCCAGGGTTCGACCGAAATCGCCGCCGCTGGCGACGTGAGCCACTACGTGCTCCTGCCCATCCTCCTCGGCTTTGTGGGCTACGTCGCTTCCATCGTCGGCATCTTCTCCATGGCCGTCCTCAAGAACGGCAAGGATCCCGCCGCCGCGTTGCGCAACACGACCTTCATCGGCGCCCTCCTTTTCTGGGCCGGTGGCTTTGTGGCCATCAACGTCCTTGGTCTTGACACCGGCTACGAACCGATGTACGCGGTCATCCTCGGCAGCATCGTGGGCATCATGATCGGCCTGGTCACCGAGTTTTACACCGGCATCGAGCCCGTGTTTGGCTTGAAGCCCCGTGCCATCCCCAAGATTGGACAGATGTCGAAGTCGGGTCCTGCGACCAACGCGATTGCGGGCCTCTCCGTGGGCATGATGTCCACCTTCCTCCCAATCATCCTCATCGCCATTGGCATCTACGGCGCCAACGAAGCGATGGGTGGTGGCGATCTCGGCCTCTACGGCATCGCCATGGCCGCCATGGGCATGCTCGGCACCGTCGGTGTGACGATGACCGTCGACGCCTACGGGCCTGTGGCCGACAACGCCGGCGGCATCGCCGAGATGTCCGAGCTTGGTGACGACGTTCGCGCCATCACCGACGCCCTCGACTCCATTGGCAACACCACCGCTGCCGTCGGCAAGGGCTTCGCCATCGGCTCTGCAGCCCTCACCGCCCTCGCACTCTTCGCGGCCTTCAAGACCGCCGTGGCCGCCTCTGGCGAGACCATTGACCTCACCCTCGACGACCCCATGGTCGTCATCGGTCTGCTCATNGGTGGTGCGCTGCCCTTCGTGGTCGCGGCGATGACCATGGATTCCGTCGGCAAGGCCGCCGGTGACATGGTGGAGGAAATCCGCCGCCAGTTCCGTGAGATCCCCGGCCTGCTCGAAGGCAAGGAAGGCGTCAAGCCCGACTCGGCCACCTGTGTGGACATTTCCACCAAGGCTGCCCTGCGTGAGATGATGCCTCCTGGCGCCCTCGCCATCGTCGCCCCCATTCTGGTCGGCTTCGTCCTGGGCGCTTCCGCCCTCGGCGGGCTCCTTGCCGGTGCCCTCGTGACCGGCGTGCTGATGGCCCTCTTCATGGCCAACGCCGGTGGCGCTTGGGACAACGCGAAGAAGGCCATTGAGCAGGACCACATCGAAGGCGCGAAGAAGGGCGACGAAGCCCACTCCGCAGCGGTGATCGGCGACACCATCGGTGACCCGTTCAAGGACACCTCCGGTCCTTCGCTGAACATCCTGATCAAGCTCATGTCCATCGTGGCGGTTGTCATCGCCCCAAGCCTGAGNGCGACCGGATTGCTCTGAGCCCCGCGTCGGGTTCATCAACACGCCCACAGGTGGGGGTGACATGCGCGCCGCGATGCTGGTGGCCTTGTTGCTGCTCCCGGCGCTTGCCGGTTGCCTCGAAGGGCCTCGCACGCAATCGGAAATCGAGGCCGAGGAAGGGCTCATCGCGCCGCCTTGGGAGGTCGGTGATTGGTGGCTCTACACCTTCGTGACGCCAGAGTTCGGTGAGGATTCCGCGCGCCTGGTGGTGGCGGATGAGGACCCCGTGGACGGGCAGTGGATGCTTGGTATCTCCAGTGAACGTGAGGCCATGCGCCACGCGGTGGTCAACCACAACCCCTTCCTCGGCCGCGTCACGATGGACGCGCTGAGCGTGTACGAAAACGGTGAGGCGCAACGCGTCTTNTCGTTCCCCTTCGAGCGTGACGACACCTGGGCCTTCACGCTGTTTGCGCAGGACTGGACCGCGACGACCACCCTGGTGGACCGCGGTGTGGCCACCGTGGTGGCCACCTCTGATGATGGCCATGACCTCCGCTACACCATGGACGGCGGCGTCGGCTTTCTTCGTGACCTGACGTGGACGGATCCCGCGGGCGTGGATCGCTTGCGGATGGTGTTGGCCGGTTCGGGCGACAGCCATGAGGGCCAAGTCCACTTCCTTCGCGCCACCGACCTCTTCGCGGACGTCTACACCGACAGCGACGCCGAATTCCGCGACAGCTTCCTTGACGAGGGTCACCCTTCCGGCGTCGGTTTTGACCGCTTGGTGTGGTACCTCGATGTGGACATCGCCGCCGGCGGGAGCGGCTCGTTGGTGCTGCGTGACCACACCAGCGCCTCGCCACTGAGCCGCGCTTGGGGTGCAGGATCTGCAGAGCGCGGTGCGGTGGGTTCCATCCCGTCCGTGTCCGGTGAATACCAGTTGACCGCGACCGTCCAGGGCGGTGGCTCCCATGTCGAGGTTCGCCTCGCGGGTGCCATTTCGCAAAGTTGGACGCTCGGGTGAACGCATGCCGACCCTGCTGATGATGCACGGCATGACCGGCACGGCCGACATGATGCGGCCATTTGCCGAGGCCATTCTTCCTGAGGGCTGGACCTTGCTCGTGCCCGAAGGTCGGTTCCCTCATCCTCGTCGTGGATTTGCGTGGTGGCGGTACGAGGATTGGAGCGCTTCACCGACCCGACGCGCCAACCTGAGCCGCACGGAATTGTTCGACGTGGATGCCTCCTTGGCGCAGCTGGAGCAGGAGGTTGCGCGGCACGCTCCTGCAGGGCCGTTGGTCGTTGGAGGATTCAGCATGGGAGGAGCGATGGCGCAGGAAATGCTGCACCTCCCCCTCGCTGACCGCATCATTGGGGTCATCGCGCTCGGAACCAGGCTCATTCGGCCCATGGAACTCCGGCTTCGGTTGGAGGAACTCGAACGGAAGCATCTCTTCTGGATGCACGGGGAGCGTGACGTGCGTGTCCCGATCGAGGACGGATGGGCGATTGCACATTTGTTCGAAGATGCAGGCTGGGCCACCGAATTGATCGAGCACCCGAAGGGTCACATGATCCCAACCGAGCATCACGCCGCGGTCAAAGAGTGGTTGGAGGCCTTGGCGGACGGGTGGGACGCAGCCACTCAAGCCAGGTAACGGCTGGTTTCGTCAAACCCACCGATGAACATGGGTTGCTCGCCTCGGAGATCAAGGATGACCGGGACCGTCCTATGACCGGTTTCCCTGACCACCTGCGCTTGCATGCCGCGTTCTCGGTCAAAGTTGATCTCCCTGTACGAAAGACCCTTGCTCGCAAACAAGCGCTTGGCGGCCACGCAGTACGGGCAGAAGGTGCTGGTGTACATCAGGAAATCCTCGTCCGTCTCGCTGGCGTGCTGCAGCACAAGGTCATCCATAACCTNCGGCAGCGACGCTGTTTCTTGAACCCTGAGTTGGGGCGACCTTTCAAGGACCGAACCCCCGAGCACAAAGCATGGCCTCCATCGCGATCATCGCCGCAACCAGCGACCGAAACCTTGCCCTTGCTCAACGCTTTGCGGAGGTGCTGGAAGCCGACGGTCACGGCTCGGACGTGATTGAACTGGCCGGCATGGACTTGCCGATCTTTACCACGTCCCACTCCAAGGAACACGGCGCTCCCGACGATTTGGACGCATTGTGGACCCGTTTGGAAGCGGCCGACGGCTGGTTGGTGTGCGCTCCGGAGTACAACGGTTCAACACCGCCAACCTTGGTCAATGCCATCACCTGGCTCTCCACCCGCTGGCAAGATTTCCGCACCCTGTTCAACGGGCGGCCCGTGGCCTTGGCGACCTCCTCCGGGGGCGGCGGCGAGTACATCATCACCGCGATGCGCAACCAATTCCTCTTCCTTGGATGCGACGTCGTCGGTCGCTCGACCATCGAGAAGAAGGGCGAAGACGCTCGGCAGGAGAGCCTCGAAGACGTGGCTCGCAGGTTGACCAACCTGTGTTGATCAGCGCTCGAACAACGCAGCGTGTTTGGCCCGCACCTTGTTGACCTTCGGGGCCACCACGAAGCCGCAATACGGATTCTGTGGGTTGTTGGCGAAGTAGTCGTGATGGATGGCTTCTGCAGTCCAGAACGGATGTGCGTTCAGGTCCTCGATTTCCGTCACGAGCGCATCGTCGTACCACGTTGCCACGTCGCCAAGGACCGCTTCGAGGGAGGCGCGTTCTTCCTCGCCGTCAACGAAGACGATGCTCCTGTATTGGGGTCCCACGTCGTTCCCTTGGCGGTTCAGTTGCGTCGGGTCGTGGGCCGTGAAAAACACGCGAAGCATGGTGCCGTGGTCAATGACGTCGGCGTCGTACTCGAATTCCACCACTTCAGCGTGGCCGGTGCGCTTGCCGCAGACCTGCTCGTAGGTGGGGTGCTCAACATGGCCA
The DNA here is from genome assembly GCA_002722135.1 of Methanobacteriota archaeon. Lineage (GTDB taxonomy): Archaea > Thermoplasmatota > Poseidoniia > Poseidoniales > Poseidoniaceae > MGIIa-L3. The sequence continues at coordinate 166,676 of PBKJ01000013.1, read as the reverse complement.
CCTGCATAGCCAGGCCGAGCCGCAAGCACGCCCTTCAGGTCTTTCATCGCCGCTTCAATGCACCAGAAGCAACCTCCACCGACCACGAGTTTCGCCATGGTATCACCTGTGGTTGCAGGTATATGGGACGTGTGCAAGCCATCATAGGTGTTGTTTCAGACAAGGGACCATGACGCGTACCGTCCGGACCACGATCCCGACCCGAACGGTCCGAGAAGGTGGTGGCTTCCTCGTGCGCCGTCCGGCAGCCATGGGGGCCATGATGAGCCCGTTTTTGTTGCTGGACGAGATGGGCCCTGTGGATTATGGTCCGGGTGAAGCCGTGGGCGCACCGTCTCATCCGCACCGTGGCTTTGAGACGGTGACCTATCTGCTCGACGGCTGCATGGTCCACGAGGACTCCGCCGGCAACAGCGGAACCCTTCGGCCTGGCGACGTGCAATGGATGACCGCCGGCCGCGGAGTCATTCACAGCGAGCTGCCTCACGAGGACGTTTTGAGAGACGGTGGACGAAGCCATGGTTTCCAGATCTGGGTGAACCTTCCTGCAGAACACAAGATGATGGCGCCGCGTTACCAAGACGTGCCGTCGGCTTCCATCCCCGAAGTCACCTCCGAAGACGGGTCGGTGTGGGCCAAAGTCATCGCAGGTGCGTGCCTCGGTGCAGAAGCCGTCATCGACACGGTGCTCCCCATCACCTACCTGCACCTGCGGCTGAAGCCTGGGGCTCGTTTGGAGCAGCCCATCGAACATGACCTCAACGCGATGCTGTACGTCTTTGGTGGCGATTTGCACGTCGGGCAACGTCGCGTCGAAGACGGGCAATTGGCCTTGCTGACCCCTGGCCCGTCCGTGCACCTTGAGGCCGGTGATGCCGGTGCGGAGTTGCTGGTGCTGGCGGGCCCAAACCTCGACGAGCCCATCGCCAGGTACGGGCCCTTCGTGATGAACACGGAAGCGGAAATCATCCAAGCCATTCAGGACTACAACGCTGGGCTCCTCGCCTGAAGGGTCCGGGTTTTCCCCTCAACCGCACGAACGGCTCGCCGGCGGAATGTTTCGGTGGAAGCGTTATACCGTCAAGGACTGAAAAGTGTGCATGACTCAGGCTGCACCGCATGAAGCACCTCCCGCACTTGAGGTGGTTCAGCAGAACACGCTCTCTCGAACTTCGGTTGGCCTGCAACCCGTCGCCGTTCAACGCAACGAGGCACTGGAGCGCTTTTCTCAGGTCATCATGTATGCTGTTGCCCTGGTGTTCATTTGGGGCGGCATCATCTCCTTGGCCTTCGCGGAGGGTGCCTCAGAACTCAACTTCCTCGCCCTGCTGATTGGCGGTGGCGTGTCTTCGGCCATGGCGATGTTCATGATCGAAATCCGGGTCCGCGGCGGTCAGCCATCGCTGGATCAGCCGCAAGGCTACCTGCTTGGATTAGCGTTCTTTTTCATGGCCATTGGGATGCTGTGGGGCACGCGATTCCTCGCCGGTTGGCTCAGCGCAGACCCAATCAACCTCAACGTCTTCGTGGAGGGCAATTCAAGCGGTCCGTGGTCCATTGACGCTCAGAATTGGCGGGCTGGACCGAACACCATCCTCCTCCAAACGGTCGGGACCGTCGCCTTGGTTCTGGCACAGCGCCGTCTCTTGTCACGTTACACCGGCGCGTTGGACCTTGCGTGGGCCGTGATGGTGTTCTCTCCCATCGCCTTGCTGTGGGTGGGCATCGGCACCTGGACCCACTGGTCCGGTGAGGCCTTCGGTTGGCAACTCGGTCTGGCCATGATCGTGTTGTGTGGCCTGTCCATGCACATGAGCGTCCAGTCTGACGTCTCCTACACCTTCGTCATCTCGGCCATCACAACAAGCCTGCTTCCCTTGGTCTACCAACTCAACCTCAACGAGGTGGTCGTCGATGGAAGCGAACAACTCGCCGCGATCAGCATGCTCATTCCGCTCATTTTCCTCCAAGGCTGGTTTGCCAAGGACGCCCGCTTGCGCCGAGAGTTGGTGGAAAGCATCTCCTGGGCGATGGTGGGCATCGTCGTGTTCGTGATGCTGCTCCTCTTCCCGTGGGACGGCACAGCGAACGATGCACATCTGGTCTTCCTCGATTACACGGTGTCAAGCGTCTTCGGTGCACAAGCGGCGGATATTTTGACGCCCGGTGCCCTGTTGTGGGGCGCCTTGCTCTTTGGCTACTTCCCGGCTGTTCACGCACGGCGAACGCCCGCGATGCCCATCCTCCTCGCGGCAACCCTCTGGACTTTTTCAGGGGATGCCGCGGACGTCCCTTGGCTGATCGCCATCACCACGGCGGTCTACATGCTTGGCTACGCCGATGCGACACGGCCCTGGGTGGCCCAAGCGACCATGGCTGCCCTCGCCCTTTCAGCGGTGGTTCGAGGGACGCTCGTGGACGCCGAGCTGCTGGGTGCTGCTCAGGTCACGGACGAGATGCTGCCAGGCATCGTTCCCGCAGCCTTGCTCATGCTGGCCTTCCTGGGCAAACAGCGCGGACTCCTGCCTTCCCTCGCTCCAGTGGCCGTCATCGCCCTCATTGTCGTCACCCCGACCTTTGCGGATTTGTTGGGTGAAAGCGCCGTGCTCGGGTGGATTGTCGCGCTCTTGCCCCTTGTCATGTGGCAGATTGACCTTCGGAAATTGGCGTCCAGCGACGTGGCTGAGCTCGCCTCGGTGTCGTACCAAGGCGCGGTGGCCATGCTGGTGCCGGCGGTGCTCGCGTCCACGGGCCGCCTGACCCTTGGCGAGGGCACAGACACCGAAGTGCTGCTGCTCGTTGCGGCCATGTTGTACGGCTTGTCGCTGGTCGAACGCTCCAGTCAGGTCGGCCTGGGTGGCATGATTGCGTATTTTGGAACAGGTGGCCGGCCAGCCGAGGATGAAACCGATGCCATCGAAGCCGGGACGCCGCTCGACCAGGTTGGGCTTATGCTCTCCATCGTGATGATGGCGCAAGCCGCGGGAGGGCTTGAACAGGAGCTGCTCAGGTTGCTCTTCCCCGTGCTGCCCTTCCTCCTTTTGCTCGGCGAAGCGCTCCGCATGGAACGCATCACCTCGAGCGACCGTGCCTACGGATTGGTCGTGGTGTTGCTGCTGGTCTTGTGGCCCATCCTCAGCGGCGACATCCATGCACGTGAGGACATCACCGGCCAACTCTTCCTCGAACTGTGGGTGTGGGAAATCAGCCTCCTTGCTGTGCCGATGGTGGTGCTGGCGATGAAGCGCAAGGATTTCGTCTACGACAGCGTTGACCTCGATCGACTTACGCTTTTTCTTCTCTTGATGCTGGCTTCCCTCGATCTGTACATCGGTTTGCGGATGCCCCTTCTGTTTGCGGTCGTCGCTTGGCTTGCCCACCGCCATGGACGGGACGCCATTCTGGCCCTCGCTCCACTCATCTGGTTCCTCAATCCGTTTACGGCGAACGAATCCTTCCTGTTCACCCGAACGGCCTCGTTCATTGAGGACGTTGGTCTGCCGTTCAACGAACTGCTCGGGCTGAACAGCATTGTTGGCGTGTTGCTGATCGCCACGATGCTGGAGCCCGTCCGCGCTTCCATCATGGCCCGGCGTGCAGGTGAAGAGAACGCAGGTGGCGGGATGGCCACGGCGTGGATGCTCTTCGGCATCGTCGTCCTCGTGCCCGACATCATCTGGGCTGGGGCCTCGGTCATCGGCATCCTCATCCTTCGTCAGTGGTGGTTTGGCCGTCCAGACGCGGTGGTCTGGTTGCACGTCGCCTTGCTGTTTTGGCTCCTGATTTTCTTGCCCACCACGATGGATTCAGCCGGAGATGCCGTGCAAGTCGCCTGCGCCACCGTAGGCCTCTTGGCGATGCTGTTCACCTTCGGTCAAGACGCCATCATCTTCCGGTACACGGCTCCGTTGGACGCAGAGGCCCCTCTCCCGAAGGGCGAGTTTGATTTCTCAAGCGAGAAGGGGCGTCACAACATCACTCAGGCCCTTGAGGTTGGCAGTATCGTGCTGCTGCTCTGCACGCCGACCTTTGCGCTCGGCCTTGGTCACCTCGCGGGTGCAGTGCTCGGGACACGGCAACTCCTGCGTCGCCCCACCGACGTTCGACTGGGCATCATCCCCGTGCTTCACGCCTTGGCCGCAGCCGTGGTCGTGAACACCTTGACCGACGGCGCCGCAGACACCACCTTCCTTTCCGGCGTTGTGCTCGGCGCGGAAGCCGCTGTGCTGTTGCTGATCGGCATGACCAGGAGCGATCCTGTCACCGCTTGGTTGGACGGCTTTGCTCCGGGCGTGGAACGTTCACGTGACACCATGGGCATCCTTGGATTGGGCTATCTGCTCGCGTCGATCTTGATGCTGTTCGCGGGTGCAGACACGTGGACCTTCAGGCTCCTGTTGATTGCCCTCATTTGCCTCAGCCTCGGCATCAACGGCTTCGGTGCAGGTGGAGCATCATGGCAGCGTGCCATTGGGATCTACGGCGGTTTGATCGCCCTGATCGGCCTCTCCTTGACCATCGAAGGCAGCAACGCCGGCTTCTGGCGCGCGGTCCTCTTCCTCGTCATCGGTATGATTGCCTTCGGGTTTGGGACCCTCTACCTCCAACGTCAGGGCGGCCCCTCGGGCGTGCTGGAAGCCACGCAAATGCAGATGCAAATGGTCCAAGGCGGCGCGACCTACGGAGGAACGGTGCAAGCCGCACCCGCCTCTTTGCTTGAGCGAGCTCCTGCGCCGGTCACCAGCCAAGCGGACCTTGACGCGATTGCGGTCGAGGATGAGGTTCACGATGAGGAAGCAGACGAGGCCGCCGTTGAGGCATCCAGCGAAACGACCGAAGCGTCGGCTGTCGCATCAGAAGCGGTCCTCGAAGAGACTCCAGAAGCCACGCCATTGGACGACATGATGGACCTGCTCATCGACGAAGCGATGCGCGTTCGCTTGCACGCGGCCATCCGAAACACCCCTCACGAAGGCTTCCGTCCGACCTTGAAAATCACCGAGCGCGGTGAAGTCATGCTCGAGTTCTTGCCCAATTGAGCAGTCCTTTGTGCGTCGGGATGAGGTCGCTGGACGCCCGAAAATGGGCTTCNGTCAACGTTTCAGAGTGCTCGGGCCGGGATTCGAACCCGGGTCGTCGGAATGAAAATCCGAAATGATGGGCCGGGCTACACCACACGAGCTTAACCCACCGGACCTGAGTCCCATTGATGAACGTTCGGCTGAGCCGGCTGGGCTCATTGTTCCTCAGAGGTGGCCTCAGGGGTCAGGGATGCCCACCACCGCCACGCCGCCCATGCAGCAGCGAACATCACCAGCATGGCCACGGCAAGGAGGATCTCACGATCGAGGATCCATCCAATGGCGTCCAAGGCTGCGTTGCCGTATCGAACCACCAGGACGATCTCAAGGCCAAAGCGAAGGCCGCGGCTGACCACACCGGCCAACACGAAGGGGCGCATCTCCATCTTCCCCATGCCAGCAGCCCATCCCATCACCTTGTAGGGGATTGGTGAGAAGCCGGCGATGAGCACCCCGAGGGTGCCGTGCCGCTCGAGCAGGACCTCAAGACGCTGCAAATTCTTCTCCTGCCGAAACCGAACCAGCAGCGGCCGGCCTGCCCGGGCGCCGAGCCACGAGCCAACAATGGCACCGGCGACGCTGGTGAGCGTGGCCACAATCCAGATGCTGATCAAGCGGCTTGACCCATCGGCTGCGGCTGCCATGGGCAGGATAAGCAAATCCGGTGGAATGGGGTGAATGATGGCTTCTGTGAACGTCAGCAGCGCCAAGCCGAGCAGTCCTGCGGCGTCGGCCGCGTCGATGACCGCTTGCTCCCACGCCACGTGTGGCGCTGAGCGCCCTCACCGTTAGGTCTTCGCAGGCGGGTGCTTCTTGGACGAGGGCTTCCAGCCGATGGCATGACCGGCGGAGCGGAGGGCGCGGTGCTGGACACCACGGCCCTGCTTCATTGGCCGCTTGAACGGCTGGCTGGAGGCGTGTGCTGCCCGACGCAGTTGGATGAATTGGAGCGCCTCTCACCGGCGAGGCGCATGCTGGTGGAGGCCGCCCAGATCGAGTGGATGAACCCGAGTCCAGCGCACTTCGAAGCCGCCACATCCGCGGCCGCGTCGACCGGTGATTTGCCCCGGCTTTCAACGGTTGACCTCGAGGTCCTGGCCCTGTCCCTTGGCCTGCAGCGCCCGCTGGTCACCGATGACTATCGCCTCCAGAACGTGGCCATGAAGGCCGGAATTGAGGCACGTTCTCTGGCCACCCGTGGCGCCAAGCAGCAGTGGTCCTGGGTCTGGCGGTGTACAGGCTGCGGCAAAGAGCATGACGTCAGCACCGGCGCGAAACGCGAACGGGACGGTCCCGGTCCAGACTGCGACGTGTGCGGAAGTCCGACGGTGATGAAACGCCCACGGCGTTGAGGTTACTCTTCGGCCTGCTCGAGCGCGTCGACCTTTCGTTGCAGGTCTTCGGGGCTCATGCCGCTTGGGTCAAGCCCGAGGGCTTTGGCGCGTTCCACGAGGGCCACATCTGGGGTCATGCCACCCGCTTCCAGGTCGGCGATGGTTTGTGCCTCTCGTGGAAGCGATGTTGCTTCCTGCAGCCCTTTTTGGAATTCACCTTTGCTCCTTCCAAGGGCGTTCGCCAGCTCCGGGAGGCGGCGTGCGCCAAAGAGCACAAAGAACACGACGATGATGATCAGGACCTCTGGGCCGCCGATGGATGCCATGTTGCTCAAACCGTGGTGGGTGCTCGTTCGCTTCAAGGCTTCGCGTTGAAACGGCTTCAACCGCCTGAGACCGGGGGGAGCAAGGCCAGTTCGACGCCGTCTTCGAGCACAGCATCGCGCTCCACACGCTGCCCGCCGATGGCCAGCGCCATCCCCATGGCCAGCCAATCGTCCAAGCCGAGCGCGATGGCGAGGCCTTCTGCCGTGGTGCCTGCCTCAACTTCACGGACGTGATGGCGGCCGTCAAGCCGCTCTGCAGCAGGCCCGAAGGCGAGGATGTGAACCGTGATGAGGCCCATGGGGTGCGGTTGTGGCGCGGCTTGATAAACGCACTCGGGGCTTGTTGTTCATGGTCGCAGCCCTCCATGCCGCCGGCGTATGGAAGGTTTACCCAAGCGGAGAAGGCAGGGTCGATGCCGTTCGAGGCGTGGACCTTGAGGTGCATGCAGGCGAAATGGTCGCCATCACCGGGCCCTCTGGATGCGGGAAGACCTCGCTGCTCAACGTGCTCAGCGGTTTGGATGCACCCTCTGCTGGGACGGTGCTCATCCAAGGCGATTCACTGTTCGACCTTGACGACGACCGCCGCACGAGGTTGCGAGGGGAACGGCTTGGCTTCGTCTTCCAGGCCTTCAACCTCCTCCCCGTGCTGACGGCCACCGAGAACGTCGAGATCCCCCTCCTTCTCACCGGGCAACCCGCACACGACGTCCGCAAGGTGGCCCTCGAGGCCTTGGCCTCAGTTGGGCTTGCAGACCGTGCTGGTCATCTCCCAGCGATGTTGAGCGGCGGCCAGCAACAGCGCGTTGCGGTGGCTCGGGCCGTGGTGCACCGCCCGTCGATCGTGTTGTGCGATGAACCCACGGGGAACCTCGACTCGGTCACCAGCAACGAGGTGCTCGACCTGATGTCCACCCTGTGCCGTGAAGAGGGCATGACCTTCCTGATCGTGACCCATGACGATGCGGTCGCTGCCCGTTGCGACCGTGTTCTGCGCATGCGCGATGGGCAATTCCTCGATGACGCCTCGGAGGAGGCGTGATGCTCGTCCTTGTTGTTGGTCTGGCGGTGCTGGCCGGGCTTCTCTTCGGCCTGTTCGCGCTTCTTGGCCTTCGCGACCGTGCATTGTGGTCCAGCCTCTTCGTGATGTTCGGCCCTGCCATTGACGCAGGTTTGACGGCGTGGCTGCTGGCTTGGCTTGGCCTTGGCCCGGTGCTGTCGGTGCTCTCAGGAGCCTTGGTTGGCCTGGCATCGTCGCTGTTGATTCCCACGGTGTTGTGGCCTCGTCGTGCGCTTGTGGGCCGCCTTGCGGTGCGAAGCCTCCGCGCACGGCCGAAACAAGCCGCGCTTCTGCTCGTGGCCCTCATCGTTTCCTCCTCCATCGTTTCCTCCTCGCTGGTCGTCGGCGACAGCTTGGACGCCACGGTGCAGCGTCAAGTCGACGCGGTGTGGACCGAAACGGACGTGGTCCTGTCCGGCAGGGACCCCGGGACGGCTCAACCCATCTTGCTTGAGGCCGGGTTCCTCGCCGAGGTGGCGGCCGAAGCCATGGCGTTGACCGACACGGACGGGACGGACCTCTTCGACGGCGTCCGGGCCACGCGTGCCCTTGCCACGGCCATCGAAGGGCCGTCCGGGCGTGCGCTTCCTTCCGTGGGCTGGTACGCACAAGCAACGATCGAGGACCACCCGGACCCGTGGCCACCGCTTGAGCCGAACAGCGGACTGACCTACGCCACGCTTGGCCTTCTCTCCGACGCGACCGGTCGTCACGAGGCGGCCATCACCGAGGAACTTGCCGAGGAACTGGAGGTCGATGTGGGTGGCCTGCTCAACCTCAGTTGGACCACGGTCGAAGACGGACGCGTCGTGCGTCATCGAGGCGTCGTTCATGTTCATGCCGTGGTCCCATCCGAGGCCGGTGCTGCGATTGGCGGACTGGGTCAACCTGCCCTGATGACCTCGATGGGGAGTTTCGAGGCCTTGGCTGGCGAAGGCGCGTCCTCCCTCCACCTCTCAGCACGCGTGCCGTACGAGGGCCGCGAGGCTTGGGCGTCTGTGGACGATCGCCTCGAGAACGTGGTTGACGTGGCGTGGACCGCACGTATGGATGGCCTCGTGTTTGAACCCGCTTCAGGGGCCCTTGCCGTGGCACGAGAAACAGGCCTTGGGCGGTTGGAAGCGGCGCTCGTCGACGCCTTCCGAGACAACCTGAGCACGCTCGCGAGCGGAGCCAGTATGTCCGAACTTGTTCAGGCGCCAATCGAGGTGTTGGAACTCAACGGCCACCGTTCCTTGGTGCTCGCCGACGCTGACATCACGGACTTGCAATGGTCCGGTGGCGCGCTCTGGCATGTCGGGATGGCCGGCGCTGGTTTCCAAGTCGCTGGTTCAGGCACGCCCGCGCTGTGGTATGTCCCCGGAGGTGAATTGCTCGATGCACACACCATCGTGGACGGTACGGGTTGGTTTGGCCATCCTCAAGGGCTGCATGTCATGCGGGCCGACCGGCCCTCGGAAGGGGCGATCCGCATCGGCGAAGATCCTGTGCACGCGTTGTCAGCGGACGACGTTGGCGCGGTGGTGGTCGAAGGCAACCTGACGGACCTGTACGTGGCCCATTACGGTGCGCTTGACTCAAGCGAGGGCGCCGGGCCTGTGTACCGTCACCCGGTGGGCGTGAGTGTGCCAGACCCCCTGCTCAACATGGTGCTTGAGGCTGAGGTGAACGGATCGCACATCCTTCACGCCGAGGGCTTGTTCGGTTGGCAAGCACACCGGGTCAAAGCGGATGCGACCGGCGTGCAGGCTTGGGGCCTCGAAGGCCAGTCGCCCCCCAGTCCGCGCGGCCCCCGAAATCAAAGCGCGGCTGAGGGACCAGAATGCGACGGGAGCACCGGCGTTCTTGACGGTTTGAACAGCACGCTTGCGTGGTGCTCAGGGGGCAATCACCTCATCGGTTGGGGCCTCGAGCACGGTGATGTCGTCGAGATGCGCCTGCCGAAAGCCGCCGAAATCGACGGTCTTGGGCGTGTGCCGGTCCTCTTCCTTGCCGCCTCAGGGGCCGACGGGCTCGACGTCAGCGACGACGAGGTGGTGCTCAGCGGCGCGTTTGATCTGCTCAACCTGACCGATGCGGACGAAGTATGGGTCGCAGGCGCGGTCCCGTGGGCTTGGGGGGACAGCCAGCGAAGCCGGCTGAACGTCAGCACGTCCTCAACGAGCGTGAACCTGACCGGAGTGGAGGAGTTGGAGCAACTCATCCTCGGCGTGGTGCATCCAGATACCGCAGTGCGTCTCGCTGGGGCATCCGAAGGCGACCGCTCAATGGTGGTGATTCAATCCTCGGAGCTGAGCTATGATGCGCTGCTGCGTGCGGTCGAGGCGTGGTACGACGATATGGCGACGCTCGAAAGCAGCGGTCTTGGGTTGAGTCCTGTGCGTGTGGAAGCGGCTGAACAAGCCGAAGCCTCGTCAGGGGTGCTCTCCGGCATGTTCCTTGTGTTTGGAGGATTCACCATCGCTGCAGGTGTGCTCTTGGCCGTGACGGTGGTGGTGCTGCTCGCTGAAGCGCGCCGCAAAGAACTGGCCACACTCCGGGCCGTCGGCCTCACCCGTGCTGACGCGCGAAGTGCTGCGCTGATGGAGGGGCTCATGGTCGCTTCCTTGGCCGGTGTTCTGGGCGGTCTGCTCGGCGTGGTCCTCGGTCGAGGTGTTGCACTCGGTTTCACCTCTGCCTTCAGTGCCGTTGGGGCCACCACCTTCACCTTCGCATGGTCATGGTCATCTGTGGTCGCGGGGGCCGTCTGGGGGACGGTCGTTGCTGTGACGACCCTGGGTGCATCGGCGCAATGGTCCAGCCGCTTGGACGTCCTTCACGCGCTTCGTGGGGTGCGAACCCGCGTCCAAGAGGCCTTGCCATGGCCGGTGTTCGTGGCCGTCGCCGCCGCCTTCGGCCTCTCTGGCGTCGCTGCTGTTTCGCTCATCTTTGGGGGCTTGGACGCGCCTTTCGCTCGCCTGCGTTGGCTGTTGATCGGCGACGGGCTGATCGTCGCTTTGTCCTTGATTCTCCTGTGGATTGTTCCCGCTTTGCGTTCATCGACTGGTCCGCAAAGCGAAGCCCGGCTGCGGCTTGCACCTTCACGTTCTGCAGGCGTTGCGTCGCTTGGTCTGCTCGTGTGGTCGTGGTGGCCGGAGTCGCTCGACCCGATTCGGGCACAGACGGCCTTCGACGAGGTCAGCATGCTCGTGCTCGGTTTGGTTCAGGTGCTGGCGGGGGTCATCGTCTTGGTGACGGTAATTCCTCGCGCGCTTCGTGCGCTCGCGGCCCGCGGCCGCAGCCCAAGGCTGGTGGGCCGCTTGGCCCTCGCCCATCCCGTCGCACAACCCTTGCGCACCGCGGTGGTGATGTCCATGTTCGCCGTAACGGTGTTCGCGGTGGTCGTCCTTGGCGGTTACACCAGTTCTTTCGCTGCTGTTTCCGGGGATTTTGTCGAGGAGTCGGAAGGAGACTTTGAGATCCTCCTGTCCGGAAGCCGTTCCGCCCCCGTCGAGGTGGGCACCGACCCGGCTGCGTGGGGGCTTGTACCGCAACAAGCGGAGCGCATCGACGCGGTCGCTGCCGTGTCGAGGGCCGTGGTCGTGCTCGACGACGGTCAGAACGATCCCGTACCTTATGTGCTCCGAGGAGCGGATGAGGCCTTCGCCGTGCATGGCGGTCTTCCTTTGTATCTCTGGGACGAGAGCTTGGGGTCCACGGAGGAGGAGGTGTGGACTCGCGTCCTCTTGGACGATGAGTGGGTCCTCTTGGACGCCTCGTTTGGACTTGAGGCCAGCACTGACGGTGCTGCGGTTGGGGTCCTGCCGTTGAAGCTTGGACAGGAATTCGACCTGATTGCCCCATCGGACCCAGGGACAGCAAAAACCGTACGCGTTGCTGGATTTTTAGCTCAGTCCTCGCTGGCGTTCTCGCCTGGCGTGTGGGCGAATCAGTCCTTGGTTGAGGAACGCTACGACGGGGCCATCACGCGGGTGTACGTCTCAGTGGCCCCATCGTCTCCGGTGTTGGAGGACGATCCTCGCGACGTCGACGTCCCACCGGGCAAAAGCGAGGAGGAGCGCCGTGCCGCTGCCGGTGTTTCGGAGGCGTTGGATGAGGCCTTGGCCGATGAAGGCGTGCTGGTGACGCTCATCGTGGACGACATCCTTCTCGTGCAGGGTCTTGTGTTGGCCATTTTGGCCATCTTCCAAGCTTACCTTGCCCTAGGATTGGGCGTTGGTTTGCTCGGCATTGGCGTGGTCACCGCGCGAGCGGTTCGAGATCGGACCCACGTCATCGGGTTGCTTCGGGCGATTGGGGTCACAAAGCAACGCATCGGGCAAAGCCTCGCCGGTGAAGTGGCGTGGACCGGTGGGCTCGGGCTGTTGGTTGGAGCGGTCATCGGCATGATGTTTCACGTCCGCTTGCATGCGGCCCTGTGGGCTGAACAAGGGGCAGAACTGTCGCTCCCATGGGGCAGCGCCCTGTCGGTTCTGCTCGGCGGCATGGTGCTCGTCAGCGCTGCTGTTTTCGTACCGATTCGAAGCGCGACAAAAATCGCTCCAGCGGAGGCGCTTCGTTCACTTGAATGATGATAATTTCCACGCAGCAGTCCATTCACACTGAATTTTGCTTCGTCCCATATTATATATACGGCGCAAAGCGTGGGCATCGTTAGCCACTTTGTGGAGGGACCCAAATGCGAAACATGACCACCATGCTTCTCGTGACGCTGCTGCTCGCTAGCCTGCTCGCGGGAATTCCAACCAACGAACTTGACACCGAAGACACCGTCGACCAGACCAGCGCTCGATCGGGCGCAGACGTCGACATCCTCGGCATCACCCAGCCGTCCGAGACCACTTGTACGGCGGCAGGCTGCCGTGACGAGTTGCTCGTCGGTGAATCGACCACCTTTGAAGTGGTCATGAAGAACATCGGTACCGGTGATGTGGAGGACATGTCCTACTCTTTGGACATCTACCTGACCGATTCCACCAAGACCCGAGGCCTCCAAGCCTTGGACTCCTCCGGCCAACCCCTGTCGTGGACCAACGATGTGGCGGTGTGCGATGAAGCCGCGTCCTGCGACGAGACGTCCTTCGCGGCCAACACCATCTACACAGGTGGCGCAGCCACCCTGACCAGCGGCGGCGCGGACATCACGTGGTCCCCCAGCGTCGGTGAATACCTCGTTGTGATTTCCGTCGACTCTGACCAAGACACTGACCCAGCGAACGACGAAGAAGAAATCTACGTCGTCGTGCGTGACTACACGGACATCGAGGTCGACCTCTGCTGGACCGACGGCTCCGGCGTCTGCGAAGAAGGCGACCGTGCGGTTGGAACGGGCACCGAGTCCCGCCAGTTCCTGCTGACCGTCACCGCAGATGGCAGCCAAGATTTCAACCCGCGCGAGGTCAACGTGAGCGTTGAGCTCGACGGATTTGACGCCGCAAGCGGCGGTGGTTTTGACCTCGGTGTCGACGGTGAGGAATGGCTCGTCGTTGCCGGCAACGCACAGACCGTTGAAGTCTACCGCAACACCACCACCGACACCGGTACCGACGCGTCGCGCTCTGTCCTGGCTTTCCAAACCGCTTGGACCATGACCGGCACGGTTACCCCAGGTGATGGAGGCTACAGCATCGACGCCCGTGTCGTTGACCACACGATGTACGGTCAAGACCCGGCTTGCTCCGAATCGTGGATCGATGACCCCGCGGCCGAGCCACCCGTTGAATTGACCAGCGACAACTGGTGCGAGTACCTCGAGACCAACGACGATTACTCGCGCACGGACTCCGATGACATCTACGGCTTCAGCGCCCTCTTCCATGACATCCGCCTCCAGACCCTCTCCGTGGCCCAAGGTTACAGCGCCGACGGCTCCGGTGAACCGACCTCGGTGATTCAGGACGGCATGGACCTCGACTTGCGCGTGGGCACCACCCTCCTCCACGCCACTGTCGGTCACTTCGGTTCCGACGTCAGCAAGATGGTCGACTGGAACGTGGTGTTCACCGTGACCTCGCCTGACGGCACGGAAGACACCTACAACGCGGACGAGTGCCCCACCGGCCTCGCTCCAGCCTACACCCACAAGTTCCTTGGCACCTACAACGGCCAAGGTACGCCTCAAGAAGCCGACATCTTCGGTTCCGCTTGTGTGATGCTCAACAACGAGAACGCGCTGACCGTCGGAGAGTACAATTTCGAGGCTGACCTGAACTTCCTCGGCGTGTGGGACACCACCGCTGAGCGTCTCGACACCGCGATCACGGACGAGAAGGCATCCAACAACCGGAAGGTCATGAACCTCGATGTGGTGAACAACCAACCCAGCGTCCTCTCGATGACGATGTTCAACACCGGCGACCTCGTCGTCTCGCAGGAAGCACCGCTCGAGTTTGACGTGCTCGCCTTCGACGTGGACTGTGTGGCCGGCGACTGCCTGACCTACACGTGGGCCGTCGAAGTCGGTGGCGTGGACAACGACCTCGGCATGTGCGGTGGCGTGGGCGCTGTCGGTGCACAGTGCACCTTCCAGATCCTGCCCGAGTACATGCCCGCTCCCCGCGTGAAGGTGACCGTGACCGACGACAACGGCGCTTCCACCTCGGAATACATGGACCTCACCATTTGGAACGACGTGACCGCGGAGTCCACCACGGCCGACAGCGGCATCACGGTGGCCTACGCGCTGCAGTACTCGAGCACCACGCCCTACACCATCACCGCGACTGACGCGAGCGCTGGTGTGACCGGCATGGAACTCCCCGGCTACTCCGGACAGTACGATTCGGTGGCGGTCATCGACTTCGCCCCCGATGCACAACTCGGTTCCCTCGCCGCCAGTGGCGTGCTGAGCCAGAGCATGACCTTCACGGTCCCCAAGTCCCTCCTCAACGGAGAAGGCAGCATTTGGTTCAACCAAGGGAGCATGTATCAGCTCATTGACAACACGGCTGAAGACAGCACCGTGGACCCCACCATGAGCGTCTTCACCTGGGACCTGCCCGCGAACGAGGACACCTTGAGCGCGGGGAAGTTCGTGCTCTTCGGCGGTGCGCTTGACCTCGCTGAGGCACCCACTGTGGGCATCACCGCGTTCTCTGCTGCGGCAGGAAAGGGCGGCACGCTGATCGTGAACTGGGGCATTGACGCTTCCGAGACCATGTCTCTCGGCGACATCTTCCTGCTCGAGATCTGCGACGTCGCTGGGGACGCCGACTGCATGAACTCCTTCGTGGAGGCCTTCGAGTCTGACGTCAAGACCTACACCCGTCCGGGTACCTTCACCACGCACGGGACCGTCTACACCATCTCGGTCAAGGTGTGCACCGCAGAGCGCTTGTGCAACGACCAGCAGGTCGGCCTTGGCAACGTCACGGCAGACTCTGAGGTCGACGGCGACGGCGCGATGTCCATCACCAGCATCACCGCCCCAGCGAACGGCGATTCCTTCACCGTCGTCTGGACGTCCGTTGGCGACGACAGCGATGTGGCGAACTGGCGCATCTGCTACGGTACCGACAAGGCGAACATCCGCACGTCTGGTGACAAGTGCACCACCGTTGGCCTGACGCAGAACACCGTTGAGATTGCTCAGCCCACGTTCACAGGCACCGAGACCTACCACTTCGTCGGTGTGGCCGTCGATGACCTCGGCAACAGCAAGCTGGCGAACGAAGGCGACGCCTCGGCCCAGTACCGCCGCGACGCGGACTTCACCAACACGGATGACGGCAACGGCACCGTTGGCGAAGACGTCAGTGGCGAGAGCGAATTGCCCGGTTGGACCCTGCCCGCCATTGGCGGCGTTGTGGTTGCAGCGATCGTGGTTGGCGCCATCATCGTCACCCGCGGTGGCGGCGGCGGCGACGACAAGGACTGGGATTACTGATTCCAGAACCGGCCCCAGGGTCATCCCCGAGGGCATTGGCCCGTGGGCATCTGGCATGCGTCGGCATGCCGGATGCCCCTCCAACTTCGAGTCAAGCACCCAGTTTTGTGGTGATGGCTCCTGGAACGGGGATTGACGCCACGCTCAGATGTGCTGATGCATAGCATCGGGATGGATTACCAACGCTTCACCAGAAGGCGGGAAGTCCCCCCTCACAGAGGATCTGGCTACAGCACTGCGCTTCTGCTGAAGCTTGGCTCATGCTTCTGGGCCGCCCCGGGGGAAGGGGTGACCACCACGCCTTTGGCGACGAGTCAAACGCGAATTTCGGCCCTTTCAACGGCGGTCACCATGGTGCAGGATCGGGGTGTTAGATTTTGAATCTGATTTCTCGGCCAAATCCCCGGTGTTGAACGTGTTGAGAACACAACACGTTGCCATGATTGACCCGACATAGATGGGGCTCGGGCGAGGCGCAAATCAACAAAAAGAACGTACCAATGGTGGCTCAATCGGTCCGCAGGCTATCGTTTCTCCACGACCGGCCAATCTGGGTGTTCAAAGCACATGTACCCCAATGCCTATAACCGATACAGAACCTCAGATGCAATGCATACAGTCCGTATGGGGTGAATGACAATGTTGGGAATGACGAACAAGAAGAAGACCGCTATGGGTGGCATCGGCATCGCCGTGCTGCTCACGCTGCTGATGGCCCTGACCCCGATGACGGGTCTCGTGGGGAACCCCATCGATGACAGCGTCATGGCGGCAGAGCAAAACCAGGTTGCCGAAGACGATGCCTTCGCGCAGCCCGAGAAACTGGAACCTGTGGACTACGGCTTCGCTGACAGCAGCGAAGTTGTGGGCGCCCGAGATGCGAACATGAAGACCTTCCGCAATGCGGACGGGACCTTCACGCAAATGATCTCGGACCAGCCCATCCACTACGACAACGATGGCACGTGGAGTGACATCGACCTCAACCTGAAGGCCACGGCCTTTGGTTGGGAAGTTGTCGAGAACACCTTCAACACCGCCTTCTCGGCGGAAGTTGCCAACGGTGTTGTGATTCAGCCCAGCGAGTGGGACGATGCGATCCTGACGGGTCTCAACCCCATGCTCGTTGTGATGGATGAGTCCGGCACCAGCCACACCCCCTTCGAGGCGCCTCCTGCGACCTCTGAGGTGACGGTGGGCGGCAACACCATCCGCTACCCCCTCGCGGAAGGCTTTGACCTCGACTACGAAGTCAACACCTTCCAGGTGAAGCAGAACCTCGTGATTCGCGAGCGCCCCATCCTCGATGAGGGCGCCCACTGGTTCGGCTTTACCGAAGCCATGCGCCTCCCTGCCGGCCACGCCCTCTACAGCGGCGAGGTCATGGTCGGGTCCGACCTCGTTCAGACCGACGGCCACTTGGAGATCCGCAACGTGGAAACCGGCGACCTGTACGCCGAGATTCCCGCTCCAATGGTCATCGAGCCCGGCGTCGAAGAGCCCTACTTCGGGACCTTCTTCGTGATGAGTCAGGGACCCATGGTCTTCCTGACCACCGCGGTCGAGACCTCCTGGCTCCTCGACGATGAGCGTGTCTTCCCTCTCGGACTTGACCCAACGCTCAGCGTGACGAGCGCCGGCGGCGGTTACTGCTACGTTTCCTACAACAACTGCTACAACAGCAACTACCGCTACATGTACCACAACTCGTACAACGGAAAGTCCAGCAGCACCTTCCGTCCGTACTACTTCTACACCCCTTGGCACAAGTTCACCTTCTCCAGCAGCAACGCCCTCCCAACGGGTGCTTCCGTGGACAAGATCGAGTACAAGGAATACGTCAGCTACCACTACTCTTACCTCTCCAACAGCAAGATTGACTTCGACGTCAAGGTCATGGAGGATTGCGGCACGACGCGCCCAGCAACGTCCGCGACCGGTAGCGCGCCAACCAGCGGTTACTACTACTACCAAACCTACAGCGGCTACAGCATGGGCTCCCCCACCTGCAGCGGCGCCATCAGCACCTCCTACCTGACCAGCGGCTACGGCGGCACGGCCCAGAAGGCGATGATCGTCTCTGCTGTGCACTCTCCTGGAGTCGACTTCTCCGAGAGCGACCACGGCACCGGCTGGAAGACCGCAGTCTTCTGCGACTCGACCGGTACCACGTCCTGTTCGTCCTCGACCCAAGCCGGTTACATCTGGTCCGCCCTCAACGGTACGTCCAGCGTCGGCCTGACGAAGACCTTCGACAACTCGCTCATCGCGACCTCGGGTACCAACTCCGGCACCCGCCAGTACGTCTACACCTACGCCTACACCAGCGGTTCCTCGAACAACTACATCGCCCTGACCTACTCGGGCGGTACGGATTCCGACGCACCGACGGCGACCTTCGGTGAGTACGACGGCATCACCTCGTACATCGAGGGCGAGCGCACGTTCTTCCTCGGCCTGTCCGACACCTCCGGTATCGACACCACGAGCGGAAACGAGCCTACCCTGTACTACGCCATCAACAACGGCAGCTACACCTCTGTTGCCGCGACGACGATCGGCACGTGCAGCGCCTCCAGCCCCGAGTGCCAGTTCAAGGCCCAGACCGGTGACATCACCGCGGGTGACTACGTGACCTACTACTGGTGGTATCAGGACCTGAACGTCGACAGCACCGGCGCCGCTGACCCCAACGAGGGGTACACGCCCGCGCTGACCGGCGCTCAGACCACGCCGACGCCCTACTGGTTCTTTGTTGACGACATCAACAACGCCGGTGACGCGAAGAAGATGGTCCAGCTGACCACCGAGGTCAGCGCGACGAACTTGTTCAGCCCGACCAAGTTCTTCGACCGCCAGATGAGCTACTTCGACCAGAGCGACGAGTACTACTTCGAGTTCGACACCTCTGACTGTGGTACGGGCAGCAGCCGCTGTTTCTACACCGCTTCGGCCAGCTCCAACTACTTCTACAACAACTGGATCGTGCAGTGGCAGACCTCCACCTACCCCGCGACCTCGTCCTACAACACCGGCGGATCCAGCCCCGGTAAGGTGTACCTCGACGACGACAACGGTGGTTTCCTCAGCATCGCCGCTGACGACGGCCCAGGCATGAACCTCGTGTTCCTCTGGGACGGCGACGAGTTCGCCATGGTCGGTATCGGTGACGAGACCAGCATCGAAGAGCCGCTGTCTGGTGGCAGCACCGCTTCCCAGGTTTCGACCTACGGCTACTCCGCTGCACACCGCTACGTGGTCCCCGGTGACATCACCGGCGACTTCGCGGGCTACTCGTGGAACGCCACGTACTCCAGCACCGGCCAGAACGTCGTGTGCACGGGTACCAACGGCTGGACGCACTTCCTGCGTTCCTCCTCCGGCAGCCCAAGCTGTTCCTCCGGTTACTACTACGTCTACAACGCGAACTACAAGTGGAACGGATTCGCGCTCGGCGCGGGCTACTACGCCCGCACCGGTGCCGGCGCCGCCGTCACCTACGACGTGATGAAGATCGCTCCCGAGCCCGACACCTACGCGCCGACGATCACCCACACTTCGCTCGCGGACTCCTACGCCCGCTCGCGCACGGTGACCGCGACCATCGCCGACGGCGGTTCCCCGCCCGCTGGCCTGAACGTCAGCACAACGGCTGGTACGGGTCCGACCCTCTACTACAGCGTGAACAACGGTTCCACGATGTCCCAGATCATGACCCCCGTCGGCAAGACCACCACGCAGTGTGTCTTGGCGACCTGCGACTGGTCGGCTGACATCACCAACCTGAACACCTCTGACTACATCGAGTACTACATCACGGCTGAGGACGTCTCCACCGACGTGACCACGCCGAACTCCGTTCAGACCACCGCTTCCACGTTCGAAGTCGGTGACCCGAACAAGATGTTCATCGTCGAATGGCACGACATGGGGTACACCAACTCGTACCTCTGCACCTACCAGGTTGTCTTCTACGACGTGACCAACGAGTTCGAGTTCAAGTACGACACCGGCTGCCAGGTCTACGTCGATTACTCCGTGACGGGGTATCAAGACCAGACCCGTGCGAAGGGTGAGACCCTGCAGAAGGGCAACGGATGGCTCTACGGATCCAACCCGTTCACCACCAACTACCGCATGCACACCTCCTCGACGAGCAACGGCCACGAGAGCTTCTCGCCAGGCCTGACCGAGATCAAGAACTACGACACGGCGATCAGCGGCAGCAGCAGCGGTACGCCGTACGGCTACTACTGCGCCTACAGCTGGTACTGGAACACCTACAAGTCCAGCTGCAACGCGAACATCGACATGCCCGATGACTTCGACTTCGAGTACTTCGGCACCCTCTACGAGGGCACCGACTCGAACGACCGCATCCGCTTGGGCCGTCAAGGCTACATGTACTTCATCGACAACGGAGCCACGAGCCTCGAGCGCGGTGTCTCCACGTGGAGCAGCAACTTCCCATCCATGCCCTACTCGGGCAACTCGGCGTCGCGCCCCGGCACGATTGCGCCATGGTGGGGCTACTACACCTCCTACTACTGCTACGACAACACGGCGATCGACTGCAGCGTCCGCTACCGCACCATGCCCTACAACGGCAAGGGTACGGACATTGACGCCGACATCACCACGGACACCACGTGGGACATCGACGACAGCCCGATCCGCATCAACCCCAGCAACGACTACCTGTCCGTTTCCGCCGACCTGACGATTCAGCCCGGCGTTGTGGTCCAGGTGGCCAACGGGAAGGGTATCTCCTTCGACGGCACGTGCGACGAGATGAAGATCAACGGCAACGAAGCCAACCCGGTCACCTTCGAGGGCCAGGCTGGCGCCGACTGGAAGGGCCTGGCGTTCACCGCCGCGTGCACCACCGGTACCGATGACCGACACGAGTTCTCTCACGTCGACTTCCGCAACACCAGTGACGCTGCGATTGCCGCGGGCAGCCGCCACGGCAGCTCCCCCAGCACCAACGCGAACGTGGGTAACTTCACCATGAACGACGTGACCTTCACGAACGTCGCTGCGGCCTTCGAGCACGGCTCGGGCCAAGGCACGGTCGTCGAGATGACGAACTTCGCCGTTGACGGCGCGGACGATGCGTGTTTCAACTTCGCTGAGGACACCGTCGCCATTCTGCGTGAGGGTTCCCTGAAGAACTGTAACACCAACGGACAGTCCTGGGGTGGCGCGATCGTCAACTACCCAGGTTCTACCGCGGGTAGCCTCTTCGTCGAGAACGTCACCGTCACGAACTCCTACGTGAACTTCATTGACGTCGATTTGCAGGACGTGACCGTTTCCAACGTGAGCGTCAGCAACTCCGCCAGCCAGACCGGTGTGGCGATCGATGCCATGCACGGGACCAACGCCGACGTTTACCTCTACAACGTCAGCGTGCCCGACTACGCCAACAGCGGTTTCAACGCCGTCTCCAGCGTGTACATGGACGACGTCGACTTCGGCAGCGCTGACCTGTGGATCACCCCCAACGGCTGGGGTTCCTCCACCGTGGGCCCCATGGGCGATGACGCGGTCATGATGAACGTCGAGTCCGGCGACATCACGATGCAGCGCATCCACTTCGGCGTCTTCGAGGAGATCAGTGCGGGCGACGTGTCGATTTCCGGCACCACGACGCACACGGAAACCGAGACCTGGAAGAACCTGGACATCGGTGACTTGACCATCAACGGCGGTGCCTGGAGCCTCATCCTCGAGAACGCAGACGTCAGCCGTCTGTACAGCTTCTCGACCTCGGCCACCAACACCATCGTGATGGAGCAGGGCTCGACCATCGACCACGACGACTCCTCCGTGGATGCCGTCTACGGCCGCAACTCCGAGATTACCCTGGCTTCGGTTGAAGTGACCTCCAGCGACATTGACGGCAGCAGCAACTACCTCGCCAAGGCCTCGTCGAACAGCGACATCGTGCTCATCGACGTCAGCTACGACGACGGCACGGGCTTTGCTGACTGTGCTGACGCCAGCGGTGACACCTCCAGCTGTCCGGTGGACGTTTCGTCCTCCGCGACCGTCTGGTACGGTGGGCTCGCGCAGGTGTCCCTTTACCGTGAGGCCCTGATCAACAGCGTCGTCACCAAGGTGTACAAGTCGGGCCACAGCGTTCGCACCACCGTGATGGACACCACGTCCAGCCCAGCCACCCCCCTCCTCGAGGTTGGTGTTGCCAAGACCGACACCACGGGCATGGCTGAAGCGTGGGTCATCTCCGGTGACTCCGACGGTAACGCCTACGGCGATCACAACATCTTCGGATGGGGTGCTGCCGGCCAGAACGAGACCGAAGTGACCTCTGCGTGGTACCCCACCGGTGGCTTTGGCTTCGGCGACCAGATCGAGTTGCTCCTGCAACCCGCTCCGATCAACTTTGACCAGCCCAACATGGACTGCGCATGGATGGCGAACAACCAGACCTTCCAAGGCGCTGAATCCAGCCCAGGCGTCTACCTCTTCGACAGCTTCCCAATGACGCTGTCCGCAGACCTGGACATCGACGGCTGCACCCTCGTCATGATGGGTTCCGTGATGACCGTTGACGCGTCTGCGACGAGCAGCCCGGTGCTGACCATCAGCAACGGCGGTTCGCTGGTCGTGAACGTCTCGTCCGACACGGGTGGCAAGGGGACCATCAAGGCCCAGAGCTCCTCGTACGGCGTCCGTCTGGACGTCGCTGACGGTACGCTCTCGGTTGCCGGTGGTGTCCTGAAGGACCTCCACCAAGACTCGACCACGATGTCGGCGCTCTACATTGGCTCCGACGGTGCCTTGGTGCTCTCCGAGTCTGCTGAAGTCTACGGCGCACAAGCCTCCGACGATGACATGGCCACGATCAAGATCGACCGCGGCAGCGTCAGCATCAGCGACTCCACCATCATCAACACCGCGAACACCGGTACGGCGCTTTGGGTCGAAGGATCCGCTGCGTCGATCGACAACATCGTGGTGAAGAACGGTGCCGTGGGCATCATGTCGAAGAACGCTGCGCCTCAGATCGACGGCTTCACCTCAACCGACAACACCGTCGGTGTTGACATGGAGGGTGGCATGAGCCTCCCCACCATCTACCGTTCCCCGTCGCTCGCTGGCGTGAACAGGGGTTGGCAGACCTACGACATCGACCTCTCGGCCTTCATCGGGAACAGCGACTACCTCCAGGTGGGCGCCAACTCGATCTACGCCGGTGGCAACGCTCACCCGTACTACAACTACTGGACGAGCAAGTACTACTTCATCACCGACCGCTACCGCATGGAGTTGACCGACAACGCCGGCAACACCTGGAACATCAGCGCCGGTGACACCGGATACTATCCGTACAGCTCGAGCGACCCCAACGAGGGTGTTGGCGATGTTGGCACCTACCAAGGTGGCGCGGGTGGTGTCCCACAGTGGGACTGCAACTACTACGGCGTTGACTACGGACCCAACCGTGTTGGCAACACCTTCTACGGCGGCTGGGGCACCTCTGGTGTCTACTGGTACTTCACCGGACAATCCGGTTCGTACCCCAACTACTACAACAGGCCCGCAGCGTTCGGCTTCAACTGGGAGAACATCGATGGTGTGACCCCCAGCGGATCCTACGCGTACTACCCGTACCACTACTGGGGCTTCGGCACCTACAGCTGGGCCGGATGGAGCGGCGTGATGGTTCCGCCCGAGGGCCTCGTCGGCACGAACAACTACAACGTCTGTGTGGACTACGCCTACTCGTACTACATGAGCAGCGGCCAAGGTGCTCGCGTGACCTTCCCGATCGTGGACATCTCCGCCAGCAACCTCACCTCTGCGACGATGTACATCGACGTCCTGCACAACCGTGCGAACAACTACCAGGACCGCTACGAGTTCGTGGCCCGTTCGGGCAACGACCCCGCGGACCTCGGTGACTACAAGCGCGAGTCCGGTACGCCTCTGTTCAAGGACGGCACCATCAACGGCGCCGACGTCGGTGTGGAAATCGGTGGCGACTTCGCCGCCGGTCACCTCGACAACGTTGAGGTCAACAGTCCGAACGACGCCGGTATCATGGTCGACGGTTCGACCATGGCCAGCGCCGATGGCGTCACCGTGAACGGTGGCGACTACGGCGTCTTGGTGGCGAACGGCGCTGCCGGAAGCATGGACCTCGAGAACATGGACCTGGATTCCCAGACCGTGGCCGGCATGTACTACGTCAAGGACTTCGGCGGTGACTTCTCCGGAACCGTGTCCAACAGCGCCGGTGCAGCCATGAAGTTCGGCTCGAGCACCACCAAGGATCTGAGCTACGATTCCGTTGACTTCAGCGGCAACAACGTCGGTTTCGACCTTGCAGGAAGCGGTGGCTTCACCTTCGTCGATTCGACGATGGGCAGCACCTCCAACGACTTCAAGATCAGCGGTTCGTCCGTGGTCGACTTCGTCGAAGGAACCGTGGACAGCACGAGTGTGGACGTCACCGGATCTGGTGAATTCAACCGCATGCGTCAACTCGACGTGACCATGACCGCCGACCAGAGCGACGGCAACGGTGCGGTTGGTGTGTCCGATGTCGCCGTTGTCCTCCGCAATGCGGAAGGTGCCACGGCCTCGTCCGGCACGACGGACACCACGGGTGTTGCTGAGGACCTGACCTTCACGTCGATCAACGTCGACGCGGCCGGTCTGCACAACATCGACCTGAACGGATACAGCGTGTCCTCTGTGGCCAAGGTGGACTACTACTGGAACACCGCAAGCGACAGCAACGCTGACTTCCGTTACGTCGAGGAAGCCGTCAGTCTGAGCGACAACAGCGGCAACGCCGAGACCGTCGAACTCATTGACGAGTTCGACCACCGCGTGTGCTACGCGTTCAGTTCCGCGAGCTACAACTACGTCGACCGCTGTGCGAACGGCTGGTCCTCGACGGGTTCGAGCCGCGTGTTCAACAACGGCCTCGAAGAGCACGGTTACTACTACGGCTCTGTCGATGGCGGTGACTTCACCGGCAAGGCGGTCATGATTGACGCACCCAACTGGTACCTCGACGGTGACACCTACGAGTGGAACGGCACGACGATGATCTGGACCGGTTCCTGGTCCACGAACGACCTCTCGCGCGTGTACCCACGGTACAACGGCGAGGTCAACGTCTACTTGCACGACTCGACGATTCAGGGCATGTCCCTGAACGACGACGGTGAGTTGGCGGGCATCAACTTTGGATACCTGTACTACTCGATGAACCTGGACGCGAACAACACCGAGTTCAGCGGCATTGCGTCCATCGTTGGTGCGATCGGCTACGGGTACTACTCCAACTACGAGTTGAACTTCTTCAACGTGCGAAACTCGACCATTTCCCACTACAAGGGCTGGTCTCCGTTGAACAACGCCATTCAGTCCCAGGACATGTGCATGCGCCTCTACGGCGGTGACGGCAACCTCATCGAGGACAACACGTTCAACGATTGTGCGGTCGGCATCGAGATGCAGCGCTCGCCGTACTACTGGAGCCACAACTCCAACGAGATTGGAGCGGACAACGTGAGCATTCGTGGCAACACCTTCGAAGACGGTGGCGAAATCTCTGACGTGCGCTTCTACCCAAGCGCGAGCATCGAGGGTGCCATGGTCGTTGACAACGTGATGAACAACACGGGCGGTCTTGACTCTGCCATCTCGGCATGGGACAGCTCCATTGAGGACCTGACCATCTCTGGCAACACCATCCGCGGATTCACCGAGGACGGCATTTACCTGAACGACGTCAAGGGCTTCGAAGTGAGCGACAACGACATGTATGGACCCGGTAACTCCTACGCTGGCATTCACGCCAACGGCGGATACGGTGACATCATGGACAACGTGATCGTCGACGCCACCACGGGCATCCTGATGTCCGAGGCCACGCAACCTGTTGGCACCACCACGGACCTGTGTGAGATTTCTGGCAACTACGGCTACAGCGACAGCTGCACCTTCAACTTCGTTGGCAACGGATCGACCCTCGTGATCGACATCGAAACCGACAGCTGGGGCTACGAAATCTCCCTGGAGATCACCAAGCCCGACGGCACGAAGGACTCGTGGAGCACCTACACGTTCAGCTCCAACACGGGCTACAAGCCACTGACCACCTACACGGACGCTGGAACCTACACCATCGACGTCTCCGACAGCTGGGGCGACGGCGGTATCACCCTGGACGCCTACTACACGTCGGCGCAGAGCGGTGTGACCGGACCCGTCATCAGCGGCAACGACGTTTCCATGAGCCCAGGCTCCACGGTGATTGCGACGACCGGTATCCTCGTTGAGGACTGCACCGGTACGGCGATCAACATGGCCGACAACTTCGTCGCCATGCCGACCGACGCCATCGTGGCCGACGGATGCGACTTCTTCGACGAGAACTCCGAGCTGATCGGTGGTGACCAAGCCAGCACCTCTGGTGTTGTCTCCACCAACGGCGACTCCGTGACCCTCAGCGGCACCACCATCTCCGGCTTTGACACCGGTGTGGAGTCCGACGCAGGCACCCTCAGCATCATCGACAACGCCACCATTGCTGGCGTCAGCGAAGGTGTCTGGGCCTACGACACGCAGTTGTTGATCAACTACGCTGAGCTCGACGGCGGCACCTCTGGTGTCGGCCTCTTGCTCGAAGACAGCGGTGAGGCTCTGATGTACTGCGTGGACCTCGAAGGCGCTGCGGGCATGGAGATCTACAACACGGACTTCCGTTACAACATGGGTGACGTGAACGCAGAAACCGCCATCTTCGTCTCGGACTCGGTCGGCAAGATCGAGAACCTGACGTGGACCTCCGCGGTCACGACGCAGATCGAGCTGGACCAGGGCGCAATGGTGACCTCCATCGGCCAGGACCTGACCCCGTCCCTGCTCGTCGTGCCGACCGGTACGATGATCGACGAGGCCAACCTCCTCGACATCGCTGCTTCGCACCTCAGCGCGCCCGTTACCTCTGAGGTCGGCGTCTCCATCGTGAGCACCGACGGCCTCCGTGCGGCCTACATCTCGCCGGACTTCCAGTCCGACGCGATGGCCGTTGACGGCGACAACGCGGACTGGATCGGCTCCGAGCTGAACCCGTCCGACGATGCGATGCCCGGTGAGTTGACCGAGAACTTCTACGTGACCTACACGGAGAACGACGACCTGTACGTGGCCATCGACGGCCTCGACCTGTCCACCTCGGACCTCCTGGTGTACTTCGACGTCACCGGTGGCGGCTCAGACACGGGCTACGACTACGGTGCCTCCGGTGCCCACGACCTGCCCTTCGAGGCTGACTTCGTCTACTGGGCCGAGTCCGACGCGAGCAACGACCTCTACGCCTACGGCTTCCTCGGCTGGGGCGTGACGTCGCTCTCCGCTGACAACGTCGACGCCGACTTCTCTGGCGACTTCGCCGAGATCATGGTGCCCTTCAGCCGCCTCGGTGGCATGCCGAGCTCCGTGCGCATGATTGCCATCGTGCAGAGCGACAGCAGCGCCGACGTGAGCGAGGTCTACCCCGACCAAGCCATGGACAGCACGACGACCCTCCAGGACTTCAGCGAGTACTACACCGTGGTGCTCGGTGCGAACAACCTGCAGGACGGCGTGCTCGATGACGAGGTGCTCACCTACCGCACCTTCCTCGGCAGCAACGTGCCATCGGCCGCGAAGGAGTACGACGTGATGATCAAGCACACGAACGACGACTGTGCCGTTGACTGGGCGACCGAGAATGCGGTCAACATGTCCGACAACGTCGCGCTCTCGATGGACATCGAGCGCGCCTGCCCGTCGATCGGCAGTGACCTTGCGAACATCACCGTGAACGAAGACTCCGGTGCATACACCGTCTCCCTAACCTCGTACGCCTCTGACGTGCAGGACGCCGCCGGCGACCTCACGTGGGCTGTCGATGAAGGCGAGACCGTGGTGGTCTACGGCAACACGCCGATGCCCGCCGAGGGTCTGGTCAGCTGGTCCCTCACGGGTCACGACCTCAGCATCACCCCAACCGCCGAGCAGTTCGGTATGGTGCAGTTCAACTTCACCGTGACCGACAGCAACGGCCTTGAGGACGACCGCTCGATCTACTTCATCGTCGAGAACGTCAACGACGCTCCGGAAATCTGCCAGCGCGACACCAACGGCGACTGTGTGGACACCGTGATGCTCTTCGGTGACGCGGCTCACGTGAACTACATCCCCGAAGACAGCCTTGTTGGCGGTCAGAGCGTGTCCGTGATCCTCTCGGACGTTGCCAACACCGGCAGCAGCGCGCTGAACCTCATCAAGGACCAGCCGAACGAGAACGACCCGTCCCGTCAGGTGTACACCTGGGGCGTGACCGTGGACGAGACCTGCCCGCTGTTCAGCGTCGGCATGGTTGACGACACGGTGCTGACCGTGACCGGCAAGTCCGGCATGGACTTCGAAGCCGGTGGCTCGTGCGACATCACGCTGAGCCTGTCCGACGACGGTGCCGAGAACCAGAACGCGGTTGACGAGGTCATCACCATCAGCGTGGTGCCCGTCAACGACGCGCCGACCATCGACGACTGGAACCTCCAGACCGGTGACACGATCAACTGGGCCTCGAACGACTCCTCGCTCATCTACGGCGAGTGGACCATCCGCGTGCTTGAGGACACCGAAGAAGCCGACGAGCTGACCTTCGACCTGTCCGCGCTCAAGAACGACGTCGACCACGACCTCAGCGACCTCACCTGGTCGCTGCTGCCCAAGCTCGACGACAACGGCCGCGCGTACTGTGCCTACACGAACTACTTCTCGTTCGCCTTCAACGGTGACGAGCTCGTGTTGGACCTCGTGAAGGACGCCACCACCAACGCCCCGATCAACCAGATCGACTACCTCTACAACGGCGGTGTGCACCAGGTCAACCCGGCCGGCAAGGGCTTCTGTGAGATGGAACTCTACCTCACGGACAGCGCCGCTGCCCCAACGGGCTTCGCGTACGACCTCAACGACAACGGCTACATCCAGCAGACCTCGCTGAAGCGCGACGTGAAGATCATCGTGCAGAACGTGGCTGAGCAGGTGCCCGACTACTACTTCGAAGCCAACAGCGGCTTCGACTTCAACGGCGTGTCCAACGTCATGGACGGCACCTGGGTGCCTGTGACCGTGACCGTGACCGCTGGCGGCGACGAAGGCCCCTACAACCACGACAGCATGCTGATGATCACCTTCCAGAGTGACGGCCACGCTGAGACGGAGCGCGACGCAATCTACATCGACGCGCCCGCCTACGGCCAGTCTGTGACGGTGGACTCCGAAGTCTACGTGAAGGCGGTCACCACGACCGTGTGGGCAGAGATGGACGTCAAGACCTGTGTCGACGAGACCTGTGACATGACGAAGTCGGTCGAGGACCGCTTCATCGCTGACGAGCCCGCCAGCCACGGCAAGGTGACCCTCCCGAACGGCCTGGACTACTGGGCTGAGCCCGGATTCTACGGCTCCGAGGACGGAACCGACAGCATCCGTCGCCCTGTGCTTGAAGACAAGGACTGGTGTAACAACGTGATGTACAACGCCCTCACGGGTAACATCGACGTCTGTGACCAGGCGGACTACGGCCGCGGATCATTCGAGATCACCGACCAAGAACTGCCTGACGTTGTGCGCACCATCGGTGCTTCCGGTGTCCCATCGTTCGCTCCGAGCATCGTCGCCGTCGCCCTCGCGGGCATGGTTGTCGGCCTCCTCGCCTTGGCGGGTCGCCGCGAAGAAGACGAAGAGGAGGAGGAGGAATCCTCCCCACGCTTCGTCGAAGACGAGGCTGCTGTGAGCCCGGTTATCGCGACCATCCTGATGGTGGCGATCACCGTGGTGCTCTCCGGTGTGATCTACGTCTGGGCCTCCAGCCTGGCCGAGACCGACGTGAAGGGTGTGCCCCGCATCACCTTCCAGATTGATGACGTCAACGCGTTCGACGCCGAGACCGGCCACTGGAAGATCGAAGTGCAGCAGTCCGAGACGGAACTGGCGACGCAAGCCGTGGAGATCAAGATCTTCGCCGCTGAAATCGACGGTGTCTACGAGGTCAAGATGGCCAACTCCGACGGCGTGTACGGGTTCTCCCCCTACAACAGCGACAGTCTGGTGACCTTCTCCGACTCTGTTCGGTCCGAAGGCGACGACAAGGTTTCGACCTTCTTCGTCGGTGACACGATCTTCGTGCGCACCCACCTTGCTGACGGCACGCCCCTCACGGACGTGACCATCCAGCTGTCCTACGCACCTGAGGTCGGTCAGGGCGCTCTGCTCCGCACCTGGAGTGGACTGTCCTACGACATCGCTGCGTGAGCAGGGATCGGTACGAAGCACAAACGGCCATGCCGCCCCTCGGGGCGCCATGGCGTGGCCTCCGGGCCACAGCCCCCCAGCGTGGGGGGAGCGCTCCGGCGCTCCCCCCGCCCTGAACCGGGACGAGCCTTGATGGTGTGAGTGCTCCTGCTTCCAGCATGGACGGACTCGACTGTGTGGTCTTCGATTGCGACGGTGTTCTTGTGGACGCCATTTCCTCGTGGCGTACGCTCCACGACCATTTTGGGACGGACAACAACGCGAACCTCCAACGCTTCATCGCAGGAGAGTTCGATGACCTGACCTTCATGCGATCGGACATCGCGCTGTGGAAAGCCGTGCAGGACCCCATCCACCAGGACGACCTCTTCCGTGCCTACGCGGGAGCTCGCTTGATGCCTGGTGCACGGGAGTTGGTTCGAGACCTCCAGGAACGTGGTGTCTACGTGGCCATCGTATCCGCTGGCGTGGATTTGTTCGTTTCGAGCATTGCCGCCATGCTGAAGGTTGACGATTGGATCGCCAACGGTTTCACCTTCGACGAGGAGGGTTGGTTGCTGGACGAAGGCGTGTGCCGCCTTCATGCAACTGGGAAGGGCGCCATCATCGACCGCCTGGTCGAGATGCACGGCTTTGATGTGACCAAAGTGGTGAGCATTGGCGATTCGGAGATGGATCTGTCCATGCAGGTTGAAGGAAGCCGATTTATTGGCTTCAACCCCACCCGGGAGAGCTCAAAAGCGGCATTTTTGGAAGCAGGCGTTCCCGTTGTTCATGGCAAAGACCTCGGCGGTGTTCGCGAACACCTCGGTCTGTGATCACGCGAAGGGAATCGACGTGGTCGCGTGGGTGCCGAGGTTGACCACCGTCAACATGCACGGCCGCGGTTGAAAGCCCAGCATCCGCTGGTAACTCGTCTGATCTTGCCACGTCGATGAACACACCAAGGTGGTCCCCTTGAAATCGAGGCACGCGTGTCCGTGAACGTGCCCCGTCACGAAGATGTCCGGGACTTCACGGATGACCAGGCCGTCTTCGGGCTCTGGTGACAGCGGCGTTTTCCCGCCCCATTGCGGCGCAAGGTGCCTTCGACGCAACATTTGCCTCATCGCCTCCACGGGTTCTGCGTAGGTGACGGTCCGCAAGCCAGCCACGAAATCGTCGATGGATTTCCCATGGTAGGACAGCAGCCGTACGCCATGCAGGCTGAAATCACATGGATTCCCGACAAAGGTCGTCGCCCTGTAATCGGACTGAATGTCCTTCTCAAAGGTGGGTTGCGGTTCCGCAGGCCGGACCGCATCGTGGTTTCCGGGAAGCATCACACACTCCACCCAGTCGGGAAGCAGGTCGAGCAAACGAGCGAACTCGGTGTATTGGTTGAACAGATCAGGAATCGCCAATTCTCGGTCCTGACCTGGATAAATCCCGACGCCGTCGACGCAGTCACCGCTCAAAATGAGGTACTTGATCGTCTTGGCAAGCGGGTCGGTGTTGAACCAATCGACCATTTTGTGCCACTGTGCTTCGAGGAAAGTCTTGCTCCCAACGTGAATGTCAGAGAGGAAGGCGACGGAAACACCGGTTTCCGCATGCGCTTTCTCATGTCGGTCCTGCAGAGGGAAGTGCAAGTCATCAACGTAGAACAGGTCGCCGTTTTGTGAGAATGTGCCGCTGACGCCAACCACATCGTCGGGCATCAAGCCCGTTTGGATGATTTCCTCGTGGACCCTGTCGCGTTCTTCGCCCTGTTTCTTGGTCAAGAGGCAGGTCAACTCGCCTGTCTCGTCTTCCAAGCCCCACATCAGGTGGCCGTTCTTCGTGTAGCGTGGCTCGTTCACCAAACCAATGGCCACAGCGATGTTGTCCCGTCCTTTGTAGCGGCCGGATTCGGCGTTCAGTCGAGCGATGTCGGTGGGCTTGCGTGGGAGTTTCGAATTGCGCACAATCAGCTTACGGATCGAGTCCAGTCGGTCGTTGAAGCAGGCGTTGATGTCGCTCATTTTCCCTTCAGTTACCGAATTTCCAGTGATGTCGAAGTGCACCGTGATGTCCACGTCCACGTCCGTCGCCAATTCAGGGAAATCCTTGGCGGCCCAGTCTGGCGTTCCGTTGCGGAGGGGGAGGTTCACTGGCTCGGGTGCGGCCAGCGGGGCGATGGACCTCGCGAGGTCCGTTGGACGCTGTTCGAGCAGCCGTTCAACCCCCGATGTTTGTGGAGATGATGCCGGGGCGGTTCGTGCCTGGTAGGCCTCAATGAGGGTGGTGAGCACGCTTTGGTTCAGCAATCCAGTGATTCCAGCTGCAGGTGCTGCGGCCACGAGGCCGAGTGGATCTGGATGATCCATGATCTGTTGGCGCACGTCCGCACCCATGACGAGCAGGCCCTGCTCGAGCAGCCGGGCATAGACGGTCCCCCATTCGACCGTCATGGATTGGAGTCTCTGACGACGAGACAAAAGGTCACCGGCGGTTCACCATTCGACGTCATCACCGAGGTCTTCCTCAGCATGCGGTTCGTTGCCCGGTGACCACGCCGTTTCTTGCCAAGCGGTGTCCAAACGCGTGCCGGCTTCCTTGGCCGCCCGATTGATTTGACGCGCTTCCCGCTCGGCTTCAATCGCCTCACGCTGTTTCTCGTCTTCGGCGGCCCTGACTTCCTTTCGCTTCACGGCTGCGTCCATGTTTTCGATGGCGACACGGATGGCGAAGTGGACGAAACCGAGTTTGTTTTCAGCACGTGTTCCCCCGATGATCGTGCGCTCAGCGGTCTTCCAGTCGCCCGAAGCAGCGCCCACATACACCAAGCCGAGTTTCTTGTCGCTGACGTTTCCGGGACCAGCGATGCCAGTGACCGACAACGCGATGTCGGCCGTGGACCGGGCCAAGGCACCTGATGCCATTTGGATGGCCACCTCGGCCGAGACGGCCCCCTTTCGCTCAAGCGTGTCTGGACTGACGCCAAGCACGCGCGTCTTGGCGTCATTGGCGTAGGTCACCCAGGATTGGTCGAACCAATCGCTCGCACCGGCGATGTCTGTGAGGGTGCTTGCCAAGAGGCCACCTGTGCACGATTCAGCGACGGTGATGCGAAGACCAGCCTGTCGCAACCGCCGCACGAGGCGGGCGGCGTCGGTCTGGATCTCGATGTCCATTGTGCCGTCCTGTCGCATGGTGGTCAAAGGCTTGCCGTCGCCCCTCGCCTTCTTATTCCAGAGCCCCGAGGAGGGTTTGGGCCTGTGGTCTAGCGGCTATGACACCGCCTTTACACGGCGTTGATCGTGGGTTCGAGTCCCACCGGGCCCACTTCGTTGTGTGGTGCTTCCAGCGTGAGCCCGGCTTGCCCCCCGGCTTCGCTGCGCAGCAGCCTCACCACAGCAGGTCTTCGATCGGACCCTGATGTCCAGCGATGACCTTCGTGATGCCCGCGGTTTTCTGGATGCGTGCTGCCTCGATGACGTCGTCGACCACGAGCAGGTGAACGGCCCTCCTCTGCACATCGGCCTCGAGATGCAGGTCGACACCTCTTCCGTCAATGGCCACCAGCGCACCGTCCAATTCAGCGAACATGGTGAGGTGGCGTAGCTCGCTCCACGCGTCGCCTGGGATGACCAGCCACCGCGCATCGCGGAGGCTTCCTCGTTTGGGCGGCTGTTCTGGGTCAGCCCGAACCACGCGCATGCCTGCCGATGCGCTGGGTGGCCCTTGATGCCAACGGTGCTCAATCGACACGGTAGCGTGTCAGGGCCACGGCGCCACCGAGGCCGTCCAATTGTGCCCCAGCATCGTGGTCCCTGGAACATTGGACGATGGTTCCACCGAGGTCGTGGACGGCCTCGCACATCTGCTGCCAGCGGTCGGCGTCTTCTCCACGAAGCAGGTCAGCGAGCACCACCAAGGTCTCTACGGCTCCCTCGTCCACCGCGCGAGAAAGGTGCGCCATGCCGTAGGCCACGGCTCCCGACGTCTGAATGCGCGTCATCGCTTCTTCGACCAAACCCGTCTCCCGAGAGACGGCATGGTCTGCAAGCACGGCACCTGCCAGCCCTTCGCGAATGACTTCGTTGGCGGCTGAGCGACCACCGATGGACGTGGCCACAGAGGTGAGGCTGAGGTCGGGGGCGCACACCCGCAAGGCCGCGGCGAGCCGGTCGCGGGCGTGCCCAGGACCTGCAAGGACCACGGGGACATCGCCAACCAACGCGGCCGCAATTTCCTTCGCGGTGTTGGTCAGGAAGGCTTCCTTGACGCCAGAGGAGGTGCGCTCATCGTTTCGCTTTCCACCGCCCCGCATCGTCCACGTCATGCCTTCTTTGAGGCCCCGTTGGGCGACCGTGAACAGGATGACTTCGTCATGTTCCACGACCACAAGCGCGACCTTCGGACGAAGTGCTGCGCTGGCTGCTTCTTGGATCAATTGCACGTCGATGGGGCGGAATGCGGTGTTGGTGTGCACCTCCACCTCGTGGCCGGCTTCGACGACGTGGGTGTGGTGCTGACCTTGGTCGAAGGCCGCTTCGACGATGGTACCGTGCACGCGGAGGGCGTCGGAGAAGGTGTGATGCTCGACGCTGATCACGTCGAGCAGGATCCACATGGTGCGGCGTTCGGCCGCTTTGGCTCTGCCTCCTTCCACCGCCCCTGTGGTGGAGTCCCTGCGCTCACCCACCATTCCGAAGCGTTGGCCAGGCTGAACGAATTGTGCGAGCGTCCAGAGGTCATCGTCGGATTCACACCGCAAGCGCATGCGCATGTCGTCGCGGTGCAGGATACGCATGCCCTCACCCGAATACGCCCTTGAGCATCCCGTGTTCGTCCATGTCCATGTCCGCGGCGGCCGGCCGCTTTGGTAGGCCAGGCATGGTCATCATGTTGCCAAGGATCGCCACGATGAAGCCAGCCCCCGCGTTCAACCTGAACTCTGCAACGGGGAGGGTGAAGCCGGTCGGAGCCCCGAGGCCTCCGGCATCGTGGCTGAAGCTGTACTGGGTCTTGGCCATGCACACCGGAAGGTGGCCGTAGCCCCAGGCCGCGAAACGGTCCAACTGCTTCTTTGCAGACGCAGACACGGTGACCGCCTCTGCGCCGTACAGGCGCTTTGCGATGCCTTCCACCTTCTCCATCACGGGCGCATCGGGCATGAAGAGCGGCGTGAACGGTCGTCCGGCAGCCACGTGGTCCTGAACGGCTCGAACAACCGCCTTTGCAAGCAGGGCTCCACCTTCTCCACCACGCGCGTGAACTTCGGTCAAACACACGTCGTATGCACCGCTGGCTCGAGCGGCATCGGCCAAGGCATCGAGTTCCGCATCGGTGTCGCTCGCGAAGCGGTTGATGGAGACCACGACCGGCATGCCGAATCCGGACATGTTGCGGATGTGGCGGTCGAGGTTGGTCTTCGCGCCCTCAAGCATGGCCTCGACGTTTTCTGCCTCGAGCTCTTCTTTGCTCGGGCGCCGCCCAGCCCGGTCCCCGAAGGCACCGCCATGGAGTTTCATGGAGCGAACGGTGACGTTCATCACGACACAATCCGGTGCTTTCTGCCCCACAGGGGCCTTGATGTGCATGAATTTCTCAGCGCCCATGTCGGATCCGAACCCTGCTTCGGTCACCACGTAGTCGGCGCAGGCCAAGGCCAAGCGATCGCCGATGACCGATGAATTGCCGTGTGCAATGTTCGCGAACGGGCCACCGTGAATGAAGGCAGGATCACCTTCCAAGGTTTGTACAAGATTGGGGAGGAAGGCGTCCCTGAGGAGCAGGGCCATCGCACCGGCAGCGTCCAGGTCATCGGCACGAACGGGCTTCCCGTCAAGATCGGGGCCAACGATGATCTCACCGAGGCGCGCCCGCAGGTCGGCGTAGTCGCGCGCAAGGACGAGGATGGCCATCACTTCGCTCGCAGCGGTGATGTCGAACCGGTCCTGCCGAACGTTGCCGTTGGCTGGTCCGCCAAGCCCAACCACGACCTCACGCAGGGCGCGGTCGTTGAGGTCCACCACGCGCGGCCAGCCGATTCGGGTGGTGTCCAAGCGACGGTCGTTGCCGTGCTTGATGTGGTTGTCAATCATCGATGAAAGCAGGTTGTGCGCCGAGGTCACCGCGTGCAGGTCACCCGTGAAATGCAGGTTGATCTGCTCCATCGGGAGCACCTGAGAGCGTCCACCTCCTGCCGCTCCCCCCTTGATGCCAAACACCGGGCCCATGGACGGTTCCCGAACGACGCAGGTGGCCGAGCGGCCAATACGGTTCAGGGCCTGCGTCAGGCCAATGGTGGTCACCGTTTTCCCTTCACCGAATGGCGTAGGGTTGACCGAGGTCACGAGCACGAGGCTGCCCTGCGGCCGATCCAAGTGCTCCTGAATGCACGGCCAACTGACCTTGGCGATGTGGCGTCCGTAGGGTTGGAGCCCGTCCGCGGGCAGCGCCAACTTCCACGCGACGGCCGCGATGTCCTCAAGCGTCGCTTCACGGGCGATTTGCAAGTCGGAGGGCATGAGGGCCTAGCCCTCCATGACGGGCTATCAATGCGCCGCTTGGCAGCGGCCCAGCCTTGCGGTTCGAGGGGGGAGCGCTGAGCGCCACTCAATCGTCGACGCGGTCTTCGATGCTGCCCAGGTAATCGGGGAGCTCGACGCCGGCCATGCCAGCGACTTCGTGGACCGGTGGCAGGCTCTTGATGAGGCTGGAGACGAAGTTCGAGGTGCTCGAACCCTCGCCGCCGTTGCCGCCGGAGTCCCAGACGGTGATCTTGTCGATGGTGAGGTTGGAGATGGCCTCCACCTGCTTCTCAACGATGGCTTCCATCTTCTCGACCATGAGGAGCGTCGCGGCGGCACGGGCGTCGCCGCCCGCGCTCTCCACGAGGTTGCGGTAACCTGCTGCCTTGGCTTCAAGGACGGCTTGGACACCTTCGGCTTCGGCTTGGAAGCGAGCCAAGGTTGCGTCGGCCTCACCACGGGCGATGCGGCGTTGGCGCTCGGCTTCTGCCTCTGCGGCGATCTCGATCTGTGCCTTGGCAACTTCCTCGCGTGCGATTTCCTCAGCACGGAGCCGCTCGGACTCCAGGGTGTACTGAGCACGCTCGATTTCAGCCTGAGCTTGCCTGCGGGCGACTTCGGAACGCTGGAGGGCTTCTGCCTCACGCTCAGCGAGGTCGGCGTTGGTGCGGGCAATGTCGGCGCGGGCGACGTTCTCACCCTCCACCGCTTGGGCTTCCTGTTGCTGAATAAACACACGGCGGTCGGCTTCTGCCTGCTTCTGACCCTTGGCGGACGCCGCTTCGTTGCGAGCAACCTCAATCTGGCGGTCACGGTTGGCGGCAGCCACACCGATGGCACCCTCACGGTCCGAGTTGGCCACGTCGATGAGCGCCTTGTTGTTGGCCTCAGCGGCCGCCTTGCGACCGATGTTCTCGATGTAGTTCGATTCGTCGGTGATGTCGGTGATGTTCACGTTGATGAGGTACAGGCCGATCTTGTGGAGCTCAGCGTCGACGTTCTTGGACACCAAGGAGAGGAAGGCCTCACGGTCTTGGTTGATCTGCTCAATCGTCAGCGAAGCGACGGTCAAACGGAGCTGACCGAAGATGATCTCCTTGGCCATGTCTTCGATGGCTTGCGGGGTCAGACCAAGCAAACGCTCGGCAGCGTTGGTCATGATTTGGGGCTCGGTGGAGACACCGATGGTGAAGGTCGATGGGACGTTGATGCGGATGTTCTGCATCGAAAGGGCGTGGCGCAGGTCGATGATGATCGTCAACGGCTTGAGGTCAAGGTAGGCGTAGTGCTGGATGAGCGGGATGACCAGACGTCCGCCACCGTGAACGGTGTCGGCCGTCTTGCCCTTGAGGCCAGGACCTGAACCGTAGATGACCAGGATCTTGTCGGACGGGGCAATCTTGTACCGGAAGGCGTAGAGGATGACCACGCCGGCCACGGCTGCAATCAGGAGAAAGACGCCAAGGGTTCCGAGGGCGGCTGCGACGTTGGAACCGGAATCAGCAGTGTGGTCCGTCATGTTGCTCGGTTGTGGAGCATTGGGGGGCTATATCACCTTGACTCCTGATGGATGGGGCCGTCATTCCTCGCTGCTGAAGTCGAGGGGCTCCACGATGAGCATGGATCCGAGATGGTCCACCACCCGGACGAGCGTCCCTGACGGGATGGCTTGCGCATCGTCTTTGCTGCGGGCAGCCATGGTGCGTAGGGCGTTCTGATACGTCACTTGGACTTGGCCGCTGCCGTTGGCGGGGATGTTCATGTACACCTCGCCACGGGCACCCACGGCATTGGCGTGGTCGACGTTTCCTTCGGATTCGAGGCCACGGAAGAGGTGGTAGACCTTGCCCATGATGTACATGGAGATCAGGCCAGCCACCGTGCCGGCGCCGATGGCCATCAGCGTGTTGTCGTTGGCCTGATTAACGGCCAAGCCGAAAATACCGAACATCATGATGAACGACAGGATGCCTTGCAGGGTCAGCAACTCAAACGCAAAGCCTGCGTCCATGTCAAAGTCGATGTTGAAGGCGCCTTCGAGGACACCGTCAGCAAATCCAAAGACGATGAGGAGGAGGAAGTAGAGCACAAAGAGGCCTGTGCCAATCAAGGCCATGCTGGCAAAGAGGATGTCAATGCCGCTGACGGAGCCCAATCCTAGGAAATCAAGGAAGGACGGAATGCTAATCTCCATGGTGGGTCTTTCCCTCCCTCAGACTTCAAGATTCCCGCTCACGTTGCTTCAGAACCCACCGAACGAAGAGGTACCGCTCCAAGGCGAAGAGCGGTCCAAGTGAGCCGCCAACGGCCACGCCGATCAGCCAATCTGGGGCTCCAAGGGCCCACGTGGCCATGCCGATGACCACCAAGGCCATCGGCAGAATGCCTCGCCGCAGAACAGCGTAGAGCGGAGCCAACTCCGCCATTTCTTGTTGCCGAGCCAAGGCCTGCCAAGCGGAGCTGTCGGACGGCATGGTATGGCCTCATCCGAGGAGACCGACGCCGAGGATTTCAGTGGAGCCAACGAGGACTGCGTAGATCAGGTACACGAACATCATCGAGCGGACGTTGAACCGCCCCTCGCCTTGCTCAACGGGAATCTCCACCCGCTCGCCGTTGTCGGTGAGCGTGGTCACGGTTTGTTCAAGCATGGTGTAGTTACCGCCTTGCTCGAATTCCTTGACGCTGCGACGTTGCTGGTAGAACAAGGCAAAGATGGTCACGAGGATAATCGCCATGCTAGGGCCGACGTAGGCTCCGAGGGCAACCTCGAGGTTCTCCATCATCACCGAGGTGTAATACAGCGTGACCAGGGCGGTCAAGAAGCCAAAGAGGCCTGAGCCTTCGTTACGGGCCTTCATGGTCGCGGCCGCGGCTGGGTGCATGGAACGAAGTCATCTCGGTCTGATTTGAATGATGCGCCGATTCCCGTCGCCCACAGCCTCAAGCCGCTCGCCGTGTTGGCCAACCCGTGGCTCGGCTGGTGCACGCGGTGGCGGGCCGTCCCGTGGCGGCCTCAGCCTCTCCCCTGCTCTTTCTTCTGACGGTCGCGAGGCTTGAGGAAGCCGGTGTCCAAGGGATCGCATTGGAGCATTCGCGGGCCCTGCGCATCGAGGCGACCACCATGGAAGGCGTGTTCGAGCAGATGACTGAACCGCCTCTTGCGAAGGGCGGTCTGCATGATGCCGTGCAAACGCGTCTTGTCCAAAGCCCACGTCCACGCTCTGCCGCGACCTCTTCCTTTCATGCCAAGGAAGGGCGATGGTTGAGCCTCACCTCCCCGCTGAAGCATCTCATCGGGGATTGGGACTGCGTCGACGATGCCCATGCCTTGCTGAGCGTGAACGCCCTCCGGCTCCAAGGAGATCAGGTTCGCTCCGCCGGCACGGACGGGGCCGGCGTGCTGGCCGTGGCTCGTTTGGCCGGTTGTGGTCCGAACGGTGGTGCCATCCTTCGCATGCGTGGAGGTGGTGGCGCGGCACGTTCCGTTGCACATGCCTGGGTCAATGCAGGTGGGCGCGTTCATCTCATTGAGGGCCGACGTCCTCTGACGCCAGCCTTGCCTGAATCAGCCTTGGCAGGATCTGCGGAGCAGGCGGCGCTTGGGATCGATTTCGACGGGGAGGGCGGGGCTCTGAACGCGAGCAAACACCTCATTCCAGCCTACCAAAACAAGGCGGTGCACGCGGAAGGCTCCCTCGATGAGACCCTCATCGACGGGCGTTGGATGCTGGTCGCCCAGCACCTCGAAGCATGGCGTATCCTCTGGGCACCTGAACTCCAAGCCATGCTACCGTCCATCCCTGATTTGATGGAAGATCTGGTCGCGGTCGAGGCCCTGCTTGACGGTCGCTGATACGATGCGGTCTTGGCCAAGATTGAACATCGAGCGGTCGAAATCAGCGTCCATGCGGGCAGGTGCGACGCTCGTCGTGCTGGCGTTGCTGCTGTGCATGCCGCTTGTGCATGCGCTTCCGCCCGCGAAGGAGTATGACGCTGAGCCTCACGTCGGAGCCGATTTCCCGATGGGGACGGTCGAACTGACGACCTCCCTCGGGCAGGACGTCGGCTTGCATTACCCTGCGATTGAAGCGGGCGTCAAGACCCAGATGGCCGGAAACGGGCCCTTCCCTGTGGTGCTGTTCCTTCCCACAGACGGTGAAGGCACCGGTGATTACACCCTCTTCGCCGAGACCTTGGTGGCGCGTGGTTACGTGGTCGCGGTGGCCGATGAGGTGCCTGAAGGGCCGTGGGCCTTGCAGCCTGTGCTCGACCGCGTGTACGAGGTGAGCGAGGGCGACGGAACCGTTCCTGGAAGTTTGGACAGCATGTCTGAACAGTGGGCGATCGGCGGGCACGGTGATGGCGCTGCCGCCGCCCTCGAAATGGCTGGGCGGTGGTTCGAGCTGGGTCGCAATGCGGTGCCGCCAAGCGGCATCTTCGGACTTGGCTTGAGCGACGACGGGACCCTGATTGACGACGGTGAGGTCACCGACGATGCCCTCGATCTCCTGTTTGACGCCCCGGCCGTGAGCTTGCTGATCACCGGTTCCGTGGATGACGTTGCACCCGTTGAGACAAACGTGCTTCCGCTCCTCGATTCGGGCATCGGTGTGGGGCTACACGTCATGACCTTGCGTGGGGCCAACCACAACCAGTGGAAGGATTCGACCGGTCTGTTTGCGGGCGGCGACGGCACGGCCACCATCACGCAGGAAGAACAACACAACATCGCCGCCCTTCACGTGGTCGCCCTGCTCGATTTGACGACGCGAGGCGACCACGATGCCTTCGCCGTGGCCTTCAACCGGCCGAGCGATCCTGGCATCCTCAGCGATGCTGATGCCTACCTCGACGAGGACCTGACCGCGGCAGAATTGTTGCGGCTGAACGTGACCTCTCCGACCAATCAGAGCGGCACAGAAGTCAGCGGCGTGCTCGAATTCAGAGGTCAGATTGGCCTGTGGGACGGCAGCGATTGGCATGCCGATGGACGAGCCGCTGAAGCGATGTGTTGGATCAACGATGAATCGATGGAAGTGTATGGAAGCGTGAACGCCACCGGCTGGTTTTCCTGTGACCTGAACGTCACTGACGTTGAACCTGGCCTGTTCGATGCCACACTCAAACTCAGCATCGACGGTGCCCCCGTCCAGCGCAGTTTGACGCTGGTGCGGGGCAACGGTCCGCTTGAGTCATTGGCGCCTGTTCCTGCGGTCATCGTGCCCCAGGGTGGCCTTGCCACGTTGCGAGCGGACACCCTTGCCACAGATCCTGACGGCCATGACGTGCTGTTCACCTCGGCACAACTGGAAGGCAACAACGCCAGCAAGTTTGAGCTCACCGTGATGCCAGGTGGGGCTTCCGTGGAGATTCGTGATGCCTCCGACGAGGATTGGTTGGGCGGTGCCGTGCTCAACGCCAGCCTTTCTGCTGCCGGTGAGACCTCGCCGCTTCAGGTCTCGGTGCAGGTGCGGATGGGGGAAGTGAACAACCCAGTGAGGGTGCTTGGTGTGCCACCGACCCTCGTCTTCGATGAGGACGGCCCGCAGCAAAGCCTCGACCTCAACGCTCACGTCGTGGACCCAGAAGGCGCCCCGCTTCAGGTCATGGTCCAAGGCGGCATGTGGGCGGACATCGGTCCGGTCCGCGCCGCCGTGATGGGCTCAAACCTCAGTGTGCTGCCGCTTGCGAACGCGTCGGGATCGGTGGTCATTCCGCTGACGGTCAGTGACGGGACGACTGAAGCTGCGAGTGTGAACGTGACCGTGGTGGTGAAGCCGGTCAACGATCCCCCTGTGCTCAATCAAACCGGACTTGACCTGACCTTGCTTGAGGACGGTGTGCTTGACGTGGACCTCTTGCCGCTTGCTTGGGATGCAGACGGGGACCTGCCTGTGATCAGCGTCGTCGACCCTCCCACGGCATTGACCGTGCTGGATGTGGTTGACGCAACGCTGGAAATCCGTCCGCTTCCGCACGCCAACGGACGCGTTCAAACCAGCCTTCTGTTCGCTTTCCCTGATGCTGAACTGACCCTCCCGTTGACCATCGTCATCGAACCTGTCGAGGATGCTGGCAGCATTCGGCTCGACTGGGTCCGTCCACTTTCGGGCAACCAAATCGAAGTGCGGTGGACGGTCGAAGACCGTGACGATTTGACCAACACCACCTTCGAAGGCATCAT
The DNA here is from genome assembly GCA_002722135.1 of Methanobacteriota archaeon. Classification (GTDB taxonomy): domain Archaea; phylum Thermoplasmatota; class Poseidoniia; order Poseidoniales; family Poseidoniaceae; genus MGIIa-L3. The sequence goes on along the minus strand of PBKJ01000013.1, from coordinate 123,945 downwards.
GTCGGACGGCGACGGTTTGGCCATGCTGGAGGCCGGTACGCCGTCGTGCGGCCCGGCCTTGCTCGATGACCGTGGTGTGCCGCTGTGGTCGGTGACGTGTGACAGCGTCTGGAACCTTCCGTCTTCCTCCCTGATGGGCATGACCTTGCGCGTTGAAGAACTGCACACCGGTTCAGACGAGGGTGTGGTGTATCTCCTGCCGATCGAGGTCGAAGCGTCGCCTGATGCAACGGTTGACGACGAGGCGAGAGGAAGCACAGGGACGCTCTTGTTTGCTGGCGGTGCGGTTGTGCTCGCCGTTCTTGGCCTTGTGGCCTGGCGTGCGAAAGACTGAGTTCACAGCGGGATGTTCCCGTGCTTCTTCGGGGGGGTCCACTCGCGTTTGGAGGCCAAGACGTTCAGGGCTCGAATGAGCCTCAAGCGGGATTCTGAGGGCTCGATGACGTCGTCCAACCAGCCGTTCCTCGCCGCGACGTAGGGGTCCCCGAATTTCGCCTTGTATTCGTCGATGAGGTTCTGGCGGACGTTTTCCTTCTCCGCATCGTCGGCAGCGGCAATCTCACGTCGATGGATGATGTTCACCGCACCCTCGGCTCCCATGACGGCCAGTTCTGCCGTGGGCCACGCCACGTTGTAGTCGCTCGCCAAGTGCTTGCAGGACATGGCGAGGTAGGCGCCTCCGTAGGCCTTCCGGGTGACCAAAGTCATCTTCGGGACCGTGGCTTCGGCATAGGCGTACAGGAGTTTTGCTCCGTGGCGGATGATGCCACCCCATTCTTGCACCACGCCAGGGAGGAAGCCGGGAACGTCTTCGACGGTCAACAAGGGGAGGTTGAACGCGTCGCAGGTGCGAATGAATCGAGCGGCTTTGATGGACGCATCGATGTCCAAACAACCGGCGAGCACCTGCGGCTGGTTGGCGATGACGCCCACGGAGCGACCGCCAAGGCGGGCGAAGCCGATGATGATGTTCTCCGCGTAAGCGTCGAAGAGCTGGACAAAGCGTCCGTCGTCAACGACCGTTTCGATGACCTTCACCATGTCGTACGGCTTGTTCGGGTTGTCTGGGACAATGGATTCCAAATCTTCCGTCAGCCGATCGGACGGATCCGCGGTCTCTTCGAAAGGTGGCGCGGCATCGTTGTGATCTGGAAGGAAGGAGAGCAGGTCTGCGGCGATCGCACAGGCGTCGTCTTCGTCATCGGCCACGAGGCAAGCGATGCCGCTTCGGGAGGCGTGAAGATTGGCGCCGCCAAGTCCCGGTGCGTCCACTTCTCCCGACATGACCTCCGGTGTTTCAAGCGGTGAAGACAGGAAGAGCTGGCCGTGTTCTTCTCCAAGGATGGTAAAGTCAGCCAGGGCAGCGGCCAGGGCGCTGACGCCCACCACGGGGCCGAGCACCAAACTCAGCATCGGGATGCGACCGCTGCACTGCACCATGCGGTCCAGCAGTTCCCCCGTGCCGCCGAGGGCAGCGATGCCGTCCTGGGCGCGCTGTCCACCGCCGTCCCAAATGCCCACCAAGGGCGCCCGCGCACGTTCGGCCATCTCCACGACCTTCGCGATCTTCAGCGCATGCATTTCGCCCATGCTTCCGCCGTGCACGCTGAAGTCCTGCGCAAAGCAGTAGACGCGGCGGCCGTCAATGCTGCCGTGACCTGCCACCACGCCGTCTCCCGCAGAGGGGTGAAGGTGCATGTTGTGGTCCGTGGTCCGGTGGGTCACAAAAGCGTCCAGTTCGATGAAGGACCCCTCATCGAGGAGCATGCCGATGCGCTCCCGTGCCGTGCCACGGCCCGTGGCGCGGATCGCCTCGAGTTTCCGGGCGCCACCGCCCTTCTCGATGGTGCCTCGACGGTCGCGAAGTTCGCGAAGTCGCGCACCGTTGACGCCTTCCATGGGTTTGTCTTGCTCAACGCGGTTCTTGATGTGCTCGCTGGTCAGAGGCGCGGTGGATTCTCTCCGCACAGGTCGGCATGCAGGTGGTCCTCGAGCACCATGTCATTGCTGATGAGGAAGTGTGCTTTGACCGCCACCGTGTCCGGATGGCAGGTCAAGCCATGCCCGAGGAGGCCGAGGTCCTGCTGCTCCCTTCCTTTGGCGTAGACGTTCATGTCGACCGGCCCCTCCATGCACTGGGTGGTGACGATGATGGGCATTTTCCGGTTTGAAGCGCGCATCAGGGCCTTCCAGATGTCCTTGTTTTCGGGAGCGTCACCCGCAGGATCGCTCATCGGCACATGCCCAAGGCCGGTGCCGTGGATGAGGATCGCTGCCGGGCCGGTCGCGGCGAGTGCTTCGATGTGCTCCGCGCGGAGCCACGCGTTTGCCGTCAATTGTGGGAGGTTCAGGTCGGCCCTGTATGCCGCNGGTGACGTGGTTGCAGCACGCGGCGTGGCTTCGGAGGCCTCTTTCGCGTAGGTCTCGCTCAGGACGTGCTGGCAGCCGTCGTGCCCCACTTCGACGTGGGCAATGGGTGCAGCATTGAGGGCGCGGAAGGCATCCCTCCNCGTGGAGTGCATCTTTCGCGTCGCGACACCCGGGAGGACGGCNCACCGCCCGTCATCGGACGTGGCGTGCATGACGATCACCGTCGCGTCACCGAGGGCCCCAGTTGGGCGCGGCCCATGTGCGGCCCAATGAACGGCGGCGAGAAGGTTCTCAGCGGCGTCGCTGGAACCACGGTCCGAAGACCGCTGCGAACCGACGAANGCAATNGGGCCTGCNGGGCGGGTGCCCTGACCAGCGAAGGCGAACGCGAGTGCGGCGGCTGAGTGGTGCAAGGTGTCTGTGCCGTGGGTCACCACCACGCCTCTGGCACCGTCGGCGAACGCACCTGCACACGCTGCTGCCATCTTGTTCCAGTGCTGCGCCCTNAGGTCATCCGAGAACATGTTGCCAAGTTTGGTGGTGGTCAGGTTGGCCAATCCAGCCAACTCTGGAACGTTGGCCCGCAATTCCTCAGGCTCAAAGGAGGCGTTGACTGCGCCAGTGGCGTAGTCCACCTTCGAGGCGATCGTCCCACCGGTGTGAATCACGTGGACCTGGGGCAGGTCGCTGTCNTCCGCTGCGGGTGAAGTGGCCTTGGACGGTGTGTCTGCAGGCGCGGACTCGAGCACCTCAAGGCTGAGGATGCGGTCCACCCGATGGCTGACGTTGTATCCGTTGACCAGCTTGAGGGTGAAGTGTTTGGCCGCTGCCGCAGGGAGGATCCTTCCTTCGAGCACCGTGGAGCCACCTTCGGTCTCCACCTCGACGCGCACGCGGTCCCCTTGGTTGGCGTCCATGAGCCGGCGAGACCGTCACCGTCCATGAAGCGCTCGCTTGTGGTGCCGGGAGCGGGGCTCGAACCCGCGACCTTCGGATGTCTCAGACATCGACGGTTAGTCCGCTCATAGTGTCCTATGAGTCCGACGCGCCACCAACTACGCCACCCCGGCCTGCCTGCCGCTGCGGCGCTCCGTTCTTCAAATCAACGGAACGCCCACGCCCGGTTCGGACCGGTCCCTTCATGGGTTGCCTCCACAGCCCACCGCCATGGTCGACCTCCAAACGGCGATGGCCGCCGCCGCGGCCGACCGCCAAAAGCGGCTCGACAAAACCGCCGCGGAGCGGAAGAAGCGGCGCTCAGGCGCCGATCTNGGCATCGAGCGGTTCGATCCTGTGCAGCACGTGGCCAAGGAGAAGGCAGAAACGGCCTCCATGTGGTTCGTGCTGGCTTTTGCGGCGGTTGTGGCGTTGCTGAACCGCCACATGCTGATGGGTTGGGTCGGCCCAGGGGATGGATTTCTGTTGTGGTTCCTCCCCATTGGGATGCTCATTTTCCTGCCTGCACTCCACCGTGCCGTCATGCCCGAGGCCTTCATTGAGCAGTACAAGCCCGGCACGTGGGTGAAGGCCGGATTCCTCCACACCTTCACTTTTCTCGCCCTTTCCTTCCTGCTCGTCAACCCACCGTTCGGTGACGTCACGGCCGCATCCCTTGACGGCGCCTGGGANATTGGGGTGATGGACGGTGACGGCACGCTGGTGTTGGCCAGTGCATCTGGCAACGCCACAGGCAACGGTGGCGAAGGCTTCGCATGGACGACGGATGACGGTATCCTGCACGGCTCTGCATGGGTGATGTTCACCCTGACCGACAACGACGAGGTCAGCGCAAANGAGGTTGAAGTGCGCCTCTCAAGCAACGCCGGCAGCGAAACGNTCGAACCGGTAGAGGTTGTGCCCGACGCTTTCGCAAATTTGAGNCGAAGTGACGCCGATCACCGCTGGTTCTTGGTGCCGCTGGGCGAAGACTTGGTCGAGGGCCGATGGACCATCACCGTTGACATCGAGGAGCAGGGCTCTCCGTGGGTCAACACCCGCGTCTATGCGTGGCACTTGGACGTCATCGACGAGCGTGCGTGATCACCACGCAACGTCAGGGTGAGCGCGAACCATCGCCTGGAGCAAATCATCGACACGCATGACGGTACGTCGAACATGGGTCTGTCGCGCAATGTTGTGCTGACGCCACGCNCGAACGAGGGGCGCAGCCACGGTCCAACAGAGAAGGTCGGCGATGAGGATTCGGGTGTTCATGCCTCGGGATGGGCATGGGGTCNTNCTTCTGCACGGTGGGAGTGCGCTGAAAGTGAACGTCANCCGTTGAGTTCGTTCACCAAACGTGCCGTCAGTGCATCGAGCTGAACCGTTTCGCTTCCACCTTCGACCAGCCTGAATTCGACGTCCGCCATCCGTTCCGTGAGGCGAAGTTTGGCTTGTTCGTCAAGGAAGTCGGCAGCGTAGAGGTTGCGATGAAGTTGAGCCACGAAATCGGTTCCAGCGAGGCCGTATCGGTCCAGAAGTTCGCGCAAACGACGTCGCGCCGCATGGAATCCGTCCTCTTTGCACGCCATCAGGTACGCATGGAGGGCTTCAGGCGGTGCTGTTGCCGAAGTCTCGTAAATCAGGCCGCGGTCGATGGTTCGGTCCAGGGCGGCCGCAACTTGCAGGGTGGTGAGCGCTTTCCTCAGATCGCCTTGGGCGATGCGCGTGATGGCTTCGACCGCATCGTCGACGATGTCGAGGTGTTCCGAAGCGGCCACGAGCGCGACCTGGTCCTGAACTTCCGCGTCAGGGAGCGGGCGGAATCGGAAGACAGCGCAACGCGACTGGATGGGTTCGATGATCTTCGAGGAATAATTGCACGAGAGGATGAAGCGGCAGGTTTCAGCGAANTGCTCCATGATGCGTCGCAGGGCGCCTTGCGCNTCGTTGGTCAACGCGTCGGCTTCGTCGAGGAAGATGACCTTGAACGGGGCATCGCCGTAAGGTGTGGTTCGGGCGAACTGCTTGACCTTGCTGCGGATGCTCTCCAACTTTCGCTCGTCTGAGGCGTTCATCTCGAGCAGGTTTCGGCGAAACTCTTCACCGAACACGTCCATGGCCAAGGCCATGGCAGCGGTGGTCTTTCCAGTACCAGGTGGTCCTGCGAAGAGCAGGTGGGGGAATTCGCCCTTTGAGGCGTACACGCCAAGGCGTTCGACCACGGAACGCTGGCCCCGGATGTCGGTCACCGTCCTTGGACGATGCTTCTCGACCCACAGCTCCGACATGGTTCCACCCACCTCCGTCGAGCGCCCATGAACCTTCGCTCGACGTTGAGCAGGCCATCACGGGCAAGTGGCTATAAGCGTCCAAACCCTCAGAAAAGCGAGTTCCATGACGTCCGCATCCGCCCCTCGACGAACTCCCCTTGTTCTGACCCTCGTGATGTTGTTCCTCATCGCCGACGTTGGCGTTCCACTGATGAGCAACAACGCCGTTTTGGACGAGGCCCCAAACGTGGCCCGAGCCACCGCTCAACTCTCGCCCGTGCAGGACGTCGGCATCCTCTCCACCGCCACCACCTCTTCCGAAGGTGCAGACTCCGCTGACATCGGGGATTTGGGGGCCACCGGCGAAGGACGGCTTCTGTTGGAGTTCAACCTCGGCTTGACCTCCGCTTCGACCGTTGAATCCGCCATGTTGGACCTCCAATGTTCCAGCGTCGCCCCCATGCCCGGCGACACCGCGTTCCACGCCGCGCGCGTGCTTCCGTCTTGGAACGCGTCCGATGCCACCTGGGCAATGGCCGACGCCTTCGACAGTTGGGCGCTTGCAGGGCTCGACGGTGTGGACACGGACCGAGGCGTTTGGGAGCCCCCCTTGCACGCCAGCTCCAACGGCACCTTTTCACTCAACGTGACCGCGCTTGCTCAGGAAGCCGCCGTGGAATCAAGCAACCTTTCGATGGTCATCGCAGCCACCGGGGATGCGTTCGAGTGCCAACTTTCCGAAGCCGTGGTCAGCGTCGCTCGGCCGCTGCTCACCGTGGTGTCCACCTCGACGGCGACCACCTCCGGTGGCACCATCACACCGGACATGCCGGCCAACGGCACGGCGCTCGTCAACCATGCGCCGATCCTTCAGGCCGACACCACACCTGCATTCGAGTGGATGGACGCAACCCAAAGCAGTTCGAACGTGCAGGTTCAGTTTGCGCTCTCCGATTCTTGGCTGGTCGCAGCCGGTGAAGACCGTGAGTTGAACTCCATTGCCGATGCCAGCGCGTTCACCACGACCTCGACCTCCGGGAGCGTTGACCTTCCCGCGAGTGCGGCCTTCGANAACGGAACGGANGTTCACTGGCGTGCACGAGGCTTGGACAGCAACGGCGTGTACGGCGCATGGGAAAGTGGGCACGTGGTGCTCCCCGACCTTGACGTGACCGTGAACGCTGATGGAACGTCCACCGTGGACCTGGTGGATCTTGGCCTGTCCGATGCATTCGTCGAAGACGCGACGGTGTCACAGGTTTCGAAGAACGGTGCATTCGGCACGTCACAGACCATTGAGACGACCATGACGAGCAGCAAAGAGACGTTCAGTCATCTTCGCATGCGGATGGAACACGTCGGCATGGACGCCACCTACGCCATCACCGAGGCCTCCCTTGACCTGTCGGTGTCCTCGGTTGGCGGCACCCCGCTGGTTTCGGTTCACTCCACTGACGCATCGTCATGGGACGAAGACACCATCACGTGGAACCGTGAATCCTCCTCGCAGACGTGGGCCAGCGGTGGCCGCGCCACTGCGCACGCTGCTACCGATGCCGTGGAGATGTCTTCGACGGACACGAGCCTCAGCCTCAACGTCACCACGGCGATTCAAGCGCACCTTCATGCAGCGTCAGACACATCAGCCACCTTCTTGCTCACCGCACGCGGCCTGAACGAGGACTACACTGCAGGCGATGCAGCGGTCTTCCACTCCAGTGAGGCCTCCTCCGCGAGCGACCACCCCTCGCTCAGCATCACCTACCGCACCACCTCCTTGACCTCGGGTCCTGCTGCTCCAAGCCTTGATGCACCGAGCAACGGCCATGCGGTCTGGAACCTCAGCGGCCACAACCTCAGCGGCAACACCACGCCGGACTTGCTTTGGACGCCGCTTTCCGGCCACGACTTCCTGTTTGAATTGGCCGAAGATGCAGAATTCCGCANCCGCGTGCTCCTCGCAGACACCCGTTCCTCCTCGGACCTCTCGTCCACCTCGACCGGCTACACGCCGAGCGGCGCGGGGAGCCTGAACACGGGCACANGCTACCATTGGCGCATGGCGTCCATCTCATCGAACGACCGCGTTGGTGGATGGGCCACGGCTTCCTTCATGGTCAGTGGTTTGACCTCGGATTGGCTTGGCGGGGACCGTTACGAGCTGCGCCTCAGCCACGGCAACGGCACGTCCGACGGCACCTTGCCGTCCTGCATGGACACCTACGTGGACTCGTCTTCACCATCGGACAATTACGACGCCGACGAAGAGATGCTGATCGCCCTCGACACCAGCGCACGGCAGACCATCCTGTTCGGCTGCGACCTGACCAGCCACCTGCTTCCTGCAGGGTACGCCGTGCAAAGCGCGAACGTCAGCATGGAACTCTCGCTGGCCGCTGGCGGCTCGCCGATCATTGGGGCCTTCGAGAGCCGGCAGCACAACTGGACCGAGTCCGGGGCCACATGGGCCACGTACGACGGCACCAACGCGTGGGGCACAAGCGGTGCTCGCGGTTGGGAGCGCGGTGCCCTGTTGACCTCCACCACGGTGGATTCGAGTTACTCCGGCGGGGACCGTGTGAATTGGAACGTGACCCAAGCCGTCCAGTCCGCCATGCGGGAGAATCGCTCCGTGGATTTCATCTTCGACATGGTCACCACTCCGAGCACCGTTTCGAAGTACGCCTTGCTCTACGGCAACGGAGCGTCATCCAGCGATCGAGCCGAGATGACCATCGTGTACGTGCCCGGCTCGGACAGCGTTCCCGACGAGCCCGTTCCGAGCAGCCCCGCAAACGGTTCGTGGGCGGTGCTTCCCGGCCTGAACCCGGCAGGCGACACCACGCCCCTCCTGAACTGGACCTATGGCGGTGGATTGACGATCGGTGGATGGGCCTTGCAACTCGACACCTCTGACCAGTTCAACACCGCAGGCATGCGTTACCTCACCTCCTTCAACGATCAGGGCTTTGATGCCTCAAACCTGAACTACGAACCGCAGCAGGAACTCAACGACGGCACCACCTGGTATTGGCGTGTTCGAGCGATTTCAGCGACCAATCAGCTTGGAAACTGGTCAGAGACGAACCACTTCCTGCTGCCGGACACCACGACGTGGGACCTTGGCAACAACAAGGTGGCGGTTGAACTCCGCCATGAGCAGGCCATGCCGTCCCTCGGCCTCGTTGGGTTCGAAGACACCACCGTGATTCGCGGCAGCAGCGGTCAGACCTACGACACGTCCAGCACCCTCCGGGTCGGCGACACCTCGACGCAACAGGCCGCCACGCTGTTGCGCATTCCATTGACCGACATCCCCAACCCGCAAAACGCGCGTGTGGAGGGTGCCGAACTGCACATGTTCTCTCAGCTCTCGTCAGCCGTTGGCGTGAACGTCGGCATTTTGCCGGCCTTGGTGGACTGGAACGCTTCGGCCAACGAGACCTCCTATGACGGCACCAACAATTGGACCGGTGTCAGCAGCACATCCACGCCAGGCTGGCATTACAGCGACGTGGACCGCGTGAACCAATTTGGTGCACGGGTGACGACCTATGCAAGCTCGGTCAGCGCCGGCTGGATGACGTGGGACGTTGCCGATCTGGTTCAAGCCGCACTGGCCAGCGGTGACGACGAATTGGACGTCCTGCTTCTCGTCGATTCAGATGCGTCCGGGCAGGTCCTGCTGAGCAGCGTTGAAGCCTCAACAAACGAACAACCGTGGCTGAACCTCACGTGGGTGAACGGGACCGGTACGGCACCGTCCAACGCTCCGACGCTGACCGGCCCTGCCGACCAGGCTGTTTCCTTTGATTCATCTTCGCATGCCCTTGTCCCAGATGAGCGCCCTGTGCTGAACTGGAGCCCTGCTTCAGCGGGNGGATTTACCACCTCTTTCCAAGTTCGTNTCTATGATGCTTGGAGCGCGGACACCTTCCTCTCCGGAGGTTGGACCACCTACGACAGCCGTGAGGACTCGGGATTCTTTGCATTCAGCTACACACCACAAGAAGACCTCGGTGACATCGGGTCCGTGGTGTGGGAGGTGCGCGAAGTGACGGACGGCATGTATGGGCCTTGGTCCAGCGGCCGAACGGTGCACATCCCAGCGGTCATGGCCGGCGAAATCGATGCCGACGAGGCATGGTACCGCCTGCAATATGGGAGCTTGGTCGACGACACCGTGCTGATGCCTGCGGGTGTGCTTGACACGAGCATTGACTCGGGCACCGTGAACACCGCTTACGCCTCCTCAAGCACCCTGAACGTTGGGCGTTCCTTCTTCTCCTCGAGCACCAGTCAGCGTGCTTCCTCATTGATCGCGTTCAACTTCACTGGACTTCCACTACCAGCCACGATGGAGGTCATCAACGCCAGCCTCGAACTGACCACCATCGGCACCTCACAAGGTTCCGGCGTGGACGTTTCGGTTTCTGGCACAACCACGCTTTGGAACAGCAGTGCCACGTGGTTCGGACCGGGCACCGGCGGCACGTGGGCCGTGCCAGGAGGATACCACAGTTCGAGCGACACCACCCTTCCCGCCGTGGGTGAAACCACCTTTGTTTCCGCCGTGGACACCGCCTACAGTTGGAACGTTACCGCGCTCGTTCAGCAGATGTTGGACAACGGAGACCCCTTGGCCTTCATGCTCCAGGCCGAAGAACTCGGCTCGGGCATGGGTCGGCAAAGCTTCCACTCCAGCGACGCATCCTCGACGGAAGATCGCCCCGTGTTGAACATCACGTACCGCACCACGGCAGGCTGGTCTCCAGCCTCCTCCACCCTGACCTCGCCGTCCACGGGGAGCACCCTTTGGAACCTCTCCGCTCCCCGACCGACCGGTGCTGACACCGTTGAAGTTGATTGGAGTTCGAGCGTTGGAAACGCGACGGGTTGGGAGGTGTGCATCGCCACCGATGACCGGTTCTTGCAGAACCTCGTCTGCCGTGATTCCACCGATTCAGGCATCGGCGTCTTTGATGCCGCCTCCACAACCTACAACCGAACCTTGCAAGGATTGGACACCGACCAGTGGTACCATTGGATGGTCAGGGCAGAGCAAAACCACAGGCTTGGTGCGTGGTCAGATTCCGCCACCTTCCGCTATGCGGAAGACCAAGGCTCGGACGACGGTCAAGGCAACCACACCGTCACGCTCAGCCGCAATTCGGTCTTCACGACCGCACCGGGCGTTCCCTCGGTGAGCGACGTCACGATTTCATCCGTGAACCCCAACACCAACAGCGGTGCATCGTCGAGCCTCAGCCTCGGACAAGGCGCCGGTGGAAGCGGCGAGGATGCGATCCTGATTGACGTCGATCTCTCGGACTTGCCTTGGCCGACCGCCATGACGCCGACACAGATGCTGCTTCGTATGTACCGGAACACGGTCGGTCCGACCTCCCTCACCGTTGCTGCGTACGCGTGCTCAAGCTTCACCGAGTCAAGCGTCACGTGGAATGCTGCACCCACGTGCTCGACCACGGAAGTGACGCGCTCGACGTTGACCCTAACTCCGCCTGACGGCTTCGTTGATTTCGATTTGACCAGTTTGGCGCAATCCAACATTGCGAACGGGAACCTGTCCATGACGGTCCGCCTCGAAGTCGTGGGAACACCGTCGTCGACCATGACCTTCGTGAGTTCTGAGTCCACGAGCAACACCTCACGACATCCTCAGATTCATCTGGAGTATGTGGACAACGTCGACGGCATCCTGCCGCCTTCGCAACCCACGCTGTCCGCCCCTGCAGACGGTGCCGTGCTGTACGACACGAGCGACTTCCAACTCGACTCAGGCGATGCACCGACCTTGACGTGGGCTGCATTGCCAGATGCAACGGACTACATCCTGACCTTGTCCGGACCCAGCGGCGTGAGCTCATACCGTTCCTGGGTGGACAGCGCGTTCCTGACCAACACGAGCTTCCGCATTGACGCGACACTCGATGTTGGTGTGGCGTACGAGTGGTGGGTGCAAGGCGTGAATCAGTCGATTCCGGGCCCCTCCTCCTCGCGGTGGTCCTTTGCATTGGGCGATCCGGACACCTCGACCATCAGCGACAACCGCTGGGAATACGTCTTCCAAACAGGCAACGAAGTTGCTGACTTTGGTCACACGCGCGTGCGCGAGGGCATGATCACCAACGCCAGCGCGGGAACGAATTACGGTTCAGTGTCGCAGGCCATGCTCGGAACGGGCACTGGATGCGGTGGCGTCAACGTCGTTGATGCCTGCCGCATGATCATCGGGGTTGACTTCGGGCAAGTACCGCTGTCCACGACGCTGCGGGCTCACACCGCCGACCTCAGCCTCTACCTGCCTGCGAACGGTTGGAACGGAGCCGGTGGTGCGAGTTCGATGACGCTCACCGTCCACGAACTTCTGAACCCAAGCGCNTGGGGTGAAGCCTCCTCGACGTGGAACGAGAGTTCCTCCGGCAACGCTTGGGCGACGCCCGGCCTCGGCGCAGGCCTCGATTATGGCCCGGCCCTGTCCTCCGTGACGGTTCCCTACGGCACCACGGGCTGGCTTGATGTGCCTCTGACCTTCCCGGGCATGAGCCTGTCCGGTGATCACGTGTGGATGCTGATCGCCACGCCCAACACGGGTGTGGCCTCATTCACCGTGTCCACGAGCGAGGCAGGAGCTTCGGTCCGACCTGAAGTGACGCTCAACTACACCGAAGTGTACGCCCTGGACGTGGACACCCAGCAGGGCACGACCCACACCGCTGGAAACAGCGTCACCGTGTCCTCAAGCGTCAGCGACTTCAACGGTGCTTCGTTGAGCCTGCCCGCTGGCATTACCCTCACGGTTTCCGATGGAAGCATCACGACGACCGTGAACGGTGGAGGCACGTGGGTTCCCGTGACGGCCGGCAGCCAAACGGTGACCGCNTGTTACGGTGCCATCTGTGACACGACCACGATCACCGTGGTCGCGGACGTACCGACGACCTTGGTCGTGGACCCGCTCACAGCGACCATCACCGCTGACGAGACCTTGACCATTGACGCCTACGTGACCGACAATTACGGCAACCCCATCAGTGGCGAAGTCATCACCTACACGCCGAGCAACGGCACCATGACAGGTTCCACCTTTGCTCCGTACACCTCTGGCGCTCAGACCATCGAGGTGGCGTGGGGCGCGTTGACGACCACGGTCAACGTCGACGTCTTGGCCGGTTCGCCTGCGGCGATCGTCCTCGGCGGATGCGAAGGCGTGATTCCTGCAGGAACCAGCTGTGACGTGACCCACACGGTCATCGATCAGTACGGCAACACCATGGACGCCGCGTTTGCCGGTGGTCTGTCGTGGAGCACGACCAACGGCAATTACTCGGAAGCCAACATGGCCTACACCGCGGATCACGTTGGCTCGTGGACGCTCAGCGTCACCTCAGCATCAGGCGCCGAAGGCTCACTCGACGTCGAGGTGGGTCACGGCGAAATGGCTTCGCTTGAATTGGTGGCGTCCGCGACGAGCATCACCGCTGACGATGTGGTCTACCTCAACACGACCCGGATTGACGTGCGCGGAAACCGCTTGCCCGTCGTGCTGCCGCAGAGCAACTGGACGCGCATCGCTGACGGGTCAGTCCTCATCGGTCAGCCGGCTGAGTGGTCGCCCACNTCGCGTGGATCCAAGATCATCGAAGCCCGATACGAGGCCTTCACCACCTCGGTGACCATCTCGGTCAGCGAGGGGGCCATGGTGCACCTGACCATGGTCGTCGATTCCGCCGACGTGAACGGCATGGGCTTCCAACTGACGGCCGATGACACATTGACTGCGAGCGTCAAGGCCGTGGATCAGAAGGGCAACCGTTGGAGCGTCAGCGTCAACTGGAGCCTGGCTCACAGTTCGTGGACCGAACAATCGGCCTTGTCGCACATCGACGCTCCGGCCACCACGTTCCGACCGGTGCTGGCCAGCACCGATGCCTATGCACTCACGGCCACCTACGTGCTGGACGCGAGCACGACCTACACGGCGAGCATTTCGATGACCGTGGTGCACGGTGACTTGTATGTGCTCACCCTCGACGCCGTCACCCTCGAAGACGGTGACACCGGTGATTCACTCGAGTTGACGGCCGATGACGGTGTTCAATTCAGCGTTGCAGCCAGCGATGCGGAGAACAACCCCATCTCAACCGACGGGTTCTCTTGGTCCATCGACAACGAAGCAGGGACGTCCACCGACATCGGTGATGCGTTGCGCACCGCTGGACTGGTCTGGGATGCGACCCTCGTGGGCAACTACACCGTCAGCGTGACCGGATTGACCGATGCCGGGACCCCCATCGTTCGTAGCGTCGACCTCGTGATTCGGCACGGTGTGGCGGTCGCTTTGGAGGCGCCAGAGCCCGGNTATGTGCTGACGGCTGGCGACCACGCCAGCATCAGCGTCACCGGCTTCGACGCCGACGGAAACGCCTTCCCTCAAGACGTGCTTTGGACCGAAGGAGGTGCCACTGCACCAGACATCAACGCCACCGATGAAGCGACGTACGATTACTTNGCACGACGTGCGGGTGACCACTCGCTCACCTACGCCGTGAACGGCGTTGAGGGCGTGTGGAACGTGACGGTGCGCGCACAGGCGACGGTCGATCGNTTCGTGCTGGATCTTTCCGCCACCACGGTTGAGCAACTCGGCACCGTGACGGTCACGGTGTCTGCCTTCGATGCCTTCGACAATCCGATCCCNGTGCCGCCGTCCACCCGTGCGGACCTCACCGACGTGGCGGCGACCGTGACGGCTCAAGGCGACGGCGTCTGGACCGTCGAGACGATGAACAAAGACACGCAAACCATCACCATCACGGTAGGCACGGTTACGGCCTCGGCCGAGATCATGGTTGAACCCACGCTGGGTGGATTCTACGCCGCGAACTCACCGGTGTCCTACATCGGTTCCGCGCTTGGTGCCATCGTGCTCGTGACGCTCTTGGTGTTGGTCCTCCGCGTGCTTCGCAGCGGAAGCGACGACTACGATGACGACGACTACGACGACGATGACGACGACGACGCACCTGGTCCAAGCGGCCCGGCCCCAGGGCCGAAGGGTGCAGCGCCTGGGCCAAGCGGCCCCGCACCGGGTCCAAGCGGACCGGCACCTGGACCGAGCGGGCCGGCCCCCGGGCCATCCGGACCGGCTCCTGAGAGCGACAAACCCGTTCCGGAGCTGGAACAGGAAGAAGCGCCAGCGGCCGAAGACACAACCGAGTCCGATTACCGCGTCGACGAAGACGGCACGGAATGGTATGAGGATGAAGCTGGCGTCTGGTGGTACCGGATGCAAGGCGAGGACGACTGGCAGGAATGGACCGACTGAAACGGCGGTCCTTTCAAGTCACAAGGGGCGATGAGGTCTTGGTTGGCATGGTGTCCCAACGCGCGGCTTGGCGGGGCGTGGTCCTTGCGGCCATGCTCATCCTGCTGCTGCCCGCATCGGGGCCGGTGCTTGAGGACCTCCAAGATACCTCGTCGAGTTCAGCCAGCACGTTGGTGCTTGACGTGGACCGCACGACCATCACCGCAGACCAAGCCCTGCTCTTCCAAGCATCGCTGCGTGACGGTGCAGGCAATCCGGTCTCAGGGGTCATCAACTGGACGGTCACCAACGGCAGCATGGAGGAAACAGGATTGTTCATTCCGTGGTCTGCAGGCGTGGTNAACGTCACCGCAGAACACGAGGGGCTCATGGCCAGCCGACAAGTCACCGTCGAGCCCGGACGCCCTGTTGATCTCGACGTGTCGCTCTCAGAGACGCCCGTCGCCGGGAGTCCCTTTCGCTTGAACGCCATTGGCGTCGATGCGAAGGGGAATCAAGCGGCGTTGAACAACGTGGCATGGTCCATCGACGGGGCTCACGAAGGCGTCGGGTCGCCTGTTGTGGTCATTTCAACTCCGGGCTCGTACGAGATCGGTATGCGCTTGTTCGACCTTGAAGCAACGCACGTCGTTGAGGTCGTTCCCGGTGACCCTGTGGCCATCGTATTCCCCACGGGGATGTCCATGCGCAGCGGCCAAGGCCTTCTTCTNCGTCCCTCCTTGGTCGATGCCAACGGCTTTTCGATGCCATATGACGCGGTTGGAGGCCTCCGCTGGTCCTCAAACCACGGCGTGGTCGACACAGACGGGGTCTTTTTCCCCACCCGGCCGGGCGTGTGGAACGTCACGGCGACCTCGGTCGCCGGAAACCTGANCGCAAACGGCAGCGTGGCCGTGCTTCCTGCGGACGCAGCCATGCTTGACATCGAATTGGACGGCGATCCAATGTCGCTTCGTGCTGGACAATCGGTCACGCTGCGCGCTCTCCTTAGCGACTCACTCGGTGCCTCAGCCCCTGTAGATGTGGCGTTGTCCAACTGGACCATCCCGTCCGGGCAGGTCGCTGCTTCCGACGATGGGCCTCTGTGGACGCCGGTGGACATCGGCCCTGTGCGCCTGCAGGTCGAAGACTCTGGCTTGACGGCAACGCTCGACGTCAACGTNGTCTTCGGTGACGTTGTTCGCCTTGAGGCGGCCACCTCGCACGATGCGGTGACGGCAGGCGATGACGTGGTCCTCACCGCACGCGCCGTGGACGAGGCAGGGAACCGTCGACCGGTCAACGCCACGTGGAGCCTCGCTATGGGGCAGGAAGACGATGTGGTGCTGACGCCCGGCATCGCCTTCTTGGAGCCTTCATCCATTGGCACCTGGAGTTTNGAGGCCACGTGGCTGGATTCGTCCACCAACGCGACCTATTCGGCGACGTGGACCACAGACGTTGAACACGGCCGCTTGGCCTCGATCACGTTCGATTTGGACGCCAATCTTGTCCCTGCCGATCGGGCCGTCAACGTTTCACCGCGTTTGGCCGATGCCTACGGTCATGCCATCGAGGGTGTTGCACTCAACTGGACCGTGGACGGTGTTGACGCGACCTTCGATCTTCGCACGTCANGTGGGTTGTGGGCACCGACCACGCTTGGTGGCCACGTGATCCGAGCGAACGCGGATGGCGTCTTCGGTTTGGTGCGCTTGACGGTTGAGCCCGGCGCCGCATCCATGCTGGACCTGAAAGAGGCCCTGCCCGAGCGCATGGTGGCGGGTGTGCCGGTCGAACTCCACCTTGACCGCATTGACCTGCACGGAAACGTGGGTCCTGCCGTCAACGTCAGCACGGACGTGAACACCTCTGTGCTTACGCTCGAGCCCTCAACGTCCGGCCCCGGATATTGGACCATGACGCCAAAGATGGCAGGGGCGCATGCCGTTGCCTTGCAGTCGGACGAAGCGACCCTCAGCCTCGACGTGACGTTTGATCCTGGAATGGCCGTCCGGCTCTTTGTCGAGGTCGATGGCCGCCTCATGGCCCAGGGTGAAACCGCCTTGGTGTCGGTGTACGGCGTTGATGTGCATGGCAATCTCGTGTCCTTCACCAAGGAGGACGTGAGCCTCTCATGCAACGCAGGTTCCATCAGCCATCTGGTCGATGCGACGTGGGTGGTTGATCTTCGCAAAGCCGGGACGGACCGGAGCTGCACCGCTGAAACCAANGACGGCCTGCAGGCG
The DNA here is from genome assembly GCA_002722135.1 of Methanobacteriota archaeon. Taxonomy (GTDB): domain Archaea; phylum Thermoplasmatota; class Poseidoniia; order Poseidoniales; family Poseidoniaceae; genus MGIIa-L3. Next base: position 106,786 of record PBKJ01000013.1, on the reverse strand, counting down.
CAAACGTGGTTCGAGGTGGAATCGGTCCTGCTCGGTGGAGCCTTGGGATCGTCCAACAGTGTCGTCAGCCTTGGTGGTGCGTTGCTGCTCGGCGTGCTTGCGTTGATGATCGTCCTGCTCCGGCGGCAGAGCCTTGAGGTGGTCGAGGACCTGTTGGACGAGGATCAGACGGACCTCGTGGACGATGAGGAGCAGAAGGGCTTCGTTGACCTCGCNGATGAAGCCGACGTGATCGATGATGCGAAGATGATCGAACCGACGCTCGAGCCGGACGTGTTGTCCGCGATGGCTCAAGAGGCCACCACCTCCGGAGTGATGCAAGCCATCCCCGGAACCGAACAGGGTGCAACCGGTTGGTATGTTGACGCGAACGCAACCGTGCAACATTGGACCGTCGGGGCCGACGGTTCCTGGACCAAGACCCAAACGTGATCATTCCTCGTTGTCGCTTCCACCGCCGCGGCCGAAGAAGGCCGTGAGCGGCGTCGAGCCCTCACGAGGCTGGACGTTGCTTCGCCCGTAGGCGAACCAAGCCAGAAGGCCGATGACCACCGCTCCAGTTCCACCGTAGAGGGCCTTCTCGCCCATCAGGACCAGCATGGCCAAGCCTGCGGCCGTGCCATAGATTTGGGGCACAGGATACCATGGAGAGCGGTACGGCGGGTTCCATGGATGACTCGAACCCGCGCCACGAAGCACCACCACGGTCAAGTTAAGCACGATGAACACCATNAGAATGAACCCAGAGGCAAGCTCTGCAATGACGTGCACGTCGAAGGAATAGATGGACACGGCCATCAAGAGGCCCGTGAGGAGAATGGGCCAATGTGGCGTCTTGTAGCGCTCGTTCAATTCCCCGAGCGGAGCCGGGAGCACACCGTCCTTGGCCATCGCGTAGATGAATCGCGAGGACGACAACACACCGGCCAAGGCCATGGAGGCCATGGCGATGATCGCCACCAAGGAAGCGAGCAACACGACGGTGGTGCCCGCGACCGAATCGGCGAAGACCGTGATGGGATTCTCCACGGCGTGGTTGTCGACCATGAACCAGTCCGGTGCCATCACGGCGACCATGATGTACGCCACCACGGCGTAGAGCAGTGTTGCGATGACCAAGGATTGGATCATGCCGCGCGGGAGCGTGGTTTCAGGCTCCATCACTTCGCCGCCGATGGCCCCGACCTTGATGGCCCCAGAGAAGGCGACAAACACCAAGGCGGCAGCCGTGCCCATGCTGAGGCTGATGGGCTGGAAGTCTTGGACCGGCCGTGACAGATCAAGGTCGCTGGAAAACAGGGCCATGATGCACAAGAGCACCACCGTCGCGACGGCGACGGTGACGATGGGGACCTGCACCTTCTTGATCGCCTTGACGCCGGTGAGGTTCACGACAAGGATGAAGGCGAGCAAAATCATCGCGATGCCCTTTGAATTCACGTCGTCAACGCCGTAGTGCGTGGTGATGACTTCCATGTACGCCGCGAAGCCAACCAAGGCAAAGGCCGACTTCAGCATGAAGGACGCGAACAACCCCAGTCCACTGATGGTCCCGACCAGGTGGCCATAGGTCCGTTCTGCGTACACGTAGAAACCTCCAGACTGGGGCATGGCGCTTGCCAGTTCAGCCTTGGAGTAGGCGCTTGCGATCACCACGCTGCCGGCCAGCAAGAAGGCGAACCACATGCCAGGTCCCGCGACCTCTTGGGCAAAGGCCGGAAGCAGGAAGAGCCCTGAACCAAGCATCGAGGACAAGGAAAGGATGACCAGGGTCTTCAGACCAATGGTGCGTGCGAGTTCAACGGTCTTCTCCACCGTCTTTTCAGCCAGTTCAACCGTCTTCTCCACCGTTTTTTCAACGACCATGTCAAATCCCCGGATTCAGGTAAGCACTGGGCCTACGTGACCGTGCCACCGAAGGTTGTCCTTGAACTCTTGTCCCTTTACGGACGATGTGCGTCGGAATCCGGTCATTGAGGCAGATGGGCGACGACCTTCATCTCGACCGCAATGGGCGTAGGGAGCGCACGGATGGCGAGGGTGGTTCGGGTGGGGCCGACCTTGCCGAGGGTCTCCGCCCAGACCTCGTTGTACCCCGCAAAATCACGGTCCATGTCAACAAGGAAACTGGTCACGTCAACCACGTCCTCCAAGGAGCCGCCTGCTTCCTTCAACACCCGTTCAACGTTGGTGATGACGGCTTGGGTTTGGGCCTTGATGTCGTAGTCCAAGGGTTGGCCTGCTTCGTCGTGAATCGGGCCGCCGGGAATGGCGTTGGTGCCCGGTTGGCGGGGGCCAACACCGGACAGGTAGAGCATGTCACCGACGCGGCGAGCGTGCGGATAGGCGCCCACCGGCTTCGGTGCCGTGTCGGTGTTGACGGCGTCCTCGCCCTCGACAGGATCCCACAACGCCGGGCCGCTGCCGGCGACGGGCGCAGGTGCTGACGGGACGGTCGCCTCCTCGGGCTGGTCGGCTTCGGTGTCGAGCACGTTTCGGTCGCCACCGAACACCTCGACGTCTTCCTCGTCGTATTCTTTGTCGCCCTTGCCGTTGGAGGTTGGGTCGAGGTGAACGACGGCGCCTCCGGCGCCGTGAAGGGCTTCGTAGGCGAGCACCTCGCCGGTCAGGTCGTTGCGGTGGTCGTTCATGGCAGAAAGGAACCACATCGGCTTGAAGGCGACGACCTTCTGCACGCGGATTTGGTTGTGGATGGTGCGGGACAATTGGCCGACGTCTTCGAGACGACCGTCGCCCAGGAACTGGAGGATCTTCCGGTTCCACTCGTCGTCCTTGAGGGAGTGAATTCGGTCGTCCTCGGGTTCGATACGCCGGGTGAACATGCGGTTGGACAGGGACATGGCGGCCACCACGGCCACCTTCTTGCCCGCGGCCTTCGCAGCGTCGATGCAGGATTTGGCGAGGACGGTCGTTTCGGCGCGGTTCGCGTACACGTTGGAGGACACGATGACCGCAGGGATGCGGTTGTTGGGGTTCAACAGCGACAGCGAGACCACGGAACCGACGTCGATCGGGAAGCCGTGGTAATTGACCGTTCGAGCCGTCAAGCCACGCTGTTCTGCGGTATCACGCCAAGCGTGGGCGAAATCCGCATCGATCTGGAAATCGTAGTGCATGGTGCCGAGGTCGTGGAAGTCGTGGTCCACGAGGTTCCACACCGGGTTCGGATCGGCCTGGATTTGATGGCCAATGATGCTCGGCCAAGTGGTCGAGTAGACGATGAGGAGGTCGGCTCCGCTGGCCTCGATGCGGGCGGCCGCTTCATCGAAGGCAGCGCGCAATCGGCCGTAGCCTTCGTTGGCGTCGGGAGCCAGCAAGGGGTGCGGATGCACCGGCACCACGAAGGAAGCGACGACGGTCATGCCGAGCCCTCCTGATGGCGCCACGCAGGCCATTCCACGACCGCGTTGCCGGTGCCGATGACGGTGCCGTAACCGTGCAGCGTCGCGTTGTAGTCGGGAAGATCGAGGGCGTGAAGCAACCACGTCAGCGCNCCACCGTCGGTTTCCGCGATGGCCTGCTCGGTGAATTCCGGCATTTCATCGAGGAGTTGCTTGCTGCGGCCGTTGACCATGTGGTCGATCATGCGCATGTCCCACAGGTGCATCGCATGGCTGGTGATGTGTTCGTGGCTCATGTCTTCGGGAACTTCTGGCTCCGTGGTGAAATGACGGTGGGACAACGAATTGCTGGCCAGCACCACCGCACGCTTTCCGCTGGCTTCNATGGCCTTTTTCGTGGCCCGGCCNAGTTCAGCCATCATTTCCTGCATGACCTCGACCGAGTAATAGTGGCGGCTTCGGTTGCTCGAAATGACCACCAGNGGCTTCGACCAAGACGGATCGGTCAGATGGGCGGTCGTGATGGTGCCGTAATCGACNCGGAAGTCTGGGTTCCGCATCATGTGGGCGTCGAGGCCTGCNGCCATGGCCTCAGCATGAATGCCTTCGGCGAGGTCCAAATCGATGGAGAGGTCGTAGGTGTAGCGAAACAGGTTCGGAAACACCGGGTCCACGGAGAAGCCTTCGAAGCGGGGCAGGCCAAGGAAATGGGTGCCGACGTAGGTCTGCCAGTGCGGTGACAGGATGACGACGACGTCATGCTCGACTTCAGCAAGGCTGGCACGAAGACGGTCGTAGCCCCAGCGGAGCTGTTCCCAACCGCCTTCGGCTTTGGGTTCGTTCTGGGGTGGGCTTTCTGCATACACCAGGTGAGGTGGATGCGGTGCGAGGCACCCCGCCACGATTTGTCCGCCGCCCATGGCCACAGGTCACGCCTCCGACCTATGAGCCTCACTCTGCGTTGGCCTCAATCCTGAAACGCCCCAGCCTGCACCGAGGGCCATGGACGGCGAGGCAGAGGACGGCGACGTCATCGTCGTCGCGCCGACCGGCGAGGAGCGGCAAGCGGCGCTACGCCGCGTTGCTCAGCACGCCGTGCTTCCACTCCTCTTTGGTGCGGTCACAGGGGCGCTCTGGCAGGTGCTGGTGATGCCAAACCTCGGGCCAACGCAGNTACCCAATCCGGTTCATGGGGCCCTGTTGGTGGCGCTTCTGTGCTCACCTTTGGCCCACAGATCATTGGCGCGTCGGCCCATGGACGAGTGGTGGGAATACGGGGTCGGTTGGGCGGCCGTGGCGGTGCCGCTCAGCTTGGTGTGGACCATTCCCGGGCCGCAAGCGCTCCTGTGTGGAGGCTACGTGCTCGGCGTGCTGTGGATGAGCATCACGTCCGCTTGGTCCATGGGTCCAAAACCGCCGTTCCGTCTTGCCATGTGGCACATGATGGGCGTCGGAGTGGGGGCGCTTTTCGGAGCCATTTTTGGATTCGGTTGGGCCTGACGTCCGGACGTGTCATGTTCATGTGTCGCCTGACCATGTTCCGCCATGGTGCAGGCGCCGGCATGGTTTGACCGGCTGGCGCCAAAGGGCAGTTTGGGCCGGTACGCCGTGGCGGGGGTGTTCAACACCGCCATNTTCGCCGTCATGCTCGTCGTGCTTGGCTGGGTGGGCGGCGTGACGCGCGAGCAGTCCGAAGCCTGGGCCGTTGTGTGGGGCATCGCGTGGATGGGCTCCAGCATCGTGGCGCATTGGGTTCACCGAGNGTTCAGTTTCATCCCTTCGACGAGAATCGCGTATTCGTTGTCCACGGCCTTGCCGATTTACACGCTGTCTTTCATCGGCTCTTCAGCAACCTTCGGGCTGATCCTTGAATTCACCACGTGGTACATCTGGTTCATCACCGCCATCAACACCGGTGCGTGGGGCATCACGCAATGGCTGCTGAACAGGACGGTCGTCTTCCGCCATGACCGTGCGGTTCGGATGGCGCGTGCTCAGGAAGAGTAGGATTCCTCTTCGTTCGGGAAATCCTTGGAGCGCACGTCGGCGCAGTAGGAGGTGATGGCTCCTTCAATGGATTCCGCGAGGTTCAGGTAGCGGCGCAAGAAGCGCGGTGAGAAGTCCATCGTGATGCCGAGCATGTCGTGGAGCACGAGGACCTGGCCGTCGACGTCTGGGCCTGCGCCGATGCCGATGACGGGGATGGACAATTCTTCGGCCACGCGGGCCGCGAGTTCTCGTGGGATCTTCTCCAGCACCAAGGCGAAACAGCCCGCTTCTTCGAGCAGCCGGGCGTCCGCCAGCAGCTTCTCTGCCTCCTCGTCTTCCTTGGCCCGCACCGTGTAGGTGCCGAACTTGTAGATGGACTGGGGCGTCAGGCCGAGGTGGCCCATGACGGGAATGCCCGCGGTCAGGATACGACGGATGCTCTCCACCACTTCGGAGCCACCTTCGAGCTTGACGGCGTGAGCCTCGGCTTCCTTCATGATGCGGATCGAGGAATCCAGCGCTTGCTTGGAGTTGCCTTGGTAGGAGCCAAACGGCAGGTCGACCACAATGAGGGCACGGTCCACGGCACGCTGCACGCACTGGGCGTGGTAGATCATGTGGTCGAGCGTGATCGGGACCGTCGTCACCTGTCCGGCCATCACGTTGGAGGCAGAATCGCCGACCAGGATGACGTCNACGCCGCCGGCATCGACCAGCTTCGCGAGGGAGTAGTCGTAGGCGGTCAGCATGGTGATTGGCTCACCGGCGCGCTTCATTTCCTGAAGGGTGTGGGTCGTGACCTTGCGGGCCTCTGCGTGAACGGACATGGCGGGAACCCGGACCGTCGTGGGNGGGTTCCGACTTCAAGCCACCCCTGCGCTCAGGCGTCGTCCGCCACGCAGATGTTGACGGCTTCNGAGAAGAATCCGAGGCTCCACTCACCGCCCTCACGGCCCACGCCGGAGTGCTTCACGCCGCCAAAGGGAACGCGCAAATCACGGTGCAGCCAGGTGTTGACCCACACCATGCCGGTGTCCATCTGTTCCGCGAAGCGACGGCCTCGCTCGGCGTCGCCGGTCCACACCGAACCGGCCAAACCGTATTCGGTGCCGTTGGCGATGGCGAGCGCCTCTTCCTCGGTCTCGAAAGGATGCACGGTCACCACTGGGCCAAAGATTTCCTCGGTGGCGCACCGACTGCTCGGAGACAGTCCCGCGATGACCGCGGGCGTCAGGTGGAATCCTGTCCCGGGGCCGCGCGTTCCTCCCGTCAGGACCTCGCCGCCTTCCTCAACGGCGAGGGCGAGGTATCCCTCGACCTTGTCGCGGTGCGCTTCGGAGATCACTGGACCGATTGGGAAGTCCCCGACGGCGTCGACAAAGCGGGTCAGGAAGTCGTCGTACAGCGACGCGTGCACCAGCACGCGGGAGCCGCACAGGCAGATTTGCCCCGAGTTCAGGAAGCCTGCGCGGACCACGCCGGGCAGCACCGCGTCAAGGTCGGCGTCATCAAGGACGACGGTGGCGTTCTTGCCGCCCAACTCGAGGCTGAGTTTCTTGAACATCGGAGCCGCGGTCGCGGCGACGATGCGTCCGGTTGCGGTGCCGCCGGTGAAGGAAATGGCCGCGATGCGCGGGTGTTCGACGATGGCTTGACCGACCTCTGGACCGAGCCCATGCAGCACGTTGAGCAGGCCTGCAGGAAGGCCCGCTTCAAGGGCCAATTCACTGAAGCGATGCGCGGTCAAGGGCGTGATTTCGGAGGGCTTCGCGACGATGGCGTTTCCCATGAGCAGGGCAGGCGCGACCTTCCACGTGAGCAGATACAACGGGAGGTTCCACGGNGAGATCAGACCGACCACGCCGATGGGTTTGCGAAGGACGTGGTTCATGGCGTCGTCCATCGCGAAGGTCTGCTGCGGAGAGGTTCGGCCCAGTTCGGCAAAAAAGCGGAAGTTGCGCACGCACCGGTCAATGTCCACGTGACGGGCCACGTCCCATGGCTTCCCTGTGTCGAGTGACTCCAGTTTTGCGAGGTCATCGGCGTGGGCTTCCATCACGTCGGCGATGGCGTCCAACATTCCGGCCCGCTCTTCGATGGACCGTGCGCCCCACGCCGTTTGTGCGGCCTCGGCGGCGATCACGGCGTCTTCGACATCGAGGTTGGACGAGCGAGGAATGGTTGCGATCACGGCACCGTCGCTCGGGCCCACATCGTCCAGCNGACGCCCATCTTGGGCCTCATGCCACGCGCCGCCGATGGCGTTGAGCACGTGGATGGTCTCGGACATGCTCAGGCCTCCACGTCGTAGAGCCAACGGTCCGTGTCCGGGTCCCATTCGTCCCAAGTCGGAACGTCATCGAGCTTCTTCAGCAGGTTCGGCGGAACGATGCCGGGGACCACGAAGGCCTTCTGGCGATGGAGGGGGTAGGGGTTGCGCAACTCGATGCCGAGCACGCCGAGCACGGCCCGGGCCACGTACCACGTGGCCTGCGCGTTCCAGCCGTGGGCGATCTTCACCACCACGCCGAGGCCCTTCGGGTAATCCGGGTGAGCGATGGACAGGCCGAGCAGGCCGTCAGCGCCTTCCTTCGCGATGACCTCGCCCGCTCCGGCCTTGATGATGGTCGAGTCCAAGCGGTTGAATCCGCCGACGAGGTCAGGATGACGGCACATGGCCTCCCAAATCCAATCCNCATGGCGGTCGGCGACCAAGCCTGCGTAGATGACCGCCAACTCGGCCACCGTGTTGGACACCGTGGGCAGGCCACAGCCGTCTTTGGCGATGCGGAGGGGTGCCCAGTCTTCACCAAGGAAGCGTCGAATTTGCTCCATGTAGGCGTGGAAGACCTCGTGCGAAGGGAGGGTGTAGCCCGCTCGGTTCCATCCCTTCGCACGGCAACCGTGCAGGATGGCGGCATGCTCTCCCGAGCACGTGTGGTACCACCGTCGAGGTCGCCGGACTTGCCGACCGAACTGGATCAAAGGCACGTCCAAGGGCGTCAGCATCAGGGGCCATTCAGACTCGTTCAGCAGGGATTGGGCGGCGGCCACGTGCTCCGTGTCACCGTTGTGGCTGGCGACCGCGATGGCTTTCTGCTCCCACGAGCACGCGTCCAGTTCCTCGACGAAGGCCTTGATCATGAAGGGCTTCATCATCGAGCGGCCGTAGCAGAGGACGTTTCCACCAAAGGAATGGATGACTTCGTCACCNTGGGCCCAGGCCACAGCGCCATGGATGGTGGTTTCTGAAACGCCGTTGCGCCGGTAGTCGACCAAGGGTTCCCATTCGACGTCGCGTCCGGTGGGCACCCCCTCCACNTGTTCGCCGAGCGGTGAGTTCGGGTAGAGGCTTGAGCCGGGTAGCCCAGGCGCGACGGCGGATCCGTCGTGGCTCATGCGTCTCGGCCCTCCGAGAGTCGAGCCTCCACGCGCGGGACCACCTCGGTCATGTAGGCCCGCATGTTGCGCTTGACGCGTTCGTTGTCGTGGTTGAAGAAATCGAACCACGCCATGACGCGGTCTTCGGGATGGAAGCGTTCGAGGAGTTGTTCCACGACGTCGTCCACGTTTCCGACCAAAGCGTTGTTCGTCGCCCGGCTGACCTTGCTGGGGTCGAGGGTGCCTTCAAGGGCGGTCCAATACGCATCGAGGGCCGCTTTGGCCTCCACGTGAGCGGCTTCTCTGCGTTCCTCCGGGGTCAAACCCTCCTCGTGGTTCAGGAACACAAAGACCGTTCGAGGCATGTGACTGCGCTGCCATTCGCCTCCGTCGGCATGGAAGGCCTCCCGCATGCGCTCATGGGTCGCATCGATGATCTCGGGGGACGTGATGGAGAGGTTGAACACGCGGACTGGGGCGAGGGTGTTGAGTTCGACCTGTGCCTTTGGATCATGGGTGCCGGCCACCAGCACCAGGCGTTCCCGTGGCGGGTTTCTGGGGACGATGCAGAGGTCTTCGAAGACGTAGCGTGGCGCNACGTCCACACNCTCAGGTGCATCGCTCAGGCCGTCGCGNGCCATCGCCGCGGCCTGCACCTTGGCCCAGTCCTCGTCGCTGCGGAACAAGCCACGCTCGAGCACCGTTGGGCGCGCTTGCTCGCTGTTGACGACCTCACCGTTCAACAAACGGAGGAAAATCGTGGCCGCCTCGAGGAAGATTTGACCGCGCAAGGCCGGCCACGCTGCGGCTTCGACCTCGTCGCGTGCATCGATGCCGTAGGGGCGGGCCATGAATTCGAACCGGCCCGACGCGAAGCCGATGTGGAGGCGTCGTTCACCGCCCGCGTCAATGCGCTCGAGGTGCGTCAGGGTGTTGGCGATGCGCTCAGCTTGAGCGATCGGTCCNCCGGAAGCGAGGATGGACAGCACGGCGCTGCCAAGGTCAATGCGCGACGTGGCGCGGAAGGATTCCAAAGCCAGCTGGGGGAAATCGGTGCACAAGCCAACCTCGCCCGGCCAATGCGGCACCACGGGGCGGCTGTTGCCCTTCTGGACTTCGGTGGACAGGTGNGCTTGAGCGACCCACGCCACGCCGAAACCGAGGTCGTCCGCCAGGCGCAGTTGATCGAGGTAGTGCTCGAACATCACGGCTTCAGTCGGCATCGTTCCGGAATGGTCCGGCGTATGCGAGATGGAGAAGAAGATGTCGTGGTCCACTCCCTCACCTGCCACGACCAGCGGCCGGCGACCTATGAGATGCACGCACGTCAGGCACGGTCCGCAAGGTCCGTCAGGGCCTTGATGCGCTCCCGCACCTGTTCAGGTGCAGGGATCCCCACGGCCATGAAGGCGTGAACCACGTCGGAGAGGTGCAGCATGGCCGTCGACCAGTCTTCAGCGATTTCGGCCACGTCCGCCAGGCCCCATGCAGCGACCAGTTGTCCCGACAGGTCGCCCATCTCTTTGGCCAGCTGAAGCGAGCGGTTCAGGTGGTCGCTCGCCAAATCCACTTCGCCGATGGTGGCGTGAAGGTGCGCCAAATCGGCCAACGTTTCCATCACGCCTTCTTGGTCGTCAAGACGTTCGAGGACGCCTAGCCGTTCCATTTGGGTGTCGATGGCCTCGGTCATCTGCTCCATGGCCCGCTCACAGGCCGCTCGGACCGCGAGGCCGTAGGACCGTCCTTCCTCATCACCAACGTCCTCGCGAAGGCGGAGCGAACGGCTGACGAGCGCATGCGCCTCTTCCCACGATTGGTTGGCATGATGGAGCAGCGCGGCGTGGTGGTAGGCCGCAGCCGCAAGGCGCACGCCTTGCTCGTGACCTTCCATCTCGGTGGCCAAGGCGAGCACTTCGTCCACGTCGCCACCATGACGGCGCAGACGCTCGAGGCTGACCCAACCCTCCTCAACCGCATCCGTTGCTGCGGCTTGGGCGCGCTCCATCAGTNCGGCCGCGAGGTCATCCCGGCCCACGTCATCGGCCAGCGGGATCAGGCGGAGCGCGAGCGGCGTGTCGATGTGCTTCATGCCACCGCCCTCGACCAAGGCGTCGAGCAGTTCACGGGCTTGTTCCGCGGTGACTTCGCCGTCCATGTGGGCAGGCTCCGCCGGTGGGGTTTGAACGCACCGCTTCAGATTGAACGGAGTCGTCCGCCGTCAACCGCGAGGCTCACCCCACGGATGGCTCCGGCTGCCGGCAGCGCGAGGTAGGTCAAGGACGCAGCCGTTTCGAGCGGGTCGATGAGGCGGTCGATGGGCACTTGCTCCATCCATCCACGGTGCACGTCTTCGGCGCTCTTGCCGGTCCTTGCTTGGATGGAGTTGGCGAGGGAACTGAGCCGATCGGTGGCGGTGAAGCCGGGGAGGACGTTGTTGATGGTCACACACGGTGGAAGTTCACGCGAGAGGGTCTTGGCCCAAGACGCCATGGCGCCACGAAGCGTGTTGGACACGCCGATGTTGGGGATGGGCTCCTTGACCGAGGTGGAGATGATCTGCAGGATGCGACCGTATCCGGCCGCTTCCATCCCGGGGAGCAGGCCCTTAACCAAGGTGTGCGAAGCGTGCAGGTGACGCTGGAAGGGCGCGATGAACTCGTCCACTTCGGCATCGATGAGCGCACCGCCGGGCGGTCCACCTGCGTTGTTGACCAGCACGTGGACCGGTCCATCGCTCAGGAGCGCCTTCACTGCAGCCTCGACCGCGGGGAGGTCCTCAAGGTCGAGGGCCATGGCCACGTGAGGGCCGGGTCCAAGGCTTGTCAGCTCCTGCACAAGGGTGTCGAGTTTGTCGACCGAGCGGGCGGCGACCACCACCGAGGCCCCGGCTTTCGCCATCATGCGCGCCGTTGCTGCACCGATGCCGCCGCTTGCGCCGCAGATCAGTGCTCGCCTGCCGGCAAGGGCTTCGCTGTTGAAGGGGAAGTCGGCACCAAGCAGGTCCATGCGGTTGCCTTGTGGGCTCCGGCCTTAAGACAGCGGTTCAAGGCCGTGCTCGTACGTGGTGAGCAGGCGCTCACGCAGCAAAGGCAAGGTGTCGTCACAGAGAATCAGCGCCTTCGCGAGGAGGGCGCGGCGACCACGTTCGAGACCCTTCGCGTGGAGGGCGCAGTAGACGGCGAGGCCTGCACGCTTGGCCGGTGGCAGGTGAAGGTACGGACTGTCGCTGCCCAACGTTTCGTCGACGGCCTTCATGGCATCGAGGCGCTTTGCAGCGTCACGCATGACGCTGTCAAGGTGACGCGTGAGCGAGCGGTCCTGGCTCAGGACGCGAGCGACGTTCTCGAGGTGCAGGCCGACCTGGTCGTCCACCCACTGGGCGTGGCTGGCCGCGTTACGGGCACGAGGCACGAAGAACCCGAGGCGGAACAAGACGCCGAGGTGTTTCTTCATGGCCGTCTTGGCCTTGCGCATGTGGCGCTGGGCGACCTTCATGTCAAGGCCGCTGCGCTCCAGCAGGCGGGTCTGCGTGGCGGCCATGTTCGAGGGCGCCTGAGGGTAGCATTCCGCGTACAGCGCGACAGCTGCGGCCGCGATGAGGGCCACCTTCTGCTCGGAGGTGAGCTTGCTTGCCTCACGTTCGGCCTGCGTGCGACCGGTGCTCGTGCTGCGGCACCAGCGTCCGCTTGGCTGGACGAATTCGATGCCTTCAACAGCTTCTGCAGCAGCGAGGATCGCCTTCGCACGAGGCGTGAGGGTGCTGCCCTTGCTGTCTGGACGGATGGGGCGAATCAGGTCGTCAAGGAGGTTCACGTCGTACATGGCGTTGGCCAGAGCGACGCCGTTCTCATCAGCGATGACGTCCCAGACCTTGGCGGCCTGGTGCTGGGGTTGGCTTGGCTTCGCGTACGTGTTGTGCTTGTCCAAGCGGCGGTACATCGCACGGTGCTTCGCGGGGACGTCACGCAGGTCCACCTGGCCCGTTCCGATGGTCGAGCCCGTGGCTTCCTTGTGGTACGGGTTTCCGGTGCGGGTGGTGCCGTGGCCCTCAGGCACGTAGCTCATCGGTTGCGACGGCGCGGGCGCGGTCAAGCCGCAGTGCATGCACTCCAGTTCACCACGGTGTTCATGGAGGCACATTGGTCCTCCACAATCCTCACACTCGTCGCTGTTCGTTCCCGCGTTGTTGCCCGTTTTTGCCGTCATTCTTGTCACCGTCTTGTTTGCTGTACCGGCAGCATGTCGCCGCCCATGAGAACATGAATACATCATATCCTCTGGGCCGACCCTATTTAAAGGTGGGCTTTCCTCGTTCCTTGCAAAGGTCCGAGTTCAGCCGACACTTTTGCCGGACATGAGCCATCCAAGAACACCTTCTTGAATGCTTCGCCAACATTCGTGCGAAGGGTCGATGATGGTGTAGTGGTCGCCGGGAAGCGGCACGAGATCCGCAGTGGACCCACGCGCGATGTAGGCCTCGGCACAGGCCCGGCTCATCGCGATGGGCACGTCCTCGTCCTCTTCCCCATGTGCGAAGATCACCGGACATTGCGGCGTCAGTCCAATCGGATTGAGCGCGTTCCAAGGCGTGGCCTGGTCCTCCACTGGGCTTCCGACCCAACGGCGTACGGCGTCGCCTCCGTCGGAGAGCGCAGCCGCATCGGCGGCCACGAGATCACTCACCGCAGCTTGAGCCACGCACACCTTCGCGCGACGTTCTGAGAGGGCCGCCACGACGAGGGCAAGATGGCCTCCTGCGGAATGTCCGATGACCGCGGTCCTGGACGCATCAACGCCGTCGAGGCCTTCGAGATGGCCCCATGCGCGCAACACGTCGCTGATGGTCTCCTGCCACACGCCCTCGTCGTCGGGACGCCAGCGTCGGTATTCCACGTTCCACACGATCAGACCTGCTTCAGCCAAGGCTTCCGCGATGGGCGTCATGAGGCTGCGATCAAAGGCCTGCTTCCAGAATCCGCCATGCAGGAGCATGACCGCAGGCGTGCCGTGTTCGTTGGTGAACGGCCCTTCTTCCTTGGGCAGGTGGAGGTCTGCGACGTGGTCTGGCCCGTCGCCCCAACGGATTTCCCTGCGCACGAAGGACGCTGTCCTCGGAGGGGCGTCAACCTGTCGCTCAGGGGCAGACGCGGCGTCGGTCGCGTGGGAAGAGCACCGTTTCCCGGACGTTCTTGGCGCCGGTGAGCACCATGAGGATGCGCTCCACGCCAAGGCCCCAGCCGGCATGTGGCGGCACGCCGTGGCGGAAACCTGCGACGTAGAATTCGAACTCTTCAGGGTCAAGGTCCATGTCGCGCAAGTTGTCGCACAGCACGTCGATGCGGTGTTCTCGCTGTCCGCCAGAGGTCATCTCGTCGCGGCCGAAGTTGAGGTCAAATCCACGGCTCAGTTGTCGTCCTGTGGAGCCGTCTTCGCCCTCGACGTGGTGGATGTAGAAGGGCTTCAAGTCCATCGGCCAGCGCGGGATGAAGTAGAATTGCGGCAGCCCTTGGGCGAGCAGATCGCTGTTCTCAGCGTCGATGTCGTCGCCCCACTCAATGGAACCGCCGCGTTCCTTGATGGTGCGAATGGCATCATCGTACTCGACGCGAGGGAAAGGCAGCTCGGGAACGATGACCTCGATGGGCTCCTCGTCTTGGCTTGCCCGCCAGTCGTTGATGGCCTGGATGTGACCTTGGCAGGCTGCATCGTTCGCGACCGACGACCAGATGTGGTGCAGCATGCGCTCGAGGACGCCCATGACGTCGTCATCGGTCGACCAGGACGACTCGATGTCGAAGGAAATGAACTCGTTGAGGTGCCGGTACGTGTCGTGCTTCTCGGCACGGAAGGCGGGGCCGATCTCAAAGACGCGTTCCAAGCCCCCGCTCATGCACAATTGCTTGAACAATTGCGGCGATTGGTTCAGGAAAGCCGGTGTGTCGAAGTAGGTCATCGGGAACAAATCCGTTCCGCCTTCGGTGGCCGTGGCCACGATTTTCGGTGTGTGGGTTTCGATGAAACCCTCCGTGATGAGGTGTTCGCGACCGTATTGGAGGACCTTTGCACGCAGGCGGAACATGGCGTTGACGTGTGCCCTCCTGAGGTCGAGGAAACGGTTGTCAAGTCGTGTGTCCAAACCAACGCCGACGGTGTCGGTGACCCCGAGTGGAAGCGGAGCCTCGGCCTCTGCGACGACCGAAATCGAACTGGCCAGCACCTCGTACGCGGGAGGTGGGGGTGCTTCACCTTCCTTGGTCTTCGGCGGGCGCTTCTGAGCCACCGTGCCGGTCACGGTCAGCGTGCTCTCACGGGTCAAGCCTTGGAGGAGACTGAGTTGATCCTCGCCGAGCGTGTCGGCTTTGGCGAAAACCTGGGTCATGCCCGTGCCGTCGCGAAGGTCAGCGAAGCAGATGGCGCCCTTGCCCCGGCTGGCATGCAAAAACCCGGCAACAGTGACTTCTTGGCCGACAAGCTCCGCGCCTTTGCGTTGGATGTCGCCAAGCGTGTGGGTGCGGTAGGTCGTGGGGTGCCACGTCTCGTCCATGCTTGTTGCCGACCCCCGACGCTCATCAAGCCATCGTCCTGAACGGTTCTTCCTAACGAGGCGACCCTTCATATGCGTCGCTTCCAGCGCAACGGCCATGACCACCGAGTTGTTCACGTCTGAATCGGTAACTTCGGGTCACCCGGACAAGCTCTGCGACGCCATTTCCGACACCATCGTCGACGCCTGTCTTGCGGTGGACCCGCACGCCCGTGTTGCGGTGGAGACCTTGGTCAAAGGCGCGCCCGACAAGAGCATCATCGTGTTGGCGGGTGAGGTTTCGTTGAGCGGCGAAGCACCGGATTACGAAGCCCTTGCTCGCTCGGCCGCCGAAGCCATCGGCTACGCCAACCATGCCATTGGCATGGACGCCACGAACCCCGACCTGACGGACGTTCACGTGCACATCACCACGCAAGCCGCAAACATCGCGCAGGGCGTGAACGACCTTGGGGCCGATCAAGGCGCGGGCGACCAAGGCCTCATGTTTGGCTATGCATGCGACGAAACCGAGGCCTACGACGACCTCAAGGGTCGGTATTTCCCCCTCGCTGCTGCGCTTTCGCAGCGCTTGACGCGCCGCCTCACCACGGTACGCGAGGAGAACATCCTCCCATGGGCGCGGCCTGACGGAAAGTCCCAGGTGACGGTGCGCTACGAAGAAGGCGCAGCGCCTGTGGTGGACACCGTGGTGATCGCAATTCAGCACGACGATGCGCTCATCGACGTGCACGGGAGCGAAGAAGCCGAACGTGCCTTCGTCGAGCAGGAGGTTCGCACGAAGGTGGTCGAGGTCGCGATTCCAGCCGCCCTGTTGCCTGCGGATTACCGCTTGGTGGTCAACGGAACCGGTCGGTTTGCGGACCCCGGCGGCCCGCACGCGGACGCAGGCTTGACCGGTCGCAAAATCATCGTCGACACCTATGGTGGCATGGGCCGTCATGGCGGTGGGGCCTTCTCCGGAAAGGACCCCTCCAAAGTTGACCGTTCGGCGGCTTACGCCGCCCGTTGGGCGGCGAAGCACGTGGTTGCAGCCGGCCTTGCCAAGCAATGCGAGATTCAGTTGGCCTACGTGATTGGCGTCGCTGAACCCGTGAGCCTCCGGGCTGAATCCTTCGGAACGGGGACCATGGACGACAAAGCCCTGAGCAACCTTGTCGGGGACGTCTTTGACTTCCGGCCAGCAGCCATCGCATCCCGGTTGAATTTGCTCCAGCCGATTTACGCCCCAACCGCTGCTGGAGGCCACTTTGGTCGGCACGCAGGAACCGACGGGACCTTCCCATGGGAAGCATTGGACCAGAGCATTCTGGATGCCCTTCGCTCCTGACGCGAAGCGGCGGTTCATCCGACCGAGATTGCGGTGGCCTCAAGAGGCATCGGCCCGAGGCACCGACGGTGCTCATGACGACAGAACGCCGCTCCGCCGTCGTCCTCGTGGTTTCTCTGCTTCTGGTCAGCCTCAGCCCAATCATTGGCTCGGCGGCTGCAGACGACGCCATTCACCTCTCCGTTGACGTGCAACACGTGGTCCTGATGCCCGGTGCTGCAACCAACGTGACCCTGACGATCACCAACAACGGTTCCTCCATCGACAGCTTCGACGTCGAGGTGGACAACGACTCCCTTCACCCGTCATGGGAGGTGTTGGCGTTGGATGCAAGCGTCACCAACGTCTTTCCCACGTGGTCAAAGAACACCACCATTGTCGTCCGCTTGGACGGGATGGGCGTCCCGTCCCATGCGGATACGGTCGATCTCGTGGTGTCGGACGCCGACGGCACGGCGGAGACCCGCCTCACCCTCGCCCTCTCGGTGGCGGACGTTCACGCTCCGCGCATCGAAGCCTCCGGGGCAGGGAATGGCGGACTTGTGGTGCTCCAGCCAGGTGATACCGTCGACGTGACCGTTCCCGTCCACAACGACGGCAACGTGGTCGACACCATGTTGCTCGACGTCAACGCCAACCCTGATTTGGCAGGCTTCTGGGCCAATTGGTCGTCCACCGGCGGTTCAGAGAACGTCTCCAACAACCAGACGGGTGGTACGAGTACGCCTTCCTATGAGGTGTTGATGTACGGAAACTCCTACACCGCGGCCAACGGTCTTGACGGCCTTGTGCAGGACCTTCTGAGGGAGGTGGGCGATGCCAACGTGTCGGCCAATGCCGGCGGCGGCATGACCCTCGAAGGCCACCGCGCCAAGGTCAACGCCAGCGGGGATGCGTGGAACACCAGCCTGAGCGGTCAGGCCTGGGACGTGATCGTGCTCCAAGACCAGTCGCAGATTCCTGGCTTCCCCCGCACCCAATCGGACTGGGTGGATTCCAAGGACGCCGCCATTGCGCTCACCGAGCGCATCGACGACGAGGGCGCTGATGTCATGCTGCTGATGACCTGGGGGCGCCGCTCCGGTGACAGCATGAACACCGTGCGGTACCCAAATTTTACCGCAATGAACGACCATCTCCTGCAAGGCTACCTCGATTACGCCAGCAACGCGACCAGCGCCCACCCCTCGGCCTCGGTGTACGTGGCTCCTGTTGGCCTCGCTTTCGCGAAGATTCACGACGATCTTTTGGCGGCAGGTACCGATCCAGACCAGAGCGGGACCTTGTTCCATGACCTCTACACCAGCGATGGATCCCATCCCTCGTTGCACGGTTCCTACCTTGCTGCAACCACCCTCCATGCCGCCATCCATGGTGGCTCTCCGGTCGGTCTCGCCGTGCCAAGCGGCATCAACGCCAGCGCAGGTCAGACCCTGCAGTTGGCGGCCGCGCACGCGGTGTTCAACGCGACCTCGTCGTGGACGTATCCATGGACGGCGAGCGGTTCCGGTGCATCCACCTCTGCTGTGGTGGGCGGTGACCTTCTCGCTCTGTTCAGCGACGACGTGCTCGAGAACGTGAGCGCATTCTCCTCACAGAGCGCGACGCTTCGGCTCGAAGTGGCGCCAAACGCAGTTCCCGGTGATGTTGGTCTGGACCTTGTCGTGGCGTCCACCAAAGGAAACATCACGTCAAGCAGCACCCTTGTGGTCCGCATCGAGGCCGTACCCGACCTTTCCATCGGGAACATCGATTCCTCCGAAATCTTGCCCTTCGGCGAGGCCTCGTTGACCTCGGTGGACGTGGTCAACACGGGAACATCCGCCGCGGAGTGGTCGTGGAGCCTCGGCGCCAGCGGCGCCGCCAATTGTGTGTGGGACTTGCTGGATTTGACCACCTCCTTCGCTGCTCCCGGTGATGTGGCGACGGTGGGGCTTTCCGTCGAGGTGCCTCCTGCCTCCTCATGGCCCTCAGGGGTTCAGGAAGTCTGCGAAGTGGAGCTGATCGGCGCATGGGCCAACGACAGTTCGGTGCAGGTCAGCCGTACCGTTGGTTTCGTGGTCGATGAGCGGGTGGACACCACCTTTGATGCACCGATGTCGGTCGAGATTGACGTCGATACGGGCACCGTGTGGCAGGCCACCTTCCAAAACGCAGGCTCCCACGACCTGAGCGTGACGTTGACGTTGATGGCACCGTCACCACCGCTCGATGCATGCGACGGCCGCATGTCCACGTCCATGGCATCTCCAGTGACTCAGACGGTTGATGCAGGCACGACAGGCGTGTGGTCCTTTGAGACCAGCGTCGACGCGATCGAGTCATGCGCGCTGACCCTCGAAGCTTCCACGGTTCATGGTGTGGCCACGGAGACCGTTCAACTCACGCCCGCTGACCACGCGGCGCTCACCGTTGAGGGGCCAAGTGATGCTCGTGTGGTGGTGGAGGCCGGCAGCGCTGCTGAATTGAACCTGACCCTCGACCTTACAGGAACCGAGGACCTTGCTGTCGTGCTCAGCACGGCTGGCCTCCCGGGCGGCGTGACCATCAGTGACGTGTCTGGAGCCTCCTCGTATTCGCTGTCCACGCTTGCACCTTCGCTGACGGTGACCCTTGCTGTTGTCGCTGGACCCGAAGCGACCACGGGAGACCATGACGTCACCTTGACCTTCACGGACAGCACGCATGGATCGTGGTCGCTGGAATTGGCGGTGCAAGTGGCCGCTCGTCGAGGCGTTGACGTCGTCGCCACCTCAGGGAACGGGCAAGGCGACCTTGTGCCGGAAGACGTCGACACGCCCCATCCAGGGGCGCCAACCTTGGGAGGGCTCGCTCAAGTGACGACCAGCATGACCGTGATCAACACAGGAGCCAATCCGGCGACGTTCGTGCTCGATGCCTCCACCGTGCATGGGAGCCAGGAGCTCACCGTCACCCTCGAGCAGGACGTGGTGAGCCTCGCTGCAGGCGAGAGTGCCGTCATTTCAGTTCACCTCAGCCTCGACGGTCCCGCGTTGAACGGTGAGGTGTTTCACGTGGCGCTGACGGCCGGCTCTTCCTTGGACAGCGCCGTTTCTGACGCGGTGATTCAGTCCGTCGTGTATCGCTCGCAGCAGGTGACCCTCGTCCTTGATGCCGACGCCACGAACGTCGAAGCAGGAGGTACCGTGACAGGCACCCTTCGCCTCTCCACTCGCGTCGATGACCGGTTGTCCCTATCTGCTTCTGGCGCCACCTGTAATCTCCCAGACCCAATGAACCTGAGC
Organism: Methanobacteriota archaeon; assembly: GCA_002722135.1. Lineage (GTDB taxonomy): Archaea > Thermoplasmatota > Poseidoniia > Poseidoniales > Poseidoniaceae > MGIIa-L3. The sequence continues at coordinate 86,914 of PBKJ01000013.1, read as the reverse complement.
GGCCCCAGTGAGCCTCTGGCTTGGTCGTGCACCATCGCTGAAACCGCATCGGCTGGTCTTCTTGCGTTGAACGTCAGCGTTCGCAGCGCGATTGGCGCCCTTGGGGCGGACGTGGTGGCCAGCGACGCTGTTGTGATCACGGTTTTGCCGTCATGGTCCGAGGCAGGTCCTCTCGAGGTGGTGGTCGAAGACGGCGCCCTCTCAATCGAGACCAGCGGCTCATCCACGACCGTGGTCCGGATCACCAACACGGCCAACGCTTTGGCTGAGGGTGAATTGGAACTCGCAGGTTCGAACCTCGCCTACCTCCAAACCACTTGGGTCAGGCTCGGAGACGGGGCTCGAACGAGCAGTTTCTCGCTCGAGCCGGGGGCGTCTGCGCGCTACACCCTCGAGATGGTTCGATTGACCACGAGCGCGTCAACGGCGGAACCTGAGGTGCTCGCAACCTACACCTTGGCGGGCATTGAGCGGACGGACAGCGGCGGCACGATTGCTGTGGACCTCCCAGGTCCAGCCTTGCCCCCTGCGGGATTGGATCTTGGCCTGGTCCAGTTGAGCAACCAAGATTCACTGATTGGTTTGACGTCAGGCTGGGTCGTTGCGCTGTTGCTCTTCGGCCTGCTTCGTATCCGTCGATCTTCGAACGCGTCACCCAAGGAAGAACCGGACGAGGAGCCCGAAGAGGAACCCGCTGAGTTGGGTCACAACGAAGCGCGAATTGAGGACGGAAACAGGGTGGTGTGCCCGAGTTGCGAGGCCGTGCTCGGTGTACCCGCCGGGAGCGAGCCTCCCTTCAGGTTCACCTGTCCAACCTGCCAGTCAAGCATCCGTGTCTTGCCCTAAGCAGAGCGTCGTTGGGCGATGAGCAGGAAGGCCGTGTGTCCGAACGGGCCGTTCGCAGGACGTACACCGCCTCGCGAGGCACGGCTCCACGGTCGTTCCATGATTTCGCCAGCCCAGTCCACCGCCAATCCTGCAGCCTCGCACGCCTCCCATGCTCGCTCAAGTTGGCTGGTCACGGGGCAATAACACGCCAGACGCCCCCCTGCACGCAACAGTGGAGCGAGGGCCGCGATCGATGGCGTGTGATCGGCCATGTCGAGGGCCACAGCATCCAGGCCTTGCGGTGCGATGCTCTTGACGTCTTCAGCAACGTCTTGGGCCAGACCGCTGATGTGCGTGTGATGTGGTCCATCTGGCCACGCAACAGCGGCACGGTTCAGGTTGTCCAAGCCAACTTTCGCGTGCTCCTCCCGTGGTTCGACGGTGATGTGGTGGCCAGAAGGGCCTAGAGCACGCGTGATGTGCAGGCCCAGTCCAGCGCTTCCAAGCCCCGCTTCCAGAACGGTGTCGTCACGACCGATGCCGAGCCTTGCGACCAAGATACCTGCGTCCTTGTCGCCAATGGTTTGGGCCCGTCTCAGCATGCCGCGACGCAACTCTGCGAGTCCAGCTGGGAGGATTGTTAATTCCTTGCCGGCGAGAACAACAAGGCCCCCAACCGAGTGTTCCTCCAGCATTTGCGCAGGGTTGAAGACGCCCAGTCCCTTGATTTTGACGTCCTCATCCGCGACGTTGACGGTCCACGTTCGCCCGTCTTGTGCGACCAGGGCCACCATGTTCGGGGTCATGGCCTTCGATTCGGCGGTCCCGATTTGACCTCTTCGGAACAAGGACACCACGCGCAATGTTTCATAAGTCTCACAGCCGTCCACAAGTTATGAATCAAATGCGAACGCTGGCTCTTCTCCTAGTGGCATTGATGATGGGCAGCCTCTCAGTTGGTCTTTCTTCGACCTTGGTCGATGTTCCTGAGGAACTGGAAAACACGCCTGTGGTCATGTCCGCCACCAGCCCAGGTCATCCGGTCTTCGCAGAGTACGTGGGGGCCTACTGGTGCGGTCCGTGCCAGACGTCCTCGACCAGCCTGCACAACCTCTACGGCACCAACGGAGGTGGCGGAACCACTTCTGAAGACTTCACCTACATCTCGTTCTGGGAATCACCAACCACCGGTTGGCCGTCTGAAGCCCCCATCAACCGCCGTGCTCACATCAACCCCTCCGGTTACCCGACCACGGTCTTCGGCGACGCCTCCTCTGGCCAGTACTACACCTCCGGCGGGCAGAACTACGACTCCTTCTACCAGAGCGGCGGCAACATGCAGAACGCGAACGATTACTCGCTCTCCATTGCCCAGTCGGAAAACGGCAACAACATGGACATCGACATCACCGCAACCTATCTTGGATCTGGCAGCAAGACCGTCTACATCTACGCCGCCGTGACCGAGGAGACGTCGCCTGAGGTGTACTCCAACTCCAACAACCTCCACCCGCATCACGTGTTCCAGCGTTGGCTCCTCAACGGTGCCGGAAGCGGATTCGAATCCGTCACCCTCAGCAACGGAAACTCCGTGACCACCTCTTGGTCGGTGCCGATCAGCACCGTCAGTGCCGGTGGCGGGAAGACCGCGTCTGAAAACTTCCTGACCGTTGCCGCCCTCATGGACGGCGACCACACCACCCACCGGAACGTCGTCAGCGCGGCCGACTCAAACATGGGCCCCAAGATGGACATTGGTGTCACCGGGTTGTCGGTGAGCAACGACGATGCATCCAATTCCTACATCCGTGGCGACACCGTTGACCTCGAGGTCACCGTTCGCAACATGGGCGACCTGGACTACGTTGACGGCGGCGGAGTGGAATTCTACTATCGCAACGGTGTCAACAAGGTCACCATCGGTGGCACCCAATCCCTCCCTGCGACCGTCGCGACCACCGGCACCCACACCTACACCACGAGTTTCGACACGAGCGTGCTCTCTTCCAACGCTTGGAAGGCGACCTTTGGGGCTCGTTTGACCGGATTGAGCGGCGACATGAGCGGTTCCAACAACGACGTAAGCACCCAGTTTGACCATGACCGACCGCCCATGGCCCTGACGCCTCAGATCAGCCCGACGTCGGTCGAGCGTGGCGATGAGGTGCTCATCACCGTCCGCGCCGACGCCAACGATGAGGTCGACACCATCTCCAGCACGACGTTCGAACTCGAGACCCGCCCCTCCGGAACGGCCACCTGGTCGTCGAACGGCATCAGCGGTGGTGAAGACGTGGTCTTTGCCGGTTCTCCTTACGAAGGACGCGAGTACACCTTTGCCACCACCACCGACATGGAGGCGGGCACCTACGATCTCCGCGTCCGTGCCATTGACGCCCGCAGCCAGGCCTCCGACTGGAAGGTCGTCTTGGGAAGCGACGGCATCACTGTGACGAACGCCTTGCCGACGATTTGGGCTGAGCCTGTGCCTACGGTGATGTGCGATGAGCCCACCAAGATCAGCATGGTGGGCCACATTCAAGACCGCGAGTCTGCTTTGTCGGAGCTCAGCGTGACGTCGTCGTCCCCCGCCTTCCTCGGCTGGGACGCCACCACGCAGGAAATTGAGGTGCTGTTCGCCTTTGACGACCTCCGCGGTTGCCCAATCGGGCAAAACGGCATTGAGGTCACGGTCAACGACGGTGAGGATTACACCAACAGCGACCTGCCTTACGGGACCCTCCTGTTCAACGTCATCGAGAACGGCCAGCCCCGCTGGGACGGCCTGCCCACGCGCACGGTTGACGAAGGCGGCGAAGGCAACCTTGCCTTGTTCCCCTACGTCTTCGATACGGACGCGGACGGCACAGAGGTTGATTCTGAGAGCCTGACGCTGTCCATCGTCAGCAACTCCAACCCCGAGGTGTTCAACGTCGGCCTTGAGGGCGATCTCTTGTCCTACAGCACCGTGGACGACGACGTCAACGGCCAGGCCACGATCACCCTGCGCGCCAGCGACGGTGTGCAGGCCGCAGACCAAACCATCGTGCTCAAGGTCGCCCCGGTGAACGACGCACCTCGCATGGATCTCGGTGACCTTGCCTCGCTCGACCTCAAGCGCGGCAAGACCTACGTCTACGACGTCCAGAGCCTCGTGTACGACATCGACGACGATGATCCTGCCTTCATCGTGGTGACGCCAAGCGAGAACGGTGCTGCACGCTTTGATTTGTTCACCGGCCTCATGACCGTCGAGTTCGAGGAACTCGGCACCCAGACCATCACCATCACAGCTCAGGACAAGTACGACTCGAACTCGTACACCATCATGGTGAACGTGTACGACTCGAAGCCCTTCTCGGCTTCGAAGGACGCGGACACCGGGTACATGACGGTCAGCCTCGACAACGCCTACCTTGGCGAAGTCGCCACCGCCAACCTCTTCCTCACGGAAAATGCGCCCACCTTCACCTCGCTGACCACCATGTGGCAGGTGTGCGAAGGCGACACGGGTGTGTGCCTGAACCAAGTCAGCTACCCGCTTGACGTGACCGCTTCCGAACGCGGCTGGACCATCGAACTCGCGTGGGACGACGTTCGCCCCTACGGCCTCCAGTACAACGACGACGTCAAGCTCGGTAACGTCCTTGCCACCGATGACACCGGTGAGGAATACAAGCTCATGGCGCCGATCTACTGGCGCGTCACCGAGGAAGCGCCCGGTCCAAGCACGATGGACGATGAGACCCTCGCTGCCCACATCGCCGATCTCGAGTCGAGCATTGAGGAACTCAAGGCGGACATCGATGCATCGGAAGGAGACACCACCGAGATGGAAGACCAACTCGCGCTGCTCGAGGCGGACTTGGCCACCGCTTGCGATGACCCACGTGCCGACTGTTCTGGCGACAACGTGCAGGGCAACAGCGACTTGGACACAAGCGCCGGTGTGAACACGGACGTCATCATCATCGTTCTTGGTGTGCTGATCCTTGCTGCACTGCTTGGTGTGCTCTTCACGCGACGTGGCGGCTCCATGGAGCAACCCAAGTGGGACGAATCCGCACTGCCCGCGTCCGACGCCGTGGCCAACTCCATGTACGGAGGTGCACACGACATCTTCCAGCAGCCCATGGCGCCCGCCATGCCGGCCATGCCACCGATGCCTGCACCTGTTGCGCACGCCGGACCGCCCCTGCCCGCCACGGGCCTTCCGGAAGGATGGACCATGGAGCAGTGGGCCTACTACGGCCAGCAGTACCTGGACCGTCAGCAGTGAGACGCTGAACCGACGTCGGTCACGACGCCGCTGAAAGCCTCAAAGGGGAGGCGAACGCACGTGTACACGTGAGCGGAGACGCCGACGAGGTTTCGGGTACGCCCGAAGACGAGACGAACGGTCTCGTCGAGGCCTTGCCTTACGCCGAGGATGATGTCGAGGTCACGGTGTGGTCCGCAGAATCCGATGACGCGTCCGACGAAGCGATTCTCGGACAGCCCAGCGACGACGTTCTGCAAAGCAGCGTTGAGGCATGGATCAATGACATCGGTATGACGTCGACCAAAGAAGTCCCTGTCCCGGACCGTTTGGTCGATCAGGTCATCGGCCAAGAAGCCGGCTCGGTCATCATCCGTAAGGCCGCTGAACAACGCCGTCACATGCTGATGATCGGGGATCCGGGTACGGGCAAGTCCATGCTCGCCAGGTCCATGACCGAACTCTTGCCCCGCGATGCCCTCGAGGACGTTCTGGTCTATCCGAACGAGGAAGACGAGAACGAGCCCCGCGTGCGCTCTGTTCCCGCTGGCCGAGGCGACCGCATCGTCAAGGTTCAGAAAGAAGCCATTCGCGTCCAGCGTGAGAAAACCCAGCGCATGCTCCTCATTGGTTTCGTCGCCATCGCGTTCCTTCTCGCCATCGCCACCCTCCAGAGCGGTGACATCGTGACCCTCCTCTTCGGGATGTTCCTGCTGACCTTCGGGTACATGTTCCTGCGTTCGCGCTTGGGTGCTGCCGATGAAAGCCGCATTCCCAAGGTGCTGGTGAAGCACGACACGAAGGAGCTTCCACCCTTCGTCGACGCTACGGCCACCCTTTCAGGCGCCCTGCTTGGAGACGTCCGTCACGATCCGTTCCAGTCAGGTGGCATGGAGACGCCCGCCCACGAGCGTGTTGAACCAGGCGCCATCCATCGGGCGCACAAGGGCGTGCTCTACATTGACGAGATCAACCTCCTTCGGCTCGAGGAGCAGCAGGCGCTGCTCACCGCCATGCAAGAGCGCGCATTCCCCGTCTCTGGCCGCTCGGAGCGCTCGAGCGGCGCCCTCACCAAGACCGAACCGGTCCCTTGCGACTTCATCCTGATCGCCGCTGGAAACCTGGACGCGATTCAGGGCATGCACCCCGCGCTGCGAAGCCGTATCCGTGGCTACGGCTACGAGGTGTACGTGAATTCGGAAATGCCGGACACGGCTCGAAACCGCCGACGCCTGATTCGATTCATCGCCCAAGAAGTCCACCGTGACCAGGACACCCTCCGCGAAATCCCACACTTCGACGTGGGTGGTGTTGCGGCCATCCTCAAGGAAGCGCAGCGCCGCTCCGGCCGTCGAGGAAAACTCAGCCTTCGCCTCCGCGAACTCGGTGGATTGGTCCGCATCGCTGGAGACTTGGCGGTCGAGGACGGTGCAGAACTCGTGACCGCCGAGCACGTCATCCGTGCCCGCTCCATCGCCAAGCCGCTTGAGCAGCAGGTTGCTGACCGCATGATCGAGCGCCGTCGCGACTACAGCCTCCTCGTGAACTCCGGCGAGCGGATTGGCCGTGTCAACGGCCTCGCTGTCCTCGGTGCCAACTCCGGCCTCTCTGACTTCAGCGGCATCATGCTGCCCGTTGAGGCACTCGTGACGCCCTCGCAGGGTGGCGGTGGAAAAATCCACGCCACAGGTGGTCTTTCCGACCTGGCCAAAGAGAGCGTGACCAACGTCAGCGCGGTGGTCAAGAAACTCACGGGCAAAGACGTCTCCGACTACGACATCCACATTCAGTTCGTGGACACGCATGGCGTGGACGGCGACTCGGCCAGCATCACCATCGCCACGGCCATCATCTCCGCGATTGAGAACATCCCCATCCGCCAGGATTTGGCGATGACGGGGTCACTTTCGGTCCGTGGAGAAGTGTTGCCCATTGGCGGCGTGACGGCAAAGATCGAAGCTGCAGGACATGCTGGCGTTCGAACGGTGATCATCCCTCGGTCCAACCTTCAGGACGTCGTGCTTGACCACCAATGGGAGGGCAAGGTCGAGGTCATTCCCGTCGATACGCTTGACGAGGTCATGGAACATGCGCTCATCAAGCACGAGCAAAAGGCGAGCCTCGTGGAGCGTTTGGGTGGCATCATCGACCGCTTGACGCCTGAGATGTCATCCAACGTCCGACCGGTCTAACACAGGGCGCGGTTTGATACCGCGAACCGTTTTCCGTGACTCATGGAAGATTCCGAACAGAGCACTGTTCGGGGTCAACTCCTGATCCTCTTTCTGGTCACGTTCATCGACATGATCGGATTTGGCATCGTCATTCCCTTCTTGACCTACCTTGTCGAAGATTTGGCCGTTGAAGGGGGCATCACGGCCATCGGTCTTTGGGTCGGGCTTGTGATGACCGCCTACCCCATGGCGCAATTTCTCTCTGCACCGTTGTGGGGCAGTCTCTCTGATCGTATCGGACGCAGGCCAATCCTGATGATTGGGCTGGTTGGAAACACGTTCTGCTTCGCGCTCTTCGGCCTGGCCCCGACGCTGTTCATTGCCATCGTGGCCAGGTTCCTCGCCGGCTTCTTCAACGGCAACATTGCCGTCGCGCGAGCCTACATCGGGGACATCAGCCGACCCGAACAGATGGCCAGCCGTATGGGGCTCATCGGCGCCTCCTTCGGCTTGGGGTTCACCTTCGGGCCCTTCATTGGAGGCGAACTTTCGGCTCCTGCCGACCGCTGGGCGGTGTTTGAAGGGACCATCTTCGATGCCTACCCCTACCTTCTTCCATGCTTGGTGGCCAGCGCGCTTTCCATCGTGTCGCTCCTGTTGGCCCGGACCCGCCTCCCAGAATCCTTGCCCAAGGAGGCTCGCGGCAACACGTCCAACTTGGATTGGAGCGGGACCATGAAGTCCTCATTCTCCAGTTTGATCACGTCGATGCGAGCACCGGCCATCGGGCCCTTGCTGTGGGTCACCATGCTGTACAGCTTTGGATTCACCATCATGCACGCCGTCTTCATCCTCTTCACCGAGATGTCGCCTGATGCAGGAGGTTTGGGCTTCACTGAAGCGCAAAACGGGCGCGTGTTTGCCGTGATTGGGCTGACTGGCATCGTGGTGCAGGGAGGCCTCATCCGCCCCTTGTCCAAGCGTTTCGCGTCACGGAGCATGTTGCCTGTGGCGGTGGTGATCACCGGCATCGGACTTGGCGCCATCCCGTACGCTTCCGTCGAGTACGCATGGCTTTGGTTGCTGCCCACGTGCATTGTTATCTCAACGGGCAGCGGCATTTTCCAACCGACCTCATCGAGCCTGATGGCCTCGTACGCCCAAGACGGAGGCAAAGAATTGGGTGGTGTAATGGGCGCCATGGAGTCGGCGTCCGCTTTTGCCCGTATCCTTGGTCCGGTGACGGGCGGTTTGGTGTGGACCCTGACCGTGGACGGCTCGGGCTGGCTGACCTACCGTAGCGTGTTTCACCTGTGCGCGACCATCATGTTCCTCACCCTCCTGGTCTCGCTTCGCCTCCCTTCCGAGCCCTCGTCCGGTGGGTCGGAATGAGGCTTTGAGCAGCCTCCAATTTGGGGCGAATCATTGAAACCGCCATCCCCATGGCCGGGCATGAAGGATGGTGCGTTTGAGGAGGGTGAGTTCAACCGCTCCCTGTCCACCATCGTCTACGTTTGCGCCATCCTGACCATCGTGTCCTTTTGGCTCATTCAACTCGAGTCCGTGCTCAAGCCCTTCTTCATCGCTCTCGCGGTGTACTTCGTGCTCAAGCCCGGTGCTGATGCCTTGTCGGCGAATGGATTTCCATTGGTGTTGTCGTACTTCACCATGCTCATGGGGTTCTTTGCCGTCGTGGGTGCAGCCGGATTCTTTGCCTACGTGCAAGCGGATACGCTGATGAGCGACACCGCCACGGTCGAGGAATACAACGCCAATCTCGAAGAAAAGTGGAACTGGTTGCGTGACGACAGCTTCGCTGCAGGCGCCGTACAAAATTGGGCAGGTTCAGAAAACGCCACGCTCGCAGAGGGGCTCAGCCAACTTGGTCTCGTGGGCTCCAGCGGTCAAATTTCGGACATTGTGGTCAACATGTTGGCCGGTGTCGGGGACATGATTTCAGCCAGCCTGATCATCACCTTCTTCCTCATCTTCATGATCCTCGAAGCTGCCTTGCTCCCTGCCCGCATTGAGCGCGCATGGCCCAGCGGTGGAAGCGCCAAACTGGCTGAAGTCCGGGAGCAAATCGAAACGAGCGTCAACACCTACGTGATTGTGAAGACCGGTGTGTCCATTGGAACGGCGGTGGGTGCCTCGGTCCTGATGATCTCCTTTGGCATCGACCTCTGGTTTACGTGGGCCTTGCTGACGTTCCTGTTCAATTACGTCCCGTACATTGGGTCCGTGTTCGCGATGATTCCACCGCTGATCCTCGGTGCGGTCATGCTGGGCCCAGGCGCACTGCTGACCTTTGCCATTCTCTCCATCATCAACCAGCAGGTGTGGGGCAACTACATCGAAAACCGCTGGGCAGGCCGCGCCCTCGGCGTGTCTCCTCTTGTCCTGCTCCTCGTCACTTCGTACTCTTTCTGGCTCTGGGGGTTGGTGGGGATGATTCTCGCCGTGCCCTTCGCGGTATTGGTCAAGATTGTCCTCGAGAACGTGGACGCCACGAAGCCCGTCGCCATCCTGCTTTCTGAGCGAGCACCGTCTCTGGATGAAGCATGGGAAGATGCGGTGCGGGACGGTATCATTTCTTCGTTTGAGGGTCGTTCCCTGCTGGAATTGCAACACCTCTTGGATTACACCGACGAGCAGGTGGCCATCATCGCAGCACGTTCATCCGCGCGTCGAGCCGTGCGACGCGGACGCGTCAGCCAAGCACAGTTGGATTTCCTGAACCGGGGTCTTCCCTTGATTGACGGTGAGTGGACGGTCATTGCTGGTTTGAAGCCCGGGAAGGTGCCAAAGGAGCACCGCCAACTCATGACGAATTTGTTGCACGCCTTCACTGAGGCAGCCGGGCGCCCGGTCGACCATCGTCAGGAAGAATCCTGATCCCTTCAGAGCAGCTCGGTCAGGAGCTTCTCAAGTTCGGTGTTGATCATCAGGATAAGGGTTCCAAACTCCGGTGGGATGTTGGGGTCCTCGTACAGTTCCTCGAGTTTGGCTTGGGTCATCGCCACGCGAACATCGGTTTTCTTGCCGGTGTTCAGCAACCATTGCTCCGTGACTTCCTTGGCTTGCCTGCGGATGTTGCGCGGGACTTTGGAGTCGTCAATTTCAGCGATGACTTTCGCCACGTTTTGGAGTCGGGTCTCGATGTCCACGCACGTCACGTCCCGATGATTCTCCAGCGGGCCCGCTATAAGGTGATTGTGTCGTCGCGGTTTGTGGACGTTCAGGCGGCGCACGTCATCGCTGTGGCCCGGGGGGCCACCTTGTTGGCAGGGATGGGCGTCGCGGCGTGGCTGGACCACCTCGACCGCCGCGTTCCGAACCGTCACTGGATCGTGTGGAGCCAGCCTGTGCTGTTGCTGTGGGTCCTCGACCTCGCGGTCAGGGGAGCCGATACCGCGGTTTGGCTCACGTTGTTGCTGCCATGGGCCTACGCCAGTGGAGCCGTGATTGGGCGACCGAGTTTGTCCGACCTACGTGCCGGTTCCAAACTCGACCTCGCTGCGGTTCTGGCCTACTTGCTCGCGCTCGTGGGGCTGGTTTGGGGCGCTCAAATGCACGCCTCAGTGGAACCCATTGACCTCGTTTTGTGGAACCTCGAAGGCGCCCAAGCCCTGTGGTGGGAACTGGTGGCGGTGACGTTGGTCCTCGTGGTGATCGACCTTGCGTGGCGCCTTCGTTTGCTGCACGGTGGCGCGGACGCCAAGGCCCTGATGTGGGTGGCCATGCTCCTCCCTACGTGGGGGGCCATCACGTGGTTGTCCTCGGACAGCACCGTTGTCCTGGCCTTGCCACCCGCGTTGTCCATTCTCCTTTGGGGAGGTCTGGCCTTCCTGCTCATTCCGCCGACGAACCTTGTTCGGAACGCCCTTCGTGGCGACCTCAAAGGTCTCGGCGATCTTCGACATGCCTTCCACGCAGAACGCATGCCGTTGCACGCGGTCAAGGACGCCCACGTTTGGATGCTCTCAGGCGTGGAGTCCGGCCTTGACGGCGTCGATCGGGTGGTGCATCGCGTTCGCGCACCACGTCGCACGCCGACCGAGGAGGCCCTTGATGACGCCATCATGGCGCTGGAGGCGCTTGAGGTGGAACGTGTGTGGGTCACCCGCAAAGTGCCGCTGCTCGTCGTGTTGTGGCCAGCCTGCGTCGCCGCTCTTGTGCTCGGTGATGTGGCAGGGTTGCTCTTTGCACCCCTGGTCTGAGGCCTGCTGATCAGGGTCCGCGGCGCTCCACGTTCTTGGGGCGCAGGCCCTTGTAGCCGCACTTGCGGCAGCGGGTGGCTCGCATCGCGTTGCGGGCGTTGCACTTCATGCAGATCTTGCGATGCAGCATGCGTGCCTCGGCCTCAGGAAAGCGAGCCATGAGCCGGCGACCGTCTCCCCCTATTTGAGCGCACCGCAGCCCACTTGTGACCGTGAAGCGAGCGTTGAAGCCCCGTCTCCCGATGGAAGGGCATGCGGATGACGCGCCTGCCGGGCATCCACCACGACGCGAATTGCGTCGTGGTTCAGGGTGAGGCCTCCGTGGTGCTCATCGATGCAGGCACGTCGTGGTACCAGGCGCTTCAGGTGGAGCGCATTTTGGGGTTGATCGACGAAGCGGTGCAACCCGAGCATCTGCTGTTAACCAGCCGCAGGTATCCGTTTTCGGGTGCGGCCGCTCATTTTGTCGAACGGTGGCCAGGCCTGCGCGTCCACGTGGGCGAGGCCGGTGTGGCCGCACTGGAAACAGGCGATTTCTTCTCCACATGGGCCAACCGTTACGACTCGGACATGCCCGCAGTCCGCGCGGAGCCTGTGGCCGACATGGACATGATCGCCCTTGGCGACGGTGGCGTGCAGGCCATTGCCCTGCCAGGGCATGCGCCAGAGGGACTCGGTTTCCTGGTCGAGGACCGCTCGACAGTGGTCGTCGGAGCCGCGCTGCCACGGGCTGACCTTCCTGCACGGCTGGATTTGCCTGGCGCCTCTTTGCTGGACCACGTGGCCAGCCTCACGCGTCTGCTCTCGCTTGACCTCGAAGCCTTGGTGCCCATGCGTGGTCCTGCTATCCGTGGGGCGCAGCACGTGCGCGATGTGCTCATCCGTCACGTGGAGCACTTTCAATCGGTGCTCGAGGACGACGGTCGAAAACCGCGAGGTTGGGCCAGGCCAGCTCCGTCTGCGCTGTGGTTGACCCCAAGGGATCCGTGGCCGCTTGAAGAGCGCGAACAGCCGTCCGCATGATCACATCGGCGCAATGAGACGATGGTCGGGTCCAACGACCAACGTGCTGCGTCGACGGGGATAGCGACGTGCGGTTGGCCGGACTGGGACCTGCGTGTCGAGCGTCGTCCCTTGCCAGTCAAGCGTCACGTGCGTACCACGCACGGTGGCAACGATGGCGTCCTCGCCAACACGCAACGATGCGACTGGGCCATCCATGTGGGCGAGGGTGCTGGAGGTTTCTGCCTCGAGGTCCACCACGGCAACCGTGCCGTTTGAGGTGGCCACCATCACATCACCACGTTCCGTCGGGCTCGCGGCCAGCGCTCGAATTCGACCGGCATTGAGGTCGATGCGGGCGGCGACCGTGGCGAGTTCCATGGGGATCACGTGGAGCCGGCCATGAGCATCGCCGACCAGGAGAACATCCTGGCCTTGGCGGTTCGGCATCGTCAACAAGACGCTTGGGATTGAGGCGATGGTCACGCGGCGCTCGCGGTGACCAGGGACGCGGAGGTTGATCGAACCGTCGTCGTGAGCGACGACGGTGGTGTGTCCACTGATGAGGGAACGAACGACGGTTTTGCTGCGCATACCTCGGAACTGAACGCCGGGGGTTGACCTACCTTTTCGAGGGGGTAGGTGTGAAACTGAAAGTGAAGGGATCAGTAGTATTCGTCCTGCTTGTTCGTCTTTTTCCACGAACGGTAGCACGATTTGCAGACGCGGACGCGGTTCTTTCGGACCACGACGGATTTGCCCCACATGTCTTCCGCGTCGGTGACCGACAAGGATCGGCCACCCATGGTGCTGTCCGCCCAGCCCTCGCAGCCGTTGACGCCACAGGGCTCCTTCCCCGTTTTTGCGTCCTTCTTTTTCTCATCATCACCGGTCTTCGCTTTGTTGGCCCTTGCGCGTGCCTTGAAGCCCATGCAATCGGGTCATGTGCCCGACACAAGAAGGTTCGGACGCTGTTCAGGAGCGCTCTTCCATCCGGTCCAGCAGCACCAGTGTTTCGTTGATGATGCGAACCAAGCCACGGAGCGTCACTTCAGAGACGTTTGCGATGCGGCAAATCTCAGATTGGGTGCGTGGTGTCTCCGAGGTTTGCGAGGCTTGGTAGATGATGGCCGCAGCGACGCCCATTGGCTTCTTGCCCTGCCAGACTTCATCGTGAGGGGCTATTCTGTTCCAAATTTCGTCCACGTTGAGGCGGAAGGAGGGCGGCAAGCCGAGGTCGTTGATGAAGCGGTCAAAGTACTGATCTGGGCCGCTCACGCGGTGCAGGTTGAGTTCACGGGATGCTTTGCGGATCAAGCGGGAAAGCTCCTTCTCGTCCACGCCAAAGGATTCGCACAACTCAGGAATCTGACGGGGCAAGCGTTCCTCCCGCGCCACAAGGTAGGTGCACGCAGCGGTCACGCCGGCGATGGAGCGTCCGGTCACGAATCCCTTGGAAGAGAGGTGCCGGTAGAGACGGGCCACTTCTTCCTGAAGGGAGATGGGGAGCCCCGAACGGTCTCGGATGAACTGGTTGGCCTTGACGAGGTTTCGCTCTCGGGAACGACGGGTCTTGGATCGCTCGTCGATCACGCGGCGTCGCCGCCAGTCTCGGCGTGCCTGTGCGCTCATGCCATGAGAGGCGGCCGAGCCCGAGGACAGGTCCCGTGCATCGATGCTGGTGTTCAATCCGCGGTCAGCAAGCCGGTTGGTCATCGGCGCTCCTGTGCGGGCGCGGTCTTCACCGCGGTCCCGGTTGGTCCACTCTGCACCAGGATCGATGAGGTTGTCGTCGGCGATGAGGCCACAGACGTTGCAGACCACTTCGCCACGGCTCATGTCCATGTGCCAGTCCACAGCGCCACAGTCTTCGCACGGCGCAGAATGGCCGTCGAGGGTGCGACGTGGCTTGTTTTGGGCTTGATTGAATGGGCGGGTGCGGTCCAACTTCTCAACTCCTTGTTCATTAGTGGTTTTCCAGAGTATATAATTGTGCGTCCGAACGGGGCATACAGAATCCGAAGGCTGTGTGCGTTTCCCTTCCAAATCGGTGCAACAATTGCACCACTGCAGAAACGGTGAACCTTGTTAAATCTCAGTACCACATTCTCCTGAGGTCGACTCAGGCAGGTTGATGGAGCGGTCATGCCGACCTCGATTCGGAGTGAGCACATGCCAGCGACCGTCGTCTTAGGTGCGCAATGGGGCGACGAGGGCAAAGGCAAGCTGGTGGACCGGCTGGCCGAAGGCGCGAGCATGGTGGCCCGCTTTCAGGGCGGCAACAACGCAGGTCACACGGTGGTGCTTGGTGAGCGCGTGCTCAAGTTCCACCTGCTTCCCTCGGGCATCACCCGCGAAGACTGCAGGCTGGTCCTTGGTGACGGCATGGTGATCGATCCGTGGGTCCTCGACCAGGAGTTGCAAGGCTGGACCGCTGAGACCGGCCAAGAGGTCCGTGGGCACCGTCTGTTCATCTCCGAGCGTGCTCACATCATTCTCCGTTACCACCGGTTGTTGGACGGTTTGGACACCGTCATCGGGACCACCGGTCGCGGCATTGGGCCGACTTACGCGGACAAGATCAACCGTATCGGCGTCCGCTTTGGTGACGTCGTTGAACTGCTCGCGGACGACGCGGCCTTGTCGGCGATGGCCGAGCGCATGACCGCCTCGCTTGCCGCGGGTGGTTTGGACGAGCCGATTACGGCGAGCAGCCTGCACGAGGACCTCGCGTGGGTCAACGCCACCTACGCCTCCTCCATCGCCAACACCGGCCTCATGCTCGACCACGCCCTGTCGCTGGGAGAGCGCATCATCCTCGAAGGAGCCCAAGGTTGCCTCCTCGACATCGATCAAGGCACCTACCCCTTCGTGACCTCCTCGGTCACCTCCCGTGGCAACGCCACCCATGGCGCCGGCATTCACCCCGGTCACGTGGACGAGGTCATCGGGATCACGAAGGCCTACATCACCCGGGTCGGCAACGGCGCCATGCCCACCGAACTCGAGGACGAGGTCGGCCACCACCTCGGAACGGTCGGCCACGAGTTCGGCACCACGACCGGTCGCAAGCGACGATGCGGCTGGTTTGATGCCGTCGTGATGCGGCACGCCCAGCGTGTGAACGGCTTCACCTCGCTCGCTCTGACGAAGCTCGACGTGCTCGGAGGCCTCGATACGCTCCGCATCTGCGTCGGCTACCGCCTCGACGGCCATGACGTCACCGAGATGCCTGCAAGTGCCTCTGCGCTTGCCCGCTGCGAACCGATCTACCTCGACATGCCCGGCTTCGAGGCCATGACCGACGAGGGTTGGCTCGACTTGGCGCGCAACGCCAACGCAAACGGCGTCGGCTTCGCCGCGCTCCCTCAGGCCGCCCAAGACTACATCGCGCGCCTCGAAGCCCTGACCGGCGTCACCGTATCGAGCGTCGGCGTGGGCCCAGACCGTGACGCGACCATCGACCGTCGCTGACCGACGCTTTGATGTCGAATCGCCTTGAGGAACCTCCGGTCACCATGGCGAAGGACGACGAGGACGCACCAGCAAAGCGTCCGCTCTTCGGATTCCTCCGTGGTGCTTCGGACAAGAAGAAGGAGGTCGTCGAGAGCGATTTTGCTCGCCTCCGCAGCCTTCAGCAGGCCAGGCGTGAGGAGGAATCTGATGCCGATCGTCGTGCACAAATCGAGGCCACGGCCGACCGCCAAGGTCGCATCGACCACCTCGTCGAGCGCTTCCGCGACCGCGCGCTTGAGGTGCTTGAATTGGAGACCAAACAGCAGGGTGATGCTGGTCAGTGCGACATCGCTGTGGAGGTCGACGAGGACCTGTTGATCCACACCTTCACGCAGGTCGCCATGGGCGATGAACAAGGGCACGTCCATCTCATCGACGCACTGAGCGGGTCGGTGCAGCACGACCTCGCGCTCCATCGAAACTGGTGCACGGCCCTCTGCGGTTCGCTGGACGGCACCATGGTGGCCAGCGGTTCGCTTGACCGCACGGTCAAAGTCATCTCAATTGCGACCGGTGAACTCCTCGGTGAACTCGAGGTCGACGATCCGATTTCCGCCTTGGGCTTCTCACCGTCAGGCGAACACCTCGCGGTCGGCACCACCGCGGGCGGACTGACCGTGCACGACCTGCTCAGCGGGCACGTGACCCTCGAATCACAGCAGGAGAAGCGCGTGGCCGCGGTGCGGTATTCTCCCGACGGAACCCATCTCGCGGTTGGCGCCCAGGGGCTCAACGGTATTCAGCCGACGCTCCGCCTCTTCCGGGTTCAGGACAGTGAGGTGGTGCACACGCTTGACCACGGGTCGGTGCTGGACGCCTTTTCCTTCAGCGCGGACGGGGCATGGCTGGCGTGCGGTGGTCTCGATCCCGTGACCCTTGTCGTTCCCCTCTCCGAAGACGACGTCCCGGAACGCTCCGTGGACGTCATCACCGGCAGCAAGGTGATCGCGATGTCTCATGCGGACGACCTGTTGGTGAGCGCCGGACGGGACGGCTGGCTGCGGATGGTAAATTTCGCCAACGGCGGCGGTTTCGACGTGCAGGTTGATGGGACCATGATGGCCCTTGGCATCGCCGAAGACGGCGCTGAAGTCGGCGTCGGCTACAAGCGGGGCCTTCTGGAGGTTCGCTCCATCGAGGACGGTTCGGTCGTCCGGATCATGGACCTCGCCTCGGACATGACGCCAATCAGCATGGCGCTCGTGCGCGGACAGCGCATGGTGGAGGGTGTGGACGAAGCACTGCCTCAGGTGTTTGATGAAATCAAGGGGGGCGGGTTCGAGTTGGGCCTGCCGTACTTGAAGCCGGTCGACGACGGGTGGCATCTCGTGGTCACCGCGGCATGGTCTTGGGCTTGATGCGACATCGCCCGTTGCCGATTCGCAGGAATTTGTGCCGCCCTTGTTCCCCTTCGACGGAACGGCTATGAGTTGAAGGGTTCACTCCCCAGCATGGTGGAAATCGAGTCCATGGTTCCCATCGCTGCGGTGGTGGACCTCGTGTTGGGCATCGCCACGCTGTCCATCATCTCCAGGAGTCAAGGCGCCTCAACCAACAACAGGATCGTCGGGTGCGTCCTCGGTTGGATCCTGGTGTTCCTCGGACTGAGTTACATCATGACCTCCATCCTTGAATTCCGCTATGGGGCACTGGCGGATTTCTCTGCCGTGAACCGTGACAAGGTCGGAGGCACCTTCGCGTTCACGGCCAAGAACCTCCTTTTGTCCTCGGCGTACATGCTGATGGTGCTGCTTCCGTTTTTCTTCCCCTTCCGCATCATCAACAGGGAGTGGGACCTCTGGTTCCTGCTCGCGGGCGTGTGTGTGGCCTGTGCGGCGTTTACCGCCATGCACCTGATGACCAATTTCGAGCACTTTCAGGTGGAGAATTTCCTGTTCATCCCAGGTTATGTTGTGCTGATTTCGATGTACATTCGCTTCATCACCACGGAAGTTCGCGACAGCGATGAACGCCTCAGGAAAATTTCTGTTGTGGTGGGCCTGTTGCTCATCGGCATTCACGGCGAGACCATGACCTACTGGCTGTCGCAGGTGCTTTCGATCAACGACCTGTTCTTCCAGCGTCAATCCATTCAGAGCGGCTTGAGCATCTCAGCCGCTGCGTGGGGCGGCATCAACACCCGGCTGACCCTCGGAGCCACGGCCATGCTGGTGTTGTGCACGGGTGAGGCGTGGCGGTCGTTCAAAGTCGGCCTTTCCCCCTTCGGCGTGCTGACCTTTGTCATCTTCATCATCGGCTTCGTTGCGGGTTTGGCCGACGTGGCCGTCCTCGACGTGGTGCGCAGCTGCTACCAGACACAGTGTGAGGCCTTCCCGGTCGCGTACACCATCTGGTACGATTTCACTTCGGAGGCGCTCGTGTACCTTTACACGCCCATTTTGTTCATGTTCATCCTCTTGCACTACGACATCGTGGACACCAAGCGTGATGAAAACCGGTGGCTGATCCGGATCATCGTCATCTTGATGCTGCTCATCGTGTCCTCGACCATTCTCGAACTCATTCAGTCCTTCCTTCCCATCCCCGACATGATTTCCTCCGCAGCGCTGGCCATCGTGGTGGGCATTTTCATCGGGTGGGAAGAGCGCATTGTGAACAGCCTCATCGACGATTCATCCTCCATCCAAGAAACGGTCCCTGACTTCGCGTTGCCCGAAATCGAACATGACTTTGCCTCGCCTCGCTTGTTCAACCTCGTCTTCGGAGGGGTGACGGTCTTCATCCTCATTGTCTCGCTGCTCTTCACCGGTTTGGGGGTGTTGGGATGAGTTCGGACGAGGCCATCACCTCGCGCAGTTTGCTGGTGACGCGCGAATCGCGCGTCCCGACCGCCGTGGCGTTGCTCGTCACGTTGGTGATGATGACGGTGACCATGGTGGACTTCGTCGGCGACCTGCAGGCCACCGACACGTTCACCTCGGAAACCCCTGAATGGGCCCTCACCTTTGAGGTTCAAACCTACACCATGCAGGCCGTCGAAACCCTGCAGGACGACGAGACCAGGATCCTGGAGTTTGACATGGCTGAGGTCACCGTTCCGGAGGGGTACGCCGTGGGTTCGATCAACGTCACCATCACGTCTGAAGAGGAGGAAGGCATCTCCGTCCAATGCGATTCTGTGGCCGGCGACCTCATCGAAAACGGCTTGACGGCGCAATGGAACAGCCCGATGAGCAGCCTTTCTGGACAAGACAGCAGTTGCCAACCGATCGACCTCGCGTTGCAGGTGTACCCTGACTTTGACGGTCGCTCTGCCACCATCTCTGCGTCCAACGAATACCAAGCCATGCAGCATTGGCTGCAAGACGGCTGGGGCGATGGCGTGCTCCTGGTGGAGCTTGACCTCGACGTCAATTCTCCACTCGGGATTGACCCGATCGGACAAGACACGGACGAGGAGATCACCGTGGACGTGACGGTCGTGATGTTCAAGGCCAACATCTCGCTCATTGCGTGAACCAAGCCGCCGTCCAGCGTTCGGACGCACATCCACGGGTGTTCGGCTTCCACAGGGATGATATGCAACCGGCCTACCGGCAGGGCAGGGGCGCTTAGCTCAGTTGGAAGAGCGTCTGGTTTGCAACCAGAAGGCCGGGGGTTCAAATCCCCCAGCGTCCACTCCTACTCATGCGTCATATCCCGAACCGGAGGGCGTCGCTATGGGAGCGCTACTGCGTCCACGTCCCGGGCTCGAAGTTCTGCTCTGACCGCTTCTGCCAGAGGGCCCCATAACATACCTCGCTGAGCAGTGCCCCCATGGTGTATCCCTGCCGCACGGTTGATCCTGTATCGTTGAAGCAAACTCCTGAGTTCAGCCGATATCGAATCCAACCCGATTGCAACCTCCAAACTTGATTCCGATGGTTGTGACTTCTCATCAGTAAACTTCTGAAGAGATTGTTCGAGCCATGTTGAGAAATCATACATCCATCTTCGCTCCCCTCTCGGCGATGGAACCTCTGTGTCTTTGATACCAGCAACAATCCATCGCATAACCATGGCATATCTTCGAGGCGGCGCGGCCCATTCGGAGGAAGCATGCCAAACACGGGAATCGAAGATGACCATGTCTCCCGGGTTCATCACAATGGATTGATGCTTCTTCTTCCATTCTTGGGTATCCTTACGATCAACGAACTCTGGATCAAGATAATCTTGGTATTCTGAAACGGGCTCGAGGTGAGATTTTGGAAGAAACTCAAGCGGAGCTTGCATCGGTCCGATGGTTGACAAGGAAAGCCAGGTTGAAAACTGGTATTGCTGCCTCTTTCCCTGCCAACGATACGCAATATCTTGGTGAGCATGTGTTGCCCAAGGACAGTTCTCTCCCTTCATGAGCAGTTTTGATTCCAAGAGTTCAATCTGTCCTCCAGTGATTGCTTCGACAGTGGAGGTGATGTCACTTCGAAGTACCTCAGCGAATTCATGCACGAGGGGATTTTTCCCGCTCCAGGCAGACACAGACATCAGATACTCATCTAAGCTGCAACCCACTTGATTCGCAAGGTTCGGGAGCGATTCTTCTATCCTCCTCACCCAGTGGGTGGCCGTCTCCACGTCGAGCTTTGAGGGGACCATGACGAATCCAGCTTCCCTCAACTGGTTCATTTCTTTCATGACTCATCCTTCCTTACAACATGAACTCCCGACATAGGTTCGGGCCATTTCGTCGGGTCATCGCCAAGATAAGCACCCAAAGCTGCAATGATCGTCTCATGTGAAATGGCGATAACGAGTTCTGTTTTGGAGGCCGGATACAGTTCATCGAGAATCAATTTCGAGCCTTCGGCTAAATCCCGCATGCCTGCGACATCCTCTCCTCTCATGTGAGAAATGAACAGATTCCGGCCCTCGCTGTCAGAAAGCCTCGACAGTTGGCTCCCAAGGGCTCTGGAGTCAACAACAAATGCCCCGTGCCCTCCAAGCAACCTCGATTCAACTATTCGTTGATTCCAATCGCAGACTGTGTTCAGAATCTCCGCAGTCTCCAGGCAGCGTTCCAAAGGGCTCGAAACAAGACGATTCGGGCGCGAGAAGTTTTTCCACTTCAGCGCTAATTGCGTCACCGATTCAGCCCCTTCTGTTGAGAGAGGCTCACTTTCACGAGGGAACTTGCCTCCGCTTCTGGGGCCATGCCTTAGGACGAGTAAACCAACATCTGGTAACTGGCAAGATGGCGAGAATCGTTTGAATGAGAATTCCATTCAGCAAGCCTCCAAGTGCATGATTGCATGACTTGCCCAAGTGGATTGCGCCGTCAAACTCCAACCCGCTTCAGAGAATATCGCCATCCATTCAGAATGTGTTCTCTCTCTACCGCCGGTCAGCAAGAGCATGTTCAGGCTGAGCAAGCCATGCTTCTCTGGTTCAGCGATTCGATCGATGATGATTAATCGAGCGGTCTTTGGGATGCGGTACAGCAATTCGATGCACTTCGAATCACCCCAATCGTGCAGGATTCGTGACATGAGATACACATCACCGGTTGGAATCTCATCAGAGAAAATGTCAGCAGACACTGTCTCAATTTCTGTGAAGTTCACTAAATCGATGACCTCTGGTAGGTCCACGAGAACCCGGGCCGATACTGAGTCACCAATCTCCTCCAGAAGGGCACCTTTGCCCCCACCTATATCCACCACAACATCACTTGGGGACAGTTGCAATTCAGAAGAGATTCCCCTCCAATCGTCGTTGGCGTACGAATCAAGAACCCTGTGAATCAAGTTCGCCATCTTTGGGTCCTTTGATTGTTCGATGAAGAATTCAGACCTCTTCTCCACATGCATCAAGCGATTCTCCGCCTCAACCCATGCCTTGAACTGTGGACCAGTCCAGTAGAGAAATCGATCCCGCCATCTCTCGTCTTGCGCTAGTAGTTCACCAGATTGAGTCAAATCCATCTGGACCCCCAACAATCCGAGTTCCATCCATGCTTGTTGCAGGACCATCTTGTCTTCAGACGTGATTTCAAGTTCAGGATGTCCTCCCGCGAGCCCTGCGAGAATCCCCAATCGAATCGCAATAGGCTTCCAGTAGGATACGGCGATTCTCTGGAATTCAACCTCAATATCAGTATCAGGACGTAGCGGCCGGTTTTTGATTTCACCAAACTCATTGATGACAACATATTCACCTGTGAGCGAGCGAGCGAGTGCTTGACCATTATAGAACGGTTCGAGTTCAGCATATCTTTTGCCTTCGGAGATGTCCTTTCCCGCACGATCAATGTGATGCCATCCGCGCCTGTCCCTTGCTCTGGCGAATCCCTTGTGGAAGACATCGAGGTCGAGGAATTTCGAATCATGAATCGGTGCGCCCTCCTTGTCGATGTGCCAACACATGCCATCCATCCCGCGAACGACCCCCGAGCCCTCACGGAAGTCGCCTGCGTACGAATGTGGACCTCCATTGAGCATGGAACCGTCGGGCCTAATGTGGTGATAATGGCCATCGGCAGTTCTGACCGTACATCGGTTCTGCTGGAAGTTTCCGCACCAATTCCAGGATTTTGGGTATGCTCTCTTCCCGTCAGCTGTGATATGGAACCATGTGCCCTCAAAAATGACTGCAGCAAAACCGCCATAGAACCCAAAAGTGCGATCAAACCTTTGTTCGTAAGCTGGTTTTCCGTCGAGATGGATGTGGTACGCTCCCGTATCGTCTCCGACAGGAGCAAGGCTGGGTTCGTGGAACGGCAAAACCCAATCGAATCTCATCGTATAGATTCCTTCACCTTCGGAGCTGATGTGGAATGTGCCGCAATCCGAAGGTCGTGGGAGATTGGCCATTGTTTCACCCCGGCATCTGCCTCATGTTACATTGGCGGCAGACATCGCTCTCGAGATAGTTCTCAATCAGGTCCCGATACTTGGCACTCTGCCAGATCGCCATCAAACCGTCATCCTCCACATTGCCAAAGGAGCCTAGCGTTTGTCGCAACTCATCGGGTGAACAGCATGGGTCGAATCGTCCTTCATGGTTCACCCATGCTTCTTGACCAAGGAAGGGGCATGTCGCAGCAGGATGCAGCTCTCCGCCGTGGTCTGGATCCAACTCGTAAATGTTGGCGAGAACAATCCTCTTCCCATTCGGGAGTGGATTCTCGTTGGCGATTTTAATGGACTCCCTTGCGATGGTGTTCCAACGGAGTATTGCGTCTCGGTTCCGTCTCATGTTTTGATCTTTGATTTCGGCAAAGTGAGCCCAGAGATGATGCCCCTTCACCCGGTCAACACCTTCTCGAATTGCGAGTTCAACCACCTTGGGGACTTGCTGCAAGTTCATTTCCATGAATGTCATCTGCAGCGTCACTGAACAGTAATTGCCACCATCTGCTGCATGTGCATCCCTCACGCCAATGAAGGTGCGGAGGTCTCGCATGTTCTTCTCAAAGTCGTTGTTGACCATCACGAGGCTCTGTGCGCTTTGGTTGGCACCGTTCCAGCTGAACTTCACATCCGACCCAATCGGTACGATAAGCTGGGCCCATTTTTCAGCCCCCAATCGAGGAAAAGTACCGTTCGTGGTCAGATTTAATTTCACTCGATGCTCATGACACAATTCGATAATCCTCGGCATGTGCTTGTATATCAGCGGCTCGCCCATTGTGGAGGGAATAATCTCTCGTAGACCTTTGGATGCGCACTCGGCAATGACCCGCTCGATTGTCTCGATGTCCATGCGCCTGTACTCCAATTCGCCATTCACACGAGCCTGGTGGGATGGGCTGTAGGGCGAATGTTCCTCACACATCACGCAGTTCAGGTTGCAATCATCGGGGTTGGTGTCGAACGTGATTCGCCATGGGGCGGTCAGATGCTCAAGCGTCATTGGGTGGTCTCCTGCGAGGGTCAATTCATCACTTCCACTTTCGTTGAAATCAGTTGTTCATAGCGATGGAGGATTGCTGCTGCGTGGGCTTTGTTGGATGGAATCTGACCGTCTTCGGAATGCAAGTATCCTTTGTGACCCAATTGAGCCAAATGTTCCGGGTTGTCAAGTGCGTTCTGCATCGAGGAACGAAGGTCCTCTGCGTCTCGATGAGTGAACGTCAGGCCGTTGACGCCATTCTGAACGTATTCTCCCATCCCACCGTGTTCTGCTGTGATCACCGGCACGCCGCATTGCTGAGCCTCATGAATGACGAGGGGTGAATTCTCATCCCAGATCGAGGGCACAACGATGCAGTCGCATCGATTGAAGACTTCCTTAACGATGTTCTCATTGTTGTATTCAGGCAACCACTCGATTCTGTCTGTTTCAACGCGAGATGAGGCTGCGCGACGCTTGAGTGATTGGGTCAATTGCCCCTGAGGACGTCCCCAGATTCTCAAGATTGGTTCCCCTTCCAACCCACAGAATGCATCGATGAGATCATGAATGCCCTTCGAAGGATGATGTCGCCCGATGTATCCAAAGACGAAGGATGATTCTTGCGCACGAGAGCGCCCTCCCAATCGGCTTAGGTCGAAACCATAGTCGAGATATTCAACGCTCGATGCATCGATGCCAAACTCATCCACGTGTCGCTCCATCAGCCGTTTCGAAGGTGCGAGAAAGCGGTCGATGGCATCACACGCCAAGCGACTTGCTTGCATTCTGGTGGAAACCCATTGCTCCCAATGTCGGAGTTCCAGCTCCTCGTCGAATCCTTCGACGAATCGGTTGAAACATTTCGCTGCGCACTTCGCATCTTCTTGACCATCGCAGAGTGCCCAAGGCTCATGTGCCGTCAATCCCCATTGCAGGAACTGGCCTCTGGGGCACATCAACCAGAAGTCGTGGAGTGTGAACACCGTCGATGCCCCCATGGCCTTCGCCACTCTAGGTAGCCCCATCGATAGGTGATTCAAGTGGCCGAAATGAACGATATCAGGGTTCACCTTAGACATCAGGCTTCTGAACACGTCATCGATGATGTCGTTCTGGAACCGCGCATTGGATCTCGCATGGTTGACCAAATGAACCGAAATCTCAGATTCGACCGGATCATGCTCTGTTCTCAGATGATAATCTGGGAGGAACGGGTCCTCCTCTCTGGCAAACACCTCGACTTCGCAGCCAGCATCGTTCAAGGCATGGGCGAGCGTTTGAGTATACACCTCCGATCCTGCATTGTACCTGCGAGGGTATCCGTGAATGACCAGCAACACCTTCATTCAACACCACGACCCTTGGTTGCCAAATGCTTTCGAAAAAGGGCTGCGCTCTGCTCCAAACCAGTGCGGATGTCGACCTTGCACTCATGACCGAGCAGGTCCCGGAGCCTACTCGGGTCGCCGTGAAACCGCTCAACATCGTAGTCACGGCCTTTGGTGTAAACCACATTGGATTGGCTACCGGTGATTTCCAAGACATGACGTGCAAGATCTTCAATTGAAACAGGCGTTCCGGGGAGTATGTGGATTGGCGGGAGAGGAATTCGCTCCTCGTGCAGTTTTTTAGCCGCGTTCAAAATTGCTGTGACCGTATCGTCGAGATGGGTAAAGTCGAAAACCTGACCCCCACCATGGATTTCGAGTGGCTCAGATTTCAGCGCATTTCGCAAGAATGCGTTGATTAATCTGGTCGGGTGATCTCCCGGGTGGCCGTAGACGTTGGAGAACCTGAGATTCGAATGGACCATCCCGTTCCGTTCACAGTGATGGCGGACCATTCGCTCTCCTTCCACTTTCGCATGTCCGTAGTGGTTGATTGGGGCAACTCCCTCCTCTTCCTTCACCGGGAAAGAGGTGGGTTCGCCGTAGACTTCCCGACTGCTGCCAAAAATGAACCACTTGCATCCCGCCAATGAAGCCTCCTTCAGCAGACGAGAAGTGCCGAAAACGTTCACTCTCGTGCACTCTGCTTTATCCAACTCAGCGTCGATTACTCTTGAAACTGCGGCCAGATGGAGCACACCGTCCACGCCGTTGAGGGCATCGCTCAATCCATCAAATTCAACGATGTCGCCAACAAAATCAATTCCCCTTCCGTCTAAATCCTCGGCTTTGAGGTCGAGCGTGGAAACATACCATCCCGATGATTCGAAATGAGCTCGGGCGGCGGTTCCAATGAGTCCTGCTGCTCCAGTGATAAGGATATGGGCAGTCAAGTTGGGACCTCCTGTACGATTTCGGTTTGCATGGCATTGCGCACCCCTGTCATCAATGATTCATTGACGCCAAGGTCAGCAAGTAAGCATCGAAATTTCTCTTCATCATCAAACCAGCTAAGGATGACGTCGAACGCTTCCATGTCTGCGTCGGAGGAGAGGCCGTACGAATGCCGTAGGTCGTGCCTGGAATGCCCCAATATGCGAAGAACAAGGGCACAGATGACGCCTGTTCGGTCCCTTCCAGCGTGGCAGTGAATGTATCCAATCTCTCCTGAGGCGATGAGTTTGAGGATGAGTGGCACATGGGGAGCCATACTCATCAGAACACCGGGGTAATCGTTGTCCAACTCAGATCGCCTTTGCGGCCACGCCTCTGGGCGCTCAGAGGTATACCACGTAGGGCAGTGATGGACCTGGACCGGAAAGTCATCAGGATAGGGTCGTTGGTCTCGTTCTTCCTCTCGCCGTAGGTCAACAATCCACTTGATTCCAGATGATTGGAGCAACTCATCGAGTGCAGATTCACCAAGGTGGGGTACAAGGCATGCCCCGCGAAACAACCGGCCTCTGAGAGAGGGTGTCGTGGTGCCATCCAGCAAGTCCCGGAAGTTCCAGAAGTGGTCTCGTGCCATGATTCTCTCGAGGAACCTCAATCCTTCCTCGTAATCACCCAAGTAAAAGCCCCTCTTAATTGCCAATTCATGCAGGTCTTTCCAACAGTCGAGCAGGTTGTGCTTGCGCTCGTTTGCGGTACGAAGATTTCCCGTCGTTCCGAAACGATCTGAAGTCCATTCCGGCAACAAACGGTCCAGCACCCTGTGGCCCGCCTTTGGCAGAAAAAGGGAATCAGTAACTCCCGCAACATGGCATGCGAGCCTGATGAGAGCGTCGTAAGCGATTTGCATGGCGAACATGTACCTGAATGTGTCACTACGTGCATGATGTTTCGATGCTGCCTCGAGTTGATTGACGAATCGATGGTTCAACCAACCGACGTCTTGGTATTTGGTTGCCGTTGGATGCGTTTTGAGGAGCCGCTCCTCCAAGTTGTTTTCATGATCAATCAAAATCCAATCATCGAATTTCGATGGATTGGAACCCCAGTAGTACTTTGCGGATTGCGTTGCATCATCAACAACCCAGCAGTCAACTTTGGTTTGTGTAGGGCCGACCCAAAGGACGAGTTTGCCATCTGCCCACAATTGATGGTATTCGACGGGAAGCAACCGTTGGAGTTGGCGGAGCACAGACCTCGGTTTGGCGGATGTTTCGATCACGATGTCCACATCCGAAAGGCCATTGGCATCCCCACGAGCCTGCGATCCCAACAAGAAAGCAGAACGGACATGAGTGTAACCTGTTGCCCATGTGCGGATGGATTCAATGATGGATTGCTGGTTCATTCCATCACTCCCGAGACATGCAGAAGCAGCTGGCCGTTCCAATCCGATGATTGTCTGTCGAAGCCGTGCCGATCCAGTTCATTGGAAATGGCATTGATGAGATCTGAATCTGGCATGATGTTAGTTGGGTAGGGGGGCCAGTCACGCCGAAAGGCCACACGTTCCATACAAACTTGAGTGGGTGTGTGCACACGGAGGATGAAATCGAACGGATTTTTTGTTGCAGCCTGCATAACTGGTTCGTGGAGAGGGCCCGCACCAGTGAATTCGAAAATCCCGTCTTGTTCAGTGCAAGCGAGGAGAAACTTTTGCCGAGCAGCTGCCTCTCCAGATTCTGACGAGGCCATACACTCCCTACGAAAATCATCGATAGAGTAGACCATAATGGCCTCATTCTGCTGAGCCAGGTGCCTCGTGGCATATGATTTTCCAGATCCTATGGTGCCAATGATCAGAACACGTGAGTTTGCAGAGAGGACCAAACCAGCATCCTTCAATGATACCAGTTGAATCACAATGTCGCCCCCGACGCGAATGAGGTGACCGACACTACGAGGACACAAATAATTGCTGCCGAAAATTATCCCTCTACACTTACGAAATCAATCCGGTATCGCGAGCGTTGCCGTAGTCTCTTTGTTTGCGACAGCAAGGTTGGTTCATGCGCGTGTGGACGGTGACCGCCATTCTGCTGGCCGTCGCGCTCGCACCGGTGTTCGATGCACCCACCGAATTGGGCGATGTTTCGCACGACGTCCAGCCTTCCAGCCCGCTGCAGACCACCGTTTCGCCAACTACGGGCTGGACCGCTGGCGGCCTGGAGATCACCATCACCGTCGAAGTCTTCGGTTTCATCGCCGAGGCATCCATGCAACCGTAGCACGACCTGCACGGCACGACATGACAGGACCGTTACAGCGGCGACACAAGATGCAGTGCTTTCGAGCACACACGGATGATTGAAATCATCCATGGCATTGCACCAAACATGAGTTGCCGCGTCTTCGTGAAATTCGTCTCCGACCCTGAAACCGACCCGATGAAGTCCGTCGTCGGCCTTGCCTGTGCCGCGCAGGCCGTCACCGACGGGCATGACGTGGACGTGTTCTTTGCTGCGGCGTCCACGCGCATGCTCGTACCAGGTTACCTCGAGGGCCTTGCGGAGCGGCTGGGTGCGCCTCCAGCCATGGCGCAGGGCTTCATCCAGACGCTGATCAACGGCGCTCGATGGCACTGTTCCTTCAACTCGCTCAAAGCCACTGCTGACATTGAAGAGGGTCAGGGCGGGATTATTGTGCCTGACGAGGCCATTGCGTGGAGCGGCCCGCCGGGCGTCATCGCTCTGGCCACCTCAGCGGATACCGTGCTGTGCTACTGAGCGGCACGCATTGGCGCTTCTTTGGACAACCCAAGAGTCGGTTCGTTCCACGGGTTTTGCAGGGAGGCGCCCCGCTTCAGACGAGCGAGTCGAATGTTCAAATTTTTGATTTTTAGGTTGCCCTAAACTTATGTGCTGCAACCTTCCCTGAGGGGTTATGGCGGCCTGTTCATCCTGTGGCGTTCACCCTCCCGCCGGGTTTTCTTTCTGTCCTGACTGTGTGTGGGACATGCTCAATACGGTTGAGCAGGGCGGAAGGCAAGCTTGCTCAGGACATTGTGGGAACTGCGCAAAAACCACAGCAAGCGGTGACGGGTATTTCGAACAGTTCGAGGGAAGCGGGTTGTCCCCAAAGATGATCGCCAAAGGACCGAAGAAAAAATGCTGCGGTAAATGCCGAGAAAGGAAGCCCAAGACCTGCAGCAGGTGCCCAACCATACTCGAAGCCATGGGTCATGATCCCGAGGAGTTTCGGGCCGCCGTCAAGCAACGCTCAGTCTATGCACCATGATGGCGCTCTGCCAACGTTCTGCTCTGCGAAGTCCACGTAAGCAGGAATGTTGCTCACTTCGTTTGCATCGATGAGAAGAATGCATGTGTCAGGGGGGCTCTCCGCCTCGCCGTTGACGGTAAGTGACGTCCACCTGAGCCACATGTACGCCCCGTCGTCCTCAATGGAGACGCGGCCGCTTTGTGCGAACGCAGTGGTCGAATCGCCTTGACGTGGTTGATCCACCCACACGACCTCCAGGATGTTGCCGTCAAGGCTCCATTCAGCCTCATATCCGCTTCGGTCGAGGTATTCGCCCTGACCGGCAAAGGTGATGATCTCACCATCGGCCTTCATCCAATCGCCCTCCAAAGGGCTCAGCTGAGCAGGAATCTGCATGGCGAGAGCGGCCAGCAAGAGCACAGCCACCAAACCAACAGCGGCCATGACTTTCTGGCGGTGTTCAACGATGGTGTCTCGCATGGCCTCTGCAAGCAGGATGCTTTCCGCAACGAGGTGTTCGAGGCGGAATCCCCCTTCGTGATAGATGGGCCATTCGTTCATGTCCTCATCGAGAAAGGCCGGAGGAGGAGGCGGTTCAGGGAGTCGGTCTGTAAAGTCGGGGTAATACTTCTGCGTGTAGGCGAGGGCGTCTTCCTTCGGGTACCCCTTCTTGAGGAGGTTCTCGAAGTACGCGCGCTCCTCAGACATGCTGTTCCCTCACTCGGTGCTGGTCTCTTCTGTCTCGCCGGTGTTCCAGTGAAGGAAACCACTGGTGGCCAACAGGCCCCACAACAACAGCGGTGGAGCCAGTTCGATGTTGAGCTGGAATTTGTAGACAAAGGGCGGTGAGAGTTCAGCGGTCAGCTGGAAGTCTCCGCCTTCAGAGATGAGGCTCAGCATCAAGATCCAAGAGAACACGGCTGCGCCGACTACGGCCGTCATTCTGGCCATGGGCGCGTCCTGGGTGAAGACGTAGATGCTGATCAGCACCACAGCAATCACAAGCCCATACGAGGCTGAAATGAATTCATCCGATCCGGGTTCTGCTTGCATCATCGGCACAAGTGAGCCAAACAAGGTATGGGAGACGGCGACAATCAGCAACCAAACGCTTGGGTTCAGGATGCTCCTTACATTTGCGTCAAGGATTTTTTTGGCGGCGTTCATGCTTCCACCTCTTGGTTCTCTTCGTTGATGTCCACGGCTTGCTTGTCTTCTGGACGCGTGGTTGAGTTGGTCTTCAGGAAGCGTTGGGCAAGCAACACGAGGCTGATGCTGATCGTCGAAGACAGAAGCAGGAGGACAATCAGGTTCGACGCGTTCAACGTCATGCTTTGCTCGCCCTGTGGGGCGTCCACGTTCGAGCCATCCTCCCCGGCCTGTTCCTCGCTGCTGGGGATCCCAGCGAACCTTGGATAGCGGTCGAAGACGTCGAGGAAACCGTCATTGTCGTCGTCCATGTCTCGGTTGTCACCGATGCCATCACCGTCGTAATCCGAGCTCTCAGAGGCGTTGAGAGGGAAGGCGTCGATGATGTCCGGCGTACCGTCGTTGTCGTCGTCAAGGTCCACCGAGTCTGCCATTCCGTCTCCGTCGTGGTCTTCGCTGTAGGTTGCATCACGCGGGAAATCGTCGTCTTGGTCAAGGATGCCGTCGTTGTCATCATCGGTGTCCGCGTTGTCGCCGATGCCGTCCAAGTCGTTGTCCGACCATTCACTTGCGTTGAAGGGGAAGGCGTCGTTCTCATCGAGCACACCGTCGTTGTCATCGTCGGTGTCCGCGTTGTCACCGACCGCATCGCCGTCGAAATTGGCGGTCTCGGACGGGTCTTTCGGGAAGGCATCGAGTTCGTCGTTGACGCCGTCGTTGTCGTCGTCCAGGTCCTCATCGTCGGGGTAGCCATCACCGTCGTGATCCGACCTTTGCACGTTCTCGTTGTCAAACGTCTGGTCTTCATCGTCGTTGACGCCGTCGTTGTCATCGTCGTTGTCGGCGTTGTCCCCGACCCCATCTCCATCGGCATCGTTGGATTCGTTCGGATCCAGAGGGAAGGCGTCCTGATCATCGGCCACGCCGTCGTTGTCGTCGTCCCGGTCGGCGTTGTCGCCGAGGCCATCACCGTCGTGGTCCGACCACTCCGTGGCGTCGTAAGGAAAGGCGTCATAGGCGTCTTCAACGCCGTCGTTGTCGTCGTCCGTGTCTGCGTTGTCTCCGACGCTATCGCCGTCGAAGTTGTATTGCTCATTCGGGTCGTTTGGGTAAGCGTCGTTGTCGTCCACCACGCCGTCGTTGTCATCGTCGTTGTCGGCGTTGTCGCCCACGCCGTCGTTGTCGCTGTCGGTCGTTTCGTTTGCATCGAGGGGGAAGGCATCGGCGTTGTCGTTCACGCCATCGTTGTCGTCGTCGTCGTCGAGATTGTCGTTCGTTCCGTCGTTGTCGGTGTCCACGTCGCTGGAGCCTCCACCGCCACCTCCGTTTCCGGGGGTGCCGCCGCCGTTATCGTCGTCGTCGTCATCGTCGTCGTCGTCATCGTCGTCGTCGTCGTCATCGTCGTCGTCGTCATCATCGTCGTCGTCGTCGTCATCATCGTCTTCGGCTTCTTCGCAATCCCCCTCGCCGGGTTCTGCGTCATCGTCGTCTTCGGCTTCCCATTCGCATTGTGGATATTGATTGCACTGCGTTTCGTCGTCCTCAAACTGCTCGCAAAAATCGTCATCGTCACGGCCGGACGTCCAATCTGGATGCGCTTGACCTGCCTCCAAGTGGCCGGGATCGAGGCCAGGCGCAGCCATGCCGAGGAAAAGGGCACTGAACAGCATCAGCGCCACACCGCCGGCGAAGGTCCGCCCGTTCATGGTGTTGCGAGGTGCTCGACGCTTTAGGATTTTTAGGGCTCCCTAAAGGGGCAGCGCCCCCATGGATGCTCGAGATGCTGTTTGATTTCTCTCATTCCCTTCGCTTGGTGTGGGTTTGTTGAGGCGCTCCATCTGAAGGAAGGGCTAAGTGCAGAAGCACAGGTCCCACCTCATGCTCAACGACATGGATTGGGACATGGCGGGCGCCCTCGGCCGCCTGCTGGCCGCATTGAAGGAACAAGGAATGACCGCTGACGAAGCCTTCGAGCAGATTGACACGGACGAGGACGGGAAGCTCAACGGCCCCGAACTCCTGAACGGGCTGTCGGCCCTTCTTGGCGAGGACCTCGATCCCGCCAAGGTATCCCGCATCATCACCTCCTCGGACGTCGACATCGACCACCGCGTCGACCTGTTTGAGTGGCGCGCGATGCTCGGTCCCACCGGCGAAGAAGAGTGAAACTCGCCTCGTCGACAGGCGGAAGGCCTTAGAGGGCTTGCGCGAGGCAGCCATCCATGGGTCGCCCCTTGAACGACGTGCTCGGCATCCCCGACAGCTTGGTGGATTTGTCCGCTGTGGACGCACTGGAATTTTGGATGCAAGCCGTCATTGCCGTGGCTTTTGTTGCGCTTGCTGCGATCTTCACAAACAAGGTCATCCTCGGCCTCATGCGGAAATTGGCTGGACGAACCCAGCCTTCATGGGACGACGACCTCGTCGAGATTGTGTCCAGCCGTGTGCTGCTCAGCGTCACCCTTGTGGCGGCGCTGTTCATGGTGCAGTGGCTCTTCGACGATTTCGGTGAGTCTGCGCCTGCGTACGTCTATGCCTCGCTCATCCTCATCTCCGCCTCTGCCCTTTCGGCGACCATCAAGGTGGTCTTCACCACCTTCCTCGACAACATGCAAAAGAGCCGTGACGTCAAAGTCGAAGGCTCCAACCCTCTGCTTGTCTTCCTCGCCCGGGGCACCGTTTGGGCCATCGGTATCGTGCTGGCCGCGGAGCAGTTGTCCATCAACCTCTCCGGCGTGCTCGCGTCCTTGGCGGTGTTTTCCATCATCATCGGTTTGGCCGTCCAGCACACGCTCGGGAACATCATGAACTCCTTCATGCTGTCTCTTGACCGACCGTTCGACAACGGCGACCGCATTGTGGTCGACGGCATTGAAGGTACGGTCATGACCATGGGCATGCTCTCCACCAAGATCCTCACCCTCGAGGAAGAACTGGTCATCATCCCCAACAACACCCTCGTCAACACCACCATCACCAACATGGCCCGTGGCGGTGGCGATGGCCTTCCACGCCGTGTGGTCCTGAGCGTGGACGTCGGTGTGGATTACGACGAGAAATCCGCTCACGTCAAGCACACGCTGCTCCGTGTCGCTCGCGATTCAGAGTACGTTTTGGACGACCCCGCGCCCCACGTCGAATTCCTCGAGATGTCGGACTACGCCAAGGTCTACCGCCTCTATGTGTGGCTTGCGTCCTTTGCCGACAAGCGCATCGCCAACGACCAGTTGCTCAGCATGATTGACGCTGAATTCACGCAGGAAGGCATCGTGATTCCTTTCCCTGTCGCCGTCGAACTGGACAAGGCGCCCGCTCCAACCGAGGAGAAGCTCTCGCAGAAGCGCGCCCGTCAGCACGCGGCCCAAGCCCGCATGAAGGTCATCGACCGCCGAACGGAGCGTCAGCGCCTGGCCATCCGCGAGGACATCAACATCCTCACCGAGCGGCTCGAGGAACGCATCGGCAGCAAGGAACGCCGTTCCATCGAAGAAGAGGTCGCGCGCCTCGAAGCGGTGTTGTCCAACCTCGATCTTGACTGAGGCCACAACATGGTCCGCACCGTGGTGTTGGGGCGCTTCCAGCCCTTCCACTGTGGGCATGAGGGCGTGGTGAAGGCCGCCTTGGCCCACGCTGCACCGGACGACGTGATGATCGCCATTGGCTCCTCAGAGGCCGAGGCTTCCATGCGCAACCCGTGGTCGGCGTCCGAGCGCGAAGCGATGATTCGGGCATGGGCCGCAGACGCGTGTGATGAGGAGGACGTGGTCCGCTTGACCTACTGCCACATCCCCGACATCAACGACCCGCCGGCTTGGGTTGAGCACGCCACCGCCGTCCATGGCGAAGGCGTCTTGCTGACCTCAGACGAAGACACGGCCATGCTGTACGAAGCAGCCGGTTGGACGGTGGTTCGCGTTCCCCTTGAAGCGCGTCGGGACCGAGAGGGTTGGCGCGTCCGGGAAACGGCTCGCATGCTCTCCACGGTTGGCGACGATGACGCGGTGCGCACCGTGCTTGGCCCCAACGTTCCCGCAGCGGTCATCGAATGGATGCTTGAGCACGACGCGCTCTACCGGCTTTCCCTGCTGCATGAAGGCGCCGTGGTCGGCTGAGTCAAGCCGCCACGACCACGCGGCTGGCTTGCAGCACGCGGTCATGGAGCATGAAGCCGGCCTCAAGTTCCTCGATGACGTGGCCGGCCGGATGTTCGTCCGTCGCCGGAACGGTGGTGATGGCCTCCATCTTCGAGGGATCGAAGGCGTTCCCTTTGGCTTCGATGCGAACGACGCCTGCTGCCTTCAACTCGGCCGTCAAGCGATCGTGCAGAAGACGAAGGGCTTCGGCGGCCGGGCCGTCATCGCCTTCGGTGGACGCAAGGCCCCGCTCTACGTCAAGGAGGACGCTGGCCATGCGTCGCGCGAGGTGCTGGGCGCCGTAGCGCGCGATGTCCGCACGGTCCTGCGCGAAGCGCTTCCGGGCGTTTTGCAGGTCGGCCTCGCGGTAGGCGATTTCCTTCTCCGCCGCTTCGGCCCGCTGCAAGGCTTCCGTGAGTGGGTCGACGGGTTCCGGTTCAACCTCCGGTTCCTCAACGGTCACCTCAATGGGTTCCTCCTCTGGGAGGTCTTCCGTCATGGTGGTGGCCTTCGTGCCCCCGTCTTTCAACCCGTCGTCACTTGGACGACGGAAGGCCGTCATGCAAGAGGGTCGTGAGGTTCCATGCCCCATGGCCCCATGCCGTCGCCGTCAGGTGTTCACGCCCTACGATGCCCACAAGGTTCCCTTCAGCGGCCAACCGTCCGAGGGCGTGCGACAAACTCCCAGTGGCCCGGACGTGCGCCTCGTGGGTGGGAAGGATCCGCGGGTCGCGGTGCTCATCCAGCGTCTCGCCGAGCGCTTCGCGACGTTGCATCCAGTCGAGGATCACCGCTTCGACGAGCTCGGTTTCCGTCCGCTTGCCGGCCGCTGCCCTGATGGCCGACCACGTCGACTCGGTGTAGAGGTCGTCCACGTGGGGCACGTCACGGCCGAGAAGGACATCGAAATACAGGAAGGCTCGGCCCTCCCAGACTTCCCACGCGCCGGGGCTGGCCCATCGCATGAGGTGCAACAGGCCTTCCTCGCCGTCCTCGCACGTCCGCAGCGAGGCGTGAAGCGGGAGGCTGCGGTCCACGCCCGTTTGTGCCTCGGACCAGTCGAGCCACTCCGCCTCCGCATCGATGTCAAACGGACGGACGAGTCGAGCGTCGGCGTCGGGTCGGTCAGGGCGCAGTTGGGTGGCTTCCATGGCGGCGTCAACCTCGTCCCACGTGCGCTCAAGAAGCGCGGCCAACCGAGGCCGGTCAACGAGAAGGAGCACCAACTCGAGGCCCATGCCTTGAGCGCATGCTTCGCGTGTTTCAAGCCTCGCTCTCGGGCCTGTTCCAAGGGTGAGGTTGAAGCCTGACTCGCGGACCACACACACGGGGACGACGCATGGCGACGATCCAGGAGCAAATTCAGGCGCTCCTGGACGAGATCCATAAGACCCAGAAAAACAAGGCCACAAACGCCCATATTGGGAAGTTGAAGGCCAAGATCGCCCAGCTCAAACTCAAGCAGGAGAAGGCCGCGGCCTCGGCGCGGAGCGCCGGTCCGAGCAAGGGCTTCGAGGTCCGCAAGTCGGGCGATGCCACGGTGGCCTTGGTCGGTTTCCCATCGGTCGGAAAATCCACGCTCATCTCCAAGGTCACCGACGCGCATTCGGAGACCGGTGCGTACGCCTTCACGACGCTGACGTGCATCCCCGGCGTCATGGAGCACCGCGGTGCGAAAATCCAGATTTTGGACTTGCCCGGTCTGATCAAGGGTGCTGCAGAAGGCAAGGGCCGTGGGAAGGAAATCCTCGGTGTAATCCGTGCGGCTGACATGGTGTTGTTCATCGTCGATCCCTTCCAAGACGGCCACTTCGATGTGCTCTACCGTGAATTGCACAACGCAGGCTTGCGCCTGAACGAGGAGCGCCCTCCGGTCTTCATCGTGCGCTCGGACAAAGGCGGTATCGACGTCCGCACCACGGTGGAACAAACCCACCTGACGCCCGAGGAGATGGGCGCCATCATCCGAACCTTCGGCTACACCAGCGCCATTGTGACCTTGCGTCACGACACCACAGCAGAACAGATTGTGGACGCTCTTGCCATGAACCGCGTCTACGAGAAAGCGGTCGTGGCCATCAACAAAATCGACATCGCCACGGAGGAGCAAATCCAGCATGCGGAGTCCATGCTGCCCAACGATTGGCCCATCATGCGCATCTCTGCGTTCAAGGAACAAGGGTTGGAAGAACTGAAGGATTTCATCTACGACAACCTCGGATTCATGCGCGTCTTCCTCAAACCACAGGGCGGTGAAGCCGATCTTGAGGAACCGCTCATCGTGAAGGACACCTCGACGGTCGAGACCATCTGCAGCAAATTGCATCGTGATTTCGTCCGGAAATTCCGATACGCGAAGGTCAAGGGTCCG
The DNA here is from genome assembly GCA_002722135.1 of Methanobacteriota archaeon. Classification (GTDB taxonomy): domain Archaea; phylum Thermoplasmatota; class Poseidoniia; order Poseidoniales; family Poseidoniaceae; genus MGIIa-L3. Next base: position 49,869 of record PBKJ01000013.1, on the reverse strand, counting down.
AGCGCGAAATTCGACTGGCAGCGCGTTGGCCTCGACCACCTGCTCAAGGACGGCGATTTGTTGACCATCGTTGTCAAGCGCTGAGGTCAACGGCCGCCAAGGCCGCGCCGATGAGCCCTGCATCCGCCCCGAAGGTTGCCTTGCACAGCGGCGCCGAAGCCTTGAGCAGCGGCGAGAAGGTGTCCCAGTGTTCGGTGAGGCCACCTCCAACGACGATGAGGCTGGCGTCGACGGCCTGTTCCATCACGGCCAGGACTTCGTTGAATCGGCTCGACCACGTCGGCAGGTCCAGCGCCTCGAGTGTACGAGCGCGTCCGCTTGCGTGCGTTTCCAGCACGCCACCACGCGTGGGATGGGGAAGCAGTCCCAGTTCGAAGCCCGGCACCAACCGTCCTGCGTGGTGGACCCCACTGCCAAGGCCCGTCCCGACGGTGATCACGAGCACCGTTCCGACCTCACCAGCGGCAGCCCCGAGGCGCTGCTCGGCCACGGCCGCCGCGTCCGCATCGTTGAGCAGCACGAGGTCGGGCCTGCCGAGGGCCTCGGCCACATCGGTGCCTGGCCACGTTGAGCGAAGGTTGGGTGCGGTCCGTACCGTGCTTCCATCCACACGCCCAGGAAAACCAAGCCCCACTGGAAGGGACGGGAAGCCGTCCAGCGCAGCACGGAGCGCGACAAGGACGTCCTGCGCCGAGGTCTGGAGGTCATGCTCAAGCCGCACCACCTCGCCCTCAACCTCGCCGGTGGTGGTGTTGACCACGGCGAGGCGGCAGCCGCTGCCCCCGACATCGATTCCGATGGCCTGCATTTCAGCGACCTCGTTCGTGCGCGGCGATGGCGTAGGGCATCAGCACGTCCGCATCGAACGGGCTGTGCCCCGCCGGTGCGAGGTCATGGAATGACGGGGCCACCCACCTCGCAGGCCCTTCAAGCAGCGCATGCAGGTCATCGGTCCCAGCCCCATCAAGCAAACCAAAGCAGGTCTCGTCCTCGCCGGCACGTTGTGATGACCAGCGAAGCCGACCGAGGGCGGCTCCTTCCGGATCATCACCGTGCACCACGAAACCGACGGGAAGTTCGGGCAAATCTTCGACAAACGTGGCGTCCATGCCATCGCCCAACGCGAGCACGTGGGCACGACGGGCGTTCGTGGTCACGCGCATCGGCCACGCTTCCCGGGCTTGCTGCGTCCATGCTTCGATGGACGCTGGCGAGGTCTCGGAAGCGACGTCGAGGACAATGATCACCTGGCGCATGTTGGCGTGGTGCAGCACCATCTTCCAACCGATCTCCATCTGGAGTTGCAGTCCTGCATGGTATCGGACGCGGTTGGCGTCCACCTCGACGCTGAGGTTGCCGTCCTCAGCTCGGAACGCGTCGGGCCAAGCCCGCCAGTCTTCGCCTTCGGTTTTGGCGATGGTCGCGTGCACGGCGTGGTGAACTCGCCATGGTTCTTCGCTCAGCCATGCCGTGATGTGTTCATCATCAATCTCGACGTCTTCCGCCAAGCCGCGATGGAGCGAGGCGTCGAAGGCCAGCCCGGAGTGCGGCCGGCCGTCCGCGTCACGGGCCGCCAACCCGGGAACCCGCCAAAGGCCGAGCCCAAGGTCAGCAAGAAGATCGATCCAACGCATGGCGGCTTTGCGTGCTTCTCCGATGCCTTCGCCGAAGGGCAGGTCCCGGAGGTCGAGGCAGACGCCCGCTCGTCGCACGGTTTGGCATGGCGGGCCTTGCTTCAAGGCTGTGACGTCAGTCCCAGATGCCCATGTCCATCCGCGCGTCTTCACTCGCATGGATGCTTGGATCCCAACGGGGCGTCCACACGAGATTGACGTGGACGGTCGATAAGCCGCTGTTTAGCGCAGCTCGGTGGGTGGCGGCCATGATTTCAGGAGCCGCGGGGCATCCCGGGCTGGTCAAGGTCATGTCAATTTCAGCGTGCGGGCCCTCGTCCTTGGCTTCGATGCGGACCGCGTAGACGAGACCAAGCTCGACGATCGAAATTTCCAGTTCGGGGTCCTCAACCGTTTGCAGTGCGTCCAAGACGTCGGTTTCATTCACCATCGCTCATCGCCTCCAGCCGTTGCGTGATCATGTCAAACATGGTGCGAACGCCGTTCGAACGACTCGGCGTCAGGGAGTTCAACACTCCGGCCTCTTTGATGTGGTCCACGGTCATCGCACGAGCCACGGCGAGCGGCTGATCGTGCATGCCGAGCGCCAGCAAGCCCATCAGGCCCTGAACCAAACGAGCGTCTGCACCGCCCCTCAGCAGGACACGGTTGTTTTCGAGGCTGACCTCGAGGTGGGCCTGCGACTGGCAGCCCTTGACGCGGTTGTCGTCGCTCCACGCTTCAAGAGGAAGTTCAGGGACATCGTCGGCAAGGTCGAAGATGAACTCGAACCGCTCCATGCGGTCTTCGATTTCGGCCAATTCCTGGATGATGTCCTGCAAAGCTTCGGAGATCATGACGACCCTCCGAAACGGTCCAACACGTGTTCCAAGGCCTTGACGAAGCCTTCTGCTTCTTCCATCGTGTTGTAGAGGTAGAAGGAGGCGCGGACGGTGCTTGAGATGCCCAAACGGTGCAGCAAAGGTTGGGCACAGTGGTGGCCGGTGCGGACCGCGTAGCCTTGCGCGTCGAGCAGGTGGGCCATGTCTTCCGCGTGCAGCGCAGGGTGGAGGAAAGAGACGACGGCCGAATCGAGGTCATCGTGGCGGCCGTAGACCGTGCAACCGAGGTCGCGCAGGGCTGCTGCCGTCCATCGCGCAATGCCGAGCAAGCGGTGGTGCTCCGCGTCAAGGTCCACCTTCTCGAGGTAATCCATGGCCGCTTTCCACCCGATGGCTTCGGCGATGCGAGGGGTCCCTGCCTCGAATTTGTGTTCGTTGTCTTGGTAGGTGGAACCCTCGATGGTGACCTGGTCGATCATGTCGCCTCCGCCCATGAACGGCGCCATTTCATCGAACGCCGCTTCGTTGACCGTCAAACAGCCGATGCCGGTCGGTCCGAGCATCTTGTGGGCCGAAACCGCGAGGAAATCAACGTCAAGTTCGGAGACGTCAATTCGCGTGTGGGGCGCGCCTTGTGCTGCGTCGAGCAGCACGCGAGCCCCTGAAGCATGGGCCTGTTCGATGATGCGCTCCACGGGATTGCGGACGCCCAACACGTTGGAGGTGTGCACGACGCACACGAGTTTGGCCCCGTGCAACGAGGCCTCGTAGGCCTCCATGTCAAGGGTCATGTCCTCCAGAACCGGAACATAGCGCAGTTCGACGCCACGTTCCTTGGACAACATTTGCCAAGGGACGATGTCGCTGTGATGCTCCATTTCGGTCAGAACCACCGCATCGCCTTCGCCGAGGTTGGCACGTCCCCAGCCGTGTGCAACGAGGTTGATCGCCTCCGTGGTGCCGCTCGTCATCACGACGCGGTCAGCGTTGAACCATGCTTTGAGGCTGGTTCGGCAGGCTTCGTAGCCGTCGGTGGCTTCGCCTGCAAGGGTGTGCACCGCCCGGTGAACGTTGGCGTTGCTGTTGGTGTAGTAGCGGTTCATGGCGTCGATGACGACTTGTGGCTTCTGCGTCGTGGCCGCGTTGTCCAGATAGACCAAACGCTTGCCGTTCACCGACCGAGAGAGGATGGGGAAATCGGAAGCGTCGACCATGCGATGACCTCAGGTGATGCGGGCACAATCCAGGTGAACCGTAAGCCGGTCGCGGAGCGTACGCCTTGCCTCCGCTGCAGCGATGGGACGGAACGCGTCGGCAAGGAAGCCTTCGACGATCATCGCGGCTGCCTCTTCCGGGCCCAATCCACGGCTCATCAGGTAGTGGAGCTGTTCCTCGTCGAGGCTTGCGCTGGCCGCACCGTGTGCGGCCGAGACGTCATCGGCCAGGACCTCGAGTTCAGGGATCGCGTCAGCACGCGCACCCTGACTCAACAGCAGGTTGCGGAACACCTGGCCGGCGTCGGTGCCGTCGGCACCGGCGTCGATGACCAAGCGCCCGGTGCCGACGCTGCGGCTGCGTCCACCGCATGCGACGTTGGCGACAAGGGACGAGGAGGTGTGGCCCACGTGATGGTGAATCTCGACGTGGTGGTCGTCATGACGGGTGCCCTGGCCATGGACCGCCAACCCGATGCGAACGTTCCCTCCGGTCGCGTCGAGGTGGTGGCGGAGGTCGGACTTCCTTCGGAAGCCTCCGACCGACAAGGTGCCCGTTTCGAAGGTCGCATCGCGACCAACGCGCCAATCGTCGCAGCGCACCACGCGGGATTCGAGGTGAAGTTCGTCGGTCACGACCACGCTGAGGTGGCTGCCGTTGGCGACCTTCCCAGTGAGGTGGAGCCCGCACCAGCCCGCGTCGCCTGAAAGGTGCAGGTGAACGACGGCCTGTCCTTTGCAGGTGATGTGCAAGCGGCCAACGGCCACGTGGCCGGCCGCCCGAAGATCGACGTTGACGACCTCCTCGTGGTGTCCTTCCAGGCTGAGGTGCATGGGAGCGGTGTCGAGGTCGGCCAAGGTGTGCCGGGCGATGTCGTCCACGTCCGGAAGGGTCGTTTCAGGCCCATCGACCACGACAGGAAAGAGATCGGGACTCCCCTCGTTTAGGGACACACTGCCGGCGGCGTCATGGAGCACCATGCGGACGGCCGTGCTGTCGGCGTCTTCGGGTCGCATCCACGACCAAGGCGTTGAGCGCCAGAGATGGACCGCGCTGGAGGGGTCCTCCATCGCGGTGCTCATCCGATGGCTCCCTCCATCTCGATCTCGAGGAGCTTGTTGAGTTCCGAAGCGTATTCCATGGGAAGTTCGCGGGTAAAGGGCTCAAAGAAGCCGTTCACGATGAGGCCCATCGCTTCAGCCTCGGTGTGACCTCGGCTCATGAGGTAGAAGAGTTGGTCGCCTGCAATCTTGGAAACGGAGGCTTCGTGCTCAAGGTCGGCGGAGGCGTTGCCGACTTCCATCGTTGGGTAGGTGTCGCTGCGGCTGTCCGCGTCGAGCATGAGGGCGTCACAAACCACCTTTGAGCGGCAACCCTCCGCCTTCGGGCGCACCTGCAACATGCCGCGGTAGGTGGAGCGGCCGCCGTTCTTCGAGATGGATTTCGACAGGATGTTGGAGGTTGTGCGGGGGGCGAGGTGGTGCACCTTCGATCCCGCATCTTGGTGCTGGCCTTCTCCGGCGTAGGCCACGGAGATGATTTCTGCATGGGCACCTTCACCCTTCAGGATCACGGCGGGATATTTCATCGTCAATTTCGAGCCGATGTTTCCGTCCACCCACTCCACCGTGGCGTTGGCGTGAGCAACACCGCGCTTGGTCACGAGGTTGTAGACGTTCGAGGACCAGTTCTGGATGGTCGAATACCGGATTTTTGCTCCGTCCATGGCCACGAGTTCGACCACAGCAGAGTGCAGTGAATCGGTGGAGTACGTCGGTGCTGTGCAGCCTTCAACGTAGTGGATGGAGGACCCCTCATCGGCGATGATGAGCGTGCGTTCGAATTGCCCCATGTTCTTCGCGTTGATGCGGAAATAGGCCTGGACGGGCATTTCAACGTGAACGCCCTTGGGGACGTAAATGAACGAGCCACCGGACCACACTGCGGTGTTGAGGGCACTGAATTTGTTGTCCGTGTAGGGGATGACGGTGTTGAAGAAACGCTTGACGATCTCGGGATGTTCACGAAGGCCAGAATCCATGTCAAGGAAAAGGACGCCTTGGGCTTCAAGGTCCTCGCGGATGCTGTGGTAGACCGCCTCGGATTCGTACTGGGCGGTCACGCCTCCGAGCCACTTCTGTTCGGCGTCGGGGATGCCGAGCCGGTCAAAAGTGCGCTTGATGTCCTCTGGAACATCGTCCCAGTCGCGCTCGGTTCCTTCAGAGGACCGCAGGAAGTAGGTGACGGCTTCGAAGTCGATGCTGTTGAGCAGGGATTCGTTGCCCCAGTCGGGCATCGGTCGCTCGACGAAGTGATGGTAGGCCTTGACCCTGAGTTCAGTCATCCACTCGGGCTCGTTCTTGAGCGCGGAGATGTCGCGGACGACCTGTTCGCTGAGGCCCTTGTCAAAGCGGATGGTGGCCACTTCGGGGTCGTGGAAACCGTAGCGGTACTCGCCGACCGCGTCCCTTGCTTCGTCGCTCATGTGCTCACCTCATGCCGTGGCAGGCATCAGCCACTCATAACCGTCCGCTTCAAGCCGTTGCGCCAATTCTGGGCCACCGCTCTGGATGATGCGCCCGTCGATCATCACGTGAACCACGTCAGGGACCACCAATTCGAGCAGGCGGTTGTAGTGGGTGATCAGCAGCACGCCGCTATCTTTGGAGAGGCTGTTGATGCCTTGAGCGACGGCCTTCAACGCGTCAATGTCCAGTCCGGAATCGGTTTCGTCCAGAAGGGCCATCCGTGGTTGGAGGAGCAGCATCTGGAGGATTTCCAGTCGCTTCTTCTCGCCGCCACTGAACCCGTCGTTGACGTAACGGCTCAGGAAGGACCGGTCCATGCCAAGAACGTCCATGGCCGCTTGGAGTTCCTGCCTGAAGGCGCGAGCCTTCGGGGCTTCGCCGCGCACGGCGGCGACGGACTTCCGCAGGAAGGTACCGACTTGGACACCGGGAATGGCGTGCGGGTACTGGAAGGACAGAAAGAGACCGGAGCGGGCCCGCTCGTGAACTTCGAGTTCGGTCAAATCCTGGCCGTCGTAGTGGACGCTCCCCTCCGTGATTTCGTAGTCCGGGTGGCCCATGATGACCGAAGCGAGGGTGGATTTCCCTGCGCCGTTGAGGCCCATGATGGCATGAACCTCGCCGGCATTGATGGTCAAGTCAACCCCGCGAAGGATTTCGGTCTCTTCCACGGTGGCGTGGAGGCCTTTGACGTCAAGCAGTCCGCCGGCCATGGGTCTTGGTCCAAGCCCGGTCTTATGAAGCGGATGGTTACAGCAGACCCACTTCGGCCGCGAGTTCTAAGGTGATGTGAGCATGCGCTGTTCATGGACGCGGAGGATTTGGTGGCGATGTACGCCGCCCAAGCCAAGGCTTCCATGGAGGAGGAGGCCAACAAGCGGCTTGAGGCGTCGCTGGACCCAGAGGAAGAGGAACGCCTCAGGAACCTCCCGCTCTCCGACGCCGCAGGAACCCCCCATTTCGTGCCGGCCTTGTTGGCGCGGCTTGGCACGGTCCGTGCTGCGCTGGACGGGCACGGTGGTGGCATCAAGGCCACGCAATACGAGGTCACCTCAGAGGGCCTTGACCTGGTCTTGGACTTGACTGGGGCGTGCGTATCCTGTGGCGCCGCTCCGGGAACGCTGCAGGGCATCAAGGCCGACCTCGAAGCCGATCCTGAGGTGCATCGCTTGCGCTTCGACAGGGTGCTGCTCGACAGTTTTGACGACCTCGGTCGAGATTTCATTTTGGCTCACGGAAACGTGGAGTTTGTGCACGTGGGGGCGGATGCATGAGGGAAATTCGCCTCCGATACGGAGCGGATGTGTTGCTGGGCACGGAATTCGTGCAGCAGCTCAACCGCATCGAGGAATTCGAACTGTTGAACACGCTGGGCCGTTCCGATGCGAACGACGCGGTCACCGTCATGGTCCGGTTGCGCCTGGCGCCTGACGCCACCTTCGAGGACATCGACGACATCGCGTGGTTGAAGATCGAGGAAGTCGTTCGGTCGGAAGCGACCCAGAGCGGTGAGGCGCACTACGCCATCGTTCGCTTCACGCACCCACTCGTCACCATCCCGCTGGAAGTGGGCGACGCCATCATCAGCCCAGGCACCCGCATCGGCCGGCGCGGGGCAGAAATCATCCTGCGCGGTTCAAGCGACGGCTGCCAAGCCTTGGTGGCCGCGTTCCGATTGTGGAACGACCGATGCACCATCGCCGTGGTCCGCTCGGGTGATGCCGACCATGACGCCGATGCTGGATTGACCCCTCAGCAAGTTGAGGCGGCTCGATTGGCCTGGTCCATGGGGTACTTCGACGTGCCCAGAGGTTGTGCTCTGAGCGACATCGCCAAGGCCGCCGGAGTGTCCAACGCCACCATCAGCGGCCACCTGAGGGAAGTTGACCGGATTGCCCACAGGCGATTGCTCGACTGGATCGGAGAATGAGGGTCGGCGACAGGCCCAAAGGCGGAGCAACAGAGGTGAGGCCATGAAGGAAGTTCGGCTGCGGTACCCTGCCCACGCCATCGCGAATTCAGAATTCAAAGACCAGATTTCGGTTTGTCAAGAGGCCGTGCTGATGGCCAGCGTGAGCCGGCATTACGAGAAGAACACCATCGTCTACGTGCTTCAACTCACGCTCGCTGAGGGGATGACGATCGAAGACATCGACCGCGTGCCGTGGTTCAGGCTCATCGAGGTGATTGGCGAAGAGATCGTAGGCGGTCGCGTGCTGGTCACGGCCCTCGTCGAAAATTCGCATGGACTGTTGAAACTCGGGCGTGACATCTGGAACGCCGTGGTGGCTCCAGGTTCATCCATTGGCGTCTCTGGTGCGAACATCATCGTGCGCGGAACCCCTGCGGGGTGCAGTGCCATGGTCAAGGGATTCCAGTCGTGGAACCCGAACGGCACGGTCTCTGTGGTCCGCCTCACCGAACAGGAGGGCAGCGATTTCGCCGGACTGACCGAGCATCAGATGCATGCCTTCTCGACGGCGTGGAGGTTGGGCTACTACGAACGCCCAAGAAAGTGCACACTGGCCGACGTGGCCGCCGAAATCGGGGTCTCAAGAGCGACCATCAGCGGCCACTTGGGCGCCGTGGAGAACACCGCACATCGGCGTCTTGCGGCACGGCTTGGCTTGCGTGATGATGGGACCCTTTGAAGGACAAGGCGCGGTGGGCCGGCCATGGCGGCGTGGCGCGAGCATGCGCGGGACGACCCGAAACCCTCTCGCGAGGAACACGTGGGCCGTTTTGAGGTCAAGGCGCGTGACGGAAGAGCACGCGTGGGGGCGTTGTCCACAGCGCATGGGGTGGTCACCACCCCAACGCTGCTGCCGGTCATCAATCCGAACCTCCGAACCATCGAACCGCGTGAGATGTGGGACACCTACGGCATCGAGATGCTCATCACGAACAGTTACATCATCTGGAAGCACGAGAAACTGCGCCAGCATGCGCTTGAGCACGGCGTGCATGACCTGCTGGATTACCCCGGCGCCATCATGACCGATTCGGGCACCTTTCAGGCCTACGTGTACGGGGACGTTGAAGTCGGCGTGGAAGAAATCGTGACCTTTCAACGTGACATCGGCGTTGACGTCGCGACCATGCTCGACGTGTTCACCCGCCCAGACATGACCCGCGACGAGGTGCACGAGGCGGTGCTGGAGACCACACAGCGCGCGGAGGCCAGCCTTGCGGCCGCCGGCTCCACCATGCTCAACGGTCCGATCCAAGGGGGGCTGCATGCCGACCTGCGCCGCATGAGCGCCCGCGGCATGGGCGCTCACGGGTTCAGCGTTCACCCCATCGGCGGCATTGTGCCGGTGATGGAGCAGCAGCGCTATGCGGATTTGGCGCGCATCATGCTCGCTTCCATGCCTGAGCTTCCTCCTGAGCGCCCGGTGCACATGTTTGGCTGCGGGCATCCGATGCTCTTCCCCATGCTCATTGCGCTGGGCGCGGATCTCTTCGATTCAGCCGCCTACGCGTTGTTTGCCAGGGACGACCGCATGCTGACGCCGACCGGCACCGTGCACCTTGGGGACCTCCGGGAGTGGCCCGTGCTGATGCCGTGCGTGGCTTCGTTGACGCCGGAAGACGTGCGGAAGATGGACGATGACGAGCGCATGGTGCTTCTTTCGCGGTTCAACCTCGAGGTGACCTTGGCCGAACTTGCTGCGTGCCGCCAAGCCGTCCATGACGGACGAATCTGGGAACGCGCCGAACGCCGCAGCCACGCACATCCAGCGCTGCGCGAGGCCTTCCTCTGGTTGACCACCTCTCCCGCACGTGGAACCGCTCCAATCCCCGCGGCCGAGCACCTGCTGATGAACGACCGAGCTGCGGCCAGCGACACGTCGCCTGCGCGTGGCCAGTGGGAATCGGCGTGGGATTGGGTCGTTGAAGCACAGAACACGCCGGGACAGGGCGCCCTTCGCTGGGCCGGCGAGGACACCTTTGTCCGCCCCGCAGTTGTCGCCTCACGTCGCCGCCTTCATCGCGCTTGGAGTCCGGCTTCAGAAGACGGAGCAGTCGTTATCCTGCACGGCGCGCCGGGGCCATGGCGGGACCGCGCAGGAGCTCATGTGATGCGGTCCCGTGCCGCCAACCCCGGTCTCGAGGTGCTGGTGCTCAGCCCCATCGGCCTCGTGCCGTGGTCGTTCGAAGACCTGCAACCCTTTGCCCACGTCGAAGGACCGGAATGGCTCTGGCGTCGACCGGTTGATCACGCTTGGGTACGCCGTGAACTGGCCCGCTTGAACCTCGAACAGCGTCCCTTCGTCACGGTTGATCTCCGGGCCGACAGCGTGGGCGATGCTTTTGACGCAGCCTTGCGCGATGCAGGCCTTGAGGCGAGGGTGGCCCCTGATGCCGATGGCCTCACCGAAGTCGAACTCGACGTACTTCGCGCCCAAACCGTGGACAAGAGCATGCTTGAGTTGAATCTGGAACGCTCGGTGGCTACAGCCTTCGTCGGCCAAGCCACCTTTGTCATGAGCAGCACGGGACGCGTGCGGAACGTCAAGGACAGCCAAGGTCGACACATCCTCTCGCCTCGCTTGGGCAACGGCGGTTTGTCCCTGACCGATGAAGGCGCGAAAATCCTGCATGCCCTCAACCTCGACGACAAGACAGCACCTGCAAGCCTCACCGTGATCGAGGACGCTGTGCCCTTTGTCGGTGCAGGCCGCAACGTCATGCATGGCTTCATCCTCGCCGCTTCAGAGCACCTGCGTCCGGGCGTCTCCTGCTTGGTGCTTGACCCTGAAGGCGCCCTTGTCGCCCATGGCGTGGCCCAATGCACAGCGGAGGAAGCCATGGCGATGCAGAAGGGCATCGCGGTGCGCGTCCGTGGTGGCCTGCAGCCCTCTTCTTGAGTCCATTTTGGGGTCGGGTTGAAAGGCCCTCCACGCCAACCGCTGCCCATGGTCGAAGCGCGTGCACCCATCGTGCACACGAAGGCGTTGACCAAAGCCTACGGGGAACACGTGGCGTTGAACGCCCTGGATTTGCAAATCGAGGCGGGCGCCACCGGACTGCTGGGCGCCAACGGCGCAGGGAAATCGACGCTGCTCAAGACCCTCCTCGGCCTCATCCAAGTGACCTCAGGAGAGGGCCATGTTCTGGGCCATGACATCCGCACCGAGGGGCCGAGCATCAGGCAGCGCATCGGCTACATGCCGGAATACGAAGCGCTGGACCCTCGCATGGACGGCATCCATCAGGTCCGATACGCCGGTGAATTGCTCGGCATGAATCCGGTGGTGGCCATGCAGCGGGCTCACCAATGCCTCGAATACGTCGGACTCGGCGAACAGCGCTATCGCCGAATTGACGGGTATTCCACGGGCATGCGGCAGGCCACCAAACTCGCGTGCGCCATCGTCCATGATCCAGAGATGATCATCGCAGACGAACCGTCGAACGGTCTCGACGCTGCCGCACGTGATTTCATGCTCCAAACGCTGGACACGACGGTGCGAAACGGTCAGCGAAGTGTGCTGATGGCCTCGCACCTGATGGACGACGTCGAGCAGGTCTGCGAACGCATCGTGCTCTTGCACAAGGGGCGGCTTGTTGCAGAGGGCAAGATCGAGGACCTGAAGGCCATCGACCGCGAGTACGAAGTGCACGTGTGGGGCGCGGCCGACGCCATGGAGCGAGGCATGCTCGACCGAGGCCTGCGCGTCCGACGGCAAGGGCGGGTCATGCGCGTCGCAGACGACCGCGACGATGTGCCGCGCGAGGTGCTCGAAGTGGCCGCCTCCACCGGCGCCCAAGTGCGTCGCCTCCACACCTACGAGGCCTCCTTGGAAGACCTGTTCATCGCCATCATGGAACGGCTTGGCCACGACGTCAAGTCCAGCGAAGATTTGCTCGCCGGGGGTGAGACGAGATGAGCGAGGAGGCGGCCGAGCAAACGGCGGCCGAGCCGGTGACCGAGGAGGTTCGCTTCGATGAAGCCTCGCCCGTCACCGGTGCATCGAGGATTGAAGCCGCGTACTCTGCGGACGACGTGGGACAGGCCAGCGTTGCGAAGTCCGGGCCAAGCGGGCAGGTCTTCACCCAAACCTACCTGCCGTGGACGGGGACGCTGAACCCCCGCTGGGCGCGAAATTACGCCGTGTACCGGCATCACATGCTCGGTTTGGTCAAGAGCGGTCACCGTCCTTGGCCCATTTTGGTGCGCGTCTACCTTGTGCTGGTCCTTATTGGATCAATTGGGGACATTTTCCCGGTGCTGCTCGGCTCCTTGTTTGGCGATGGATTAGGCCAAGTCTTCATGGTCAGCAGGGACAGTTTGTACGCGCACGTGCTCGGCTTCTTCCCGAGAAACGTCCTGTACTACCCGGTGGTCACAGCGCTCATCGTCGGGACCATGATCTCAGAGGACCGCTTGAACGGGACGTCCGCCCTGTACTTCAGCCGGCCCATCACGCGCTTGGATTACGTCGCCATGAAGTACCTCGCCGCGGCGACGGTCCTGTTCATCCTGTGCGTGTTTAGCCTGTTCGTCTACTACACCGTTGAGGTGCTGGCGATGGGCCGGGGTTGGGCGTGGATCGTCGACACCTTCCCCATCCTCCTTGGCGCCACAGCGGCCGGCATGCTGCTGGTCGTGACCTACACGTCACTTGGTTTGGCGATGTCCAGCGTGTCCACAAACGGCTTCTTTCCCGCCATCGGTCTGCTCGCCTTGGTGCTTGGGTCGAAATCGGTGGCCTTCCTTGTGGCCCTGATCTTTGAGCAGGACGTGCTCTACCTCTTTTCGCCGTACGATGCCCTGGCCAACGTCGGTCAAGCCTTGGTGGGAACCGAATCCAACTACGACATCCCGTGGACGTGGTCGCTGGTTTCCGTCGTGGCGATGAACGTGCTCTCTCTCTACCTGCTGGCCAACCGCGTGGCAAGCATGGAGGTGACCCGGGAATGACGCCGGATCTCAGTCAGGTTGGGCCAGCCCCTCAACCGGTTTTGGAACCGGTTCCGGAGAAGATTCCCGCGGTGGTCTTCGATCGCGTTGGGAAAACCTACGGTCGTATTCATGCGCTGAGTCAGATCAATTTGGCCATCTCCGGCGGCGTGACGGGTATCCTCGGGCTCAACGGCGCAGGGAAATCGACCCTGTTCAACCTCCTGATGGGCCGCTGCAAGCCGACCACCGGCCAGGTTCGCTTGTTCGGCATCGACCCGTGGCAAGACCCTACGCCCTACGGACGGGTTGGCTTTGTGCCAGAATCCGAGAAACTCCACGATTGGATGACCGCCTTTGATTTCGTGACCACCTTCGCGAGGCTGCACGGTTTCACACGGGACGAAGCGAAGGTGGAAGCCGAGCGGGTGCTCGATTTCGTCAACCTGAAGGACGTGATGCACACCCAAATCGGGCGCTATTCGAAGGGCATGCGACAACGGGTGAAAATCGCGCACGCCCTGGTCAACGACCCTGACCTCATCGTGCTCGACGAACCCCTCACGGGATGTGACCCCTTGGCACGGACCACCATCATGAACGTGGTCAGGGAGCTTGGCCGAATGGGCCGCACGGTCTTGGTCAGCAGCCACATCTTAGGCGAGATTGAACGCATTACCGAACAGATTGTGCTGCTGCACCGCGGGCAAGTGCTTGCCCTTGGGAACGTGCACGGCATCCGTGAGCAACTCGACCGCATCCCACACCGCATCCACATCCACTGTGGGGAAGCGAAGCGCCTTGCGAAATCAATCATCGACATGGAGGACGTCCATGGCGTGATGATCCCGTCGTCAGGTGTGGTGGATGTCCTGACCCACGACCTCGGCGCTGTGCACCAGAACCTTCCTGCTCTCCTCATCGAGGGCGGATTCAAGGTGACCCGGATTGAGAATCCAGACGACGACCTCGAATCGGTCATCGGCCATCTTGTGGGCGGAGGTGGACGCTGATGTCCTCGTCCACCAAAGCGTGGAGCAGCCTTGACCGAAAGGCGACCGCCGTGGCGGAGTTCACGCTGAGGCAATACCGCACTCGGCTGTCGACGTGGGTCGTGCTCGCCTCCTGCATGGTCGCGCTCAGCACCGTTCTGCTCTTCTACATCGATTTCATGAACGACCCGATTGAGTCGGTTGACAACGACGGTGACGGCCTGTTCGACGAGGACGGCCCTGACTTCCCTGCCGTCACCGACGCCACGCCCACCACGATGGGCGCGGACGACGACGGCGATTGTTTGGAGGCCGATCGTCCCAACGGTGCCAAGGACACCAACGGGAACGGGGTCATTTGTGACGGCATCTTACGCAAGGAATGGTTCGGTTCGACGACCATCTTGTGGGACAACGGCGTGGACGAAGATCCCGATGACGAGGCCTTCATTCAGGAAGCGACTCACCGTGCGTTTCTGCTCGGTTATGGCAAACTCGGCGTGGTGTTCCTCCTCGGCATTTTCCTTCCGCTGTTTTTGGCCACCGGGCTCATCCGTGGAGAAATGACCTCCGAAACGATGCATTTCCTGCTCGCGAAACCCATCGCCCGTGGTGAAGTGCTTCTGTACCGCATGCTCGGTTACCTCACCTTGGTGTGGCCGGCAAGCGCCATCGTGGTGTTCCTGTCGGCCCTTGTGACCGGATTGGCCGCTCCAGGGGAGGGTTTCTTCCGCTTCGAGGACCTTGGGATTTGGCTGGCCATCCTCCTGGCCACGTGGCTTGCGCTTCTCGTCTACGGGATGTTGTTCATGTCGCTCGGCGTGATGTGGAAGTACGGGATTGTCCTTGCCATTCCATTCGCCGCATGGGAATTCGGCATGGCCTTCCTCTCCATGGGGTTGCCTTCCTCGCCGCTGCTTCGCGTTTCGGTCATTGGCTGGTGCCTCTCCATCATCGATGCGGCCACCACGTTGTCCTGGTCCGACCAAGACGCCTTCATCGCGTACACCACGGACTACAGCATCTGGTCCAGCCAGCTCGTTGCACCGGGCGAACCCTTGGCCTTCCTGGCCTCCGAAGCACCGTTTGACATTTCACCCACCGCCAACATGGCCGTCGCCGTACTCGTGCTTCTGTTCCAAGCCAGCGTCATCTGGGTGGTCGGGCAATCGTTGTTCAAAGGCAAGGAGATCGCCTGATGCAGCCTCCACACTTCCTCGGCGACCTCAGCGGGTTGTGGCGCTTGGATCAGCGCCCACCCATTCGCGGATTGACGTGGGATTGGTGGTGGTGGCTCGTGATGCTCGAAGACGAGCAAGGCCGCCCAACCGGCAAACAACTCATGACGCTCTGGTCGACCAAGGACGCACCCCGTGTCGAGGTCAACGGACAAACGTGGCGCCCTCAAGGTCGTCCGGGCGTGGACGAGCATGGCGGCATGTCGCTTGACGGAATGGTCTGCGCGTGGTGGTTTGACGGCCAGGTGATGCACGACGCCGTCTTGGCAAAGCGCTGCAGCATGGTGGTGCTTCCCGGTGGGCATCCGTCGTGGCCAGGAGAGNCCACGCCGGGTCGCGGCGCGGGGGCTGTCGTGCCGCTGCTCGATGAGGACTACAGCATGGGCATGGACGGCGACGGCTCAGGCTTCTGGTTGACGCTGAACCCGATGCCGGAAGGCGCGCCGTTCTCTTCGCTGGACCTCAGGATGGAACCGGCCTCGGAGCGGCTCTCCACGGCACGCGAAGCCACCGCCACCTACGCTGCAGGCCTCGGGTACGACATCCTTCGGCTCCATGGGACCAAGGCAGTTGGAGCGATCGATGGGGCAGAGGTTCGTGGCACGGCCTATTTTCAGAAGGTCAAGGTCCAGGCGCCCTCTGTGCCGTGGTATTGGGGGGTCTTGCACCTCTCTGACGGCTCGTACATTGACTGGTTCCTCCCNCACGTTTCCCCAACCCTGAGCTCGCTTGATGATCGAGCGTGGAAGTCCCGCGATCTTGGCCACGTGGCGTTGAGTGAGGGTGGATTACTGCACGATGAAACGCGCGGCCACACCGAGCGCTTCGCCCGCGTGGTGGTCGGGAAAGAGAACGAAGGCGATTTGCCCGTGTTTTCGATTCGCATGTGGAACGGGCGCGTCTCCATTGACCTCGAAGTNGCCGCCCTCGCCCGCGCGCATTGGACCTTCGACCAACCCACGCGGGCAGGCCTNCGGAGCCACCTGACCTACAACGAGTACCCACTGGAGGTCCGTCGGCTGCGCCTCGAGGACGAGCAGGGTGTGCGAACCGAAGCGGACTTCGAATGGATCCGTGGCAACGCTGAGCACGCGTGGGGTTTGCTGCACTGATGGCGCGCCAAGGTGAGATGCAAGCCCCCATTGTTCAATCCCGTATCGTGGAAACGTTCATGTCGTTCTCAGTGAGAGAGGAGACAGGTGTCCCAATGACCGAGGAAGCCACTGACGCGTCCGCAGCGCCCGCTGAGTCGCCAGCACCCGCCGAAACCGAGGCGGCGACCAACGCCAGCCTTGAGAAGAAATTCCGCACCATCACCGGTGAAGAAATCCTTCGACACACCCGCCCGTCCTTCATGGCCTTCTTCGGATATTACCTCCTTGCTGTGTTCATGATGGGCGTGCACTGGCTCTTCTTCAACGACAACCTTGCAGGGCTCCTGACCAACGACGACTCCAGTGCCCTGTCCACCTTCCTGTTTGGACTGCTGGCCAACGATTTGACCTTCATGGGCGTCATGTTGTCGCTGACGTGGTTCAATCGGATGCTGAACGGAAGCACCTCGAACCGCTGGTTGACCGTGTGGATGCTTCTTGCGAGCGTTGCTCCNTTGCTGGTGGTCTTGGACAACTGGCTCACCGGATTGCTTGGGGACAGTTACCCGAGCATTGGAAGCGGGGGCGGTTTGTTGCCCGAATACAACTACCTCATCGCCGGAGCCCTGTTTTCAGGTTCGCTGGTCCTGCTGACCGCGCTCTATCAGCGGTCCTTCCACTACGCCGTGACCAGCGATGCGGTCATTTTCGACCACCGCTTCCTCCTCGTCCGGGGGCACCGTCGCATCCTCTTCGAGAAGATCTCTGAGGTCTTGGTGGAGCGTTCGATGCTCGGCACCATGCTTGGGTTCGCCACCATCTCCCTCTTGACCGACTCAGGAATCGGTCTGGCGCAGGAGACGCGGGGCGTTGCAGCCGCATCTTCTGCTCCCGACGCGGTGAAGCCCGACGAGGACGACACCAATGCGGAGAAGGCTGGAAAGAACGTCATCCGCCGGCTCTTGGCCTTGATCACCTACCAGCGCACCGTTACCACGGTCAGTCCAGACCCCAAGCTTTGCTTCTACAACGTCCGTGGTTGGCAAGACACGAAGCAGCTGCTGAACGANCTTCACAAGAAGCACAGCCAGTCCAGTCAACTGGACGAACTCAAGGCGGCGCTGACTCAGGAGTGAGCCGAGGCCTTGAAGAGCAGGCCCCGCCCCGTCGGGGTGGAGGCCCCCGCCATGTCCGACGACCTGCTTCGACCCGCCCTTGACACGTTTGCCCAAGGTGACCTTCAGGGCGCCGTTGACATGCTTGATGCGCTGCGTGGTGAGCACCGCGGTGTTGCTGCGGTCCACCACACCTTCGCGGAGTTTGCCAACATGCTGAACATGGAGGCTCAAGAGGACGTCGTCCCCGGTGGGAAAATCATGATGGCGTACAAGAAGGCCATGGAACTCGACGAGGAAAACGACGAGTACATCGCTGATTTTGCTGACTTCGCCCTCGAATGCAACCGGATTCCCGTGGCCGTGAAGGAGTTCAAGCGCTACGCGACCCGCCTCGAAATGGCCGACATCCCCTACGACGACCGCCTCTACAACGCCGCACGGAACCTCGTGGACCGCATCGAGGTCGTCGATCCTGAGCGGACCTCTGACATCAGCCAGCCGTGGCTCAAGCAAGCCCTGCTTTGGTCCATTGGTGGCTTGGGCTTCAGCGCCGACGACGTCAAGGGCCTGCTTGAGGACGCCTGAGGTTGTTGAGCGATGGGCGAACTCGTCCATCTTGCCTTGCGGGTGGGTTACCTCGGCGATGCCTTTCACGGCAGCCAAATTCAGCCTGACGTGGTGACCGTCCAAGGTGAACTTCAGCGCGTCTTGCGTTCGCTCGGATGGTGGAACGCCGAGGAGCACACCATGATTCTAGGCAGCCGCACCGATGCGGGCGTCAACGTGCGACGCAACGGTGGTCTGCTGACGCTCGATCGTGAACTCTACGAAAAAATCGGGGACCGAAAATTGGTCCGAGCGATGGCCGATCGCTTGCCTGACCATCTGGCGGTGCTTGACGCCACCGAAGTGCCGGAGGGATGGAATCCACGGCTGGCGGACCACCGCGTCTACAGGTACCGCCTGGAGGGCATGGAGGGCTGGTGGGCCGACGACATGGAACGCTTTCAGCGCCACCTCGACCTGTTTGTCGGCACCCATGACGTCCGGAATTTTGCTCGCATGGAAGAAGGAAAAAACCCGATTCGAACGGTGGTGTCCGCTTCGCCGTGGTCCGTCGGCGGTCGGACGGTCGGCTTCGAAATCGTCGGCCACTCCTTCCTCTGGAACCAGGTGCGCCGAATCGCGATGGCCGTGCACAGCATGGAACTCGGTCGCTTGAGCGAGGACGAGGTCCGCGATGCCCTCGAGCGGCCGGAGGTTCCGGTGGATTTCGGCGTGGCTCCGGCCGAGTGGCTCATCCTGTGGGACGTCGTCTGGGACGCCCTGCCTTCTGTTGAGAGCCCAGAGCGGGCGATGACGTGGCAGCCTTCGCCAACGCGCGCCGAGGGAGCGGAGCGAACGATGCGTCGCCGCTGGAGCGCTGCAGCATCGGCTGAAATCGAGGCTTTGCTGCACCACGAATGGTCGGCGCTTGGGCGCCTCCATTGGTCATGATGTGTTTAGGGTCAACGTCACCCGGTCTCCGTCCTCAAGCGACAACCGCTCGCGGAGGAATTCCTTGGAGATGAGTTCGACCACGTCAATGTGGCGCGTCAGGTCAGGGATGAGCACCGCACATTGGACGGAGGCTTCGCCGACCGTCATCGTCGCAAGGAAGGCGCTGGCACCGCCAAAGGAGACACCGTCCCTCAGGAATCCACGGATGCGATGCAGGTCAAAGCCCGAGGTGTCCACGGCTTTGGCGGCGTCACGGACGTCGTCATCAACGTCCAAGGTGTCGAGGCCTGCCAGTTGACGAAGCGCGATGTAGTCGATCAAGTCGCTTCCTTCCACGGTCACGTTGAGCGTGCCCGGCCAAGCCGTCTCGCCAAGCAGGCCACGGAATTGGTCTTGGTAGTGCGGTTGGGCCATGAACACCTGCGCACGGCCAAGGCCGCTGCCCACCACGCCTGAGAGGTCCACGGTCTCGCGGGAAGCCTCTCCCTCTTCAAGCCGTGCATCGCTTCGTTCTGGTGGCTGCGGGATGCTCAAGAACCCGCGTGAACAGGGAGGTGCGGGATTGGCATGCCAGGTGACCTCTCATGGATGCAAGCCAGATACGACGAACTCGCGGAGCGCTCCTTGCTCTGGGAGCCTCCGACCCTCGAAGGGCCCAGCGTTCCGCGTTGCCGGATGGACGGGAAGCCCACCATCATGCTCTCCGCCAACAATTACCTCAACCTCACCACCCACCCAAAGGTCGTCGATGCAGCCGTTGAGGCCACCAAGACCTACGGTGCGGGCAGTGGGTCGGTCCGAGCGATCGCCGGCACCATGGACCTCCATCTGGAGGCTGAGAAAGAAGTGGCCGCGTTCAAGCGAGCAGAGGCGGCGCTCATCTATTCCGCAGGTTACACGGCGAACGTGGGGTTGATNCCAAGCCTCGTTCGTGGTGCGGAGGACCTGATCATCAGCGACGAGTTGAACCACGGTTCGATCATCGACGGCGTTCGCCTCACCAAGGCCAGTCGTGCGGTGTATGCGCACAACGACATGGGCGCNCTGGAAGAGGTGCTCATCGCCAACAAGGCTGCGGAACGTAAGCTCATCATCACCGATGGCGTCTTCTCCATGGACGGTGACATCGCGCCTTTGGACGAGATTGTCGCCTTGGCCGAAGAGCATGATGCCATGATCATGGTCGACGATTGTCACGGCGAAGGCGTCCTCGGTGAAGGTGGCCGGGGCATCGTGGACCATTTCAACGTCCACGGGAAGGTGGAATTCGAAATCGGTTCCTTTTCGAAAGCCCTTGGTGTTCAAGGCGGCATCATGGCGGGCTCTGAACTCAGCCGCCAGCACGCGCTCAACCACTCNCGCTCTTGGCTGCTCTCCGGCTCACAACCCCCCGGTGTCGCCGCGGCCCAGCGGGCTGCCATTCAGGTGCTGCAGGAAGAACCGGAACACCACCAGCGCTTGTGGGACAACACCGCGTATTTCCGCGGGGAACTCCAGAGCCTCGGTTTCGATACGGGCGTCTCGGAAACGCCGATCATTCCCGTCATGTGCGGCCCATCAAAGACCGCCAAAGCCCTCTCGGCTGCGCTCGCTGACGAAGGNGTCATGGCCGGNGCCATCGTCTTCCCGATGGTGGCGCGCGACAAGGCCCGTGTCCGCACCCAGATGTCGGCGGGGCTTACGCGCGACGACCTCGATGACGTGTTGCGCATCTTCGAGCGCGTTGGTGGCCACTTGGGCCTGATTTGATCTCATTCCTCTTCGGAGAGGATGGTGTCGAGGACGTCCTTGAGGTCGTCATCCTCCTCGACGATGGCCTCCATGTCTGTCTCGGTTTCCACCGGCTCGATGCCGACGTCTTCGAAGGGGTCCAAGCCGTCCTCAAGTCGGCAGAGCATGCGCCACCTCGGCGCCCAACTGAGGTGCACGTACAGCGGACCGGGGAGCAGGAGGAGGAACCACACCAACGCAGCAGGAAGGGTGAGCAACTCGGTGATGTTGGCGCCAAGGACCGTGAGCCCAACAAAGGGCATCGCGTACAAGACGGTGCGCGGCGGGGCGACGGGCGGTCGCTTGGAAAAGCGGGCGATGATGAGGGACGCGAAGCCGAGCAGCATGCACGCTGCGATGAGCAAGGATGCGTGGAAAATCCAGGTTGGCCACCAAATGGCATCTCCGTAGGACACCCTGTAGGGCAGCAGCAAGGCCATGGCGATGAGGATGCCATAGAAGCCCGCCACGTTGGCTGGGTGATTCAGCCACATTGGGAGGCTGACGAAGCGTCGCGAGAGCGAGGTTCCAAGCAGCAATTCCGCCTGTTTCGGGGCAAGGTGGTCCAATCCAGACCGCCAATCCGCCCCTGTCATAGACACCGGCTCCCCTTTCGGGATTATGAACATGAAGGGAGGCAGATGTGCTTCGCAGCACTTCTGCTTACTTCGGCGAGCGGGCCGTCTCGAGCCAGCGGGAGAGCGCAGAGCCCTCATCGAGNACGTCCTCTTCCTCCGGCCAATCGCGTTCCAAAAGCTCCGTGTCCCCCGCGGCGCGTCGGCGCTCTTCCTCTGCTTGCTCGTCGTGCCCGTTCACCGCATCTCGGAGGGCCAGTGCGGTGTTGCCGATGGCCAACCAGCGCTGAAGGCGTGCAGCGGAGGATGCGGGCCAACGCACAACGGTGTCCCACGGTTCGTGATCCTGCACCACCAGAGGTTCGCCAAGAAGAGGATCCGTGTGCAGTTTCAACCGGTGGTCTCCCAATTCCTTCCACGTGCCATCGGCCGCTCGGATTGCCACTTCGGCCATTCCCATGGCCTGGTCAAGGACCCAAGGGTGGTTGGCGTTCACCGCGAAGGGAAGGTCCCTGAGCGCTTGGCTGCGCCGCCACTGGACGACAGCCAAAACCAACGCCAANAGGGCAGGAGCGAGAAGGAATCGGGCGTTGAGGGCGAGAAGCAGACCAAGTGCGCCACACACGGCCATCACCTTGGCGCTGGTTCGTGTGCCCATGGCCACCTCGTCACCCACCTCGGTCGTGCCGAGTTCGAGGAAGCCACGAGGTGGTTCAGTCATCGCCATCCCTCACGTTCATTGGAAGCCGCAACCCTTCTTGGTTCATCGTGCAGCCCTCCGCGTCCTCTGCAAAAGGCTCGAGCATGGACAGCAAGGCGAGGACGTTCACGCCCCACGCGTCCGTGAAACCAGCGAGTTTGGGCTGGAGCTTCGCCCATTGGTTGAGCACGCCGCGTGTNGTGCCNCGTCGGTGGTTGTACAACAAGGCCGCGCATTGAATCAGCCCCTGCAAAAGGAGGATTTCGCTCGGCGCAGCTTTTCTGGCTTTCATCGACACCCAAGCCTCTTCCCAGGCTTCGTGCGCTTCCCACCACCGCCCTGCATCGAACTCCTGACGGCCCAACTCGAACTGGATTGGCTCGTCACCCTGCAACGCAGCAGGTGCTTCGCCCATGCCACGGCCTCGATGCGACGGGGAATAAACTCCCGTGCATGGCCCCACAAGCGACGTGACCTTCAAACGCCGTCATGGCCGCTGGAGAAGGGAGCAAGATGCTGGATTGGCCACGCGGGGAAGTGCTCGAGGTTCGGCGCGGTGGTGCCGAAGTGCTCGAGGTCATGCTCGCTGATGCGGCCACCCTCGGTTTGAGCGGGGCGNTGGTGCTCCGAGGAAGCGAGGGTGCATCCAGCGTCCTCGCACTCTCCTCGGGCGCTCCGATTGGAGCCCTTCACGATGCGGATGGCGACCTTCGATGCGGCGAGGAGGCCCTCGGCCCCTTGCGTGAGTTGTTGCGAAGTGGCGCAACAGAAGTCGAGGTGCACCACCTCCCCGGTTCGCTGGTACAGGAAGCGCTGGCCATGCATGANGGGAGCCGCTTTGCCCATGGTGTCGAGCATGAGGACGTGCGTTGGTGGGAAGGTCGTCTCCCTGCACCACGGCGATCACGCGCCCCACGGCTGCCCACCATGGCGCCGACGGTGCGTGCGCCCGAAGAGGTGCGCGACTCCATCGATCGCACCCGCACCCGGCTCCATGTTGACAGCGTCGATCTTGCACCAGGGAGCGTTCGCTTGGTGCATGCCGATTCGCNGCAAGCCTTGGTGAGCATGGCNGAGATGTGGGCCAAGGCGGGCGGGCGCAGCCTCATGCTGACCCGGCGCGCAGAAGACGTGCCCGAAGGCGTCCACCACCTCTGGATTCACGAAGGGGCACTGAACCTGCCTGACGTGGCCCTCGGCGATGAGCCACTCCTCGTGGTGAGCGTTGACCTCCACCTTCTGTCGGTTATGCTTGGCCCGGAAGTGGCCGCTTCATCTTTCGCTGACGTGCTCGACCACGGTCGCGAACGTGGCGCTGTTCACTTGCTCCACATCGACGAACAGGTCTTGACCACGGCAGAAATGGCCCGCTTCTCCCGGTACGGAGCACCAATGCCCGTGGATGACGTCGCTGCGCTTGCCAGCGATGAGCGCAGCCTCAAGGGATTGAGCGGATTCGACATGGATGCCATTCTTCGCACAAGAGAGCGTTTGTCTCCCGGCCTTGAAACGCCNCCAGAACCTGAACCTGAAGTCATTGTTGAGGTCGAGCCTGTCGCGCCAGCCCCGGAGCCGAGTCCTGAACCCATGCCNGAGCCCGTCGTTGAGGAGGTCATGGAGGCTGCTCCTCCTCCCGTCACCCGAGGCCCGCGTCGCGCCAAGCGCGTGCGCGCCCGCAAACCTGCTCCACGACGTGACGCGCGTGTCGAGAAATTCTCGCCCCCACGCGGCGATGTGCCTGCGGCGATGTGGCCCTCTCGGCATGCATCGAACAGCACACCAGACCTTGTTCGAAACGCACCCGCCTCCGCCGATGGCCTCCCGGCATCTCGTCAGGTCAAAGCGCTCGGATTGGCTCGCGTGCGTGACCTGCCTGCCATGGAACCGCTGGTGAACAAACCACCACTGGCCAGGCCAGAGGTCTGGCCCGATGCGCCACCCACGGACGCCATGAAGCGCAGGCAAGCATGGGACTCCCTCCGTTTGGCGCGCCGCTTCGCGCCAGAGCATACGCCAGTCACCGTCCCGAAGGGCAAAGGCTTGCGCGAGGCGGCTGTGCGTTCCCAGCAGTCCTTCGACGTCGACGGCACACACGCCCGTCTGTTCACCTCGCACGACGGTTCGCCCTCAGCGCCTGCTGTCGAGGAGGCGCCCAAACGGCGTCGTCGAACGACGCGCAAGACCCGGCGGCTTGGTGGTGATGGCGATGCGTGATTCACCGCTCCGGGCAGCAGCCCTCCGCGCGCGCCGCAGCATGGGTCGAACCGAGCCTCCAGCGCCTGCGGCTTCACCGCCGTCCGGCCTCATCGAAGGCCTCTCGACGCGGATTGATCGACCAAAGGTGAGCCGCCCGCGCTCCATCACGGCATGGCGCCCAACAGAAGACGCTCGTCCCTCGTCGCCGCCTGAGGAACACGGCCTCGAAGGTGAGTTGGCCCGTCGTTTGTCACGACGCGTTGAGGGGCACGTGTCGGCCTTTCATTCTGATTCGGCAACGGGTGACACCAGCAGGCCGCAAGCGTTCGGTGAGGGCCGTGGTGGCCATCCCTTGTGGCAATCTGTGCTCGGGCACGAATCACGTCCGCGAAGGCCAGCTTCTCCTCTTCCCGAAGCGTGGGCATGGGGCTTGCGTTGGTCNGACCAGCACNCCTTCCGCCAATGGACCCTGCTCGAGAGCAACCGTGAGGCCACACGGTGGACCGATCACGTCATCGCACATCCCACGGACATCAATCCCCTCGTGATTCAAGGTGCAGGCGGAACAGGACGAAGTCATCTGCTCCATGCCACCGGTCAAGCCATGCTGCGGGGNCAACAGGGCGGCGTCGTGCTCCTGCGCCATCCAGCGTCAATGTCCCTCGATGAACTGGACGCACAGCTCACCGAAATCGACACGCGTCTTTCGACGTCGAGCGGCCTGCTGATCGACGACATCGATCGCGTGGTGGACGATGCAGACCGAAGCAGGCGCCTCCACCANATCGTCGATCTCGCGATGAACCTCGGCGTCCAGGTCGTGGTCGTCTGCGAGCACCCGCCTGCAGCGTGGCCATCCAGCCCCCTCGCTCGGGTGATGCAGGAGGGTGTGGTCACGACGATCGCCTCGCCTGGGCCCGTCGATCGCCTGGCAGCGCTCCGCTCGTTGGTCACTCGCGAGGGTTTGATCGTCGAAAACGCTGACCTGCAGCACCTTGCGGAAGGTCATCCCACGTGGCGGTCGTTGGAAAACGCCCTTCGCGCCCACCTTCACGCCTCCGATTCGCGTCACGCGGAACCCTCTCCATCGGTCACGGATCACGTCCAGACCGCCACGACGGTCATCGAGCGTGCCCTCGATGCGGTNGATGCCGGCGGCGTCATTGGCGGCATCGAGTTGATGGCCCCGGTGCCCGAACTTTCCGATGCGTGGTCGCCGGAAGTCCCTGAAGCCGAGGAATTGTTGGCTGGCGCTCCTCGCCCCGAGGGGCCGGCTCGCGCCGTGTTGGAAGTGGCCCGAGATCCACGGGTGGACCAATTGCTGCGGCCGAACGAGCGCGATCACTACCTCGTTCGCGACGTCGAGCAGCTCGAGGCCAGCGATGCAGTACGTGCGGCAGACGCTCTGGCGGAGATCGACCTTGGTGCCGAGACCGCCATCGCCCGTCGTCGGCATCACGCGGAGGACCAGAGCCTTCGTCTCGAGGCCCTGAAGGCTCGAATGGAGGCCTTGGCTGACCAGGCCCGAGAGGCCGATGTCGAAGCCCTGCTGGCCATCACGGATGAGCTCCAAGCCATCGACGAGGAATTGGAGCGAATCGCGCAGAACGCTCGCGGCCCCGCTCGTTTGGCCATGCTGCGTCCTGTCCGTGTCCCGGAGGAGGGGGCGTGACGCGAACGCCGTGGTGGAACGGCGGCGTCAATTTCGCCTGCCAACCTGACTGCGGTGCGTGTTGCGATCAACCCGGTGGCGTGGTGTTTCTTTCTCGCACGGACATTCAGCGTCTCGCCGCACGAGCAGGCATGGAGGAACTTGACTGGATCCGTCGGGACTGCACCACGTCCCTGAACGGAAGGCTCGTCCTCCGAAGCCGTCCCTCCGACGGCATCTGCATCTACCTCCAAGGCGACAAACGCTGCTCGGTGTACAGCGACCGGCCGCAACAGTGTGCAGCATTCCCATGGTGGTCGGAAAACCTTCGTTCCATGCGGGCATGGCGCAGCATCAAGCGGACCTGCCCAGGCATCGACGCCCCCGATGCGCTGCGCGTTGAGGGGGACGTCATTCGCCTCCACGTCGGGCGTGACCTTGAGGCCGGAAGGGGCGTTCGGCTTCCTCTGCCGCCCCTCGACGCGTGAGACCCANAGAGCCGGATTTATACGGAGTGGCCCAGACGCGTGACCCGGTGCAGCGATGACCAACGACGAGCCTCTCCTGTCGGTCACCTCTGCCCACCTCAACACCGGTCTTCGTGGCATCCCCGTCGGAACGTGCCGGACCTCGTTCGTGACCCCGACCGAGGGCGTGCATTACTGCGGTTATCCCATCGCAGAATTGGCCGCCATGGACGTTGAGGACGTCATCTATCTCCTCTTCCACAAAGAACTCCCGACCGCAGAACAATCCGCCGCGTTCCGCGCCGACTTGTCGGCCCGTGGTACGGTGCCTGAAGGCGTGGCCACCGTGTACGCTGCTTTGCCCCGTGAAGGCCACCCGATGGACTGGCTGAGCGTCGGGATGCACACGCTCGGGATGGCCGAGACCACCGGAGATTGGCTGGAGGACGCCCTCAACCTCGTGGCCCGGATGCCGCGCGTGATGGGCCTGCTCTTCCGTTACCGAGAGGGGCGCAGCGAGGGCATCCCCGCGGACGACCTCAGTCTTGGTCTCGTCGACCGCTTCGTGGCGACCTTGGATCCCGAAGGCGTCGACCGCTCGGTCATGCGTGAGGTGCTCAACGCCTACNTGGTGCTTCACCTCGATCACGGCGGCGGGAACTTGTCCACCTTCACCGGCAAGGCCACGGCCAGCGGCAAGGCCACACTCTACGCTTCAATGGCCAGCGCCATGAACAGCCTCTCGGGTCCGNTGCACGGACGTGCAAATCAGTCCTGTTTGGAGTTCGTCCTCGGCATCGGAACGTCCGATCCCACGGAGGTTGAATCCTTCATCCGCGGCGAACTTGAGGCCAAGCGACCTGTGTTTGGATTCGGCCATGCCGTGCTCCGCGCCGAGGACCCACGCGCCACCTACCAGTTCGCTTTGGGCGAGCGACTGTGCCCCGACGACGAGAACTTCGCGATCATCCGCACCCTGCGCGAGGTGGCGCCACGCGTGTTGGCGGAGAACCCGAAAATCTCCAACCCCAACGCGAACGTCGACATCGCCAGCGGGACCCTCCTTCACCACGTTGGCCTCCGCAAGCCGGAGTATTACACGACCTTCTTTGGTTGGGCTCGTGTGGCCGGCATCGGTGCGCAAATCGTCGATGAGCGCACCGTGATGCGCGACGGCAAGGGCGTGCCCATCTACCGCCCGAAATACATCGCCGAGGAGCAATCGCTCCGTCACGTGTGAGACGTGACGCGGTGCAACACGGGGCGAGGCGTCTTGCCTGCTCCGCGATGACCGACCATGCGAACGGCTTCCCAAGGCATCGTGCTGCCGCTTTCCTCGACGTCGGCCANCAGGTCGTCCACCTCGCGTTTCCATCCCCAGCGTTTGCGCCACGCCTCGAGGTGGCCACGNTGATCGGTCTTGCTCANTTCGTGCCAAGGGGCTACTTCGCGTTCGAGTTCCATGAGCATGCTTCTCGCCTCCTCGTCAGAGGCCACGCTTGGCATGCCGCCGTCCAAAGGTGCGGTGGCCATCCGCTTCCATCGCAACCGACCGTCAACGTGACGCACGCGTGGATCGGCGACGCTGTCCGAAATCAAACTCAGCCCGGCATCGATGAGGGCCGTCTCCATGCGGTACGGAGCGGGCCAGACGTATGCGGGAAAGCCTTCCAACGTGGCCTTGAGGCGATCACGGGCACGACCCGCCAAGCCGACGCTTCGGCCCAACGGAAGATGACGTCGCATGCCGTGCAAATAGTCCAGGGCGCAGGGCATCATCGGCGAGCCGGCAGCGCGGTGGGCTCTGACCAAGCGGGCAAAGGAATTGCGAACGAAGGACGGTGCCGCGACCGCGCGCTGTGGAGCGCCGCTGCCGTATGGCGGAAGGTTCGGGGTCAAGCGTGACCAAGGACGCGACCACCCAGAGGTCTTGACGAGGTCGCGCATCCTCGGATGGAAGGCATACAGCACCGTGTTTTGTACTGGAATATCGGCTTCTTTGAGGGCCGCTTCCACCCGTTGCGTCAGCGCGGACATGTGCGGAAGATCTCGGCGGTCATCGTTCCACCACCCTCGGCCGATGTGTCTCGGGTGCGGGCGCTTGATTTCGATGACGCCGACCTTGGCCTGTTCTCGCCAAGCGGTTGAGATGATCGGATCAGCGAGCATCTCGTCGAAGGTTTCCGCGCCGAACTCGCGGAGTTCGTCCAAGGTCCACGCTTCCACGTAGGTGGGTCGCCCTTCCTTCTCGTGTTTGGGGATCATCGGTGTGCGGTCGTGGTGGAGCACGAGATGACCGTCGAGGGTCATGCGCAGGTCGAATTCAATCCCGTCCGCATGGACCATGGCTTCGCGAAGGGCGGCGAGTGAGTTTTCGGGCAACTCCCTCGCCATGCCACANCCTCGCCCTCCTCCTTCATCAAGGCGAGGAATGCAGCCTCAGGAAAGGNGGGTCAGAACATCGACAACGTGGGAATGCTCAAGACTGAACCTCAGGAGGCCGTGGCATGAGCCCTTGGACCATCATGATGGCTCTGGTCTTGTTGCTCACCCCAATCATCTGTTGGGCCTTCACGCTTCATGCGCCTGAGACCCGGACCAAACTCAACAAAATCGGGCAGCTCATCCATGAGCAACGCTACTACCTCCACGCTCTCGGGTATTTGATCATCATCAGGTGGAAAGGCTTCACGGACGACCTGAATGAGCCAATCAAGGTCGTGACCGGGCATTGGACGGGTCTTGTGCACAGTCTCGAAGGCAACGTTGTGCTGTGGATTCAGGATGCCTTCGCTTCACCGACCTTGACGGCGGTGCTGAATTTCCATTACCTCTTCATCTACCTCTTCCTCATTTACGTGACGACCGTGTTCTACGGTTACGTTGGGGAGCGGGATTTGACGGACAAGGTCACGATGAATTACCTGCTCATTTACGCCCTTGCGGTGCCGTATTACCTCTTCTTCAACGTCGAGGTCACGTCGTCATGGATCCCTGGCATGGAGCCCTTGCTCTACCACGACGGATTGTACTCTACGTTTTACATCAACAACGATCCGTTGGACAACGCCGTGCCTTCGCTGCACATCGCCATTCCCTTTGGCATCATTCTGCTGAACATCCTCCACGTGCGCGATCAAGGCATCCGAATGAAGGATTGGATTCACCGAGGCTACCACCGCTTTGTGGTGTACAACACGATCGTCTTCGCGTTCACCATCCTCTACCTTGGCATCCACTGGATCATCGACATCCCTCTCGGGATGATCATTGGCGGCATGGGTGCGCTGTTCATTCACTACCTTCAGCCGCGTTTGCGCAACGACCACGGCGGCTGGTTCCAAGGCGTGGACCGTCAGAAGGTCATGCGGCACGTCCTCGTTGAGGGCACCGTGGTCCTGCTCATGGCGGCCGCCTTTGCCGGCGTCACCATGCACCAAGCCGACACCGTCGACGAGCGCGTTTCGTACCGTCTTGGTCCGGGAGATTCCACCCATGANATCATCCAGCGCTTCGGCTACGGCGAAGAGGTCATTGTGACCGTCACGAACCTCGATGACGAGACGCCGGTGCACATGGCCTTGCGCATTGCTGAGTCCTCGGAACCGGCCATGGAGCGGGGTTACCTCAATTGGGACGTCCTTGCAGAAGCGGGTTCTGGCGAAGTCATCACGCTTGAGCCAGGTGCGACCATCAACCTGACCGTGGACCAACCCAAGGTATGGTGGATCCTTGTGTTCCATGTGGACGAGGATGCTGCAAGCGAGACCGTGGAACTCCGGGTGTTGAACGATTACGGTTACGTTCCAATGTGGCAGGCCGTCCTGCTTTCCTTGCCGTCGCTTTGGATGACCGGGTTTGTGCTGCATCGCATCGCACGGGCCCGCACCTCTGGACGGCACTGGTTGGAATCGATTCCGTCCCACCGCTGGGAAGAGGCCTGACGCGGCCGCGCGCTTCTTGATGGAGGGCTGCCCCCTCGGTTCATGTCGGGAGCCTCGGATCTGGTCCAGGTCCTCGACGATTGGGGCAAGAGCCCGATGGGGCAAAGCCTCGGGAAAGCACGTGATCACGTGCGAACCCGCCTGCCCGTTTTGCTCGGCTTGGGCCTCATTGGCTTCGTGGCGGCGTTTCCGTTCACATCAGACGTGGTGCAGTGGCTCATCGCGGAAGAGCGCCTTCCCGACGGCGTGCGGATCATTGTCACCACGCCGGTTGAGTTCCTCTTGCTCCAAGTCCGACTGGCCGCAGATGTTGGCTTGGGCCTCATCCTGCTCGTGCTGCTTTCCGACTTGTTTCGGGCGGCCGCGCGCGGAAGCACGCCTGCGATGAGGGATGCTGTGGCGGCGGTGCGTGGGAAGGTCAACCTTGGTGCGCTGGCGTTGCTCGTCCTCTCGGCTGTAGGTTTGGCTGTGGCGGGACTGTTGTATGCCTCGACGGGCTTGGTGCCTNTGCTGCTGGATTACCTGACCAACGACGCTCAATCCGTTGGTTTGAGCACGGATTGGCGGCTCATCGCCTACGTGAGTTTCCTCGTTCGTCTGCACTTGGCTTCGGCCGTGGGTTTCCAAGCCCCCCTCGTGACCTTGGCCGTGTTGCGCGGCGGCCTTGTTGATCGCTCAACCCTCGTGGCCCACCGTCGTCACGTGTGGTTCGGTTGCGTGGTCATGGGGGCTTTCGTCTCGCCGCCCGACCCGTTGTCCCTGTTTCTGGTGGCGCTTCCGGTGGTGCTCCTCTTCGAGGTTGGGCTCATCATCGACCGGCTGCTTGGCCGTGCTCCCGCAAGCGCCTGACGGCTTCAGGCACGTCGGCAATCGGGACCGGCCGATGTCCGGGGCGGGGGTGATGCTCTGGACCATGGTGGTCTGATCCAGCCGTGACCGATAATCCACGTTCCACCGCAGCACGCCACACCTCGTCTCGGTAGGCGTCCGTGTGGCCTCCGTGGAAGGCCTCCACCGCTTCGATGCCCAACGATGAGAGCAGATCAAGCACCTCTCCGGTTGGCACGCCGTAGTACACGGGGTGAGCCAAGGAGCAGAAGCCCCCCGCGGCGTGCACACGTGCACTGGCCTCCGCCAAGGTCGGTCGAGGGCGTTCCACGTTTGCGGGTGCGCCGTCGCCGATCCAGTCGTCGAAGGCTTGCTGGAAGGTCTCGACCACACCCATCTCGAGGAGTTCGGCCGCGAGGTGCGGCCGACCCACCGCGCCATCCGCGCGAGCGAGAACCTTGGCCTCGTCCACGTGGATGCCAAAGGTTGCGAGCCGTTCGATCATCATCGACATGCGCGGCCCCCGGGCTTCGGTCAGTCCGGCGATCCACGCGCGAATCTCCCGCACTTCCAGAGCATCCATCGGTGTCGGGAAATACGCCAACAGGTGCCATGAGCCCTCCCTCGCCGCGTCAGCGGAGGGCGAGAGCGCCGGGACACACGTGAGTTCCACGCCAGGAAGGAAGGCCATCCCGTGGAGGTTCGCTTGCTCGGCGGCGTCTTCCCATCCCGATGTGGTGTCGTGGTCGGTNAGGCTCCACACGCGGACGCCCTCACGGGCCATGCTCGCCGCAAGCGTGGCCACGTCGAGCGTGCCGTCGCTGTGGGTTGAATGCGAATGAAGGTCGACGTCTGAGCACCACATGATGCCACCTCAGAACAGGTCGTCCAGGCTGTCCAGCAGGTCGCCCATCCCGTTGTCGGTCGGGCGTTGCGGAGCGTCCTCTGGCGGCGCATCAAAGAGGTCGTCCAACCCGTCGAGCAGGCCATCCAGATCAGCTGCAAGATCGTGTGTTGTCGTGGCTCCATCGTCGAGATTTGGCATCGCGGGCAACGGGATGGCCGCCGCAGGGGCAGGTGTGGTGGGCTCCGGCGAAGGTGCTGCTTCGGCGGGTTCCGGAAGCGGGAGGTCCAGCACCGGTGCGGGTTCGGTCACGGCCTCCGGTTCAGGAGCCGGGAGTTCCACCGTGCTTGGTGGTGGTGCTTCCAGCGGCTTGGCCTCGCGCACGATGGCGCGCTGCGGCATCTTCGCTGCGGCGACCACGCGTGCGGCTTCTTGGCCGGTTTCATCCGCATCGAGGTGCGCGATGGCCGCCGTCACGTCCCCTTCGGCCTCGGTCTCTGCACCAAGGATGCTCTGGACGATGGCTTGTGTGGTCGCCGACGCGCCTCCAATTTGCGGAGCGGAGCGCACCGTGATGCCCCCCGCTTCGAAGTCTTGCAACTGGTCGGAGATGGAACGCTGGTCAAGGGTCGGCACCGGGCGCGGCTGCGAGGCCCGATTTTGGATGATGAACAGGGCGATGATCACGACACCCACCGCAGTTTCCTGGTGGTACCATCCGGTGGGCGCCCACCACGTGCCGTCGAAGCGGTCGAGTTGACCGAGCACGAAAGGTTGGATTCGGAATTTCATTCCAGGATGTCCGGGCCAACGCCCGGCAAAGGCGTTGATGATCATCAAGGCCCCGAGCAGCAGCGCCACGATGCCCGACACGCGGGCAAGACCGGGACGTCGTGCTTCCATCGAACCTGCCTCGGTCCTCTTGGGTCAAGAACCCGTTGGCGGCTCACTCGAGGCCTTCGGCGGCACGAACCGTGTTGGCCATGAGGGTCGCGATGGTCATGGGGCCAACGCCTCCGGGGACGGGAGAAAGCCATCCTGCAACGCTTGCTACGTCGGGGTGAACGTCCCCGGCCAAGCGCCATCCGCGTTCACGGCTGTCATCGTCAACGCGGTTGATGCCGACGTCAACCACGGCCGCACCCGGCTTCACCCAGTCGGCTTGGACCATGTCCGGACGTCCGACAGCGGCGACGATGATGTCGGCCTCGCGGCAGCGTTCCGCCACGTCCTCACTGCGCGAGTGGACCACGGTCACGGTCGCGTCNGCGCCTCGGGCAGCGAGCAGCAGGGCCATCGGCATCCCGACGATCCGGCTCCGTCCCAAGACGACCGCCCGCTTGCCCTGAAGCGGAACGTTCGCCCACCGCAGCATCTCCATGACGCCGGAGGGCGTGCACGGCAGCAGGCCNTCGGTCCGGCCCTGCACGAGCCGGCCAAGGTTGACCGGATGGAAGCCGTCGACGTCCTTGGCCGGGTCGATGCGATCGGTGATGGCGCCTTCGTCGAGGTGCGGCGGAAGCGGCGACTGGACGAGGATTCCGTGAACGGACGCATCGGCGTTGAGCTCGTCCACGATGGCCTCGAGGTCCTCTTGCGAGGTCGAGGCCGGTCGTTCGACGTGGGTGGATTTCAGTCCGAGACGTTCGCAAGCCTTCACCTTCGAGCGCACGTAGACGTGCGACGCAGGGTCGTCGCCGACGATGACCACCGCAAGNTGAGGCTGAACACCAGACGCCNTCAGGNCCGCAGCACGTTCGGCGGTCTTGGCGTCCAGAGCGGCGGCGCANGCGCGTCCGTCCAAGCGCTGTGCTTCGGCCACGTNTNCGCCACCTCGGTGTGTGNTTTCACGCTTCGGGCGCGTNATGGCNCCACGANGCGTCAAAGATCATCGCGTCGTCCTTGAAGGACTTGAATTCCAAGTGGTTGCCCGCAGGGTCGCGAATAAACAACGTCGCTTGCGCCCCCGGTTGGTCGGCATAGCGCAGATAGGGGCCGACCACGAAGGTCTGGCCGGCCGCTTCCAAGCGGTCCCGCATCGCGTGCCACGCGTCCCATTCCAGCACGAGGCCAAAGTGCATGGCCGGGACGGCCTTGCCGTCGACCGGGTTGGTCGACAGCGCCGGCATCTCGGCCACGAGATGCGCGACGATCTGGTGGCCGTGGAGGTTGAACACGCACGACTCGGGTTTGCTGCGCCCCACGTCGCAGCCGAGGACGCCGGTGTAGAAGGCCCGAGCGGCCTCGAGGTCGTTCACCGGGAAGGCGAGATGGAAGGGCCGAAGCGTCAGGAGACCACCTCAGAGCATCGGTTGGTCGCGCAGCCACGCGAGGTCGGAGATGTACAGCTGACGGATGTCGTCCAAGCCCAGCACGAGCATCGCCAAGCGCTCAAGGCCCATCCCCCACGCGCAGACCGGCGCCATGCAGCCGAGCGGCTCGGTGACTTCAGGTCGGAAGATGCCGGCGCCGCCAAGTTCGAGCCACTTGCCACGCCACCGGACCTCGACTTCGAGGCTGGGTTCGGTGTAAGGGAAGTAGGCCGGTCGAACGCGCACTTCGGGGTAGCCCATCTTGGCGTAGAAGGTCCGCAAGGTGGTGACGAGCATCGGCAGGTCAGCGCCCTCTTCCATGATGATGCCCTCGATTTGGTGGAATTCAGGCAGGTGGGTTCGGTCGATGGCTTCCTTTCGGAACACGCGATCCACCGAAAAGACGCGGCAGGGCGTCTTCGGGTGTTCGGCCAGGTGCTGGATGGTGTTGACCGTGGTGTGGGTCCGCAGCAGGCCGCGTTGCGCGACATCGTCGGAGAAGGTGCCGCCCCAACCGCGGCTTCCGGTCTCCCCACCGTGCTCGTGAATGGCGCGCCATTGGTCCATCCGTGCTTGGTCGATCGGCAGCGACGCCGGTGCATCGAGGTAGAACGTGTCCTGCATCTCGCGGGCCGGGTGGTCTTGCGGAATGAACAGCGCGTCCATGTTCCAGCCTGCCGTTTGCACGTAATCGTCAACCAGTTCGCTGAAGCCCATCTCGAGGAAAATCGTGCGGATGCGCTCGATGAGCGCCTGCATCGGATGCGTGCGTCCCATGCGCGGCGTGGCGGACGGCAGGGTCACGTCGAAGCGACGGAATTCGGCCGCCTCCCACGCCTCACGTTGTTGCAGCAACTCAGGCGAGATCTCNCCGATGGTCGTCTTCTCCACCAGCGCGGCTTCGTCGAGGGCCGCGAGCGCTGGAAGGGCCGACCACGTGCGGTGGACGCTCGNCTCCACTTCGATGAGGCCGCGGCGGCGGCGGAAGTGGTCGAGCATCGCGGCATCCGCCGAGGCTGCATCCACAGGCAAGGACGCGAGGAAGGCGCTTCGCGCGGCCACCGTTGCGTGGGCAGCGTCGAGGTCATCGCAGTGCAGGACGCCTTGCTCGATGCTCACGCCGAGGGCCTTGAGCAAGCCGATGCCGGGGCCGGATTCNTGGCGCTCGAAGGCTTGGTTGAGGCTGGCCATGTCCGGNCGTTCCGCCTCGACCATCCATGCCAGGAGGCGGGCCTCAAGCAGGCCATCTTCGAGGGCGGCTTGACCGTGTTCGCCAAGGCGAACGGTCTCCGAGGTGGCTTCGTGCTGCTCCGCAAGACCGTGATCGACCAAGCCGACGGCGGCTCCGCTGGCCACCGCTTGATCCGACCACGCGCAGGCTTCGAGGATGGACGCGACGTCCCACGCCACGTCCGCTGACGCACGCATCGCGACGGCAAGCCGACGCTCAGGATTCGTCAGGGCTGGGGTGGCCACGCCCTTGGGAGCCGCGATGCCGCCTTCAACCCATCCGAGGCAAGGCTCACTCTTCCTCGTCTTCCCAGAGCAGCAAGCCGCAGCCGGGGCACGTGAAGGTGGCCGGGCGAGGGCCGTCCATTTCTGCGAGGTGGGCACAGGATCCGCACAACACCGTGGTGTGAATCGGCTCGTCGATGGTGGTGTCAACGCGGTACATCGTCCGACCCGCGTTGGCCATTGGGGCCGCGGAAGGGCGCCACGAAGCCACCTCTTCGGGATCGAAGCGGTCGGGTTCCTGCATGAACATCCCCGCCACGAAGGCGATGATGCCCCAGATACCGATCGTGCCACCAAAGGCCCACAGTCCGCCTGCGCTGAGGGCGCCGCCGAGGATGACAAAGGCACACCCGAGTCCGATGACGCGGCGTCGAAGGCTCGTCATCCGAGCACCTCGAGGGCTTCGGCCATCACCTCGGCCACGCGGGTCATGCTCGCTTCGGGCATGGCGCACAGGCCGATGCGAACCCCACCGTCGAGCGCGACGAGGTAGACGTGCCGAGCGGCACAGAAGTCCACCACCTCGCTCGCGCGGTCGTGCTCCAGCCACGCGAAGAAGCCGTCGTGCGTTGGATTGAGTGGAACGCCATGAGCGTTGCACGCCGCCACAAGGGAAGCACGGCGGCGGGCCAACAACTCGGTCAACACTTCGAGCCGCTCGCCCCACGTCGCGGCCAGTTCTGGGTCCTGATGGACGCCGATGGCCGCGCTTTGCGGAGCGCGCGGTGGACCTGACCACGTTCCGCGCCCGGTCACGGCGAAGGCTTCGTAGACGCGCGTGAGCGCTTCCTCCTCGGGATGGAGCGCAACAAGTCCACCGCACCGTGCACCGTAGGCCGTGTGTGATTTCGACAGCGACACCGCCCAGAAGAGCATCAGGTTCTCCGGCCACATCATGCCGGCGTCCATCGCTTCGGCCAGCGTGGTGGCCCAGCCGTGCGGCTCATCGGCGTAGAGCGTGTAGGCCGCATCGATCATCAGGCTGTGGCCGACCTCGGGGTGTTCGAGGGCGGAATGCACCATCGCGTCGAGCAGATCCGCGCGCGAGTCGGGCTGCAGCGAGAGCCCTGTGGGGTTGTGGGCAGGATCGTTGAGCCAGACCAACACCTGAGGTTGTTCGCTTACCGTCGCGTCCAGCGCCGAGGTGAACCCCTCGAGGTCGACGTCCGTTCCGTCGGCACCCAACAGCGGCCAAGTGCGGCGCTGCAGCCCGGCTTCGCCAAGGAAGCCGAGGTATGGGCCCCAATGCCGCTCGCGCATGAGCACCACGCCACCTTGCTGCACGAGGTTGGCTGCGGTCAAGCGCAACGCGCCACCGCCACCTGGTGTGGCCATCGCCTTGGCGCTCAGGCTTCGCAGCAGTCCGGGGCGTTCGGGTCCCAAGGCGAGCTCGACGAGCAGGTCGTTGAACTCAGGGAGGCCGGAGAGCGGTGAGTATGCGGCGACATCGAGCGAGGTTGAGGCCTTGATGGCGTCCACGTAGGTCGCGTTGATCGCCAAGGTGCCGTCGTCCTCCAGCAAGGCGCCAATGGTGCCGTTCACCACGTCAGCCCCAGCAGCGGCAGCGGCTTGGCACTTCGACAGCATGGCGAAGATGGGGTCACGGCCCCGTTTGGTGGACGCGGACGGGCTGAGCAGGCCGTTCGCGTCGTCCATGGCCCGAGGTTGGACTCCACCACTTGACGGCTTCCCTTGGGACGAGGTTGAAGTGAGGCCGGCCATGAGAACGGCTTGCGCCAGCGTAGCATAGGTGGTAGTGCGCCGGATTTGTAATCCGGCGGTCGGGGGTTCGAATCCCTCCGCTGGCTCCACCGGTCAACAAGGCTATGGGGCACCGTGCCCTCCAACGAACATGCAGCCCGGCGGTGTTCCGCAACTGATGATTTCCAACACCGAGACGATTCCAGGTCGAACCATCACCGCCACACTCGGTCTTGTGACCGGCTCCACCGTGCGCGCCAAGAACGTCTTCAAGGACATCGGAGCGGGCTTCAAGAACGTCGTTGGCGGTGAACTCACCGCTTACACCGAACTGCTTGGTGAGGCCCGCAACGAAGCCATGTTGAGGATGATGCAGGCAGCGTCCGGCCTCGGCGCGAACGCCATTGTCAACGTACGCTTCGCGACTTCGGCCGTGGCCGGAGGCGCGGCCGAACTCTTCGCCTACGGCACCGCAGTTCAGGTCCAGTGAGGTCATCGCATGGCGGACGAACCGACCTTGGGCATCCTCTATGCCATCGCATGGAGCATCGGACCTCCCTTGATCTTCGGCGGTGGTCCCTTCCTGTTCTCCTGTCTCGTGGGCAACGCCTACCAAAAGCGGAAATTGAACGAAACCGCCGCCCGGGAGAAGGCCAGCATGCAAGCTTTCGGTGGTCGAGACCCCCTCACCTCCACGGTCAACCTCTACACGGGGGAGACCATCACCCACGGGCGCTTGCTGACGGCCAACGTGAGCATCGGCCCGTCGTGGTGGCAACTCTTTCGAACGAGTCTGAAGCAACTCATTGGCGGTCGCATCTACAGCCTTGATGGCGTGCTTGAGTTTGGACGGCGAGAAGCCCTGCAGCGCTTGCGCGAGGTCGCTCAGGCCGAGGGCGTGGATCACGTCATCAACGTTCGATTGGACACCGCGGAAATCGTCGCCAACCGAGGTCGAAACTCGAAAACCGCTGCGATCGAGATTTTCGCGTACGGGACGGGCGTCCACGTCGCCAAGCCCACCGACGAAGCGTGACCCTGCGTCTCGGGAGCACGTTGATATGCGCTCGCCTGCGCCCCGGGCTTGCCCTTGTAGTGTAGTGGATATCACCCTCGCCTCCGGAGCGAGGAACCCGAGTTCGAATCTCGGCAGGGGCGCTTGATCTGATTCTACTCGTTCACGCGCCCCTGCCAGACTTCGCGCTTCCTTTGTCGGGTGCTGTGGCGAGGCGTCCAGCGCTCAGACTCGGCAGGGGCGCCTCTTTTGTTCCAAGCAGTTAGCATGACCTGTGGTGGTATGTCATGGAAGCATGAAAGACCTGCATGCTGACCTCTGGGCATGGACCTGATGGCTTTGCTTGGAGAAGGCATCGTGCAAGGCCTTGTTCTGGGCGTTGTGTTTGGACTGCTGTTGAAGCTCGCTACGAAGGCGGTGAAGACCTTCCTGCTCGTGTTCTTCCTGGCAGTAAAGTGGCTCGAAGCACGTCACATCGTCATCGTCGACTGGCATCGATTGACCAACGGTGTGCTCGGCTCAGAG
The DNA here is from genome assembly GCA_002722135.1 of Methanobacteriota archaeon. Lineage (GTDB taxonomy): Archaea > Thermoplasmatota > Poseidoniia > Poseidoniales > Poseidoniaceae > MGIIa-L3. Next base: position 10,779 of record PBKJ01000013.1, on the reverse strand, counting down.
GAATTGGTGATCAACCAAGCGACTGAACTGGTCGAGAGCCTGATCGAGATGGGCGCCTTTGGTGCGGCGCTGGTGGGCGGCTTCTACCTGGCTCATCGGCTCACAACGTGAGTCCAGCGTTCGGTTTCCGTCATCGTGTCGAGGGCTGCAGGCACGCCTCTCCCTTCTGCTCGAACCCCCCTGCTTCATACGTGGTGAGCCTCGCGTCGCGGGTGTAGGACGTGCGCTCGGGTCACCCCGGAGGTTCCTCCCGCACGTGGTGAGCCCATGACGACCTTCGAGGACCTCGGCCTGTGTGACGAATTGCTCGACACCGTCGAGGACGAGGGCTACACCGAGCCAACGCCGGTTCAGGCGCAAACCATTCCAGCGGCGTTGGACGGCCGTGACGTGCTCGGCGTTGCGCAAACAGGAACGGGGAAAACCGCGGCGTTCACCTTGCCCATCCTCCATCACCTCTCCGCGGAACGCATCAAGGGATGGCGCCCCATTCGCGCCCTCATCCTCTCGCCAACGCGCGAGTTGGCCGCTCAAATCGGCGACCGCATCAAGGTCTACGGCGGTGCGCTCGGTCTGCGCCACAAGGTCATCTTCGGCGGTGTTGGGCAGCGTCCTCAGGTCGATGCCCTTCGACGCGGTGTCGACATCCTCGTGGCCACACCAGGTCGACTGCTCGACCTCGAGGAGCAGGGTCACGTCGATTTCCGGGACGTGGAACACTTCGTGCTTGACGAAGCCGACCGCATGCTCGACATGGGCTTCGTGCACGACATCAAGCGCGTGATTCGAATGATGCCGCACAAGCGGCAAAATCTGCTGTTTAGCGCGACCATGCCTTCTGCGGTGGACGACATCGTGGCCGAGATGCTGCACAACCCCGTGACGGTGGACGTCAGTCCCGAGGAGGTCACCACCGACCGAATCCAGCAGCACGTGTTCTTCGTGAAGAAGGCGGACAAGCGCCGCCTCCTCATCCAACTCGTCCACGAGGAGGGCATCCGCCGTGCCATCGTCTTCACCCGGACCAAGCACGGCGCCAACCGGCTTGCCGGGCAGCTTGGAAAGGAGGACATCGACGCTGAAGCCATCCACGGCAACAAGTCACAGACCGCGCGCACCAAGGCCTTGAAGGATTTCAAGCAAGGGCGTGTCGACGTGCTCGTCGCCACCGACATCGCCAGCCGTGGCATTGACGTTGACGACATTTCGCACGTGTTCAACTACGATCTGCCCAATGAGCCCGAGGTCTACGTGCATCGCATCGGACGCACGGCCCGTGCGGGACGAGAAGGCGTGGCCTACTCCTTCTGCGACGATTCTGAATCGGGCTACCTGGTCGGCATTCAGCGGCTGCTGGGAGAAGACATTCCCGTCATCGAGGACCATGAATTCCATTTCCCCGCAGCCGTGCCCAAACCCGGTCAAAAACCGAGCCGTGGCAAGCCCTTCAGCGGCAAGAAAGGCGGCGGCCGCGGCGGTGGCCAGCGACGCAATTCCTTCAGCGACCGCGGCAACGACCGTGGCCGTGGTGGTGGCGGTTACCGTGGTGGTGGCGGAGGCTACCGGGGCGGTGGTGGTCAGCGCGGTGGCGGAGATCGTGGCGGTGGTGGAGGCCATCGTGGCGGAGGAGGTTACCGAGGTGGCGGCGGTCAGCGCGGTGGCGGTCAAGGCGACCGACGTGGCGGCGGAGATCACCGAGGCGGTGGCGGCGGTTACCGAGGCGGCGGCGGTCAGCGCGGTGGCGGTTATCGAGGCGGTGGTGGACAGCGCGGCGGCGGAGGCCGTGGTGGTGGCGGCTATCGAGGCGGTGGCGGACAGCGCGGCGGCGGCGGAGGCCAGCGCAGCGCAGGCCAGCGCGGTGGTGGTGGTCGCAAGCGCCGCTCAAACAATTCCAAACAGCGCCGTCAATGAGGCCTGCCGAAGCGGTCTTGAAGGGCGTCTTGCTCGCTAGGCCAACGCGCACATGATCTAGTGGTTATGATACGAGGTTCCCAACCTCGTTACCCGAGTTCGAGTCTCGGTGTGCGCACCTGCGGCACAACACGGCCACTGCGGGCCTTGTCAAATCGTGCAAGGCGCGGGTGCTCAGATGGGCGTGCGCATCTGTGCGGTTGAGGCGAGGTAATACTCCCGCTCACCCTTGCGGGTGATCAGCACCCACAGGATGCCCGACACCACCTGCACCATGGCAAAGGCCAGCACCAGTTGGCGCAAGCTCACATCGCCGTAGGTGATGAGCAACGCCGCCACGAGCGACGAGGTGCCGTTGGCGGTGGTCATCAGCAGGAAGTCCGTGGCGAAAACGCGCCCACGCCAATCGTCTTCGGTNCGCTCTTGCAGCATGACGGTGGAAAGCACCCAATTCGCGCCGCTCGAGGCGTGGGCGCACAAGACGAGGATGGTGATCCACGGCGTCCACGACAGGAGGCCGACGAGGACGTAGAACAGACCGCACAGGGAGACAAGGAAGCCCAGATGGAAGGGCCAGCGNTTCCGGTCACGCAAGGTGGCTCGGGCGATGATGGGACCGACACCGGACCCAATGCCGCGTGCCGCAAAGAGGACGCCAATGCCGGCAGCGACCTCACCCATGCCGATTTCTTCNCCGACCAAGATGAGGCAGAAGACCAGCCCGCCGCCCCCGATGGACCAGAGGGCCTTGGCGGTCAGGATGCGGTAGACGGGCGGCGTGCTGAGGATGCGGCGGAAGCCGTCCGCAATTTGCGCNAGGCCTTCACGGAAGATCGAGCCTTCCGCTTCTTTGGTCTCTTGCGGAATGGTGAGCAGGCTGATGAAGAGCGCAGAGAGCGAGAAGGACACGGCGTCGATGATGAAGGCCGTGTCCGTGCCGTAGGCAGCGACCACGAAACCGCCCACGGAAGCACCCACGGCGAGGGCGATGGACCAGGTGGCGGAATTCATCGCGTTCGCGGTCATCAGCGCCTCGCCCTCGCCGACGAGGTTGGGGATTGCCGCGTTCTCGGCGGGAACGTACACCGCGTGCAGCACCATCAGCATGACCGTCATGGCGTAGTAGAGCACCACGTCTTCCGGTCCGTTGACCAACAGCAAGGCCAGGGCACACAAGGCAGAACCGATGTTGGAGAAAATCATCAGGCCCTTGCGGCTGTACCGGTCCGCAAGCATGCCCGTGAAGGGTTGTGGGAAGGCGAGGGCGAACATCCGCAGCACCAGCACCAAACCGACCGCAAGTTCGGGCAAGCCCGAGACTTCAGCGGCGAGGACGAACAGCGCAATGGTGGTGAACCACGTTCCCGTGGTGGACAGGATGTTGGCGAAGAAGTACTTCGCAAAGGTCGGATAGGTCCGAAGGAGCTCAACGTAGCCGACCTGACGGCTGCGTTCCTCCTCCATAGCGGGTCCTCCGACGCACGACCTATGAGCGTGCGCGTTGGGTCAGGCGCTGCGGACCCAATCCCCGAAGTCGCTTTCCTCGTCCCACGAGCGGGCCCGCTCGTCGATGCGGCTCCGTTCCATCGTGGTTGTCAAGTCCTCTTCGATGTGGATGAGTTTCTCCCGCTCCATCATTTCTGGTGACAGTCCGGGAAGCAACCACGCAAGCCCCATCGGCACGCGGCCAGGGTAGATGTCGTTGATGTGCTGCACCAAATTGGTGGTGCAGGTGTTCGTGATGGTGTTGTACCATTCTGGTTTCTCGGCCAAGGCGTTGGTCCGGTTGAGGTACGAGCGAAACAGCGCCGGCTTGCTCTCCTCGCGCAGCACGTTGCCTTCCAGGAGGTGCGTGATGGACCGCGTTCGGCACCGCGCTCGGACGCCGATGGCGTCCGCTTCCGTGGCCCAGACGTACATCAGTTCGAAGTTGCGACCCAGCCCCTTCAGGGGGTGGAAGCGTTCGCCCTGCTCCCGTCGGACCTCGATCGAGCAGGCCAGGCGTTGACCGTCTTCGAACTCGAAGGACAGCAAGGTGTGCGCAATCTCGGGTCGATCGGGCTCGAAGTATTCCAGCACCAGCCAGATGCGGCTGACCTGATCGATGCGAACGGTGCGTTCCACCCACCGCTCGTCATAATCGGTGGTGCTGCGCCAGTGGAAATCGCGGACGTTCACCATGTGGGCGGTGTTGCCGTCGATGGCAACGCGCGTCAGTTGTGCGTTGTCGTTGACCCAATTCCGCTCGTTCATCGGTTGCTCAAGTTTGAACCGGCGCACGGCGATCATCAGCCGCAGCACGAAGAGGANCGCGAGCGTGGCCCCGATGGCCAACAACACAAACACGAGGTGCTCCACACCGCTCGGTTTGCCTTCTGAGGTTTAGGCGATGCGCCGATATTTCCCTCAGGCGAAGTATTCCTCAACGTTGAGGTCGGGAAGGTCCACACCCATCTCCGCAAAGCAAGCGAACATGCGTCGGCATCCTTCGACCATCTCCTCAATCGGGGTTTCTCCCATCGATCCGACGCGGAACATCTTGCCCTTGAGGTCGTCCTGACCGCCAATGACCTGGGTGCCGTAGTGCTCTTTCAGGCGCGTCCGCCACGCATCGTCGATCCCCTCTGGGTACAGGATGGCGGTCACGGTGTCGCTGCGCTGCCCTGCGTCAGCCAAGAGTTGGAACCCGGCGTCGGTGAACAGGCGACGCACGCCGTCGGCCATCTTGGCGCAGCGCGCCCAGCGCGCTTCAACGCCTTCCTCGCGCAACGCGTCGAGGGCAGCGCTCCAGCCCATGGCGAGGTTGATGGCGGGGGTCCACGGCGTTTGGTCGTCGTCGCCCTTCTTGAACGCGGGAATCATGTCCAGGTAGTAGACAGGGTTGCTGTCGCCCTGCACGCGGATGGCCTTGGTGCGCTCGACAAAGCGCTCGGAGACGGCGATGGCGGCGATGCCGGACGGGCCGGCCGTGCACTTCTGTGCACCCATCACCACGGCCTCTGCCTTCCACGCTTCGGGATGGACGGGCAGGCCGCCGACCGACGTGATGCCGTCAAGGATGAAGGCCACGTTGTGGCGTTCGCACATTTCAGCGAGGGCGGCCGCGTCTTGGGTGATCGCGGTGCTGGTTTCGTTGTGGCAGATGGCCAAGCCCTCGTAGCAGCCTTTGGCGAGTTCCTCCTCGATTTCGTAGAGGTCGAAGGAGCGGCCCCACTCGTACTGGATGTGCTTGAGGGTGCAGAAGCGGTCGGCCATGTGGGCGACGCGCTCGCCGAACTTCCCGTTGGTCGGCACCAACACGCGGTCGCCCGGCCGGAAGCGGTTCGCCATGATCATCTCCATCGCGGCGGTGCCCGAGCCGGACACGACGATGACCTTGTAGCCGTCTTCACCGGTCCACGATTCCGTGCCTCGCACGCCTTCCGAAGGGCTCAGGTTGAACGCGACGCGCAGGCCCGAATTCAGACCCGCCATGACGTCACGGAATTCCGATCCGCGCGCCGTCATCACGGGCGTGGCCATCGCCTCAAGGCAGGCTTGGTTCATGCGAACGGGGCCGGGGACGAGGAAGCAGTCGCCGTCATGCGCCATGGTTTTGGGTGCCGCAAGCGGTTCTTGAACACATCACAGCGGCCTGTGCATCAACGGTCGTGTTCTTGAGGGCAGCCCGGCTCGGCAAGGTCGTGCTGCACATCGGTTTGGCGATGGTCCAGGGGGCCCGTCACGAACACGGCGAAGCCCTCGAGGTCGCCGCGGCACAACTGAATCAGGCGGTCACCGTTCATCCGCTGCGCACCGCTGAGGACGTGACGGGCTCCCTCGATGCGCTGGTCCTCCCCGGTGGCGAATCGACCACCATGCGCCTTGCCACTGCGTCGGGCGGTTTGCTCGATGCCCTATTCACTTGGATGGAGTCGCATCCCGACCGCCCGGTGCTGGGCACGTGTGCGGGGGCGATCCTCATGGCCATGCCCGGAGAAGGGCGAACGGCCTTCCTCGACGTCGACGTGGAGCGGAACGGATGGGGGCGCCAGCGCCGCTCCTTCGAGGGCGACGTGGACGTCAGCCTCGATTGCCCAGCCCCCTCAACGTCCGTTGGGGATGCACGCTCCACCCTCGAAGGCCACATCGCCCTGCCCGTCGGTGGACAGGAGACGTCCAGCGAGGCGATGCACGGCGTGTTCATCCGAGCCCCTCGGTTCACCGATGAGCCGCGGCGGGGCGAGGTTATCGCGCGCTTGGAGGGCGAGCCGGTCGGGGTGCTCGACGGCGCTCGCTTGGCCTTGACCTGCCATCCTGAACTCACGCAGGACCGGCGTTTCCACCGCTGGCTGCTCGCGCAGGCCGCAAGCGCGAAGGGTGGACGGTGAGTCGCATGGTCGTGCACCTGCCGATGGCCACGGAGATCCTCCCGCCGGAGGAGGGCGAAGCCGAGGGCTGTGTGCAGTGCCAAGCGGGAAGCAAACTCGTGCTCTTCGTCACCGGCAAATGCCACTGGGGCTGCGCCTACTGCCCGCTGTCCGAAAACCGCCGCGAGACGCCGGACATGTTCGCCAACGAGCGCCGCTGCTCGACTTGGGAGGAGGTCATCGAGGAAGGGCGCGCCATGAACGCGACTGGCACCGGGATCACCGGCGGTGATCCGATGCTGGACCTCGAGCGCTCGTTGGACGCCATCCGTGAACTGAAGGCCGCCTTTGGTCCGGGCCACCACATCCACCTCTACACCTCGATCCCCATCGACGTCGAGGTGGCCGGCCGCTTGGCCGAGGCCGGGCTGGACGAGTTGCGCTTCCACCTGCTCGATTTGCGCACGACGAATTACGTGAACAGCATCACCGCCGCGGCACAAGCCGGCATCACGACCGGTGTGGAGTTGCCCTGTGAGCCAGACAAGGCCGAGGCCTTGGAGCAGGTCGTGCGGGATCTGTGCGACCTGCCTGTGGCTTTCCTGAACCTCAACGAGTTGGAGATCACCACGGGCAACCAGACCAACATGGACGTGCGCGGTTTCAACCTCGCTGGAGGCATGTCAGCTGCCGCGGAAGGCAGCGCTGAACTCGGTCATACGCTGAAGGGCCTCGCGCACGACATCGAGGCGCATTACCACCTGAAATTCTGCACCACCCACTACAAGGACGCGGGCCAACTGCGTCACCGCTTCAAGCGGCGTGCCACGGTCACCATGCGTCCCTACGAAGTCCTTTCAGAGGACGACACGCTCCTCTTCGGCGCGATCCCCTGCCCGGCCGAACACGCCGAATCTGACCTGGCCGATCTGTGCGAGGCCTTGGGCCTCGCCGAGCGCTGGGCGCGTTGGGACGCGACGCACCAGCGCCTCGAATTCCCCTTGTCCGCGGCGGAAGCCATCGCGGACGAGATGGAGGTCCCGGTCATGGCGGTGGAAGTTCACCCGACGCACGAGCGCCTCGAAGTGGGCGTGGTCCACCTCAACGCGCACCGTTGACTGGGCCGGGAGACACGTTGATTTCTGCTTGTGCCGGTCCTCGGCCATGTTCCGACTGCACACCATGCGCGTCGTCTGTGTGATGGTGCTGATGTTGATGCTGCCGCTCAGCGGTTGCCTTGGCAGCGACGGCGCAACGGTTCAGCCCAGCGGGGATGCGGTTGACGAGGTGGCAAGCGCCTGCACGGCTGGCCCGACCAAGTCAATGGAACTGAGACGTATCGGCTGATGTGGAATTTCCTCGCCGGATTCACCCAGAGCGGCTGAATCACACCGGCTCAGGTGATGTCGATTCGCGTTCGGAAGGCCAGAGGATGCGCTCGCGCATCCGACGCACGGCGACGTAGGAAAAGAGAGCCACGACGATGCTGGCGATGATGGGCGCCGGAGGCCACAACCACGCGTCAAACCACCCTGAGAAGACGAAGCGTATCGGGTAGAGCGGCTCGAGGCCGTAGATGCCGCTGTGCGAAGGCAAGTCCGCCACGAGGTGAGCCGCATAGGCCAAGGCCGCGACTTTGTGTCCCTTGCTGCGCCGCCACCATGGCAGGAACACCAGGGCCCAGAAGAGCAGGCTGTGCGTCAACAACCAGCTGTGGTAGGTCCAGTGGTCGAGCACCTCCGGGTGGGTGAGAAAGTCACGCGGCACGGCAAAGGGAATGGTCCGCTCGGCGACCCAGCCGAGGTAAGGATGAACGAAGATGATGTTCGTCAAGTCGGGGAGCATCCCGAAGCCAAGACCGATCTTACGTCGGTGTTTCACGTCCTTTGGAGCGCACTCGCCGACGATGAGGCCGACGATGGCGTGCGTGGCCGTGTCCATCGCCACCCATGGAACTCCAGCAACCCATGAACCTTGACGACCGATGGTCGTCGCGGGATTTCGCATCGGCCCCTGTGAGGGGAGGTGTTTTCTATCTCCGGAACCAATCTCAACGCGTGGAGCCGCTCGTGAGCCTGTCGAGCGCGCTCAACGGCGTGCGGGTCCTGCTCGAGGCCTACGAAGGCTACGAGCGTGCGCGTTTTCTCGAGACCGACCTCGCGGTCCGCGAGGAAGTCCGCCGCAGGACGGTCATGCTCCAAGATCACCTCACGCGCTTCGAGGACCGTGCCCGTGAAGACGGTCACCGTGAAGCGGCCTCGGAAGCCAAGCGCAGCAAGGCGACGCTCATCGCCATCAGCGAGGACGTCCAGTTCGCGATTTCTGGCGGGCCAAACAGCAGCCACGGCAACATCGGCCGCTTGCCACGCGGCGCGCGAAAGAAGTTGGTCAACCACGACCTGCGCAGCCTGAAGATGCTCGTCACGGCCACGCAAGCGGCCAACGACTTGCTTGACGCGCAAACCTCACCCGAAGGTGACGCAGAAGCCCTCAAGCGCGCCTGTGCTGGCGTCCACGACAAGATCGGCCGAGCGCGCAACCACCTGCGCGAGCGAAACATGTTCATTGACGGATTGATGAAGCGGTGATGCAGATGAGCGAGACACGATTTCGATGGCGAACCAACCCGACGGTGATTGCACGTTACGTCATGGGGCATCACGTCCCTGCCGGCATGGACGTCACCCTGAAGCCCAACGAAGCCTGTGTGGTCGTTGAGGACGGACGCGTGGCCGGCGTGGCCACCCAGCAGCACATGGAGGTCAACCCAAGCATCGGCCTCTTGCCCCGCCTGTTCGGTCGCAGCCAACCCAACCGTTCCTTCCTCTTCGCCTTCCTCGGCCCGCACGATCTGCTGCTGCCGGTGGAGGTCACGACCTCGGACGGTCAGGTGCTGAGCGGCATGTGCTCGATGCGCGTGGCCTTCAGCCGCGAATCCGTGCCGCGTTTGCTCCAAGTGCCGGCCAAGGGTGCCCACGAAATCACGGTGGATGAACTCGCGCGCGTGCTCCACCCCGAAGTCCTCGCGCACCTCCGAGGCGCGATGGCCGGTCATGACGCCGAGGCCCTTCGCCGTGGCGACGGGCTCGAAGACCTGCTCCACACGCTCGAGCAGCGCATGCGGCCGACGCTCTCGTCCTACGGCTTGACCCAACAATCCTCCTTTGTCTCGTGGAACGAAAGCGAGAGTCAGGAACTTCTCCGCATGCGCCGCGATCTCGAGCATCTGGTCGAGCGCAACGCTATCCTCGACGCCACCGCAGCCGCGGAGATGGAAGCGGCGCTCAACGCCCGCGTGCGTGCCGCCGAGCAGCAAGCCAGAATGGCCAACGCCGAAGCGAGCGCGAGCATCGCTGCACAGGCCGCGCTCGAGCGCGCGCGCTGGCAGGAATTGGCCGCGACCGAAGGCGTGCAGCATGACGCGCGTCGCGCGCAAGAGATTGCAGAAGCCGAGCACCAAGTCAAGATGGCCCAACTCGAAGCCCAGCGTCAAGCCGAACAAGCCGCTCCCGAGCAGGCCAAGCGGGACGCCAAGGTGGCCGAGGCCACGCGCCTCTTCGATGAGGTTCAGGCGCGCAAGCGCGAGCGCATGGCGATGGAGGCCGAGCGTGAGCAGGCCCGCTTGGACGCGGTTTCCGCCGGCTCGGACAAGATGATCGAGACGCTCTCGCGCATCGCCGAGACCAGCGATGACCCGCAGGTCGCCATGGAAGCCTTGCGCCAGCTGGCCGAACTGCGCAAGGCCGACGTGGATGCTGCGAAGGACGCCTACAGAGACAGCTGAGGTACGGAGGACGGTTCATATCCCCCGCCTCACATGGCGTGACATGGGACTCTTGCAAGCCTACATCGACGCCTGGAGCAGCGGAAACGCGGAAGCCATTGCTGAACTGATCCACGACGACTTCGTCTTTGACCCGCACGTCGGTGGCGTGACCATGGGCAAGTCCGACTTGGTCGGCTTCGTCGGCAACGACATGGTGCGCGGCGAGCACGAGCGCGTCCTCTACGAGAACGACGAGGTTGGCGTGATGCACAGCATCGCCCACTTCGCCAACGGCTCCGCGTCCGAAGCGGTCCTCTCCTTCGCCCGCTTCAAGGACGGCAAGATCGTCCGCATGGAAACCGGTGCGACCCCGCTGAGCGAAGACTACACGCTCGTCGGCCAAGACGACTGAGTGGATTGTTGCACACGCCCTTCGCCCCACCTGCGACGAAGGGCCTAAGTGGACGGATGGCGACCGGAAGCCATGCCCATCGGTGACCCTGGAAACGAATCCTTCCAGCATCTCCCCGGTCACCCCCGTGACCGCATTCATCTGAGCGCGAAACCTGGAGGGTACACCAAGCGGCTGTACGATCCTTCCACCCCGGCCACCAACGCCTACGCCACCGCGAGAGGCGGCGATTTCACGGCTGACCTCAGCCGGTCACGCCTTGACCTCTTCTTGCAAAGTCCGCGGGATTTTTGGATGCGGTACCACGGTTGGGAAGCGCAGGTCAGCGGCCCGATGTTCAC
>PBKJ01000012.1 GCA_002722135.1 Methanobacteriota archaeon | reverse complement strand
ACCTGACTGTAGTTGGAAAAAACAACGTCTCAGCAGACATCAGGGTGTCCCCGGTTCAAGTCCGGGAGTGGGGACCATCGAGGGTCGGTGAACCACCGTGACTGCGCTCCTCTGACCCCGTTCGGAGGTTGGTTTAAGCCGCCTTGTTTTGGGCTTCTGTGCGATGTTTCAGTGCTGGTGGTGCGAGGGCGAATTCGTCGTCGATGCACCGGACAGAGAGACGTGGTACACCTGTCCGCATTGCGACGTAGACAACGAATACAACGGCGTGAAGATGGTCGGCACCAAGCCGACGCTCGTTCAGAAATTGAACGCGTACAACGAGGCCAACCTCGCCCGATACACCGCCAAGCACTTCCGAAATGAGGCGGCATCGGACCAGGTCCCTATCGCGCAGTCAGACAGGAACACGCACATTTCGATCGGGGGCATCATCGTTGGCAGCCTTCTCACCGCTGGGTTGTACCTTCCAATCATGCTCGCTCTGTACCTCTTGGGCCTGCCCTTTGCCATAGGGAATGCGAAGCCTTTCTTCGGCTACAAAGCGGATTTGTTGTTCGACAAAGCAGAGCAACATTTCGTCGTGGTCGAACCTCGTTCAGGGATGAAAACTCCGATTTTGCTGATTCCTGCTCGAGGAGCCCAAGCGTATTGGCGTCCTGACCGCGGCTCAGGGGACGATTTCCAGCCGGCGTATGGAGCCTTGAATTACGGGAAACCGGTGTTCAAGGATTTGGACCAAGTGGGCGCGAACATGGCGAGGCAATGGATTTCGTAGCATCGGTTCGACTGAATTCAATCCTCAGCCCGTCCATACGGGTGCTCAATGGAGATGCTCCACCCGCAGTAGTGCGCTCCTGCGTAGGTGGGGTTGACGTAAATCACATCCCACCGTCCGCTGACCGTGAAGGGCTTGCGGCCCTCTGGCTCGATCCTGATGCATGCGCCCCAGTCGTCGGTGGCCACCGTGGCTCGGGCCTGGAAGAGCAGCCTCCCCTCGTGGAACCAGATCTCTTTTTCGTGAAAATGTTCGAGGAAAATTGGCTCCTTTTTCTCACGGTCATGAGCGCTCTTTTCGCTGTGCTGCGACGTGGGTTCAGACATGAACATATGCGTTGATGAGCCCTTTTCAAGCAGGCCCATGCACAGGATTTTTGGCGGTCACGAGGGCCCCTCAGCCATGGACGAGGAGAAGAAATCCGTCTCCTGGCGCTGGATTTTGGGGGCCCTCATCGCCTACCCGATCATCGGATACATCGCGTTCTTGATGCTCTTCGGCAACCCGTATTGAGGGCCGAGGCGAGACGAGGGCCGTTGACCGTCGGCACAACCTGCAGACTGAATCGCGGGGTCAGGCGCTTGGCAGGGCTTGATTCTCGGCCGCTTGGTCGCCCCTGACCAGTGCAGCACAGAGGGCCAATCCGACCGGCATCAGCATGACGCCAAAGAAGACCGCCGTTGCAGCCACCCATCGTGGGGCGTTGTGGTCCAAGCACCGCTTCCAAATCCACCGCGTCACGAAGATGTCACCCGCCACCATGTGCGCCCAAGTCGCCGCAGCACCAGGTTTGCTGCCCATGATCACTGCCAAGCCTTCCAGGATGCCGCTCGGGTCGGTGGCGTCGCTGGCCAGGTCGGCCAAGGCTTGCGGGTTCGCGATGGTCACCAACCACCACACGATGAGCGGACCGAGGAAGAACCACGGGCCTTGGAGGGCCTTTCTTGTCAGCTCATGTTCGGGGAAGATCAGCATGGCGAACCAGAACGGTCCCACCCACATCGTGGAGAAAAAGAATGACACGTCGTACAAGTCCACGAATCCCCCATCGGCACTTGCGGTTTAGTAATTTGTTCACGCACGGTCTGTTACNGCTAGTGCGACANCCATTGAAATCCATGGCCTTCGAGCGTACGTCATGGCCGGNCGCNTNGAGGANCCGNNNTACGAGGTCNTCGCCACCCACGACGGCTTCGAGGTTCGCCGTTACGCGCCCACGGTCCAAGCCCGCGTCCAGAAGGCTGAGCCCGGCCAAGGCAGCGACGGCACCGCCTTCCGTCGGGTCGCCGGCTACATCTTCGGTGGAAACGAGNCCGGGATGCGNATNGCGATGACCGCCCCGGTGCACCTGTGGGAGGAAGATTCGGCCTCCATGCTCGCCTTCACGATGCCTTCTGAACACACGCTCGACGCGCTGCCCCAACCGCATGATGGGGGAGTTCACCTGCTCAACGTCGAGGCCCACACCGTCGCCGTGCTGGCCTTTAGCGGCCTGTCGCGACCGGCCAAAGTCGCGAGGCTCGCCCAGCGTCTGCAGGCTTTGGTCAAAGCGGAGGGTTACGAGGTGAGCGGCCCNTACCGGCTCGCGCTTTACGACAATCCTGGGACCACGCTGCCCTTCAACCGCCGCAATGAGATTCACTTGCCCGTCGTGCTGTCCTGAAGGGCCATCGATCTCGGATGCGTGTGGCGTGAAGTCTATGTCACCCCGGGTGGTGTTGGTTTCATGTCCCGTACTGCCGTTGTAGGATTCCTCTGTGTGCTGCTTCTTTTCAGCAGCCAAAGCCTCCTCGTCATGTCAAACGATGCCAATCTTGCGCTGCAGGAGGAACAAGCGGTGCACACGTCATCAAGCACGGCCATGGACCTGGGCATCTACCTTGCACGGAGTCCGGTTGCTCAGGTCGAAGCACCAATTGAAGGAGAGCACACTTGTTTTGTTGATGCTGCAGGCGCGGCCTTCTGCTTTGGAGACAACGGCAACGGGCAACTCGGTGACAACAGCTACAGCGACCGAGGAACACCAGTTCCAGTGGTAGGGCTGAGCAGCAACGTCTCCAAGGTTACTACCGGGCATTGGCACACATGCGCTTTGCTCGACAACGGCTCCGTCATGTGTTGGGGCAAGGCCATTAACGGCATGATTGGGGATGGCAGCACGTCTGTAGACAAACTCGTTCCCCAATGGACCCAGAGCTTTGGTTCGGGAAGGTATGCAACCGACATTTCCGCGGGCGCTGAACATACATGCGCAATTTTGGACGATGGCACGGTCATGTGTTGGGGCTTTGGTGGAGATGGTCGGCTTGGCACAGGTTCGTCAGTCAGCAGATCTATCCCTACTGCGACGTCTTCTCTCGGTTCGGGGAAGACCGCCGTGGGTATCGCTCTCGGTGAACGTCACTCTTGCGTTTTGCTGAACGATGGGACCGTCAAGTGTTGGGGGTTGAACAACCTAGGGCAGGTTGGCACTGGTCAAACCGTAACATATTACCTAAACCCGACCTCTGTTTCTTCCTTCTCAGGAGGGCGCTCAGCTGTTCAGTTGGTTGCGGGTTATGCACACAATTGCGCCATTCTTGATGATGGAAACACATCGTGTTGGGGGTATAATTCGGCGGGTCAACTTGGAAGTGGTTCCACGGCGTCCTACATCCGAACGCCAACGTATGTGTCGATGAGCAACATCAACGGAACCTTTCGGTCTCTTTCTGCAGGATACCAAACCACATGTGGGGTGTTGACATCCTCTGAGCCTGTGTGTTGGGGNTGGAATNNAAAAAATGTAGTCGGAGATGGAACGAGCACANATCGANNCACTCCAGTTTATGTCACNAATCTCACCAAAGGNGACGCAGNCGTCAACATTAGNACGTCGGAAATGCANACCTGTGCNTCGTTTACCGACGGTTCCTTGCGGTGCTGGGGAGACAACGGCGAGGAAAAATTGGGTATTGCNTNCGTTGATTATTCCTCGTTGGACGAACCCTCCGGGCGTCCCATTGGGGCACTGAGCGTGCCTGTGGAGACAGAGGTCGTGGAAGGCATCAACACCACGCTCCTCGTNCGGCTCCANCATGTNANNNNCNACCACACNCTNGCTGTNGATGCNCCNCCNGGAATGTCGTTTGACAACGCCACGCTCACGCTTTCCGGCACGCCATCNTTCACGCTTCTCAACACCTGGAACTATTCTGTGAACGTNTCCGGNACGGTGAGCACCGGGTCNTACACGTTGGAGATCTTGCGNGATACGGACGGCGACGGCATCGGCAACAAGTACGATCTTGACGACGACGGCGATCAGTTTGCTGACGATGCTGATTCATGCCCCATTGAGTGGGGGAATTCCAGCTGGGACCGTGAAGGGTGCCCAGACGACGACGGGGACGGGGTGTCGAACCTCGGCGATGAATTCCCACGCGATGCCACGCAGCAATTCGATGCAGACCAAGACGGCTACGGGGACAACGCCTTGGGNACACGTGGNGACGATTGCCCGACCACNTANGGGGAATCGAGGAGGAACAACGTCTGGGGTTGTGTGGACACCGACTACGACGGTTGGGACGACGGCAGCGATGCATTCCCGTACCAGTCCAGCCAGTGGAACGATTCCGACGGCGATGGGTTTGGGGACGAATTCTCAGGATTCCAAGGCGATGCTTGCCCTTCGACCTTTGGAAATTCGACCGTTGACGCCTTCGGTTGTGTGGACGGCGACGGCGACGGCCATTCCAACGCCGGTGAGGATTTCCCCCTCAATCCGACTCAGCACCGTGACCGCGACGGTGACGGATACGGCGACAACCAATCNGNAGGCGCAACCCAAGTCGATGCCTTCCCNNTGGACGGAACGCANTGGAACGACACGGANGGCGACGGTCACGGCGACAACCCGTACGGCACCTTGGGNGACTGGTTCCCAAACGACCCCTCTCGGTGGGAAGACACGGACCGTGACGGGCACGCGAACGAAGACGANGCNTTCGTCAACGATCCAACCCAGTGGGACGACACCGACGGTGACGGCTACGGCGACAACGCCAACGGTTCACGTGCAGATCAATTCCCGAACGACGCCAANGAATGGGACGACGCTGACGGCGACGGCGTCGGGGACAACAGCGATGCGTTCCCCTTCGACGGAAGCCAGTCCTCCGACCGCGATGGCGACGGTTACGGTGACAATCCNAACGGCTTCAANGCCGATGCGTTCCCCGACGACGCCACGCGCCACCGTGATTCGGACGGCGACGGNGTCGCGGACGANGACGACNTNTTTCCCAACGACGCAAGTCAGACGCAGGACGCTGACGGTGACGGATTTGGCGATGCAGCCAACGGCACGCGACCNGATGCTTTCCCNGATGACCCCACAGAGTGGAGCGACCTCGACGGTGACGGCGTAGGGGACAACAGCGACGCCTTCATCCAAGACGGCACCCAGTGGAANGACACCGACGGTGACGGGTACGGTGACAACCTCAACGGCAACGGCGGGGACGCTTTCCCAAACGATCCCTNGCGNTGGAGCGACCTCGACGGTGACGGCGTCGCNGANGAAGACGANGCNTTCCCAAGTGANNCCACACAACAGGCNGATCGCGACGGCGACGGCTATGGCGACGCATCNAATGGGGCAGAGGCGGACNTCTTCCCGGACGATCCGACCGAATGGTCNGACAGCGACAACGACGGNGTNGGAGACAACAGCGANCGCTTCCGNTTNNATCCGACNCAAACCACGGACCGNGACGGTGACGGNTACGGCGACAACGNCACCGGGACCAACGGTGACGCCTTCCCAGACGAAGCGACGCAGTGGAGCGACATCGACGGTGACGGATTGGGTGACAACCTGCTTGGTCTCAACCCCGACGCTTTCCCCAACGACGCCACCCAATGGAANGACACCGACGGNGACGGGTACGGNGANAANCTCAACGGACGNAANGCCGACNTGTTCCCNGACAANCCAACGCAGCACGCCGATGCTGACGGCGACGGTCTTGGTGACAATCAGTCCGGAACNGAGGCTGATCCATCGCTCAACGACCTTGACAACGACGGNTANACCGACGACGAGGACACCNTGCCNAAACTTGCCTCACCAGGNGACAAGGACAACGACGGTGTGNCCGACGNGGAGGACGCCTTCCCNGACGACTTCCGTGANTCNAAGGACAGCGACGGTGATGGCGAGGGCGACAACGCCGACCCGGACGACGACAACGACGGGTGGACCGACGTGAACGAAATCCGCGAGGGCAGGGATCCCTACGACAGCGCCTCGCAACCGGTCGAGGGGTTCGAAGTGTTGGTGCCTGGGACCCAAGTCAGCCTNGGTGCNTGGGACCTGATTGGNGTGTTCACAGGGGTGCCGCTTGGCCTCTGGATTTCTGTNGGACTNNTCACNCGTTCCGGACGTGCTCGCCGGTTCGAAGTGGAGTTGGATCANGCCGAGGACCGACAAGCGCTGTACAATACCGCTGTACGCTACGAAAANGCGCTCATGTGGCGGATGATTGGNCCTCANCANGGCATGCGGCTCGAACGGCTTCGTACCGAGATCGAGAAAGACCGGTTTGCAGACGATGAAGGTCCTGTGATTGTACCAAGCGTCCAAGGCGTGCCCGGAGCAGAAGCCCTGTCGAAGAAGATCATGCCCGCGATTGAACCCGCGGAGGGCGCGAACTCGGAAGCATCGTCCGGCGAACGCCACGCTACAGAAATTCAGGACACCGCCCATGCTCCAACCGAAGGAGGAGCTCCACCACGCGATGCACGCGCCACAGAGCATGCAGAAGGCTACGAGTGGATTGAGCACGACGGGAAGAAATGGTACCGCGCCGAGGGGACTGATGGCGATTGGTCACTGTGGTCGGACTGAGACGAGGTTCATTGCAGGAAAGAGCCTCACAAGGCTTGATGGATGCCCCCTCAGCCGATGGCTCATGGCGTTCTGGGAGCACCGGTGGGCGACCGAACAAACCGGTTGGCACCGGGCCGTCCACAACGACATGATGGTCGAGCACTGGCCCGACATTGGTGCCCCCGAAGGCTGCGAGGTGCTCGTTCCGCTGTGCGGCAAAACCCTCGACATGCATTGGTTGGCCGAACAAGGTCACAGCGTGGTCGGGCTCGAATTGGTCGAACAGGGCGTGAAGGCCTTCTTCGACGAGGCGGGCCTATCCCCCGACCGCACCGAACAGGACGACCATGTGCGCTACAGCAGCGGGCCGTTCACCGTGCTCCAAGGCGATGCGCTCGGGCTTGCNCCGGGCACGGTGCAGGCCNAGGCGTGGTACGACCGCGCGGCGATGATTGCCCTGCCCGACGACATGCGAACGGCCTACGTCGAGCAANTNCGTCAGCAGACCAAGCCGGGTGCGGTCGGCCTGCTCATCACCATCGCCTATCCCCAAGAGGAGATGAGCGGGCCCCCGTTCGCCCTGCTCGACGAGGACGTGCACCGACACTTCGCTGATGGCTTCGAGGTGGAACGCCTCGCGAAAACCGACCTCGAAGACGAGAAAGGGCGGGGCGTGTCGTGGATCACCTCCTCCGTGTACAAGCTCACACGTGNATGAGGTTGGACTGGCTTCTCTGAGCCAAAAGCAAAGCCCTATGTTCGCTGGGTCGAGGCGTGACCATGGCCAAGCGTGGCGTCCTGCTGATGAACGTCGGCACGCCGGAGGAGCCGACCGAGGCATCGGTGCGCACCTACCTGCGGGAATTCCTGCTCGACCCGGACGTCATCGACCTGCCCGCTCCACTCCGTCACCTCTTGGTCCGGGGCATCATCCTCCGGACGCGCCCGAAGCGCATTGCGCCGGCCTACGCCAAGATTTGGATGGATGAAGGTGCGCCCTTGCGGGTCCATTCGGACCGCATGGTGGCCGCTTTGCAGGAGCGCGAAGGCGACTTCGCCGTGGCGCACGCGTTCCGGTACGGTGTGCCCAGCATGCAGCAGGGCTTGGAAGCCCTTCGCGCCGAAGGCGTCGAGGAGCTCCTGCTGGCCCCGATGTTCCCTCAGCATGCCGAAGCCACCACCGGGAGCGCCATGCGACGGGCCGAGGAAGTCCTCGGTGAGATGGCGTGGAGCCCGACGCTGCACCGTCTGGACCACTTCGAAACTGAACCGGAGTACGTGGAACCGTTGGCTGCCAGCCTGCGTGAAGCGGTTGAGGACGGCGCGCACATCCTGTTTTCCTACCACGGCTTGCCGTTGTCCCACGTCAGGCGGGCCGATCCCACCCGCTCACATTGTCAGAAGGTGGACAACTGCTGTGCGACCGCATGTTCGGCCAACGCCATGTGCTACGCGCATCACTGCCAGATGACCACGACGGCCGTGGTTGAAGCGCTCGGTCTGCCCGATGACCGGTGGTCCTTGTCCTACCAGAGCCGGCTTGGTCCGGTCAAGTGGCTGACGCCGGCGTCCACTTCAGCTGTGGTGGACTTGGCCAAGCGCGGGGTCACGAACGTGGCCGTNGTGGCCCCGGCCTTCGTGGTGGACGGCCTCGAAACCTTGGAAGAACTCGAAATCGAACTCCGCAAGACCTTCATGGACGCAGGCGGGAAGGCCTTCCGCGTGGTCCCGTGTTTGAACGACGAACCCACGTGGGTGGACGGTGTCCATTCCCTCATTGAGCGCGCGTTTGCTGCATGAGATCCGCGAGGCGCTCCGCTTCGGACACCACGTGCGTGATGGCCACGCCCGTTGCGCTCCACCCGATCCACGACCACGGCGCGGCATGCTCAGCGACGCGCTGCATGTGTCCCGGTCGCACGTGNGGCACGCGCCGCGTGCCAAGCACTTCGAACAGCACAGGCNCCGCGGGGCACAACATCGTCTCGACGGCCTGTCGGAGCGAGCGCTCCTCGCCGTCCCAGCGCGCATGGGGGACCATCACCCGAAACAGGCGATGGCCAGACGGTGCNCGGGCGCCGCGATGCACGTCGCTCTCGTGAAGGATGCCGCTCACCGGGCTTGAGGGGTCCGGGCACAAGGTGCCGTAGCCGACCGGGACCGCAGATGCGTCGGCGTGCGTGTATCCGACGACCGCCACGGTCAGTTCCGGGCCGGGTTCGTCCTCCGTCCTTGGCGCAGCCCANAGCACAGAGGTGAGCGAAAGGCCTGCATGTTCGGCGGCCGCTTCGGGCGAGGGTACGTCCGCGTTGAACCGCATGCTCACCAAATCATCGTCGTCGAGTGCGTCGACCAAGGCTTCCACGAGGCTTTCCATCCCTTGTTCAAGCGAGCCCATTTGGCCGCGCCGTGGCGTCCAGCCNGGGTAGGTGCTTCGAACGGCCCTTGCCAAGGCCCGTCGGCGCATCGGCGGGGCTGCACCGTAGCGCGCCATCGTCGGCATCAGGAGNTCTGCGTCGACCTCAGCGGCCGGNGCGTTGACGATGCCGTGGGTCATGGCGTCGGCCAGCCATGAAACAGGGAGGGCTTCGGCCATCGAGCGTCCACCCTTTCGTGCCGTGCGGACCCCACGCAGCAAGCGCCCTGGCCCAATCTTCAACATCGTGGAGAGGCCCAGACGATGGCGACGCCCATCNGTCAGGATCCAGCGGTGCCGTGCCTCGGCTCGCGAAGGTTGCCACGACGGCATCAGGCCGAGGTCATCGATGAGCCGCCACACGGCGGGATGAGGCCGGGAGGCGTTGACGGCGAATTCGCCCACCCATTCGTCCTTGCGCCACGTGCGGATGACGCCACCTGCGCGGTCGCTTCGTTCGAGCACGGTGANGCGNACGTCCGGTCGTGCTTCNCGCAAACGGTAGGCGGCCGTCAAGCCGGACAGACCTGCGCCAACGACCACCACATGCCCTTCGTCGGCCAAGGCAGGATTGACCAGAAGAGGCCGGCGAAGCTCTTGCCCGTGGCGGATCCACGCCTGCCGGTCCTGCATGGCTCACACCCACTCGCGCGGCGTTTGGAGGACGTCGAGCAAGGCCGCTTCGGCCGAACCGTCCTCAGGCGTGTGGGCGTATTCCCATCGCGCGGTCAACGGGAGGGACATCAGGATGCTCTCCACCCGCCCGTTGGTGTTCAGGCCAAAGGTCGTACCACGGTCGTAGACGAGGTTGAACTCCACGTAGCGCCCTCGACGGAGTTGCTGCCAGTCGCGCTGTTCGTCGGTGTAGGGCAGGTCCTTGCGTCGCTCAAGGATTGGAAGGTAGGAGGGAAGAAAAGCGCCAGCACACGCTTCGACGAANGCGAAGCATTCGTCCTTCGACGCGTCGTTCACGTCGTCGAAGAAGAGGCCACCGACCCCTCGTCGCTCACCTCGGTGGCGGATGTGGAAGTAGTCGTCGCACCAGGCCTTGAANCGGGCGTAATCGGCCACATCGTGTGCGTCACAGACCGCTTTGTGGGTGGCATGGAAATGGGTCGCGTCCTCTTCGAAGAGGTAACTTGGGGTCAGGTCTGCACCGCCCCCAAACCACCAGGAGCCAGGTTTCTGGCCGTCGCCTCGTTCGAAGTAGCGGTAGTTGGCATGAACGGTGGGCGCCATTGGGTTCCACGGGTGAAGCACCAAACTCAGGCCCGTGGCGAAGAAGTCNAGGTCTTCGTCGTCCTCCAAAGCCTGCCCGCCGCCCATGGCCCGTGCGGCTTCTGGCCGCAGGGTTCCGTGCACGACGCTAACGTTGACACCGGCCTTCTCGAACACCTTTCCTTCGCTGAACACTCGGCTGCGGCCTCCGCCGCCGCCTTCTCGCGTCCACACGTCCTCACGTGGGGCGCCGCCATCGATGGCCTGCAGAGCGTCACAGATGCGGTCCTGTTCGCGGTGAACAAGATCGATCATGCGCTGGCGCATCACCGCCCCTCCACGGTGCGAAGAACGGCTTCAACGCATTCAATGCGGGCGCTTGGGGCAAAGCCATGCCCGAGGTTGAANATGTATCCGGGCGCATCGCCAGCGGCTTCGAGCACCGCTTCCGCGGCGCTGACCGCGGCTTCGGTTGAGCCGTGCATGAAGGTCGGATCGAGGTTGCCTTGCAGGGCCAGCCGCTTTCCGTGCGACGCCCGGTAGGCACGGAGGTCGTCGCGCCAATCGAGCGACAAACCGTCGATGTCGAGTTCGATGATCGCGCCGTGAAGATGGCCCGAGGCCTTGGCGTAGTGGATNAGCGGGGTTCGCGTTGGGCATTTCGCTCGGAACACGTCGATGGCCCTCGCGGTGGCGGGCATGGCGAATCGACGGTAGGTGGCTTCGTCGAGCAAACCGGCCCAAGTGTCGAACAACTGCACGGCGTCCGCTCCACCGTGAACGACTTGGTCGGCCAGCAGGTTCCCAACGATGTCGCCCAAGCGCAGGAAAAGGCGCATGGCGGCCTCCGGGTCAGCATGCACCTTCGCACGGGTGTTGACGAACTCCTTGTCCCCCGTGCCGCCGGCGATCAGGTACATCCCAACGGTCCATGGACATCCTGCAAAACCGAGCCGCGCAACGTCCCGAGGCAGCACGTCAGGCAACGCCGCAAGGGCGTTGGCGGCCCATGGGGCATGGGTTCGCGCCTCAAATTCCGGCCATGCCTCGACGTCATCGAAGGCGAAGGGCGTGATGCGAATGCCACCGCCGTACTCGACTTCGTAGCCAAGGGCAGGAAGCGGCGTGAGGATGTCGCTGAACACGATGGCGGCGTCGAGTTGCGGGTACCGCTCGATNGGTTGTGCNGTGATGGTGGTGCACAAGTCGAGGTTCTTGCAGCGTTCCCAGAAATCGGCCTGCTCCGCCAATGCACGGTACTCAGGAAGGTGACGTCCGGCTTGCCGCATGAACCACACCGGCGGTCGATCAACAGGTTCGTGGCGGAGGGCCGCCATCACGCGTTCACGTCCGTTCATTGACCCACCTCCAGCACGGTCAGCACCTCGTCCAGCGCCGCCACGAAGCCTTCGATGTGGTGCGCTTCGTGGGCGGTTGAAAGGAAGCCCACTTCGTACGCGGAAGGCGCCAGCATGTAGCCGCGTTGGAGCAGGCCCTGGTGGACGTCGGCATACAGGACGCCGGCCGTGCTCGGAATGAGGTCTGAGCGCCGAGGTGGTGCATCAGGACCGGGAGAGAACCAGAACAAGCTGGCCTGGCGCACCAAGCGCATGGGGTGCCCGTGACGGGCAAGCACGGGAGTGACGAGCGTTTCCAGCAGCACGCCGAGGGCCTCTAGATGCGCGTGAGCGTCGTCGTTCAGCAAGTCCAGCGTCGCACACCCTGCGGCCATGGCCAGAGGATTTCCGGACAGTGTTCCCGCCTGATAGACCGGCCCGAGCGGCGCCAGCTGCTGCATGATGTGCTCGGGTCCACCGTAGGCGCCAACCGGCAGGCCACCCCCGATGACCTTGCCAAGGGCGACCAAGTCCGGCGTCACCCCAACGTGCCCCGTGATGCCACCTTCAGCAAACCGAAATCCAGTGATGACTTCGTCNAAGATCAGCAAGGCTCCATGCTCGTCGCAGCGGGTGCGAAGGTGCTGAAGGAAGCTTTCGCGCTGCACCAGAAGTCCGTTGTTGGCCGGCATCGGTTCGATGACCACGGCGGCCACGTCGTCACCTTGCTCGGCAAAGATGTGGTCCACCATCGCTTCGTCGTCCAACGAGGCCACCACGGTGGTCGCCACCGTGGATTCGGGAATCCCTGGGCTNCTTGCGATGCCAAAGGTGGCCAGTCCGCTTCCTGCGTTGACCATCAGCGCATCGACATGGCCGTGATAGCAGCCTTCGAACTTCAGCACTGTATCGCGGCCGGTGAACCCTCGTGCGAGCCGGATGGCGCTCATCACGGCCTCGGTTCCTGAGGAGACGAATCGGACCAGGTCCATCATGGGGAAGACCGATTTGACCTTCCGGGCGAGCCGGATTTCGCCGATGTGCGGGGCGCCGTATGACGTGCCCCGGGCCATGGTTTTCGTGACGGCCTTCAGCACGTTTGGGTGCGCATGGCCGTGGATCAATGGCCCCCAAGACTGCACGAAATCGACGAGGGTGTTGCCGTCAGCGTCGGTGACGGTTGCTCCCTTGGCTTCTTTGATGTAAATCGGTTCGCCGTGGACCGATTTGAAGGCCCTGACCGGTGAGTTCACGCCTCCGACGAGGTGCTGACTCGCCTCAGCGTGGAGCGCGGTGGAGACGTCGCGGATCATGCCTGCACCCCCAACCATCCCTGTTCGAAAATTTCCCTGGCGTGGTAGGTGACGATGACGCTGGCTCCGGCCCGGTGGAAGGCGTGCATGATTTCCTCCACCACGCCCTTGCGCTCGTCCACGTTGGGATGCTGAGCGTGAACCATGGCGTATTCTCCGCTGACGTTGTACACCGCGAGCGGGCGGCGGGTCGCGGCATGAACCGCAGCCACCACGTCGAGGTAGGCCAGGGCAGGTTTGACCATGAGCAGGTCCGCGCCTTCTGCCTCGTCCAACTGAGCCTCCATCACGGCCTNGTTGACCGATGCGCGTGGGTCCATCTGGTGGCTCCGCCGGTCACCGGTTCGTGGCGAGGATCCTGCTGCATCGCGGAAGGGCCCGTAGAACGCCGAGGCGTACTTGACGGCGTACGACAGCACCCCAGTGCTGTGATGTCCATCATCTTCCAGGGCGGCGCGGATGGCTCCGACGCGTCCGTCCATCATGTCGGAAGCACCGACGTAATCGGCGCCGGCTTGCGCCGCCAGGACGGCCATCTGGGCGAGGGTTGCCACCGTTTCGTCGTTGACGATTGCGCCGTCAACAACGTGACCGCAATGGCCGTGATCCGTGACCGTGCACATGCACACGTCGGCCATCAGCACGACGGTTTCCCCGTGGTCTTCACGAAGCACCCTCAGGGCCCTGAGCATGGGTCCGTCGCCGTCCAAACCCAAGCGGCCGTCGGAATCCTTGGCTTCCTGAGGATGTACCGGGAAGAGCATGTGGCCGACCAATCCCATCTTGACGTCCGCTGCGATGCGTTGTCGAAGAACGTCCACAGACTGGCGGTGGATGCCAGGGAGGCTCGGAATGGGCTCATCAATGCCTTGGCCGTCGACGACGAAGTGCCCTTGGATCAGCCCGGAGCTGAGGGCATGGCCGTTGAGCATCTCCCGTCGTGCGGGCGTCCAGCGGTTGACCCGCATCCTCACGTCCATGCTTCGTCCTCCATATAGGTCCGCCACCAAGTGCGGAGGGCCTCAGCGCTCGGGCCATGCAAACGGTGCACACGGGTGGTCTGGAACCCTGCTTCCTCGCGAAGCGCCCGTTCCGACGCTTCGCCCATGCACAGCACGTGATCAGGCACCGCATGTCCCGTCTCGCGCCAGGCCCGAACGGCGCTTGGTGAGGTGACCAGCAACACGTCGCTGTCTTGGACCTCAATCGGTTCGACGTCGGCTTGGGTGGTGCGGTACGCGGTCCAGGCCTGCACCTGCCGGCCTGCGGCTTCGAGGCCCTCAAGCAAAGCGGGTCGAGCTTGGTCGGACCGAGGAAGAAGGAGAGGCACGTCTGCGGCAAATGCATCGATCAAGGCCGCAGCGAAGCTGGCCCCGTCTTCCGCTTCTGCACAGAAGGCCACGGTGTGTCCGCGTTCGAGCGCCGCGAGTGCCGTGCCCCGCCCCAGAGCCGCCCAAGGCAAGCGTGCGAGGTCGGGACAGAGGTGCAAACCTTCGATGACCATGCGAGCGGCAGAGGGCGAGGACAGAAGCAACAACGGCCACGTTCGACGCGGTGCACCTTCCGGAATGATGTCTTTTGGCCATCCCTCGGTCATGTGCTCGAAGCTCAAGACCTGCTGGTGAACGACGGTGACGTTGCTGAGGGCAGCTTCGTCGGTCAGGCGGTTTGAGGATGCGGTGGTGATGAGGCGGAGAGCACCCGTTTCGCCTTCGGGGCTTTCTTCGGACCACGACGGGATTGCAAAGGCCTGAGCGGGACCTTCCCACCGCCGGACCTCAGGAGGGCGTCGGCGCGCGGCGCTGGTCCGCCAGCCCGGTGACGCAACGGCCACGTTCGCTGTTCCTTGGTTCACGTAAGCGGCCACCGGAGACAAACACCCACCGCCCAATTGAGCAAGGATGCGCCGTTCCTCACGAACCGCCGTCGAGGTGGGCGCGTGGTCGAGCAGCACCCGCAAGGCTTCGAGGTCGAGCAAGGAATCTCGAGCAGCGTGGACCGCTATGGCCCCCTGTCCAGGAGCGCAAGGCCACGTCATGAGGTTCAGCCTCAACGCCCGGAGGTGACGGTGCTCCGGTTTGAGCGCATCGTGGTCGGCCAAGCGGCGCAACCCTGCTTCGGCCAGCAAAAGCGCGTCGGCCCGTCCTTCGATGAGACGTTGCATTCGCGTGTCCACAGCACCGCGAATAGCGATGGGCAGGAGATCGGGCCGATGATGCAGGAGGGCGGCCTGCCGACGCACGGACACCGTGCCGAGGTGGGCGCCATCGGGAAGGTGGGCGAGCGCTCCGTTTGCATCAACGGTGGTTGTCGGATCATCCAGCGTTTCCTCAAGGGTTGGGAGGCCGCTGTGGTGGGGAGGGAACAGCAGCAGGTCGTGAGGCGGAGCCCGTTCAAGCAGAGCGAGATGGAG
Organism: Methanobacteriota archaeon; assembly: GCA_002722135.1. Classification (GTDB taxonomy): domain Archaea; phylum Thermoplasmatota; class Poseidoniia; order Poseidoniales; family Poseidoniaceae; genus MGIIa-L3. The sequence goes on along the minus strand of PBKJ01000012.1, from coordinate 89,014 downwards.
CACACTCTCGTTGAGATCAATGGGCACATCTTTGCTTGAATGCACGGTGATGTCGATTTCACCGTTCAGCAACCGAGCGTCCAGGCCGGTCACAAATTGGCCCACGTGGGTGCTCAAGTCGCCGCCGAGCGAGCGGTCTCCTCGGGTGCTGAGCGGGACCATCTCAGCCTCGATGCCCCCGGTGCGTAACCGCTCGATCACCGCATTGGCTTGAATGCGAGCCAGCGGTGAGGCGCGCGTTCCGACCCGCAGTGTCATGTTCGCACCTCGCTTGGAGGCAGATGATCGTGGAGGTCACCGATGACCTCGACCACGTCGTCTTCAATGCGTTCGAGCATCGATTCAGAGAGTGGCCGTGCGGTGGAGCGGACCTTTTCGCGCACGTCGTCAAGCTTCACCGTGCCGTGTGCTTTGCACAGCCACGTGGCGAGTTCTCGACCAAAAGCCTCCAATTCCGGCGTCTGGGCAGGCGCGTTCAGCGGCGAAGCGGACCAACCTGAGGCCAGCCGTGCGAAGGTCTGGTGAACAAAACTGCGGAAATCGCCTTGCGCAGCCGAAGCCAAACGCGCGTCCAACAATTGCTGCACGCGGGCCAACTCCTTCCTCGCCTCTACCAAAATGGCGGGCCGGTCCACGGCAGCATCGAGCCCGTGCGCTTGCTGAATCCAGTGGTTCATGCCTTGGAGGGTTTGGGTTGAATGGAGACCCTCAGGATCAATGGATGGAGGCCATGAGAAATCCATGACGGTCAGGGGTTCTGTGGTTGGGAGGCGGTGCTCGGCTCCGTACACAGGGGTGGCCACGCGCATGGTGGACACAATGAGAGGAGCGACGGGAGGTTTGCTTGTCCACGTTTCAAAATTGATGAAGTCGACGTCGTCACCATCACATCCAAACCGATCNCGGGCNCGTTCCGGGTTCCGGCTGACCACGGTGACCGGGACGTTGCGCTCGAGCAAGGCTTCCACGGCTTTCCGGCCCATGTCGCCCGAGCCGAGCACAACGCAACCCGCGAGGCCGTCTTTGGCCATCATCGCGTCGAGGGAAAGGGTGGCTAGATTGAGCATGGAGGCCGTCGTTTTCGTGAATCCGAGGTGCTTCCGTACGAGGCGGCTGGCCCACACGACGTGTTCGAGGACCCCAAGCAAATCTGCATCNGCATGCGTGGATTGGCGGTGGTGCTCAATGGCTGAACGCACCTGTCCAAGCACTTGCAATTCGCCGAGCACAAAGGCGTCAAGCCCGCTTGCGACCATGACCAAGTGTTCCCAGGCCTCGTCTGCTGCGAACTCCACTGCATTGCTCAAGGTGATGCCTGAGGCCTTTTCCACGGTGGCCTTGAGTTGGGCCACTTCATCGCACAGTCCAGCATAGACCACCCTGTTGCAGGTTGACATCTCAAACACGCCCGAGCCGTGGGCGTGGGCCAGGGCATCCGTGAAGGCTTCACGTTGAGCGTGGTCGTGTGCTTCGGTGGTGAGTGCACGGATGTCGGCCATCGTGGCGGTCGACATGCGCAGGGTGACCACCGCCAAACGCGCGAGGGGTTTTCGTGGGGCAGCAAACATGCCCACGTCGCCGCTGGTGCGAGGGTCCCCCGAACGCGACATGGCCTTGCCTCAACCTGAGCCTCGTCACGGGCCTCTTGAAATGTCTCATTGTGCCAACGCCGGAGTTCATCCGTGCCGAATCAACTTGAGCAGGAGAGCATCGAGCATCCTGGCCGCGTCATGGCCCACTCCGGGCGCGGCCCTGACCACCACGCACCCTCGTCCTGAGGCAGCCGCTCAAAGGGCCGCATCAGGCGCGTCGCGAGCGCTTCGGCTTTGGTCCAGTCACCGCGCTCAGCCTCGTCAATGGCGAGTTGCAACACCCAATTGCGAGGCGTGAAGGCGGGGACGGTCGCCAGCATGGTGGTGCGATCCGGCGCGCTTCCGACCCGTTCGAGCCAGCGCCTAAGCCACGCGTTGATGGCCACAAGGTCAGGCTCAACAGCGTAGATGCGTCCTGCTTCCTGCAGGGCTTCAGCCGTGGTCAAGCCCTCCGCCATGTGGCGCAGCATGGGAACATGGTCGACCTCCGAAGCATGCATGACGTGCTGGAGGTCGCGAACGAGCGCCTCGTCCGCTTCGGTCCATGCATCCAATCCGAGGCGCTCGACCCAGGCCTGCTGCCGCGCGTTCCGGTAGGCCTCGCGGTAGGCGTCGAGCACGCCGTGGAGCGGTTCTGGGTCGTCCATCACCATGGCCACGGCCTCGAGCAAGCGGGCCAGGTTCCATCCCACGACATCCGGCTGAGCCGCGTAGCGGTAGCGGCGCCCGGGCAAATCGGTGGTGTTCGGCGTCCACGACGGATCGTGGGCTTCCAGCCAGCCGAAGGGNCCGTAATCGATGGTCAGGCCGTGGATGGACATGTTGTCGGTGTTCATCACACCGTGCACGAAGCCGTGGCGCATCCAGCCGCAGACCATGCGTGCGCTCCGCTCGGCCACGTCGGTCAACCAGGCCACGATGCCCTCATCGTCGTTCACGTGATGATGGGGTTCGTGCGTCGTGACGGTGTACTGCATCAGCGCGCGCAGGGCATTGGCATCACCGTCCGCCGCCAACATCTGGAAGGAACCAAAGCGGACGAAGGACGGCGCCGTCCGGGCCACGATGGCACCCGGTTCCATGGCCGGTCGACCGTCGTAGAACATGTCTCGGCGCACGTCCTCTCCCGTGGTGCACAAGGACAAGGCCCGCGAGGTCGGCACGCCAAGATGGTGCATCGCTTCGCTGCAGAGGTATTCACGAAGCGAGGAGCGCAGGACGGCACGGCCGTCACCGCGCCGTGAATACGGTGTGCGTCCAGCCCCTTTCAGCTGCACTTCGATCGGCCCACTGGCGGCATCCACGTGCCCGAGGGTCAGGGCACGTCCGTCGCCAAGTTGGTGGGCCCAGTTTCCGAATTGGTGGCCGCCGTACCGGTGGGCGTGGGGCTGCATGCCCTCCATGAGCCGGCCTCCGACCCAGAGTCGTGGGTCCGGCTCGAGACCACCGAGATCCTTGGCGAGGTCGGCGTTCCACAGGCGAAGCGCAGGCTTGGGCATGGCCGTGGCCTCGCACCGTGACCAGCAGACGCCGGGAACTTGGCGCGGGTTTCCACCGGAGACGGCATCCCCGGGCGTGGCCTGCAACAGGGGTGCTGACCAGCCCATGTGACACGCCCTCGTTGGCCCCACATCAACCTCGCCGTTGGGCAAGGCTGCGGTGGTTCACGCGTACTTTTCCCACGTTGAACCGGTCCACCAGAGGGTGCTTCCGTCTTCCATCGTGCGCCAGGTGTAACCGTTCATGTCCGTCCATTGCTGGACGACGCCAACGTCAGGGTTCGCGCTCTGGGTGGTCGCTTGAGCCACCGGTTGAGCCGTGGCGGTCGAGGCGGTAGCCGTGTAACCGGACGCGGTTTGCGCCACTTCCGTGGTGGCCATCATGCTGCCCATGGGCTGCGTCGTGTTGATGATGCCAGCGCTGGCGAGATCAACGCCAGGCCTGCGTTGACGCAGGAACAGGAGGACGCCCACGGCGGCCACGATCACGAGCGCACCGACGGCGATGAGAACGGTACCGATGTTGCTGTCGTCGCCGTCGCTCAGGGCCTCGTTGTCCGTGTCGGTGTTGTCCTCAACCTCATCGGCTGGAGGCATCAGCACCATGTCGATGACGTGAATCACGCCGTTGGCAGCCTTGACGTCCGCGAGCGTGATGTTCGCACCGTTGAGGACGGCGCCATCGCCGACCGTCGTGTTGTCGCCGTTGACCATCTCAACGGCCAAGCCGTTGCTGAGGTCCGCGGCCATCACGGAGCCAGCGTGCACGTGGTAGAGCAGGATGTCCGTGAGGGTCGCCTTGCCCTCCTCCGTGTCCAGTGCGGCGAGGTCAATGCCTGCGGCGGTAAAGGCCTCGTCGGTCGGGGCAAAGACCGTGAACGGACCTTCGCCTTGCAAAGTCGCCACCAATTCCGCTTGGATCAGGGCGGCAACCAGGGACGTGTGAACGCCCGTGCAGCCGGCCGTCCGCGCGATGTCGTTGTGAGCGTCCGTTGGCGTGAGCACCTTGTCGATGACGTGAATGATGCCGTTGCTGGTGTTCACGTCAGCGGTGGTCACCGTGGCGTCGTTGACCATCACGGTTCCGTCCACGGTGAACGCGAGCGGTTGACCGTTGACCGCGTCCGCGGACATGCACTCGGTCACCGCGCTGGAGGGCACCGCGCCCGCCACCACGTGGTAGAGCAAGATGTCCGCCAAGGTCGCCTTGCCTTCGGGTGTGTCGAGGGCGGCAAGATCGATGCCCGCATCCGCAAAGGCCTGGTCGGTCGGTGCGAAGAGGGTGAACGGTCCAGCGCCCTGCAAGGTGTCGAGCAAGTCCGCCTGGATGACCGCGGCCACGAGGCTGCTGTGGACGCCCGTGCACTGCGCGGTGCGGGGCAGGTCGTTGGGCGTGTCCGTGGGCGTGAGCACCTTGTCGATGACGTGAATGATGCCGTTGCTGGTCGCCACGTCTGCGAGGGTGACGTTTGCATCGTTGACCATGACGCCATCGCCGACGGTGAACGCGAGCGGTTGGCCGTTGGCGGTGTCGGCGGTCATGCATTCCGTGACGTTGGCCGCAGGCACGCTGGCGCCGACCACGTGGTAGAGCAGGATGTCCGCCAACGTCGCCTTGCCCTCAGGCGTGTCGAGGGCAGCCAGGTCGATGCCGGCATCCGCGAAGGCTTGGTCGGTCGGTGCGAAGACCGTGAAGGGGCCGTCGCCTTGCAAGGTGGTGAGCAGTTCGGCTTGGATCACCGCGGCCACGAGGCTGTCGTGGGCGCCGGTGCACTGAGCGGTGCGCGGGATGTCGTTGGGGGTCGCGGTGGGCGTCAGCACCTTGTCGATGACATGGATGATGCCGTTGCTGGTGGGCACGTCCGTGGCGGTCACGGTGGCGCCGTTCACCATCACAGCATCGCCCACGGTGAAGCTGAGCGGGTGGCCGTTGACGGTCGTCGCCGACATGCAGTCGGTCACGTTGGCCGCAGGCACGTTCGCCCCGACGACGTGGTACAGCAGGATGTCGGACAGGGTGCTCTTGCCTTCCGGCGTGTCGAGGGCTGCGAGATCGATGCCAGCGTCCGCAAAGGCCTGGTCGGTGGGCGCGAAGACGGTGAACGGACCGTCGCCCTGTAGGGTTTCGAGCAGTCCAGCTTGCACCACGGCGGAGACCAAGGACGCGTGGTTGCCCGTGCACGAGGCCGTGCGTGGGATGTCGTTGGGCGTGTCCGTCGGCGTGAGCACCTTGTCGATGACGTGGATGATGCCGTTGCTGGTGGGCACGTCTGGCATCGTGACGGTGGCGTCGTTGACCATCACGCCGCCGTCGACGGTGAAGGCGAGCGGCTGACCGTTTACGGCGTCCGCAGACATGCATTCCGTCACGGCGGACGAAGGCACGCTTCCAGCCACCACGTGGTACAGGAGGATGTCTTCCAGGATCGCCTTGCCTTCAGGCGTGTCCAGCGCGGCAAGGTCGATGCCGGCGTCGGTGAAGGCTTGGTCGGTTGGGGCAAAGAGCGTGAACGGGCCCGTGCCTTGGAGCGTTTCGAGCAGTTCGGCTTGGACGACCGCGGACACGAGGCTGTTGTGGATGCCCGTGCAGGAGGCCGCACGTGGGATGTCGTTGGGCGTGTCCGTGGGCGTGAGCACCTTGTCGATGACGTGGATGATGCCGTTGCTGGTGGGCACATCAGGGAGGGTCACGGTGGCGTCGTTGACCATCACGCCACCGGCCACGGTGAACGCGAGGGGCTGGCCGTTGGCCGCGTTGGCGGTCATGCACTCGGTCACGTTCGCGGCAGGCACATCGCCCTCGACGACGTGGTAGAGGAGGATGTCGCTCAAGGTGGCCTTGCCTTCAGGGGTGTCGAGATCAGCCAAGTTGATGCCCGCGTCGGCGAAGGCTTGGTCGGTTGGTGCGAAGACGGTGAAGGGCCCATCGCCTTGCAGGGTTTCCAGCAACTCTGCCTGAATCACGCCGGCCACCAAGGAGTTGTGCAGTCCTGTGCACTGTGCCGTCCTTGGGATGTCGTTTGGTGTGTCGGTCGGCATCAGGACCTTGTCAATGACGTGGATCAAACCGTTCGTCGAGATGACGTCCGTCAACACGACGTTGGCGTCGTTGACCATCACGCCACCGGCCACGGTGAAGGAAAGAGGTTGGCCGTTGGCGGCATCCGCGGTCATGCACTCCGTGACGTTGGCCGCGGGCACGTCAGCGCTGACGACGTGGTAGAGGAGGATGTCGCTCAAGGTGGCCTTGCCTTCAGGGGTGGTGAAATCGGCCAGGTCGATGCCTGCGTCAGCAAAGGCTTGGTCGGTCGGCGCGAAGACCGTGAAGGGCCCGGGCCCCTGGAGGGTCGCCAGCAGCTCAGCCTGAATCACGGCCGCCACCAAGCTGTCGTGGATGCCCGTGGATTGGGCGGTGGTGGGGATGTCCACAGGTGGCATCAACACTTTGTCGATGACGTGGATGATGCCGTTCGAGGCCTGAACGTCGGGCATGGTGACGTTGGCGTTGCTGACGGTGACGCCGTTGGCATCGACGCCGAACTGGACGCGATCGCCGTTGACCGTGGTCGCGAACATGCCGTTGCTGAGGGCGCTTGAGGGCACCTCTCCGGACACCACGTGATGGAGAAGGATCGAGGTGAGCGTTGCGTTCTCCTCAGGCGTGTCAAAGGTGCTGAGGTCGATGCCCGCTTCCGCAAAGGCGGTGTCCGTCGGTGCGAAGACCGTGAAGGGGCCAGTTCCTTGGAGCGTGGTGACCAAATCGGCATGCGTCAAGGCGGCCACAAGCGAGTCGTGGATGCCGGTCGCTGCAGCGTTGGCAGGGATGTCTTGCGTCGAGTCGGCGCTGGCGGGCAGGGGGAGGGTTGACGCCATCAGGAGAACGATGAGCACATACACGGCGGATTTCTTCATGTCCCCGTTGGCACGCAATGTGAGTTATAATCAGGTGTTTCTCACACAGCGAAGCAGGAAGGCGTCTCGAGGCATGCGTGTTGGCCGCGCAATGGTCCGAATTGAGGTCGACTTCGGGGTGAATTTCCGTGCTTATAGCAGGTCATGCTTCTCATGCCCACATGGCATCGATGATCCTTGGATGGACCCTCAACGACGTGACGACTGCGATGGGATTGGGCGCAACGGATCATCTTCTCCATCTTCGAGGAGATGCCTTGAAAGACGCGCTCAGTGACCTTGTGAAGGCCATCAAGGAAGGCGCTGACTTGGGCGAGGACATCGAGGTGTGGCACATGGCTCAGCAGGATTCGTACATCGATTTGCAGGATCCAATCGTTATCGGAGCCCCAATGGTGTTCGGAGGCAAGGTGCCCGAGGTGCTGTGGTATCTGGCCCCGAACGAGCATGTGCACGGCTTTCCTTCGCCCACCTCGCTCTCCAGCCTCGTCGCTCTGATGGGCGGTGTCGCTTCACGTGGAACGGGGGCATTGCCCGCACCCACCGTCCATCTTTCGGGGTGGCATGCCCAGGCTGAACCCCTTTCAGGTTTGGTTGGCTTGGTTGAAGCATAGTGCACTTCGGGGTGTTCTTATTATGGCATCATGGCATAGGGTTTGTCATGGACCCGACGTTGGACGCGTCGACCCTGGTGCTGAACATTCTCCTGTATGTTTTGTTACCNCTTTGGGTCGTGGCCGGAGGCGTTGATTGGTTCTGTCACCGGGCCACCAACATCGAATCCACGGCCGGGCTACGCGAGGCTCTTGTTCATGCGATCATGGGCGTCCAAGTTGGCATCCCCATCCTTCTTGGGCTCCTTTTCGAAGTGAACGTGCTGGTGTTGATCTTGTGCATCCTTGCGTTCATTGCGCACGAACTTGTGGCGCATTACGATGTGAAGTACGCTCAAGATTTGCGTGAAATCAGCATCTGGGAAGTGCATGCACACAGTTACCTCGCGACCCTTCCGTTCTTCATCCTCCTGCTCATCATCGTGCGGCGTTGGGAGACCTTCGTCGATTTCATCACCCTAAATTGGGCGGGNGGCATGGCCCTCGAGTGGCGCCAGGAATCTCTTGGCATGAACGGCAATTTTGCGGTCAGTTACATGGCGATCATGCTGGTGTTCGGCGTGCTGCCTTACCTGTTGGAAATCTACCGCTGTTGGAAGTGGGAGCGTGACAACGGCGTGTCCACCTTGCCGTGGGGGAATGCCGCATGAACACGGTCTACATCACCTCCACAGGGTGGCATCTTCCCGGACCTGCCGTCACCAACGATCAGGTTGAGACCGTGCTGGGTGCGGTGAACGGACAACCCTCAGGTCTCCGTGGTCAGATTCAGAAAGCCAACGGCATCCAAACGCGCCACTACGGGATTGATGCCAACCAAAGGACCACCGTGTCAAACACGGAAATGGCGGTGCAGGCCGCCCAAGAATGCATGGACCGGGCGTTCCGACCCATCCATCAGGTGGGCATGCTGGCCGTCGCATCGACTCAAGGAGATCACCCCGTGCCTGGTTTGGCTTCCTTTGTTCAGGCCGGACTTGGCATGGCTGAGGTGGAAATCCTCACCGCCCAGTCCATTTGTTCCTCTTCGATGATGGCGTTGAAAGGCGCTTGGCTTGCGCTGCGGTGCGATGAACACGATGCTGCACTGGTCGTGGCCACAGAGATGCCCTCGCGTTTGCTCAAGCGACAACGCTACGAGGCCGCCACGGAATCCACCTTCGCCAAGAAAACGGTGGACTTCAACACAGAATTCCTGCGTTGGATGCTGTCCGACGGCGCTGGAGCCTTGCTTTTGGAAACATCACCACGTCCCAAGGGTTTGTCCTTCCGTATCGACTGGATGAAGGGATGGTCGCATGCGCACGCCTTGCCCACCTGCATGAGCGTGGGCTCCAGCGGCAAGGCCGATGAGGAGCGCACGTGGCAGGACTACGACACGTACGCGGACGCGGAGCGCGAAGGCGCGCTGCTGCTGCGCCAGGAAGTGCGCCTGCTCGACCACATNGTTCGTTTGGGCGTGGACGGCTACGTTCGGCTGGTGCAGGAGGGATTGAACACGCCCTCTGAGGTCGATTACTTCCTGTGTCACTACTCTTCGCACCATTTCCGACCGAAGATTCTCGACATGCTCGATGCGGCGGGCGTCGGCATTCCAGAAGAAAAGTGGTGGACCAACCTGTACACCCGAGGCAACACGGGTGCGGCTTCGCTGTTCATCATGCTCGATGAATTCGTGCGGACGCAAAATCCGCAGGTGGGTGAACGCATCCTGTGTTTCGTTCCCGAAAGCGGTCGTTTCAACACGACCTACATGCATTTGACGGTGGTGGACAACAATGAACGGTAACATTGCAATTGACGGAATCCCGGTTCAGCAAGCCGCTGAATCGATTGGAGCAGAGAACGTACCTGATTTGAGGCTTCACGCACAAGACGCCTTGCGTCGCCTCCTCAGGGTCTGGATCGCCTTCGAGCGCGACCTGGTGACGGTTCCAATTCTCCGTCGATTGGACCTTGGGACGTACACCCTTGCCGACCACCGTCGCTTGCTCCTCAACCTGCGCCAACAGGTGGTGGAAGGCTCCCGTTGGATTTCTCGGGCCGCCTCGTCGATGGATCGCGACCACAGTGAAATGCGATCGCTCATCCTTCGCCACGCGGTCGACGAGCATCGGGACTACACCATGCTCGAGCAGGATTACGTCAACGCCGGAGGCGAACTCGAGACCATCCTCAACCGCAACAAGAACGTGGGCAGCGAAGCCTTCCACGCCTTCATGATGCAGCGGGCCAGCCAGCCGAATCCTGTGGACATGCTCGGTGCGATGTGGATCATCGAAGGTCTTGGTGAGCGTATGGCCACGGGGTGGGCCACGCGGATGGAAGAGCTCTGCGAACGCGAAGGCATCACGCGCTTCATGACCTACCACGGCGCNAACGACGACGATCACATGCAGCGNTTCTACANNATGCTCGACGAGGTGTGNNNNGANNTNGNNGTGGTNGANCGCATCGANATGACCGCGAAGGTGGTCGCCCGCTTGTACCGGNTGCANNTGGAGGAGNTGGACGATGAGTAGCACCGCGAGGATGGACCGACGGCGCCGGAAAGCCATGGCAAGAAATCACGGCAAAATGCCGGCCAGCATCCTTGATGCCATGGCTGGCGATGAGGCCATGCCTTTGGATCCTGTCGCCAAAGAGTACTGGACCAAAGACCTTCAAAATCCGCTTCGCCGCATCGTGCTCCCGACGCTGAAGATCATCCTGACCATCACCCTGCACATCACCTACTACCTCAAGCGGCTCTCACCCATTCAGTGGCGAGCGCACGGCTTCCTTCAATGGCAAATTTGCTTCTTCATGAAGTGGTTCGTCCGGCCAGAAGCCAACGTCCTCATCTTGCGGCATTTCTGGGCGGAATCCAACCTGCTCAACTTCGTTATCGACAACGCCGGTCAAGACGAAGTCGACCCGGTCCTCATCCATCCGAAGATGATTCGGGACCTGATGGTCCAGACCTTCGTGCACCATGACCAAGGCGTGCTGATGACCATGCGCGACTTGACCGAGCCGGACCGCTCACGCTGGCCCGTGCCAAAGGATGAACTGTCCTGGGAGAACTGGAAACCGGTGCGCATCGATTACGGCGTGGACCGAAAGAAGTGGACGCAGTTCCTCGATTTCGAGACCGCCCACGAACTGTTCAAGACGACCTTTTGCTTCTGGCTGACCGCGCCAGAATACGAGGCGGCCATCAACTCCTTCCAATTCGATCATTCCATTGGCTTGCTCATTGACGACATCGTTGGTGCGAGCCACTTTGCTGACATCGCCTACAACCGCTTCCCGATGATCCTGGTCGGTCCGACGGGCCTCAGCTACCGCTTCCTCATGCACGGCTTCTTTGTTGAGCACACGCATGGCCACCTCGAACGCATGCGCGCTGAACTTGGTCTGGAGAACTGAGGATGGACGCATCCACGCTCCTGTGGATGGGGGCCCTTCTCCTCGTCTGGTACCTGTCGGTCGGCTTCGGCATCACGGTGGCCTACCATCGCGTCTTGACCCACCGCTCGGCCAACCTCCGCAAGCCGCTGCTGTACGCCCTGGTGTTGGCCGGTCTTCCCGCCGGTCCTCCGGCGGAATGGGTCGGCAACCATCGACGTCATCATGCGGATTCAGACGGGGCGAACGACCCGCACAGTCCGGTGCACGACGGCTTTTGGTACGCGCATTGCGGCTGGTACCTCGGCATCAGGAACCGTGGCCTGTGCTTGCTCTATGCGCTTGGCGGGCCGCTGCGCTACTTGATCGACATCGCGTTGCGGCCGATGAGCCCTGGTGGCCATGACGCCTTGGCGAAAGACGTGCTCGAGGACCGCTTCCTTCGCTTCCTTTCCACGCGCTTTGGCTTCCTCGTCGGCTCGACGGTGCAGGCCTTGCCCTTCGTGCTGGCGTACCTGCTGATGGCGTGGGACGGGGTGATCATCGCTTGGGTGGCGGGCATCGTGTTCTACAACGCCGGTGATGCGGTCAACTCGGTCGGCCACCTCTGGGGCAAGCAGGATTTTGACGGCGCCTGCGAGGCTCGAAACAGCCGCTTTGTGGCGCTGGTTTCGCTTGGGGAAGGCTGGCATTCTGGCCATCACGCCTTCCCACGGTCCGCTCGTCACGGCTTGCTGAAAGGGCAGGTGGACCTGTCCTTCATCCTGCTTCGCGTGCTCGCTTCCATCGGGCTTGCTTCGGACCTGTACCTGCCGTCCAGCGAGGCCATCACGCAGCGCCGCAGAGCGTGATGCAGCACCTTCTAATCGTCCCACACGTGCCGGCACGCGGTTCAAATGGAGTGGTCTCCTTGACCGGCCATGGGACCCATCGCGCGGCTCCGCTGGTGGCGTTCCACCAAGGTCGCGCGCCGCGAACGGATGGCTCAACGCGAGGTGCGTTCGTGGAAGGCAGAGCATGCCGTGGGCGCAGCAGCAAAGCGCGTGGCCAACACCAAACATGTGCATCTGGCCATTCGCATTCCTGATCCGGACCGACCCCGAGGCTCAGGTGAAGTTGACGTCATCGCCATCACCGATCGCGCCGTCATCCTGCTCGAAGTGAAAAATTGGGGTGGAGACGTCCTTTTGCAGAACAACGACCTCGTCCAACAGCGCCTGCTCGACAAAGGCGAGCCGCCCAAACCCGTCATCGAGAAACTCCGGGCGAAAGTCAGGATGCTGGAGCGCTGTTCCTTGTCCATCGACCAGATCGAGATGCTCGAAGTGCTGCCCATCGTGGTGCTGGCCAATCCCAAAGGCAACCTGAGTGAGGAGGTCTTGGCGCACCCCGAGGTCTCAACGGTGGCGGATTTGCCTGCGAAAATCGAGGCCCTTCTGGCCACGCGTGAGCCCGTAAGTGAGGAGGAAATCGCTCGACAGGACGCCATGCTGCGACGCTTTGGAACGTGGGATGTGCTGACCTTTGACGGCGGACAACGCCACACGGGCGACCTGATCGACGTCGACCTTCCAGAGGGGTGGGCCCGCGCTGACCATACGGCCATCGAGGTCGCGGTGGAGGGAGGCTGGTTCCCGACCTTGCTTCGAGGGCCGCGCCTCAACGTCACCTTCCACCTTCGCGACGGCACAAAATCCACCGAAACCATGGCGCCTGGCCTGACGGTTCGACACACGCAACCTTGGGACGAATCGGGCATCGACGGCAAGGGCACCTATCCCATCGAGCACGTGCGCAAGGTGATTTTCGGCAACGCGGCTCCGTTCAGTTGGGAGGATGTGGTGCCTCCACCAAGCCCTGAAGGGGGCGACGGACAGGAAGCCGTCGATCCGCTTGCAGCTTTTGAGGTCGGAGGAACGTACACCGGCACGGTGGTCAACCACCAAGGTCGGAAGAAGGACGATTTCCACGGCTTGCTGGTCGCATTGGTCGAGCGTCAAGTCACAGGCATGGTCCATATTTCGAAGATGGACGGAATGAGCATGGACCACATCGACATGTTCTATGCCGTGGGCAAGACCATCGATGTGAAGATCCTCAACATCCGCGGACCGAAGAAAATCGACCTCGACTTTGCCTGAACCGAGCGCCATGCCCTTCGAGCAAGGCGCATTCACCGTCAACCGATGGCCTTCCTGGCGGCGACCACGCTGTTGATGATCTCTGTCCGCATGCTATCAGCCGTGATGCGGTTCTCGAACGAGACGTACATCAGGTGATGGGGTTCGTTCGTTTCCAGCATCATGCCGTTTGGGTCGAGGTCGACCATGTTCACCGACTCCACGTCAATGCCGCGATGGCCCTTGACGATGGTCACCATGGCGTCGACATGGTCGTCGTTCATGTGCTCGATGGCTCCGGGCGCTGCTTCTGCAAGTTCAGCATCTGAGACGGCTTCCATGTATTGGCGACCGGGGATCCAACAAATGCGACCAAAGCCCGCGATGTAGCGGATGCGTTCGATGGTGCTCATTCGGTAGAAACTGAAGTTGTGCACCTTCACGTAGGATTCAGCCGCAGGGACCCGTTCCACGTACCGCGCCAACAAATGAGCGTGCTCTTCGGCTGTGACCCGGTCGATTCGCTCTTCTGACACATCAACCTCCTCACCTTCCACGGCCACAACCCGCATCTCGCCAAGCAAGGACGCACGCCAGCTTGATTGCGGGTCGCCTTTGGCTTCAGGATCTGAAATGAACAGGGAAGCCCGTGGGTCAGCGTCGATGTTGCGTGTGTGCGCAGCGATGCTCGCCACCAAAATGAACGGCCGGCCGGTTTCATCGATGGCAAACGGAACAATCGATCCGATTGGGAATCCTTCGATGCCCGGCTTCACGGCCAACGTTGAGAGGGTCGCAGCTCGCGTTTCATGCAGCCAAGCTGCAACGTTGGTCGAGGGGTCCTCACCGTCATGGGCTTCCTTGTGTGCCTCTTGTTCAGCACGCTTGTCCTGTTGTGTTGTCCTGTCGCTCATCGTTCATCACCTTGCTTTGTATGGTGCATGACCGAGGCGCTGACCTCGTCGTGCACATGGATTCGTAGGCGTCCGTCAGTCGGCGCCACGTCGATGCTGGCTTCCACCATGAACACCTTGGCAAGATTGGCCTCGGTCAGCACCTCTTCAGGGCGGCCAACCGCTTCAACACGCCCTTCATGCATCAGGACCACACGGTCGGCGTATGCAGCCGCTGCGTTGAGGTCGTGCATGACAATGACCGCGGCGCGCTGGTCCATGTCGTCCACCACACTTCGGATGCGTTTCATCACACCGATTTGATTGTTCAAATCCAAATCGCTTGTGGGTTCGTCGAGCAACAGCAAGGATGCTTCCTGAGCCAGCGCTTTGGCCATCACCACCTGTTGACGTTCACCACCGGACAGTTCTGTGAACCGACGGAAGGCGAACGCGTCCAAGCCCAAGGTGGCCAGGGTGTCTGACGCGATTTTGATGTCGTTCTTGCTGAGCCGCCATGTGACATATGGACGACGACCGAGCAGCACGACATCGATGACGCGCATTGGAAAGGCGCTTGTGATGCTCTGAGGCACGTAGGCTGAACGTCTGGCACGTTCGGGCAAACTGAGTTCATCGAGCGTTCGATTTCCAAGCATGACGGTTCCGCGTGCAGGCGTCAACAAACCGTTCAGCATTTTCAGCAACGTCGTCTTTCCTGCACCATTTCGGCCGAGCAAGGCCACCACTTCACCGGGTTGCACGGTCAAATCAACGCCATTGAGGACCAAGCGTTCCCCAAAGGAGAACTCCAGCCGCTCAGCTTTGAGCAAGACGTTGCTCATGCGCGGCCCCTCCTTGACAGCAAGAGGTAGAGGAAAAACGGTCCACCGATGACCGAAAGCATGACGCCAACAGGGAGCACAATGGGCGCAAACAAGGTCCGGCCGATGGTGTCGGCAACAAGCAAGACCGCTGCACCCATGACGGCAGAGAACGGCAACAAGGTTCGGTAATCGTTGCCGACCAGCAGACGGGACACATGTGGTGCGACGAGGCCCAGGAAACCAATGATGCCGGTGAACGAAATGACCACCGCCGTCAACGTTGCTGAAAGAATCAGCACGGACCGTCGGGTGGACCTTGGATCGACGCCTGTCGCTGCCGCGAAATCGTCACCCCCGACGGCGAGGGTGTTCAAATCCCAAGCCGCGACCAGTCCCGAAGGAAGCATGACCACCACGAACAGCGAAATCCACAACGCGTGTTGGAGGCTCGGACGGGACAAACTGCCGAAACTCCAGTGGGTCAGTTGAGAGATTTGCGCATCGGTGGCAAAATATTGCATCGTTTGGACCATGGCGCCGGCGATGAACGTGATGGCGATCCCGACGAGGATGTAGGATTCTGCCGTGACTGTGGACATGTCGCCGAGTTTGATGATGATCGCAACCACCATCATGGCGAAGAGGAATGCATTTCCGAGGATGGCGAATTCTGCCTGCCCGAACACCGAGATGTCGAGAACGATGGCGAGGGCTGCCCCAAGCCCAGCGCCGGAGGCGACGCCCAACGTCAACGGGGAGACCAGCGGGTTTCCCAACACCCCTTGCATCATGGTCCCGGCCATGGCGAGAGCAGCGCCTCCAGCGAGGGCCACGAGCACGCGCGGGAGGCGAAGGTTGAGGAGGATTTCTCGTTGCAGCCCTTCTGAGGCCTGAAGTCCGAAGAGGAGGCGGAGCGTGGCGCCCATCGACAGGCTTTCTGAAGAGCCGAAGCCCATTGAGAGAAGGGCGGCCACGAGGGTCAAAGCGGAGGCGATGAAGAGCGAGGCTAGGCGCTTTCGCTGACCTTCGATGTATGCACCGACCACGTCGGGCACATCATTCGCCTCCAACGGTGCACAGGAAGGTGCCGGTCCGCTGTAGATCGAAGTGGTCTTCGAAAAATGCGTCCAATGAGGCCTCACCACTGCCTTCTTCGAAGCGTTCTGGGTGGAATTGTTCGGCGATGAACGGAAGCCCATGAATCATCATCGGGCCGGCGAACGCGCCTGAGAAAATATGCAACTCACCGTTGTTGACGGCTTGAAGAGCATCGAATCCAGGGCGGCCCTCAATCAAATCAAAGTGCTCTGGACAGCCACTGTTTGGGTCGTTGTTTCCGTAACCCAATTCGAACGTGATTCCGTCAAACATCATGACGTCCGGGTCTGCATCCAGGATGGCTTCCATGTCCACGTGCGTGGTGTGTCCGGGGAGATCGCTGAAGACGTTGCTTCCACCTGCGATACGGATGATGTCGTCCCATTGGGAGGTTCCAGTCAGCACGACAGGGTCTCTGGTGAGCGAAGCATGATGTTCCATGATCACGGTGGGGCGGTCCTCGTCACGAAGGTCTCCAAGCGCCTCGTTCATGGTGGCTTCAATGGCGTCGAATTCTCCCATCAGCGCATCATAGGCTTCCATTTGGTCGAGCATGATGGCCAGTTGCCGAAACTCTTCGCGCAAGGCGTCATACTTGTAGAAGTCAAACGCCACCACGTCGATGCCCAGCGGAGTCAACCGCTCACGGATGGCATCGGTGTCGACCATGCCGTTGGTGGCAAAGACCACGTACACGTCAGGTCGCGTGTCCAGCAAGGCCTCATAGTCAATTTCAGAATGTGCAGAAAATTGCACCCAAGGGCGAGCTGAGAGTTCCGGCCAAAGTTCGCTGTCCTCGAAATCTCCACTCACCCCGACGATCGATTCCATGTCGGCGTCGAGCATGCGCATGGCGGTGGCGGCGTACGTGTTCGAGACCACGATTCGGTCAGGAGGTGCATCAAAAGTGAACACCTCACCGCTGGTGTCGGTGACAGCGATGCCTCCCTCATCAGCAAGTTCCGTTTCGTTCGTGACCACGTGAATCATCGCGTAAGCAAGCACCAGGATGGCCACAAGTTGGACTGAACCCAGCATCTTCCTTGGATGAGGTTCGTTCATGACGGGCGCCCCCTAACCAGTTGGATTCCGATGGTCAAGAAGATCAGTCCACCGGCAATGATCACCCACGGGTTGTTGGTTTGTTCGGGGGCATCATTCGGTTCTACAACCATCACGACGACCGATTCTGACCATTCAGACGTTGACCCGTCTGCTTCGATGGCTTTGACGCGGAACCGGTGACGTCCGACGTCGTCGACGACGGCCATGTGTGTTCGTAGGTTGAGGTCTTCCACCTCCTCCATTGATCCGTCAGGACGCTCATGCAGAAGCACGAAGGTGACCCCCGCATCGTGCGACCATGACAGCTGAATTTCGTCTTCTGCATCCGCCGTGGTTGGACCCGTATCAAACGTCGGGGTTGGGCTGACGTAGGTCACTTCGAGCGTCAGGTCATCGGAGGCCAATCGTCGCCCGTCGGCCATGATGGCCTCGACGGTGAACGTGTAGGTCCCGTCTTCAAACTCAGAGGTGGTCAGGTTGGTCGCGGTGCCGTTGTACATCTCGGCACCGTCATGGATGACGACATACCGATCCGCGCCTGGGAAGGCACCCCATTCAAGGTCAACGGTCCGTGTCGAAACTTGGCTGGATTCCATGATGAAGACTGGAGCGGTTGGCACATCGAATGCGACAAGCACCTTCTCCACCATGTCAGAATGAGAACCCGGTAGTCGGTCAACGACCTTGACGAAATTCCTGACCGTGGCGTTGTAGTAGAGTTCCCACGAGACGACACCATCATCGTCGTCGGTCAAGATGTATTTCGTGGTCAAAAAAGAGCCTGCAGGTGTGGTGACGGAGACATCCTCTTCCACGGAAATCGTGTTGTTGGTGTCGTCGTAGCCGTTTGGGTGGCCAGGAACACCAATCACTGTGGTCCGATTGAACCATACTGATGTTGATCCGTTCATGAGGGTGGAAGGTTGGCCTTGTTCGTCGGTGAACGTCCAGCCAAGGCTGGCATCGGTGAACTGATTCGATGAAGAAGGATCGTCAGACCAGTAGCTTCGTACGGCCAAGAGCGATTCTTCGTCGACCCAACGCATGGATCGTTCGTCTGGCAGGTAATTTGGGTCATGGACGTCCAGAAGGTAGGTTGAACGTTCGACTCCGAACGCGTCCGAGACGGTTTCCGTACCGAGGCAGGTGTAGGTTCGGCGAAGCACGCCATCGGAAGCAGCAGGGGTGTAGGTCTGATCGTAGGTCCACTGCATTCCAGCCGTCCAATGCCCGTTCTCGCCTTGTTCGGGAAGGACGATTATCAGCAGGTCCTGGAAGGCTGCCGTTGAACCGTTCGGGTTGTAGGCCGCGAGTCCAAATCGGTGTTCCCCCTCACTTTGAGGCGTGAACGTGAAGGCCGTGGATGGGCCGTCATACATCGGAATCCCGTCAAGCGTGAGGACGTAGCGGTTGGCGTGCTGGGCCGTGGTCCACTCGATCACGAACGGTTGCATGGACACCACGTTCGCTCCTGTGGTGAAAGAGACGTTTCCTGGAAGCACCAACGCCCGTTCGAGCGTGAGGTTCTTCCATCCCGATGTGCCATTGAGAACGATACTTTGGTTTCCGGCCACCTCCAGACCCTGTTGCGTGTAGCTGAACGTGTGGTTCACGGTGGTGCTGAGGCCATTCATGCTGTACATGCCATCGTCTCGGGTGGTGGCCGTGCGGCTCCCGGTCGTGACGTCGATGTTTGCGACAGGGTTCCCCAGTTGATCCTGGACAAAGCCGTAGACGCCTGTGGTCCCATGGGTCACAGGAACGTGGTTTCGAGAGGGCTCACCGATCTTCCCTCCGTCGGACCGGACCGCATGGGTGGCGGTTGAACCGTCGTCAAACAATGCCTGGACTTCGACCAGTGTACCGGTTGGGAACGGTCCGAACTCCGTCCATCCATCAGCGCTCGTCCAAGGGCCTCCAAGCGTGCGAAGATCGCCGATCAAGGGATTTCCTTGAGGATCAGAAACCGATGCTGTCACCACGTTTTGACCGATGGTGAAATCGACCGATGCATCACCTGTGACCATGATTTCTCGGTAAATCGCAACGTGTCCATCCGACATGAAGTATGCACGGATCGTATGCCGGCCCGGGGCGACGTCCTCGATGACGTACGTTCCTTGGTCGGTCATCACCGAACCGCGGTCGTCAAGACGGACCGTGCTTGAGCCGGCGGCTTGCCCGTTTTCGAGCAAGACGTGGCCTGTGATGGTGTAGGTCTCCGGAGCATCGCTTGCTGCAACCGACGCGCTGAGTGTTGCTCCCAGCAGGACGACCATGAGCAGGAGCGCGCGCTTGGCGCGTTGCTCCATGCTCATGGCCTCCGTGTTGGGACGTGAACCACGTTGAATGACTCGTTCCGTCCGGGATCAGCTCATCGAGCCGATGTCTGCGGCAGTGATGCCGTAGTGCGCCCAGACCTGTGCGAGGTGAGGTGCAACGTCGTAGGACGTACCGAGCTTGGTCGCATCCTGCAGGTTGACGATCTCGTTGATCTTCTCGGCGCCATACTTGTCCTGGAAGTACATGGCTGCGTAGCCGTCGCACTCGGTTTCGTTGCTGACGTCCGTGGACACTTGGTGCGTCACGGTGTTGTAGCAGGTGTCGTTGGTACCGGTGCTGTCCATGGAGCCGTTGGTCCAGATGAAGGCGTCACAAGCCGAGGCGTCGATGTCGCCCATCATGAAGACCTTGTGAACGGCCATGTTGTAGCAACCGTCGGTGTATGGGGCGGCATAGGCCTCGATGGTCTTCCAGAAGGCGTAGCCTTCGGCTTGGTACTTCTCGGCGCTGTCGGTGCTGTCCATCTTCGAGGTGTACTTCAGCGTCGCCTGGGAGTAGGTGATGATGATGTTCTTGATCACGGTCTCGGTGGCGGCGTCGTAGCCGGCTTCGTCGCCCGCCTGGAGGGCGGCGAGTCCGTCAACCATGGCTTGCTCGGCGGCCTTGAAGGTCGCAGCAACGCCGTCGGCGTCGGCCGTGCCGAAATCAGCGGCTCGCTTTTCCATGACCTTAGCAGGAGAGCAACCGTAGTGCTCATCCGGTCCGTGGAAGAAAGCCCATCCTTCGTCCCAGTTGTGGGGCGCGCCCGTGTCGTCGTCGATGTTGCCGGCGTCGGCCTTGGCCACCGCGGCGTTGAGCTCGTGGATGGTGTAGCCGACCATGCCCATGTTGGCGGTCAGCTTTGCGATGCCTTGGTAGCGGACGGTGTCCGAGGTGCCGGCGAAGTCACCGTCGCCGTTCAGCGCCTGCATGATGTGGCCGCCGATGGCGCCGTCCACACCATAGTAGGCGTCGTAGTTGTGGTTCTTGCCGGAGGCGGCAGCGAATCCGGCCAGCGTTCGGTAGGATCCGTCGTCCTTCTGAGCGTTCTTGCCGTTCATGTAAATCTGGGTGGCGGTGTCCCAGTCGCTTTCGCTGGCCGCGGTCTTGATGTCGCAGAGGTCCAGCATCAGCGAACGGTGGTTGTCCACGTCGGACGCGTAGGTGTAACCTGCGTCGGATGCATCCAAGAAGGCAGGCTTCTCGTCCACAGGAGTTTCGTCGTTCGTTTCGTCTTCTGCGACACAGCCCGCGAGGGAGGCCAGCAGCAAAGTCAGGGTCAGGGCAAGTGCACGAAGGGTCTTCGTCATGGTCGGGCCGAAACAGCATTTGGATATAAGATTTCGTTTGCCCTAAAAATGAGAAAAGACATCTTAGCAACTTGGTTGAGGGTGAACGAAAATCAGGATATTTCGCAATCCCTAAAAAGAGACCTCCTCTGGACAGCCCATGATTCGCGCCGCCCTTCCCACTGTTCACGCCCTTCTGATGTGCCTCGTCATGGTTTCAGCAGGGCTCTCGGGTTGCCTTTCCAGCTCGGTGAGCTTCCCAACCTGCGAAGACCAAGACAACTGCTTGACGATCGCCTTCGAGACCAAAGAAGAGTATCAGAACACGGAGGAAAACCCCCAGGAGTTTGCCGACCGACTTGCTGAACTTCTGGACATGGAGGTTGAGATTTACCCCGTGACCAGCGCTGCAGGCGCCATTGAGGCCTTGCGGTTCGGACACGCTGACATTGGCTTCATGGACGGCGGAGCTGCATGGCTCAGCTGGCAAACCCACGGGCTTGAAGTTCTCGCTGCTGAACAGAAGGCAGACGGTCGCCCCTTCTACAAGGCGATTGCATGGGTCCACGTGGACTCGGACATCGCTCAGGCCGATCTTGACGATGACCCTGACACCGATCCCTTCGCCCTCATGGAAGGCAAGGTCTCGTGCCATACCTCTGCCCTGGGCAGCTCCGGAATGCTGCTTCCGATGGGTTTCATGATCAGCAACGGCTATGTCGAAGTGGTCGGTGACCCAGATACGATTGATTCCTTGACCGACACGGTCCGCAACCACTTCTCAGAGGATTCGTCCATTCCCTCCAGCGGCACGCGCTATCACAAGTACATCGGCTCCCTCCGATGCTTGGCTGAACACAGCACCGGCGATGCCACCGACTACATCTCCTTCGCCAAGGACCCCACCGTTCCCGATTACTGCGGTGAGACGCCCGAGGACTGGTGCTTCGAAGGCGACTTCGACAGCACCGCGGATTTCCACGGCGTGAACTACAGCGCCAACGGCGGTGACGGATTCGGACGAGCCCCCAGCCATCCTGTCATGTTCAACCCAGCCTACATGGACGCGGCACAGGTGACCGCACTGCAGGAAGCCCTCCGCACGATGAGCCTCGGGCCAAACGACGGCGGCAGCCAAGCGGACCTTGACGTCCTCGATGCCGTCTTCAGCACGCCAGGGTTCACCATCATTGACACCGAGTCCCACCTCGGGACCTACGGTGACTCCATCGAGAACGTGCCTGGGATTGAAGCCTACTTTAATGAGAAAATCGCCAACTGAACGGACGCACCCGGCGAGGGAGAGTCATGCGCCCATTCGTGTTGGCCTTGATGCTGGTCTTGCCCGTGCTGAGCGGGTGCCTCGGCCCTGCGGAGGAGGAATCTCCTCCAACGTTTGAGTGGCCAGAGCCAGAGCCAATCAGCGGTTGTGACCTCACGTCAGGACACAACCTCAGCTGCGATCTGCGTCTGGAGACGTCGGCTGCAGTGATTGACATCGCTCCTCTTGGAGCCGACGTCATCGTCAGCATGCTGGACGGGACCATCGTTCGTTGGGCAGAGAACGAGGCACAAATCTTGGTCAACCTGACCTCATTGGTGAGCACCTGCCACAACGAACAGGGCCTGCTTGCCTTCGAAGCCATGAACGCCAACGAAAGCACCAATCAAGCCCTGATCGTGTACGTCGAGGCAGGCCCTTGCGACCCTTCACACGTGTCGGATGTGGTGGTGGCCGTCCTCGACCTTGAGCAAGGTCTGGACGCCGTTCCAGAGGTTGTGCTGCGGCTTCCACAGGTCAAACGCAACCACAACGGAGCCGACCTGATCAGGTTGGCGGACGGCAGTTTCCTGTTGTCCGTGGGCGATGGTGGAGGTTCCAACGACCCCTACGGGCACGGGCAAAACACCTCCTCGCTGCTTGGCGGCATCCTCCACTTCTCCATCGACAACGGTTCAGTTGTACCCGCAAGCAACGTTTCCGGCGACCACGATGAGCTCCTGCTTCACCATGGTCTTCGCAATCCGTTCCGCATGGCCCTAGATTCAACCGGAGGATTGTGGATCGCCGACGTTGGCCAACGGTGTTGGGAGGAAGTGAACCACATTCCGTCGTGGGATGATCCGACCAATTTTGGATGGAACGAACGCGAAGGGCACATGCCGTTCTCGGCCGACGCACCCTGCGACACACCGCTCACTGAGCCAGAGGAGGGTCTGGTCGACCCGGTCTTGACCTACGGCCATGAGGACGGCCGCTGTTCCATTCTCGGTGGTCCATGGCTTGAGCCGTCCGTGCTGGCGCCCACCGGCGGGTTCCTCTACGGCGACTTTTGCTCAGGCGAGGTTTGGGTGGCTCATCCCGGCGATTCGGGCATCGAATCCACCCTTATCGCCACAACGAACCTGTTCATCGTGGGCTTGGCGGTGGCGGAAGACGGCGCCATTCTGGTGTCCAGTTGGACGGGTGGCGTCTACGCAGTGAGCGCCATCTGATGCCTTCGTTCCTGCCGCATTACCAGCAGGACCACTGCCGCGCCGACCATCACCTGCAACGCGGCAAAGAGGGCGTTGTAGGACAGTGCAAACACCAACCGTGGATAGGACGGTGCAAAGGCCAACGTGGCCAAGCAGCCGACCATGAGCAGCCCCTGCAAAGTGAGGTAAGGGCGCAGATCAACACCTGCGTGGCTGAACGCCCAGCACAAGGACCCAATGACGGCCAGCAACGGCGTCACCACCATCATGCCAATCCACTGGTCGGAGGGATTCTCTCGGGCTCCCACATACCCCCCGTTCAGCACCACGGTTCCAGGATCGAGTTCTCTGGGGTACGGGCATAACCCCTCATGGCACGTTTGCACGCCGTCCACCTGGCCGAGCATGGTCCACCACGTTGCCACGAGCACCCACGGAAGCACGGCGTGTGTGACCCAAAGGTACCGTGTGACCTGCTTTCGCTCCATCGCCTTCACCAAACGTGGGGTGATGACAAGCACGCACAGGCTGCTCAAGGCAGCCCAAGGCCCCCAAATCAACAGCATGTGGCCCGTCAACGCGGCCTCGAACATGCCTCTGGGCAACGTCCCTGAAGACGACGCATCCAACACGTCCCTGGCCGCCGTGATGTACACCACCAGCAACACGGCCAAGGCCATCCAGTCCACGAGGGTGGCCCTGGCAAAGCGAACCGCCATGACGGCGATCAACATCCCGAGCATCAGTGCATTTTGGCGCATGCGAATGCGCCCGTGCACGTGCAAGGTCCAAACGCCAGCAGTCAGGGCGAGGATGCCCAACGAGAACACTCCACTAACGGCGTCTCCGAATGGATCCATCCGTACCAACTCGAGCAACAGGTTTCCGTCCAAGATTCGACGATGAGGAAGCAGCAGTCCGAGGGCAGCCATGGCGGTCATGCCGGCGGTCCAATCGAGGGCTCCAATCGATGGAGATTCTCGTAGGTGTTCCACAACCCTGCCAAGGCCCCATCCAAACAAGACCGGAAGCACGAACCAGACCCTCAAGCTGCCATAGGATGCGGCAAGAAGCACCAGCACGGCCCCCACGGCAGGCGCTGCAGCATTCCACGAAGGCAAGGGCCGGTTTTGCCCCGCCCTGAACGCCAACACCCCCACGCTTCCCATGCACCCCACCACGATGGCTTGGCTCGCATCGCCAAAGAGGAGCACGAGGAGCATCAGTCCGAGCAGGCCACCGACCTCCCAGCGGTCAGCACGAGCATGCCCCTCCGTCCAGGCTCCGTCAGGCGCCAGCGCAAGACGCGTCAACCCTGCAGCCGCCACAGCTCCAAGGCCGCGTGGGACCATCGCAGACCAACCAAGGGAGGCTTGAGCGGAAAGGAGCACGATCAATCCAGCACCACCCGCGAGCAGCCCAAACCAGCCTCCGCCGTATCGCCGATGTGCCCAACGGGCCGCAAGCCCGAGCAACACGGCCCACGTCAGGGCCGAAAGCGCCACGTCAGTGGGCCTGTTCAGGCCTTCATCGCCTTGGACACGTGACCATTCGATGGTCGATGTATTGAGCGGCGGACCGCCGTCCTGAACCTGATGGAAGGTGGCCCGTTCGACGGCCGCCTGCCAATTCCATGCCTCCAACCGTTCGGATTCCCCGGGAAGAAGGGCCAGCGCATCGAGCGGGATTTGACCGTGCAGTTGGGCAGGGAAGGGCAGGTCAAGCAACGCTGGGAGAAGGGCGGCAAGGTCGCGCTGGTGCCCATCATGGGTGACGCCCTGACGCACCCCTGCGCCGATGAGCACGGCGGCCACTTCCCGCGTCACGGCCTCAGACGAACCGTGGCTTCCGGTTGAGGTCATCCCGTGGTCGGCCGTGACGATGGCCGTCCATCCCGACGGCAGGGCGTTGAGCACCTCATCGACTTGGCCGTCAACGTCGAGCAACTTTTCGTGATAGATGTCGGTTTCAATGCCCCAATGGTGCCCGACTTTGTCTGTTCCAGAATAATGCAAAGCCATGACGTTGTGCCGTCTTTCTTCGAGCCATTCCAGTCCCAGCCGCGTCGTTTCAGCGTCCCCTTCGTAGTAGTCGCCGTTGCCGCCGAACGTGTTGACAAATTCGATCTCAGGGAAGGGGTCGTAGAGGTTCCCCATGACGTAGGAGCCGACCATGCCCACGGAGTAACGCGGGTCCTCCGCTGCACTCAGCCATGGGTCGGTGCCTCCTGGATGACTCAACCTGAAATTTCTGAACCCATCAACCGGCGCGTTCGGAACGCCCGTCATCATCTCGCTCGTCGCTGTGGCCGAGAGGGTGATGGGTCCCGTCGTGAGGGAAAGCACAGCGCTGCCGGTCAAACGGTCGTGCAACTTGGGCATCTTGGCTTCGTCAAGCATGATGCTTTCACCCACCCCATCGAGGAGGATCAACACCACGCCTTCGCTGAGCGGTTCGTGGTTTTCAGGTGCAGCAAAGACCGTGCTCGGCTCCTTGGGATTGCCATAGACGTAGGGAGCCGTGTGGGCCAGCAGGGGCACCGTTATCAGGGCGATGAGTAGGGCCGTGAGGCCGCGTTCGCTCACCCTCCCACCTCATACCTCAGCGTCCGTCGACGTGGCGTCAGCCGCCGCGGCACGGCCGGGGCTCATGAGGACGGAGATCCAACTGGCTTTGGGCACGTCATCGGATTCTGAGAGGAAGGAACGAAGCCGTCGTGAGACGGCTTCAATGGCGACCACGACCACGAAAATGACCAGAATGAGCGCCATCACGGCGTCATAGAGCAGGAATCCAAGGTAATACGACAGGTAGTACCCAATGCCACCTGCCCCCACCAACCCAAGCACGCTGCCGTGCCGGACGTTGTATTCGAACATGAACAACAGTTGGCTGATCAACCCGTTCGCAGATTCAGGAACGACCACGAAAAGGAAGGTCTCCGTTCGGTTCATCCCCATGGCTCGGGCAGCTTCGATGGGGCCGTTGGCCAGCCCTTCAAAGGACTCAAACTGGAGTTTGCCGAGGTAGCCCACCGTGTAGAAGGCCATGGCGAGAACGCCAGCGAGCGGCCCCAGGCCAACGATGGCCACGAAGAGGATGGCCCAAATGATGCTGGGAAGGCTGCGCATGCCGGCCAAAAGGAGGCGGGCAGGCCCTCCGACCCATGAAGGCGCGAGGTTGCTTGCTGCCAAAGGCGCCAACACGATGGCTCCAAGGAAACCAATCACGGTTCCTACGAAGGCCATTTTGAGGGTCTCAAGCATCCCAAGGTAGGCTTTGGAACACATGAAACCAAAGGCAGCTTCACAGGGCGGGTAATTGCGTGCCTTCAGGACCGTCCAATCCGGTGGCCAGAGGCTTTCTGTGACCAGACGACGAAGGTTGTCCCATCCCCCCTCAAAGCGCGACCAGTGTCCCACGGCCAAATCGTTCAGGACCACCACCGTCAGCAGCAGCAGGCCGGACGTCACCAGCCCTATCTTGAGGGTGCCCCGGTTCATTCGCTCTCACCGCCTTGAACTGGGTGCAGTCGACCGTCGCGAACCCGAAGCACCCGCGTGCAATACCGGAACGCGCGCTCGACGTTGTGCTCGACCACCACCAAGGCAGAGCCGTCTTCCTTCACAAGCCGGTGGATGGCGCCAAACACCATCTCGACGTTTTCTGCATCGAGTTCACTGAGAAATTCATCGGCGAGGATGATGCGAGGCCGCTGGGCAAGGGTGCGTGCGGTGGCGGTACGGCGTTGTTGACCACCTGAGAGCCGCCGGACCGGTTCACGGGTTTTCTCGGTCAACCCCATCGCATTGATCGCTTCGCGGGTGACCGTTGCTTTCCATTGACGATTCGAGGTGCCTGCCGGCGGCTTGCGTGCAGTGGCCCGCGCTCCCAAGGCGACGTTGTGTTCAACGGAAGCGTGACGAACGAGGCCAAGCCGCTGAGGGATGTAGCCCAATTCTCCGTTTTTCACAAGGGAGTGCTCGAGGCTGCCTCGGAACGGGGGGATCAAGCCGGCCAAGGTCCTCAAAATCGTGGTTTTTCCGATTCCTGAAGCCCCGATGATTCCGATGATGTCGCCCGGAAAGACGTCCAAGTCAATGTTCGATACCAACGCATGGTCGTATCCCACGGACAGCCCGCGGGTGAACAGCATCGCTTCGATGTCCACGCTTTGTCGGATTTCGTCTTCCCTAAAACTCCTTCCTCGGGAGCCAAAGAAGCGTTTGGCCGTCACCGCCGCTGACGGGCGGCTTCCACGCAAGCGCAGGCCACCGCCACCTGCAGGTTGTAGGACGGAACAAAGCCGTGCATGGGCAAGCGGACGACAGCATCTGCAGCCTCAAGCGCCGCTTGGCTGACCCCTTCCGCTTCGGCGCCGATGATCAGCATCACGTCTCCAGTCAAATCCACGTCTGGCAGGTCGTGGCTACCAACGTCTTCAACCGCCACGATGCGGAATCCTTCTGTTTTGGCTGATGCGATGGCCTCCTCGATGTTGGCTTCCACGACCGGGATGAACCGCGTGGCCTGCATGCTGCTGTGACGCAGATCCTTCCATGCTCGCCCCGGGATGGGTGCTGGCGTGGCGAGGATAACACCCGTCGCACCGGCAACTTCCGCGGTGCGTACAGAGAAGCCCATGTTGCCTGCGTAGGACACGCCATCAAGGCAGAGGAGCAACCCACCGCGGGCCGTCAGCTCGTCGAGGTTCCGTGCTTCCGGGTTCCGGCCCACCAACGTCAACACGGTGGGGGGCGCCTCGCTTCCGGGCCAGGCCATGCGCCACATGTCACGTTCCGTCACCTCATGCACGGGGATGCCAGCGTCCTTCGCCGCGCTGCACAGTTCCGCCGTGCGCTGATCGTGGGCCTTGAGCACCAACATGGCCGCGGCTTCACCGGCGGCCAAGGCCGCTTCCGCCGCCTCGATGCCTTGCCGCTGCATGAGGGGCCATCGTCGAAGCGGTCATGAGCCTGATGCTCCACTCCCGCGGCATGGACGCCGACCGAATCGCCCATGCGAAAGCGCACCCACCACGCTTCTTGGCGCGTGTCGAGGCGTGCCGTGCTGTGGTGAGCGAGTGCGATGGCCCTGCACTTGCGGACATGCTGAACAAGGGTGCCGCCGGCGTCATCATTGACGTGCGGGAGGTGCATGAGTTTGAACGCGGCCATCTTCCGGGTGCCGTCCACCTCTCGAAAGGGGTGCTGGAACGGGACATTGAGGCCTTGGTGCCCGATGTGAATCGGCGCGTTGTGCTCTACTGCGGCGGGGGATTTCGTAGCGCCATTGCCGGGGCGTCCTTGCGGGACATGGGCTACGTCGACGTGTGGTCGGTGTGGGGTGGATGGCGGGCCATTCGTGCCGCAGGGTTGGCCGATTGATCAGGATGAGCGGAGTTCGCTGAGCGGGACCTGGATCATTGGAATGGGCACGTCGATGTGGTGGCGGCTCGTCTTTGGAGGCGTGCGGTCACCTCGCGCGGCCATCTCGATGATCTCCTCTTTCGTGATGCTCTCCCGCCCGCAACCCGGCCAGGTGTCGACCGCGATTCGCGCCTCGTCGAGGTAATCGAAGAGCAGGGCAGGCATACGGGCGAGGCCAAGGGCCTGTCCAACGGAAAAGCGGTGATGTCCGTCGAGGATGGTGCCGGTGACGCGGTCCACCAAGAGCGGCAGATCCACGTGCCCGCTGGCCTCGAATTGGGCTTGCAGCTCCATGACGCGCTCCGGTTGGATCTCCTCGTGGGGCTTGAGCCAAGCCATGTCCACCAGCGTGATCTCCATCGCCGTTTCGGTGGACGTTCCCTTCATCAACCTGCCCGCTTTGTTCGCCTCATATCCCATGGTTGAGCCCTGAAAGCAGGCCTCGGCCCCTCAGGGGAGGGCTGATAAAGGGGAGGAAGGTCGGCAACTCGCTGAGGTGTCCATATGACGAAGGGACTCTACCACCACGTCCGCGAGACTTGGCAGCAGCCGAAGGCCGCCCTGCCGCACATGTACCGGCAGGCCCGCATGGCGCAATGGCGTCGTGCCCCCGTCTTTGACCGCGTCGAGAAGCCGACCCGCATCGACGCCGCGCGCCGCCTCGGTTACAAGGCCAAGCAGGGCGTCGTCGTCGTCCGCACCCGCGTTCGCCGCGGTGGCCTGCGCAAGGGCAAGGTGCACATGAAGCGCAAGCCCTCCAAGGCCGGTGTCCGCAAGATCACCATGGGCAAGAACATCCAGCGCATCGCCGAAGAGCGCTGCGCCCGCCACTACCCCAACCTCGAGGTCCTGAACTCTTACTGGGTCGGCCAAGATGGGAAGCACAAGTACTACGAGGTCATCCTCATCGATACGCACCACCCCGCGATCATCGCCGACAAGCAGCTCGGCGTGTTCTCCCAGGCGAACGGCCACAACAGCCACCGCGGCCGTGCGGCCCGTGGCCTCACCTCCGCCGGCAAGCGCGGTCGTGGTCTCTCCCGCAGCAAGGGCAAGGGCGCTGAGAAGCTGCGTCCCTCGCTCAAGGCGAACCTCAACCGCGGCAAGTGAGCCCCGTCCTTGCGACGTTGGGTTCAAGGTCGGACCCCCTTCTTCGTTGATGAGGGAGGGTCATGGACGTCACCGCAGTGCGTGGCAAGGAGGTCTACCTCCCCGATGGGCGTCGTTTGGGCCGCGTCCACGATGCGGTCATCGATTTGGAAGGCATGGCCTGTTCCCATCTCTTCGTGACCGAGACGCCCGCAGAACTGGTCGAGCAGAGCATTGACGTCGCGGTGCCGTGGCGATGGATCCGCGGCGTCGGGGACGTCGTCGTTTTGCGCTGGTTCCCGCAAACGCCAATCCCGCTTCCCTGAGGTGCCCCGATGCTGGACCTGCACGTGCTCGGGACCGCTTCAGCGCGTCCGACGACCAAGCGTGCGGTCAGCGGATCGGTGTTGGCGTGCCCGGAAGGCTTGGTCATCATTGACCCCGGGGAAGGCTTCCAGGACCGGTTCACCGTCGCACGTCGTCACTTGAAATCCGAAGCTGGTACGCCGCGGCTCCGCAGCCGCCGCGTCGCTGCCGTGCTGCTGACCCACGGGCACCTCGACCACACGTGGGGCCTCCTGCCTTGGTTGCAAACCTCGGGACTCGATGGCCGGACGGAGCCCTTGGTGGTCGCCGGCCCGGTCGATGCGCAGACCTTCGATCATCTGCACGAGCATGGATTCCACAGCCTTCCTCCCGAAGGCTTGGCCGCCTCGGACGTCTGGCGCCAGATGCGCGTTTGGCATGACCTGGGGGCCACGGAAGAGCTGCTCGGCTACCCACTCGTGTGGCGCCTTGGTCACGTCGCTTCCGGCCGATGGATGGACGTGACGGCCGCCGGTACGGTGGAATCGACGGCCGTCTGGTCGCCGGCAGGGTGGGCCGAGCACCGCCTGACCCCCGTCGTCTCACGTCATTCCGTTCCGTCATGCGGGTGGCGCATCGACGGGCCTTCGACGGCCCTCGTCGTTTCTGGCGATACGGCTTCCCCCGGGCTGGACAGCGATTTGCCCGGGCCCGATGTCCTCGTTCACGAAGCCACCTACCTTGAGGAGCACGCGGACCGAGCGGAAGGCCACCTTCACAGCACGGCGGCAGGGGCCGCTCGCACGGCCTTGCATCTTGATGCGCGCGGGCTCGCATTGACCCACTTCAGCGCCCGCTTGGCCGACGTGGGTCCTTCGGTGGCCGAGGCTGCTGCTGTGCTCGGCGGCGGTGTTCCATGCGTGGCCCTGAACGACGGCGACCGGTTGACCGTCCAGTCTGATGGGACGGTCCACCACCTTTCACGGGAGGACGTGGGATGGGACGCTCGGTTGCTCGTGGAAGGCAGACGTTGAAAGCCGCAGCAGCGATGTGAGTTTCATGCGTCGCCTTCGTGGTGCCCTGTTGGTGCTGATGCTCCTCGCGTCGATGCCCGTGGCCGGTGCCACCGAAGGACGAGCAGCCCCCGATTGCGCTTCGGCAGCCTTGAGCGAGGTCTCCGGTGCCGTGGCCGTCGATGGCGGGTCATGCCTCGACATCGACCTCGGCGTGCACGCTCCTGGCACCGTGCTGGCCTTCGACATCCTCGTCGCGGACGACGCCGTGGACGTGCTGATTTTCGACGACGCGGGTAAGGCGCCGTACGACCTTGGGCAGAGTTACCGTAACGCGATGACCACGCCGGTGTCCACCGAGTCGATGCTCGGGCAACAGGTGTTCCATTGGATGGTCCCCGCCTCCATCAACGCGAAGTCGTGGTCGATGGTCATGGACAACCTCGCGCATGACGGGGACCAAGGACAGGGCGATCAAGGAGGCGCTCGCGCTCAGATCAGCGTTCAGGTCAGCGTGTTGCAGGACGGTTCCCTCACCGTGGTGCACGACCTCTACGCCGTGCTCGCCAACACCAGCACGTGGCTGACCGAAGACGACGGGCTCGTGCTGGACGCAGGGACATCGATTCAGGTTGAGGCCTGGGCCTTGGACGGCTCCGCCGACCTCGCGTTTCTGACCGATGCGCAACGTGCAGCATGGGAATCTGAGGGACAGCACGCTCCTGATTCGGGCACCGCTTTGCTCGATGTGTCCACCTCTTCGACGCTCACCTGGACGGTGCCTCCGTCCTTGGACGGCGTGCCGATGCACCTCATGCTGGACAGCGGTGACGCCATCATCGGAGGAGCACCACCTGACGACCTGCGCACGACGGTACGCCTGACCCTCGATCCTCCGATGAATCCGACCGTTCAAGACGACGGCAACGGCTCGACCACCCTGCTGCAGCCCCTCCTTTTGGACGCATCATCAACCCCTGATCGCCTCAACCGCTTGGTGGATTGGCTGTGGGATTTGGACGCGGACATCGACGAGGACAACGACGGTGACGCCACCAACGACGGTGCATGGGCATCAGCGAAAAGCACGTCCGCAACATGGAATCAACCTGGAACCTACACGGTCACCGTCCACGTCAGGGACGTGGACGGCCGAACCGCCATGGCTCAGCATCAGGTGTCCGTGACGGACGTGGTGGCGCCAACGGCGAAAATCTCCTCCTTGGGCGCGGAACAGCCCGTGGACGACGGGTACCGTTTGGACCCAGAGGCCGTGCTTCGCCTTTCGTGTGCCCCCTCGACCGACGACCACCGCGTGGACGTCTGCGCATGGGCCATCGACGGTGCACCCAATGGCCAAAACACCACCATGGTGGCGTCTTGGTCGGACTCAGGCGAGCACACGGTGCGCTTGACGGTCACCGATCCGAGCGGGAACAGCGACGTTCTCGAACGCCGTGTGGTGGTCGTCGACCGAACCGCGCCTCGTCTCTCCGCCACCTCGGTCAGCGCGTTGCCTGCTTCGGTGGATGAGGGCGCTTCGACGGTGGTTCGCGT
This sequence comes from Methanobacteriota archaeon, assembly GCA_002722135.1. Taxonomy (GTDB): domain Archaea; phylum Thermoplasmatota; class Poseidoniia; order Poseidoniales; family Poseidoniaceae; genus MGIIa-L3. The sequence continues at coordinate 56,521 of PBKJ01000012.1, read as the reverse complement.
GAGCGTGGACGACCCGGTGGATGCCGCCGACACGCTTCGCGTGCATTGGGACATCAACCCGCTCTCTGATTCGGACGGCAACGGCGTGCCGGACGACGATGCTGACCTGCTTGGCGAAGAGGTGCAACTCACCTTTGACTCGGCTGGGGAACGTGCCGTGGTCATCACCGTGTTCGACCCTGCGGGCAACACCGACCGCACGGTGTGGAACGTCGACGTCAACGCGGCTCAATCCACGTCAGGCTCGGGCGGCCTCATCGCTGCGGGCGTGGGTTTGCTTGTCGTGGTGGTTGTGACGGTGGTTGTGCTTCGGCTGCGTCGCACCGCGCCGCTGGAACAGAACACAACGCCTGTGCCGACCGCTGAAGCATCGGCCGAGCAGGCCAAAGCGGCTGAAATGGCCTCCATCTACGGCTCCGCACAGCAGGAGAGCATGACGGTTCAGCCCGTCATGACCCCTGCGTATGCGTCACCCGCACCTGCAGCCGCGTTGGATCCGATGGCCCAGTCGCTCCTCGACGAGCGTGCCGCTCAGGACGCCGCGAGCATGGCTGGGCTGGAGGCCTTGGTGGAGGAAGTGGAACCAGAGCCCGTGGCTGCGTTCGAACCCGAGGAGGCCACGAAGGCTCCAGCGGCTCAGCAGGAACCAGACGTGCCTGATGCGCCTGCGACCAGCACGGCTTCGTCGGGGGGCCGGCTGGAATTGCCTGCTGGCCTTGTGGACATGCTCGAAGAGCGAACGGATGGGCCGCAGTAAGCGTTCAGGCCGACGCAGGACAGGGAAGGGTTCACAACGGTCGAAGCCTGCCTGAAGGCATGCAGCAGGACGCCGCAAGGCTGCTCCATCCAGGAGTTCGGCCGAGTCAGGTGCAACGGCGAGCCCCCGCCGTCGTGCTGTTGCTGCTTTTTCTCATCCCAATCGTCCAACCCGTGACCACCGCAGAGGTGGCCACGGACGATTTTGGCATCCTCGATGCGCTGGACGAATTGCTCGAAGATCGGTCGGTCAGCAGCTCGGACCTGATTGCAGAAGAGATGGCGTCCAGCACCTTGTCGTCGGTGGACGCCGCCGCGCGCGAGGTCAGGGAAGGGGACGCCATCGTCGCTGCAGAACGTTTCCTCGACGGTCTCGAGGTGAGGGATTCGACGCCGTTCGAACCCGATCATCCACGTGCCTACGAATTCTTGCTGGATGCTGAAAACCACAGCGGAGCGGGCCTTCCGGACAACTTGTTCCAAACCTTGTTTTCGGTGGAGAATTGGGAGATCACCGATCCGCTGGCGATCGGCATCAACACCTACGCCATCTACCTGAACTTCAGCACGAAGAACGACGGCCCGTCCTACGAAACATGGACCTCAGGTACCTTCACCGGCGACATCACGGTCGGTGCGGACCTCAACCTCTTCGACAATTACATCGACATCGACGGGGATGGAGCCGACGACGTCATCGTGGAATTGACGGTCCAAGGTTTGCTTCAGCGCGGCCAGGGTTGGGACATCACCACGAGCGGCGGCGTCGGGCCATTGCCAGGGCTGATTCCAGAAACCCTGTGGATCCGCCCCATTTTCCAGTGGCGCGTGCATCAAATCGACGCCGCTGATCCGCTTTGGGACGACATGGCCTTCCTCGAGGTCAGTTTGCTCAAGGGCTTCGCGTTCGATTTCGCGGTGCAAGAATCCGAGTCCTACTCCATCGTGATCGACACGCGCTTCACCCAACCTCCGCACGAGTTCCGCGTTGGCGTTGGTTTGGACCGCATCACCTTCGAAATCGCGGACACCGTCACCGACGTGGGCCAGCTGCTGTTGGATCTGCTCGGTGGAGGCGTCGGTGCAGACACCCTCTCGCTGACCTCCATTTCCGCACCTTACGCCATCACCATCCAAAACCCAGACGCGCCCGGAGGCAGCCTGCAAACGGAATGTTCGGACGAGGATTGGTACGACCCCGAGAACCAACCGCGCGTGAACAGCCACGAGGACCGATGTTCCTTCGGCGTCGGCGTCGGTTTCGTTCACTTCGACGTGGCCAGCAACGACGGGAGCGTGCCCGATGTGCTTGAACTGGCCTACATTGACACCGGCTTCCATCCGGAGGACACCGGCAGGCGCCTGCCCTCGGAAATTGACCTGACCTTGCGCAACGACAACTTCGGGGACAACACCTTCGATACGGTGGAGGTGTTCAGCGACCGAGACGCAGACGTCTACGTTCACTACTTCGAGGACCGCTCAAAAATGCCTGAAGGTGACGCCGCCTTTGGCAACATCTCCGACGCCAGAATCTGGATTCGTGGCTTGCCCTCAGGCTCCTTGCCGCAGGAAGAAATCAATGCCTTGTTCACGATGATCGGTGAGGCTCCGGGGAGCATCAACCTGCCCGGCGATGTGCCGAACCGCTTGTCCTTGTTCATTGGCATCAAGAATTTCTCAGGCGACGCGACGACCAACGTGAACGACCCCACCCTCCCCGTGAACCCTGCCTCGCCGCCGAACACGCTCATCGTGGTCGCTGCTGTGGATTGGATACCAAAGCTCGAGTTCGGTTCAAGCTTCCAGCGAGGGGGCTTTGCGCCCGATCGTTCGTCGATGACCTTGGTGGTCGAGGACCTGCCTCCGGTCATCGTGGTGTCTGGCAGTTTCGAACTCGGAACCAGCGGTGTTGAACGGTTACGGCCGGACAACAGCGACCTCAGCGCAATCTCCCAAGTGCTGGACAACGCCCTGCTCGGATTGGTCGAGATCATCCTCGATCTCGGCACCATCGTGAACAGCATTCCAGGTGCCGTGGTCGGCACGGCCGGCAGCGCGGGCGGAACCGTCGAAGTGGCGTGCTACACGCAGGTCAAGGCCGCATGGTCCACCGGAGAGGCGCGCACACCGGCAGAGGTCGGGACCCTCGGGTTTGCCTTGTCGTCCAGCGACCAACCATGGCTGCCAGAAAGCGACCACCTGCTCCTCTCCAGCGATGCCGCCATTGGCGTGGTGCAGGGCCGTTCTGGACCCGTTGACCCGCTCGTGCCTGTGGCGATGAGCGCCCGCGTCAGCGGGGTTTCTGGCGTCACCCAGTCCTTTGATCCGCTGACCAGTGAACGCATCCTCGAGCTGAAGGGATCCAGCGCAGAACCCCTCATCGTCGGGCACGTCTCCCACGATGGACCGAACATGTCGTCCGCTCAGAAGCAGGCCGCGATGATTTCCAATCGGCCCGATGAGCTTCGTTTGGTCCAGCAACCAGAGCGCCTCATTTACGAGGCCAGCGCACCGATTGGGACCATCACCTACGGTGGACAAGACGGCGACCAACGCAACGCGCTTCGTTTGGTGGGCCTCCCCTCCGAGTTCGAACTGGTGCTTGGCTCTGAGGTCGGCTACGTGGCCAGCACGCCGATTCAATCGGTTGAAATCCAGTCCAGCAACGCCACGGTGCCCCTGACGATGGACGGTGACCACGTTCGCTTCTCGGTGGACGGTGACGAAACCAGCTTCTCTGTGCAGATTTCTGACGTGCTTCGCATGCGCCGCCTCTCTCCTTTGGAGGAAGGTGCGCTCGGTCCTGAAGGCAACAGCCGAGTTGAGATGCAGCGGACGTCGTCTGCACCGCTCAGGCTGCTGTTTGAGGACACCACGGCGTACAACGACCCTCTGCTTGGATTGAACGGTCGCGCCGTGATCGAACCGCTCCCGGCTGAGATCGAAGTGGCCGTGCCCGGCGGCGTGGATTCCGATGGGCTCGAACTCCCTGATTTCGGTGATCAGGAAGGCGTTGAGGGCCTGTCCTTCTTCCTTGGTGACTTGGTTGCCTTCGGTCGCGTGGCGAACGACTTCATCCATGCGTTGACCAAGGACCTTGGTGGGTCCGTCACCACGGAGAGCGACCTTGCCCTTGGCATGGACCTTGAAACGGGAGAAGCGTTCAACCTGACCGCCGACATGCGAAAAGGCACCACACCGCCTGAGCCGGCGTGGGTCCACGGGATTTCCGCGGAGGCCGACGAACGGGTGGACGTCGCCCTCAATTTGAGCCGGTTGGAACGGCTGACCCTTTCTGGGCGCATCACCCTCGAGACCGCGTGGGAGGACGCTCGCTTGACGGCAGATGAGCAGGAACAGGGGGCGCTCGTGCTCGAATCCGCGGGGATGGTCGGCGCTCGAGACCTCATGACCGTCCTGGCGGACGGCCGCCTGAGCGAGGACGAGAAAGCGACCTATGACCTCGAGAACTGGAGCGAACAGGGCATCGACTTGACCGAACGACGCGCATGGCACGTTCGTACGTGGCTGCCTTCGCTGCCCGCGGGCGCCATCGACTTGGATTACGATTTCAGGATGGTCGAGGGCGTCCCCACCTACCAATTCGACCTCGCGTTCACCTCATGGCAACCGCTGTATGAGGACATGACCATCCTCGTCAAGGGCATTTCAGGTCAGGACGTCGACCTTCGGTTGACCGGATTCGATACCGAGAACGCCCACGATGTGCTGCTCGACGCGGTGTTTTTCCAAGAGCGGAATTTGACCGTCCCTCGCTTGACCCTCGACATGCGCTATGACGTGGGCGTGCCGCTTGATTCGGCGCACGCCGTGTTCATCGACCACACCACGCAAACCCGTTCTGAAGCCCTCATTCTCGGTGTTCCTCGCAGCACGGACGTGTCGGCCACCATTGGGGACAAGCTGATCCTGAACGTCACCGTCCCCGAGGACTTCCAGGTGGACGGGAGATCGGCTGAGGCGCTGATGATCCAACAGCACCGCTTCGTCGACGGACGCTGGTGGCCGGCCACCGTCTTCATGCGGGACCTCCCCGGGCAACTCTACCTCGTCGCCGAACCGTCCGAAGTGTACGACATCCGTGCAGAGACGTCCTTCCAAGGCCTGTTTACGATGGATTACACCTCCAACGGCGAGGACATGGACCTCTTCGTTCAGGCCTTTGGCAAGGCCATCGACAGCAAAGGCGACGTGCTGATGATCGCCGAAGACTTGCCGTCACGCTTCCAACTGAAGACCACGGAACGCTTTGGCGTCGAGGTGGCGTCAAGCGGTTCGGGTGTCGGTCAACTGTACCTTCGTGCTTCAGACGTGCCCTCCACGCCCGGTGTGACCCTGCAATCGATGGAGGTGGTCGGTGAGGACCTCAAGGGCGCGACCATCCACATGCATCGCGTGGGCGGCGTGTACCCGATCATCATCCTCGACGGCATCACCACCGGCCGCGTCATCGCGACGGCGAACGCTGAATTGACGCCGGCCGACCGCGAGCCACGCCTTGAGGGCGTTCCATTCATGTCCGATTTGGCGATTGACGGCCGTGGCGTGCTGCTCGACACCCAGTTCACGGGCATCCTGCCCACCGCCTCAAGCGTGGGGGTCAACGGCATGGCCAGCGACTTGTCGTTGATCGGTTCCCTGACCGGTGGGGCCGTGGAAACACGTCACGTGCTCGTGGTTGAGCCGATCAGTTCTGCCGTGGCCACCGGCTTGGCTTGGGTGGTGTGAGCGTGAGCGCGGACGTCCCGTTCAATCCCGAGCCCACCAAAGAGGGCATCCTGCAACGCCTCCGAGACCGGGTGGACGGTGACGGCTCGACAGACGAGGAGGACGTGCTCCGCGCCGCGCAAGACGCAGCGGATCGGATACAGCGCTTGCGTCGCGAGGTTGAGCCCGCGAAGGTGGCCCTCGCTGGCCTCAGCCTGATTGTGTTGCTCGGTCTGCTGTTGAGCGGCTGGTACTGGGTGCTGCCCCGTGACGGTTTGACCCTCGATACAGTCTACATCCAGAACGGCGGGCACATCCTCATGTCCGAGATCCACAATTCCGGCAGCAGGGCGGTCACCGACCTCGAGGTCACCGTTTCGTTTGAGGACGAAGCGGGGGAGGAATTGGGGCGCATGTCGGTGTTTCTTGACGTGCTCTCCGCCCACAGTTCCGTGGCTGGCGACGATTTGGAAATGAAGGTCGTGGGGCACACGGTGTGGGCGAATTACACCGTGCAAACGACTGTTTCGTGGACGGACTACGACGGTGCAAGCCATCAGGAAATGTGGCGTCACGACGTTGGCACATGGGCCTCAGAGGAATTTTCCGACCGCACGGACCGACGCACGTGGCCCTTCTGATGCATGGCCGTGCAGGTTACCCCAAGCGATATAGCGGTCTCGCGAGGCCTTGGTCACATGACCAGCAGCCGTGCCCTCAGGCCGGTCGCATTGGTCCTCCTGCTCATCCTCTCAACATGGTCGGGGTTGACGCTTCCGCAGGGCGACGAACCCTCTGATGATGACGAATGGACGCCGACCTTCTTCGAGGTGCAGCCCGACACCTACCGCTCCCTCGCGGGCACCTATGACGAGACGTCTGTGTTGGACGACCGCGCTCCCTTTGCCGACAGTCGGCTCGGTCGATTCAGCGACGAGGGCCTGCTCATCGACCGCCCCTTGCCCGAGTCCATGCTGACCCCCCGGCCTGACCTGCGCCTCGTGGTCGTGGACCTCGAGATGCCGTTGACCGTGGCTCGCGGGGAGTTTGCTTCGGTGCAGGGCATGGTTGTTCGTGAGTTCATCGCGCCCTCTGGCCTGCTCCTTCAAGCGCCTCCGTCCGCTTTTGGTGCCCTTGACGGGATGACCGCCGTACGCTCGGTGCACACCGTCCCTGCGGCCATGTTCCTCGACGATGCTTTGCTGGACGTGCTGCTCCTCACCGGAGGTGAGGCCGCTTTGCAAGGCACCGAAGTTCGCCTTGAGGGGTGGCGTGATGTTGACGGGCCCATCGCCGCGGTCCACCTGAATCATGGGCAGCACGCCATTCAGCAAGATCTGGGCGAGGTGGCCAAGGTGGCCCTCGAAGGGAGAGAAGCGGTGGACGTGGGCCGCTGGCGCGGTGATCTCGCCACCACGGACCTGCTCACCCTGGCGCTGCAACCTTCCGTGATGTGGCTCGGTCCAGAGCCGACCTTTGCCATCGCGAACGATCAGGCTCGGCAACACATGCGGGTGAGCAACGTCGCCAACGGCTTCACGACCTCGCTCAACGGTTCGGGGGTTATCGTGGCCGTGGCTGATTCCGGATTGGACGCGGATCACGGCGATTTCGGTGCACGCGTGCTGTCCAACACCGACGTGGTCGGTGACGGCTCAACCGCGGACAGGCACTCGGGACACGGTACACACGTGGCGTGCACCGTGCTCGGCGATGGCAGCCGTGGCGGTTACGCAGGGGTCGCCCCGCAAGCTGAACTGATTTTCCAAGCCATGGAAAACGACAACAACGGGCAATTCCTCTCACCCAGTTTGAACTACATTCTGAACCAAGCCTATTCCCAAGGAGCCCGCATTCACACCAATTCGTGGGGCTCCTCCCAAGCCAGCGACCAAGGCAAGTACACCTCCTCCGCGGAGGACATCGACGACCGTACCGCGGCTTATGACCGCACGCATGCGAATCAAGAGGGTCTCCTCGTGCTCTTTGCCGCAGGCAACGATGGGCCCGGAACCGGAACGGTGGGTGCACCCTCGACCGCCAAAAATACGCTCACGGTCGGCAACCACCAGAACCGCTACAGCGGTGCGCCGGACACGATGATGTCGGGCTCGTCTCGTGGTCCGACCGACGACGGGCGAATCAAACCGGACGTCGTGGCTCCCGGAGGTTACGTCCGCTCCTGCCGTGCTCAGGAAGCTGGAGACACCGGCAGCGCCACGTGGTCGAACCAGTACTATCTCGAATACACCGGGACGTCCATGGCCACGCCCAACGCTGCTGGAGCAGCGGCGCTCGTGCGGGAATACCTCGTGGAGATCGCCCTGCGCCCTGAGCCCCAAGGGGCCCTCGTCAAGGCCTTGCTCATCCTCGGCGCACAGGACATGGGGACGCGAAACATCCCCAACGACGACGAGGGCTGGGGGCGCGTGAACCTGCGTGACACCCTCGCGCCGACCGGTGGGCGTGGCATTTGGGTGGACGACCGCTCGCTGCTGTCTTCCACCGGTCAAAGCAAGACCTACGTGTTCAACGTCAGCGCGTCTAGCAGCCCGTTCAAGGTCGTCTTGGCATGGTCGGACGAGCGCGGCTCGCGGTTTTCAAGCACCCAACTGGTCAACGACCTCGACCTCGAGGTCACCTCCCCAGACGGAACCACCTACCTCGGGAACGTGTTCAGCAACGGCCGCAGCATCCAGGCCGGGTCCCGAGACACGCTCAACAACGTCGAAGTGGTGCTCATCGACGCGGCCCAGCAAGGCATTTGGGAGGTCAAGGTGAAGGATTCCAACCACGCTGGAAGCCGTTCTCAGCCGTACTCCATCGCGGTGTCCGGTCAAGGCGTGAACGACCTGCGTCCAGACCCATTGATGGTGCCAACGAGTTTCACCATGGACGTCAGCATCCCGCAGGTCGGAGACCCTGTCTCCATCACCACCGAGGTGATGAACATGGGCAACGTCAAGGCAGAAGCCATCGATGTCGCCTTCTTGGTTGACGGCGCAGAGTTGGACCGAACGACGGTGGATTTGTTCCCCGGTTCCATCCGTTCGTTGCCTTGGACGTGGACGCCAACGGTGGCCGGCACGTCCGAAGTGATCATTCGCGTTGATCCTGATGACACGGTGGACGAGGTTCAGGAGAACAACAACGACTTGGTCACCCAAGTCAACGTGAGCGCACCGGGCGTCAAGGTCTCGGCCGTCGACCCTGAGCTTCGCCTGGCGTCCTCCACCCAAACCACGTCGTCGTGGAACATCACCCTCACCAACACGGCCCTGTTGGGCACCAACGCCTCCCTCTCGGCCGGCGTGCCCGTTCGGACAACGGACGGCTTCACGCCAGGCTGGTACGTCGGTCTGACGCTTGCGAATTTCACCCTCGAAGGCCGTGGTGAAGACTACGTGACCGTCACTGTGGTCCATCAAGCACGCCCTGAACCGGGGACATACCTCATCCCGCTGACCGGCCTTGATGTTGACAACGGCGTTTCGTATCCCTACAACCTGAGCCTCGTCGTCCCCCCACTCCCTGAAGCTCGGTTCACGCTGGATTACAGCGTCGTCCCCGTGCACCCGCTCAATTCGACCACGTTCGAGTTCACCCTGACCAACGACGGAAATGGACCGATCGGGTACGACCTCTTCCTCGAATCTCCAACCGGTTGGTCCGCAGGGTTCGACAACCTCGGCTCGGAACCTGGGGCTTCCTCAGGCTCCACCGGACTGATGGACCAGCACGCAGCACGAGCGATCAACGTCACGGTGGTGCCTCCTTCGGTCAAAACCGTGGCCGGAGCCGAGCGAACGGTGACCCTCATCGCCATCTCGCAGACCGACCCGGCTGTGTCCACGTCGTTGGACATCCCCATGCAGGTCATGTCGATTCGCGACGTCGGCATTACCCTGGATTCGAGCCTCCCCACCTTGCGACCCGATGCGACGGTGGGCCTTTTCCTCAGCCTTGAAAATCGAGGCAACGTGGACCTCGACCTCACGCCGAGCTTCCAGCTGCCTTCAGGATGGAGCGTCTCGAATGCCCTTGAACCGATCAGCCTTGGTTGGACGGACACCGTCGACGTGGTGTACACCTTGGTGGGTGATGGAAGCGGCCAATCAGGAACGCTTGAGGTGCGCTTTAGCGATGCTCAAGGGCGGTTCACCTGGACGTCGCCGCTGGAGGTCAAGCAACTTCCCGATCCGACGCTGGATTTCAATCGCCTGCTGCTCGAAGACGGCTCTGAGTACACGACGCCCTTCGGATCAGGGAGCCATCCCACCGGTGAGACCCTCCGGTTCGAATGGTTGGTCGGCAACGCCGGTGACGCCGCCTGGACCCCCTCGGTGCAGCTTGACCTCGACCCAGGTCTGTTTGGGTCATGCGAAGCACCGGGTGACGTACCGAAGGGGGAATTCCGCATCGTCGGCTGCGATGTGGTGCTTCCGCCGTCCCTCGCGGCCAACACCGAACCGTCCTTCTCCATCGTCCTCAGCGGAGAGGGCTTCGAGCGGCGTGATGAAGTGACCATGCTCGTCGCCGAGGACCCACGCCTCGATGCACGTCTTGATCGCATCACGGAAGCAACGTCCTCGGAGGCGGGCACGATCACGTGGAGCGTGACCAACACCGGCAACGTGGCCGTCGACGAACGTCTCGCCTTTGACGCGGTCAAGGGCTGGGAGGTCGACATCGACGGCGCCTCGACGCTCACCCTGGAACCCGGAGCAACCCGGGTGCTTCGCGTGAGCTACACCAGCACGCTGGGTGGAGAGGCCCCGCTTACCCTCGAGGTCAACAACGTGATGTTGGAAGGCGAGACCACGGTCACGCTGATTTCGCCGCGCGCAGTGACCGATGAAGGCCAGGGTGCGGGCGCTCTGACTGCGGTGGTCGGTGCTGCGGCCCTGCTGCTCGTGGTCGCGGGGGTGCTGGTTCTGCGCCAGGTTGGGAGCAAGAGGGAGGAGGTTCCTGCGCCGAAGATGCCGCTTCCCATGCCTGCGATGGCTGCCGCTCCTGTGGCGGTTGCACCCACGCCCGCGCCGGCGGTCCAACCCTCGCCTGCACCTCAAGCCGTGACGACGGCGCCTTGCTGGGCATGCCGTGGCACGATCAGCGGCCCCATGCTTGGCTGCCCGTCCTGCGGTGCTCGTTTCCACCCGCCAGGAACCCCAGGCTGTCACCTCCCCGAAACATGCCCGAAATGCGGCACACCGAAGGCTCAATTCCTGAACGCTTGAGGGACGCGCCGAGGCGCAGGTCTTTCATGGGAAGGGCTCCACCACGATGCATGCACGGGACGCCGACCGGCACGAAAGCCCGCGCCGTGCTGCTGATTTCCCTGATGCTCCTGAGCCTTGCGCCGACGCTCGCGCCAGTCGCAGCGGACGGGCGTGACGCGAGCATTGTCCTGACCGTGACCCCCTCGACCCTGACCGTCAATCCCGGCGAATCAGGTGAATACACCGTGCGCGTCTACAACACGGGTTCGAACCCGGTCACCGTGCAGCTTTCGGCCAGCGAAGGCCAGACCCAGGAATGCGGCCAGTATTCTTCCGTCATCCAACAGATTCCTGGGCCCATTGATGCGGGCAGTTACGAGGAGACGACGATGAACGTCACCCTCACTCAGACCGCTGAGGGAGAATGTGACACCACCATCGCCGCCGCCGCCACAGAGCAGCCCGAACCTCCCGAGCCGCCCGGTCAACCCGCCAACGAAGAGCGGACGGTGACCACCGAAGCGGGGGATGGATCGGGCAGTGTCGTGTACGGCGTTGACCTGCGCATGGACGGCCCTGCTGACATCACCTGGGCAGGCGAGGACCCGGTCGAATGGGACATGGAAGTCGAAAACACCGGTCGCGCCGAAGCGACGGTCGTGTTCGCCGCCAGCGAGCGCGATGATCCCGGTTGTGCAGGTGTGGACGACTTCTCGATTTCCTTTGACCCCTCATCGGTCAGCGTCGCCAGTGAGGAGACGGAGCCCGTGGTCGTGTCCACCACCGTTCCCAACGGTCAAGACGCAGAGACCTTCTGCTGGGACATCACGGCGACGGTGCAGAACGACCCCTCGCAGAACGCCAGCGACACGGAGGAAATTTCCCTGGAAGTCCCGGAACTCCGCACCTGTGAGGCCAGCCTCTCCAAGACCAGCATCCGTGTGGATCCCGGCAAGCAGGGCCAGGTTCAGGTCACCTTCGACAACACCGGCAATGCCGAGTGGGACATCAACGTCGCACGGACCGGCCCAAAGGCGAACTGGGTCAGCGTCGACGGGGCTTCCTCGGGGCTGCTTCCTTACGACACCTCCTCCGATGAACGCTCTTTTACGCTCAACATCCAGCCAGACGACTCCCTTGACGCTGATTCTGTGTCCACGGTGATCGTTCAAGGCCGAGACGGCGGCACGGTGGCCTGCGAGGCAGAATTGCGCATCACCCTTGGACAAACCAAGGGCGCCTCGGTGTCCATTCCACAGAGCATGATGTCCAACATCGAGCCGGGCAGTTCCCGCACGACCACGGTCAGCGTCACCAACACCGGCAACGGTGCCGACAGCTTCCGAATCAGCGCCAGTGCGCCGCCTGGTGGATGGACCGTGTCCTTTGACGTCAGCACCGTCTCCCTCGGCTCAAAGCACGCCTCGGACCGAAGCGCTGATGTGACGATGACGGTCACCGTACCGATGGATGCATTGGCCACTGAGCAGGTGGAAATTGTTGTCAGCGTGCTGCCGAATTCAGGTGGATCCACGTACGATGAAGCCACGGTTCAGGCCACGGTGGCCGAATCGCACGGCATGGACCTCGACGCACCCGTGTCGAATCAGCGCGGCCAAGTCAACGCTTGGCTGCGTTTCCCCATCACCATCGAAAACGAGGGGAACGTGGACGCCACCTTCCGTTGCGTGGTCATGGACCAAACGCCGAGTGAATGGACCACACGCTTTGTTGACGACCAGGATCAAACCATCATTGAGGTTCAAGTCCCCGCACGTGGAAGCCTCGATGTCGCCCTCATGGTCAAGGTCGAAGGTGTTGAGGAACGCGACTCGACGAACATCAGGGTGCGCGTCGTCAACCTCGACCACAACGGCGCCCAAGACGATGACGGCGATGGACTCCCTGACAACCAAAAGGAGGTCAGCTTCGTTGCCGAGCGCTTCGACAAGGTCTACAGCATGGACGTTCGGCTTGCGGATGCCTTCTCTGGCGACACCCAACGCGTCGAATTGCCCCCCGGCGGCTCGATGAGCGTTGAATTGTGGGTGCGCAACACCGGCAACGCCTCGATGGACATGGCCGTGTTCGATTTCAGCGGCCTTGAAGGTCTGGCCACGCGCGAAGTCTTGGTCTACGGCTTGCCCGTGACCGGTCCACTGTACATTCCTGAAGGCTACGGCATCTGGAACGTGGCTGAATCCCGCTTCATGTTTGACGACGCTGGGGCGCCAATCGTTGAGCGGAACGAGGAAGCCGCTCAACTGGCTCAGGTGAACGCAGGGCTGACGGAGAACCTCGAGAATTACGAGATTCGTCCCTATGAGGTGCTGGTCGAGCTGGTCTTGACCGTGAACCCTGGTGCAGAAACCGGTGACGGTGGGGCGTTGGACGTCACGGTGTTGAGTGAAAACAACACCGCGAACCGAGACGGGCGCATTTCCGTGGTGCTCGACGTCCGCATCATCGAAGACCTCGGTTTTGATCTGACGATGACGCCGTCTGAGCAGAACGTGACCTTCCCCGACAAAGCGACCTTCGAAGTCGGCGTGGTCAACGACGGAAACGTGCCCACCGATGCACGCATCTTCGCCTCTGCAGGCGAGCGCGGCTGGACGGTGGACATTGAAGACGACGGCAGCGGCGACTGCCGCATCGAGGAAGGCGAACTGATGTGCCTCTTGCAGCCTGGTGAGGTGCTGATGATCATGGTGGACGTTCGTCCGCCGTACGGGGCCACCATCGAGGACGAGTTCCGATTCACGCTCTCCGTTGAGCCCAAAGACGGTGGTGTCTTCACCCGCGAAAACGTGGAATTGTCCGTGACCGGCATTCCGGATGAGGGCTTCTTGGGCCTCGGCTTGACGGCCCAGAGCATCACCAACATTGGCGTGATTTTCATCGCCGTGGTCGCTCTTGGCGTCATGGCTCGCGCCTCCGGGCCGATGCTGGCCGCCCGAAAGGCTGCGGCAGACGTTCGCCGTCGAGAGCAAGCGGCGGCAGCAGCAGCTCCGGGAGGCTCGTCTGAGATGACGCTGGATGCGGACGAAATCATCCCGATGCCCGCGCACAGTCCGGTGCCCGACGTCTCTTGGGGCCTGATTTTCTTCCTTTACGCGCCGTTCACGCTTGGCATCTACATGCTCTTCTACATCCATCGTCGTGCGGAGGAGCTCAAGCAACACGCCGGGCTTGGTCCGGGTGGAACGAGCCACCTCGTGATGATGCTGGTGCCCGGCCTGAACCTGTATCGCATGATGATGTTCCGCAAGGACGTCATCGCGTTGGAGGACATGACCGGCCATCAAACGGCGTACAGAAGCATCGGCAGCACCCTTCTCTGGATGTTCCTCGGTTTCATCGTCGTGCCCGGTGCAGGATTTGGCCTCGCTCTCGGTGGAGCCATGATCGCGGGCGGGGAAGGCGCCCTCGCGATGCTCTTCGTGTTGCCAGGCTCCCTCATCGGACCGATTTCCATCCTCTACACCGTCTACAAGTTGGGCGGCCGCCACCACGATTCCCTCCAAACCTCGTGGGCACGCTTCTTCCACGCACAGGGCTGAGTTTTCTCGGCGCGTATTTTCCTGATATGAACGCGGAGAATTTTCACCCATTGCGGGCCGCCTTCCGATTCACCTGTCCCGTTCTTGGCAGGGGCGACGTGTCCCTTTTAGGGCCCCCTAAAAATCTGGAAAATTGGGAACGCTTATGGTGGGACCACAGGTGGAGAAATCAAGGGAGCGTATGCGTTCCTCTGGGGTCTCAAAATGACCGACGTGACCACGGTGACCGATGCCTATCTCGCGGTCGGACTGATGACGCTGGTTGGCTTCCTTGTCCCCTTCGGCGCCTTCCTCACCTCGTACTTCGTTCGCCCGCGAACGGACCGCTCTCAGCCGCACAAGACCACCTCGTACCTGTTGGAAGGCTACGAGGCCGACCACAGCCTCTACCCTCGACGCCTCTCCACGTACGAATGCGGCTCGGAACCCGTCGGCGACGCCATGATTCAATTCCACTTCCAGTACTACTGGTACGCGTTGATCTTCCTCGTCTTCGACGTCGCGTTCATGTTCATGGCGCTCGGCGGCTTCGTCATCAACGACGCCACGGCCACTGCCGACGGCGACCTCAGCACCGCCATCAGCCGCCTGCTCGTGCTCGCGGCCTTCTTCTCCATCATGACGCTCGGCGTCTGGCACGTGTTCCGCAAGCGCGGACGGATCTACATCTGAGGTGAAGACATGAGCGAACCAGGACAAAACTACGCCGCGTTCAACAGCTCGGCACTGCTCGACTTTGTTGGCGACGTGACCGATGAATCGCTGAAGGCCACCCGCCTGAAGCAATTCTTGTCGGTCCTCGCGGGCCGCTTCTTCAACTGGGCCGGCCGCAAGTCGCTGTTCACCCTTCACCTCGGCATCAAGTGCTGCGCCATCGAGATGGCCGCTTCGGCCATTCCTCGCTTCGACGCAGAGCGCTTTGGCGTCATCTTCCGCTCCTCGCCTCGCCAAAGCGACGTGCTGCTGGTCAACGGACCGGTGTCCAAGAAATTCGCCGACCCCATCGTCCGCCTGTGGGAGCAGATGCCCGAGCCCAAGTACTGCATCGCGATGGGCGAGTGCGCCATTTCCGGCGGCCCCTACTTCCAGTCGTACAACATCCTCGAAGGCGTGGACACGGTGATTCCGGTCGACGTCTACATTCCTGGATGCCCACCCCGCCCCGAGGCACTCATCGACGGCTTCGGCCTGCTGCGTGAGAAGATCATCCGCATTGGCGGCGCACCCGACGCCGGCCGTGCCGGCGAGAAGCCACTCATCGTTGGGGAGGACTGAGCATGGGCATGAGCATCAGCGCCGAACAAAACGCTGCGGCGGTAGCCGCTGCGGTGACCGCCGCCGAAGAGGCGTGGTCGGCCCTCGGCGTGGTGGCCGAGGCGGTCAACCACTCCGCAGGCCACGGCTTCGCCTTCCTCCGCCTCACCGTGCCTGCGCCCCATGTGCTCACCGTGGCCAAGGGCCTCAAGCACGACATGGGCGTCAACTACTGCTCCATGGTGACGGGCACCCATTTCCCCGAAGGCGACGACAACCGCGGCTGGGAAGTCGCCTACCACCTTCAGCGCATGCCGGTCAGCAACCCTGAGCCAAACACCTCGCACGTCCTCGTCGCCGGCAAGCTGTCGGGGATGGACATGCCGCTGGAAATCGAGATGCTCGTTCCGCTGCCCCAAGGTGACGACCCCCGCGTGCCCAGCGTTCAGTCCGTCTGGCGCGGTGCGGATTGGAACGAGAAGGAGACGTGGGACCTCGTGGGCATCAAGTTCGACGGCCACGAGAACATGTTCCGCGTGCTGAACCCTCACGACAGCCCCGAAGGCTTCCACCCGCTGCAGAAGCAGCACAAGATTCGCTACCACGATTTCAACGAGATGTACGACGACGCCCAAGGCTTCGTCCGCAAGCCGGTCGACGAGGGCCGGGTCAAGTGAGGAGGGATCATCATGGCAAAGATGTGGATCACAATGGGCCCCCAGCACCCCATGACGCACGGTCTGTGGACGCTTCGCGTCCAGGTCGACGGTGAAACCGTCGTCGACGCCGAGGCAGAATTGGGCTACATTCACCGCGGCGTCGAGAAGATCGCCGAAGCGCGCGATTTCACCCAAGTCACGCCGTACTGCGACCGCCTGTGCTACGTGTCGGCCATGACCTGGTCGAACTCGTACATCTACGCGGCCGAGGACCTGCTCGAGGTCGAAGTGCCCGAGCGTGCGGAGTACATCCGCTGCATTTCCGCGGAGTGCCAGCGCATCGCGAGCCACCTGATGTGGCTCGGTGCCTACGGTCCTGACGTCGGGAACCTGACCATCATGACATGGGCGCTGCGTGAGCGCGAGATGTTCCTCGACNTGCTTCAGGAGCTCGGCGGCTCCCGCATGCACTACAACTACCCCCGCATCGGCGGCGTCAAGCGCGACATTCCNCCCGGCTGGGCGGACCGCCTCATCGCCAAGGTGAAGCTGTTCGAGAAGCGCATTGACGAGTACGAGATGCTGCTCGACGAGTCGACCATTTTCCTCGTTCGCCTGCAGGGTGTGGGCTACGCCACGGCCGAGAACATGGTCGAGGCCGGCGTGTCCGGTCCGAACGTGCGCGCCTCCGGCGTCAACTACGACGTGCGTTGGTCCCACCCGTACTCGGTGTACGACCAGCTGGACTGGGAGCCGGCCGTCGAGAAGCCGACCAGCGTGAAGGGCAGCGACTGCTACGACCGCTACCGTGTCCGCATGGAAGAGATGCGCATGTCCTGCCGCATGATCCTCGACGCCATCGAGAAGATCCCCGGCGGGAAGAACACGACCTACTCCAACGGTGACGAGATGATCATCGCCAAGGCGCCCACGCGCGCTCCCGCCGGCGCCACCGGCTTCAGCAACTACGAGTGCACCCGCGGCGCCAGCCAGTTCTACATCCACGGTGGCGGCGAAGGCCGNGGCAAGAACCCGTATCGCCTGTCCATCCGCTCGCCGATGTTCATCACCATCCCCTTCGTGGCGGAGACGATGATCGGCTACAAGGTGGCCGACATCCCGGCCATCATGGGCAGTTTCGATCCGTGCATCGGGGAGACCGACCGCTGAGGTGATTCGCCATGGAGCTGCCAACCGTTCGCTCGCTCGTCTACGACAACCTTGGCGGGGCCATCGTCAACTTGCTTGACGGCACGCCTCTTGAGGGTCAGGCCGAAGCCATCGCCGCCTTCACCGGCGCGCTCATCACCTCGCTGGTGGGCTTCGCGGCCATCATGCTCTCGATGTTCATGATCCTCTGGATCGAGCGCAAGCAGCTCGGCCGCATGATGGACCGCCGTGGAGCCATGACCTCGCTTCGCTCGCTCTGGATTGGCGAAAACGGCACCACGGCCGGCGCCTGGTGGGACATGGTGCCCTTCATCGGCAAGCCGATCGGCGCCGTGAACCGTTGGCTGAACGCCAGTTTCGGCAACCACGACCCCGACCGGCCCACCGTCGACCGCGTCAACAACCGCTCGTGGATGGGTTTCGCCATCTTCCCTGGCTTCTTCCAGAACATCGCGGACGGCATGAAGTTCCTCATCAAGGAGCATATGGTTCCCGAGCGCGCGGACAAGCTCGTGTTCGAAGTGGCACCCTATCTCGTCATCTCCTCCACGGTGCTCATCCTTGGGCTCATCCCCATGGGTGCCGGCATCTACGGTGCCAACCCCGAACTGAGCGTGCTGTTCGCCATGGCCGTGTTCGGCATCGCGCCTATCGGCGTTTTCTTCGGTGGCTGGGCGTCCAACAACAAGTACACCCTCATCGGTGGCATTCGCTCCGCGGTGCAGTTGACCTCCTACGAGATTCCCCTCCTGCTCACCGTNCTCTCGGTGTGCGTGGTCTCCGGCTCGTTCAACTTCGTGGAGATCGTGACCTTCCAAGGTCAATCCGGCGCCTGGAACCTCTTCCTCCTGCCCCTCGGCGGCGCGCTCTTCCTCATCTCCATGCTCGCCGAAGTCGAGCGCATCCCCTTCGACATGCCCGAGGCAGAAGCCGAACTCGTCGAAGGATGGTGGACGGAATACGGCGGCATGCGCTTCGGCCTGCTCTTCGCGGCCGAGTACATGCGCACCTACGCCGCATGCATCCTCTTTGCGCACTTCTTCCTCGGTGGTTGGCACGCGCCCTTCTCGGGCGTGTGGGGTGACGTGCCCATCATTGGTCTTGCCAGCACCAGCATCATTTGGGTGCTGCTCAAGGCATGGTTGGTCTTCGCGGTGGTCTTCGTGTGGGCTCGCGTGGCTTTGCTGCGCATCCGCACCGACCAAATCCTCGAATTCGGCTGGCGCATTCTGCTGCCGCTTTCGGTGGTCAACCTGCTCATTGCGGTGCTCTTCCGCCTCTTCCTCTACGACCCGGCCGGCGTCGTCGAGGAAGGCCTTGGCAACGCGTGGGGCCTCGGCGTCTTTGCCTACACGTTGCCTCTCATCGTGACCGTGGTCAGTCTTGGCCTGTTCTTCTACCTCCTCAACGACGAGGACAAAGACGCGAGTCCGGAGCGTATGTTCCACGTTCGGACGCTTGAACCCGCAGGGACCGTGGTCCCAGGAACGGAGTGAGGTGAGACCATGCCCATGCACCCGCACGCACAACCCAACTTCCGGAACCTCTTCTGGTACCCGTTCAAGGTGACCATGATCACCGCGCTGCGCACCTTCCCCATCATCGGGAAGCGCTTCTCGTGGGGCTACCACAACACCCTGGCTCCGCAGGTGCTCGATGAAGGCAGCAAGGCTCGCGTCGAAGCCAACGTGGAGTTCAACGACGTGTCCAAGCACGCGCATCAGTACGCAGCCGACCGTGAGGCGAGCGACCTCGTTCCCTCGGTCTGGCGCCCCCAGACCATCCTCTACCCCTACGAGCGGCTCGAGGACATGGAGCCCTGGCTCTTCGTTCCCGGGAATTACAACGGCCGAATCGGCGTGATTTGGGAGACCTGCACGGCGTGCAANCTGTGCGTCAGCGCCTGCCCGAACGACTGCCTGCACATGACCACCGAACTTCGCGTGGACGTGCTGGACAGCGCCGAAGGCGAGCACGAAGGCTTCGGCGCCGAGCTTGAGGTCGGCGGCTGGGCGGCCGTGGAAATCGAAGGCGTGGCCGAAGAGCAGGCCAGCTTCAACCTCGCCACCGCGCACGAGGATGTTCCTGAAGCATGGCGCTTCGGTGAAGTCCTCGACCTGACCGGCGACACCGTCACGGTGCGCTGGAACGATTCTGGTCAGGAAGAGGTCATGGGGCGCGAGGGCGTCCACACCGCAGACGATCAGATTGTTTCGGGCCGTATTGACCTCGGACGNTGCATGTTCTGCGGCCTGTGCATGGAAGCCTGCGGCTTCACCTCCTTCTTCATGACCAACGAATACGATGGCATGTCCGGTTTCACACGTCAAGACCTCTGGTTTGACGCGTCCAGGACGCGCGTTTTGCCCTCCGTTCACCAAGAAGTGGTGGACGCTGAGCTGGCCAAGCGCGCCAACAAGGAGCGCGACAAGCGCGCCAAGAAGGCGGCCAGGGAAGCGAAGGCTGCGGCTGAAGCGCCCAAACCCGTTGAAGCCGAGGTTGAAACCGTCAAGCCCGCCGAACCAGAGGTGGCCGAAACCAAAACGCTCAGCAAGGAAGAAAAGAAAGAGGCTGAACTTGAGCGCGTCAAAGAACGCTCGAAGTCAATCGATTTCGCCGTCCTTGGGACGGCCAACGCCGACGAGAAAGACGACCTTCAGACCATCAAGGGCGTGGGGCCGTTCATCGAGGAGAAATTGAACGCTCTTGGCATCTACACCTTCTCCCAGATCAGCAAGATGACCAGTGCGTTGGAAGATCAAGTCAACGAAGCAATCGAATTCTTCCCCGGTCGTGTCAAGCGGGACGAATGGGCCAACCAGGCCAAGGCGTTGCTTGAACAGACCGTGAAGGAGGATGCTTGAGATGGATCTGGGCGCAGTCGCGGAAACCGCGGTGTTCTTTTTCTTCGCGACGGCTGCGCTCGCGGGCTCCTACGGGCTGATCAAGGCTCAGAAAGTGGCCCACTCCATGCTCTTCGTCATCTTCGCCTTCTTGGCGATTGCAGGCATCTTCATTCTGCTTGGCGCTGAGTTCCTCGCCGCGATTCAGATCTTGGTGTACATCGCCAGCGTCGGGTTGGTGGTGCTGTTCGGCATCATGCTCACCCGTCGCCAAATCCTCGAGGAGGACTTCGAATGAGGCTGACCTCCATCACCACGCGCCTTGGCCTGTTGGCCTTGCTCTTCGTGCTGCTTGGCGTGCTGGCCGACGACGCGATTTGGGCCAGCCCAAGTGACGCCACCCTCGACACCCCGATGCTTTCCGACGCCATGTTTGGCGCCTGGTCGCTGCCCCTCGCCCTGCTGGGCGTGCTGTTGGCCGTGGCGATGATCGGTGCGGCCTACCTCGTGCGTGACGAGCGCCTCGAGAACCTGCTCTGGCAGGAAGCCGACCTCGACGTNGCCGCGATTGAAGCGTTGACCGTCTCCAACCTCGACGGTGACGAACTCGCTCGCTTCGCCCAACATTTGGCCGACCGCGGCCTCAGCGTGGTCGAACTGTTTGCCGGCTTCGACCGCGACCGCTCGGGCACCCTCGACGCGATGGAGTTCGAAGCCGCCCTCCGACAAGCGGGCATCGATGACCTCCCCTTCCGTGACGTCGACGCGCTGATGCGCACCCTCGACGTGAACGGCACCGGACAGATCGACTTGCCCGAACTGCACAACCTGCTCTTGCAGCATGAGGCTGCCATGGACGGAGGTGAGGAGGAATGATCGATCCCCTGTACGTCAGCGGCCTTTCCGCGATGCTCTTTGTGATGGGGCTGTGGGGTGCGTTCACCCGAAAGAACGCCATCATCGTCCTGATGTGCTTTGAGCTGATGCTCAACGCCGCCAACCTGCAGTTCGCGGCTGCGGCGGTGCACCACGGTGACGTGACCGGCTGGATCTACACCGTGTTCGCCATCGCCATTGCCGCGGCTGAAGTCGCCATTGGTCTCGCCATCCTGTTGTCGATGTACAATCAACACGAGACCATCTCGCTCGATGAGGTCGAGCTGTTGAAACACTGAGGTGAGACCATGGCCGGAGATTCCTACGCATCGGGCCTTGTCGTGCCCGACTACGCCTTGCTCATCATTCTGCTTCCGATGTTGGCCTTCCCGGTCATCCTCCTCCTCGGCCGCCTGTTCAACGGACAGGACTGGTGGAAGGGGACGATGAAGGAAGGCGGCCTGTTGGCGCTCCCCGTCATGGCGGCGAGCCTCGTCTGCTCGCTGATGCTCATTGCGAAGTTCATCGGACAAACCACCGTATCCGACACCTCCACGGTGCTCAACTGGGTGAATTTCGGCTGGCATGACGCCGCAACCGGAAGCATCCAGGCCATGAGCCTCGACTTCGGCTTCTACGTGGACCACACCACGATCATGCTCCTCTTCGTGGCCAGTTTCCTTTGCCTGTTGATCAACATCTTCAGCATCGGCTACATGAACACGGATCCAATCAACGACAACCGCAACCACCGCTTCTACGCGGAGTTCGTGCTGTTCTGTTCCGGTATGCTCGGTATGGTCCTCTCGGACTCGTTCCTCTGGCTCTTCATCTTCTGGGAGCTGATGGGTCTGTGTTCCTACCTGCTCATCGGCTTCTACTACGAGCGCCCTTCGGCCGCGTATGCGGCCAAGAAGGCCTTCCTGACCACGCGCGTGGGCGACGTGTTCCTCGTCATCGGTCTCGCGATGCTGTGGAACCTGTTCCAGCCCTACGCGGCCGGCCAAGACGCGCTNTCCTACGCCGTCGTCTTCGACGGCGGCCACTTGCAGGCCATCGCCGACGCCGGCAAGAGCGGCGCCCTGCAGCTCGCGCTGGGCTTCATGTTCATCGGCGCGGTCGGCAAGTCCGCCCAATTCCCGCTCCACGTCTGGCTCCCTGACGCCATGGAGGGCCCGACGCCCGTTTCCGCCCTCATCCACGCGGCAACGATGGTCAACGCCGGCCTCTACCTCGTGGCCCGCATGTTCCCCATCTTTGCCGACGAAGCGATGCACGGGGCCTTCACTGACCTCGCCTTCATCATCGCCCTTGTCGGCGGCATCACCGCGTGCATGGCGGCGCTCATCGCCTTCGTGCAAATGGACCTGAAGAAGGTCCTGGCGTACTCAACGATGAGCCAGCTGGCCTACATCTTCACCGGTCTNGGTGCTGCGTTGTTCTTGGCCAACGCCCTCAACTGGCACGACCCGTCCTATGCGGGTTATGACAAGAACAAGACGATCGTGATCGTGGCCTTCGGCGCCGCGCTCTTCCATCTGTTCAACCACGCCATGGCCAAGGGCATGCTGTTCATGGCCAGCGGTTCGGTCATCCACGAGATGCACCACGCGCACCACGACGTGCACCACCANGACCACCACGACGAGGACGAACACCACGGTCACGACGACCATCACGACGACTTCGACGCGCAGTCCATGGCCAACATGGGCGGCCTCGCGTCCCGTCTGCCCATCACGGCCACGGCGATGCTGGTCGGTTCTGCTTCGATCATTGGACTGCCCCTCATCGGTGGCTTCTGGTCCAAGGAAGGCATCATCGCCAACACCTGGCGCGTGGCCGTGGAGCACGANCCACGCTTCCTGCTGCCCGCTTTCCTCGTGCTCATCACCGCTGGCATGACCGGCTTCTACATGTCCCGCATGTGGTTCATGACCTTCGCTGGCAAGCCCAAGACCGAGGTGGCGGCTCACGTTCACGAGCACACGCCGTGGATCCCCATNCCCCTGCTCGTGCTCATCCCGATGAGCCTCGGTGGCATCGTCTTCGCGTCCATGAAGGTCACGAAGTACCTCGGCTACAACGGCAAGCAACTCGACATGAACCTGCTCGACGGCTTCCTCTACGAGATGGACCACATCTTCGTCAACCCCGGCGCAGGCTACCTGCTCGTCCTGACCTACATCGCCATCCTCCTCTCCCTCGTGGTGGGGCCGATGGTCGCCATGGCGCTCCACGGCGGAGCGCTGGANGATGGGCAGAAGGCCAAGCCCTGGATTCAGCCCTTCGTCAACCTCTCNGAGCGCGTCAATGCGCGTCGGCACTTCGACAACAGCGGCCTTGCCGACTCCACGCTTGCGACC
Source organism: Methanobacteriota archaeon (assembly GCA_002722135.1). GTDB lineage: Archaea > Thermoplasmatota > Poseidoniia > Poseidoniales > Poseidoniaceae > MGIIa-L3. The sequence goes on along the minus strand of PBKJ01000012.1, from coordinate 33,084 downwards.
GCGCTCGAGGAGCGGCTCTACTTCGACGCGTGGTATGACGCCGCGTGCGAGAAGCTCGTGGCTGGGTTCTCCGTGCTCGCGGCCACCTTCGACCGTCGCGTTGTGGACGGGACCATCAAGGGCATCGAATCCGGCAGCCAATCCACGTCGTCTTCCGTGCGTCGCTTGACCACAGGTTCGGCCCGTGACTACATCATGATGGCCGCGCTTGGGACGCTGCTCATCGCCGTGATCCTCTGGGGGGTGGCCTGATGGACCTGATCAGCACCGTGCTCGTTGGCTTGCCGATGGTCGTCAGCCTGATGCTCCTGGGTCTGCTCGGCCTGATGCCGGCGTCCCTGCGTCCGCAAACCACAGACGCCATGCGTCTGGTGACCTTCGTGGTCTCGCTGGTGCTCTTCGTGGTCACCACGGCCATGGCCTTGGGCTCGCTCGGCGACATCAATTGGCTCGGCATTGGGTTCAACGAGTACGTCCTCGAATTCCAGTACCCCTGGATCGAGAGCCTTGGCGTGACGTGGCACGTTGGGCTTGACGCGCTGTCCTTCCCGATGGTGTGGCTGACGGCCTTCCTGATGCCCGTCACCCAGATTGCGACCTGGAACGAGAAGAAGGGCGCCGTGTACCATCCGCTGCTCCTGCTCATGGGCGGGACGCTGATGGGCGTCTTCGTCAGCCTCGACCTCTTCATGTTCTACATCTTCTGGGAGTTGACCCTCATCCCGATGTTCTTCCTCATCCTCAAGTGGGGCGGAAAGGAGCGCCGTTATGCGGCTCAGAAGTTCTTCATCTACACCTTCACGGCCTCGGTCGTGATGCTCCTTGGTCTCATCACGGTCTACTTCCTGCAGGAGCCCGCAGCCGCGACCGGCGCTGCCGGTGACTTCACCGGCCGCAGTTTCGACCTCGTGGCCCTGACCAGCATCGCCAACGACGTGCACGCCAACGGCGGCATCTTCCTTGGCAAGACGATGCAAAGCGTGCTCTTCGTGATGCTCATGCTCGGATTCCTGGTGAAGCTGCCCGCTGCACCCTTCCACACCTGGTTGCCGGATGCGCACGTGCAAGCCCCCACCGGCGGCTCGATGCTCTTGGCCGGTGTGATGCTCAAGATGGGTGCGTACGGGATGTTCCGCATCCCCATCGCGCTCTTCCCGCATGCGGTCGAGACCTTCCAGTTCGTCATCATGCTGTTCGGTTTCGTGTCCTTGGTCTACGGAGCCATCGTCTGCCTTGGGCAGACGAACCTGAAGAAGATGGTCGCGTACTCCTCGGTGTCCCACATGGGCGTGATCCTGCTCGGTATTGCAAGCCAGCAACCCATCGGCTACGCTGCGGCCCTGTTCATGATGTTCGCACACGGCATCATCTCTCCCATGCTCTTCGCGGTCTGTGGCGCCTTCAAGCACCATTACCACAGCATGGAGATTGGCGCCATGCGCGGCATGGCCAAGCATTCGCCTTGGATCGCCACCTCGATGATGTTCGGTTGGATGGCCAGCCTTGGTCTGCCGCTCTTGGCCGGCTTTGTGGCTGAGTTCCTCCTCTTGGTCGCCTACTGGGCCGCCTTTGGCTGGTGGATCCTCGGGCCCGGCCTGGCCTTGGCCATCACCGCCGCGTACTACCTCTGGTCGATGCAGCGCACCATCTTCGAAGGNGGGGACGAGACTCAGCCACCGGCCACGTTGGAAGGCAAGCCCATTCCTGACCTTGACCAGTCTGAGAAGGTGGCCATGCTCATCTTGGCGGTGGCGACGATTCTCTTCGGAATCTTCCCCTTCCTCGCGCTCGACATGATGGACGCGTACACGCAGACGATTTTCGCTGCCCTGTTTGGAGGTGCCTGAAATGAGCAGTTTGCTTCGCGTGGAGCCATTCTCGGCCGGTTTCTTCGGTTACTTCGCGGCCGAGACCGTGCTCGCGCTTGGCCTCGTGCTGATGATCGTCGTGCCCAACCTCGGCCGCGGGACCTTCCGCGTGCCCGGCACGCAGGTTCGCCTGCCCTGGTTCTTTGGTGGCGAGCGGTATTCGCTGACCGGCCGCCCGGACCTTCCTGGCTACATTTCGGTCCTGACNCTGCTGACCGCGCTGGTGTTGCTCATCAACGACCTGCTCACCACGTGGGACCACACCACGCAAGAGGTGCTGGTGCNCGCCGTGGGCGACAACAGCGTGCGCATCCTCGCCGCGACGCCCTTCAGCCGCTTGATGGAGGCCCTCTTCATCGGTGCGTTGTTCTTGGTGGCGCTCGCCTCCAACGACCGCTACCGCTCCACCCCTGCTCGCGAGGTGCGCAGCCTCTCTGCCCTCTACAACAACCGGCGTCAGGCCGACCTCCACATCCTGCTGTTGACGTGCGCGCTCGGGATGACCACGGTGGCTTTGGCCGAGAACCTGTTCGTGCTCTTCGTTGGGTTGGAGTTGGCCGGCTTCTCGAGTTACATCCTCGTGGCGTTCAACAAGGAATCGAAGTTCGGCTCTGAAGGCGGCATGAAGTACTTCATGGTTGGATCCGCTTCCTCCGGCGTCGGCCTCTACGGCCTGTCTTTGCTGTACCTCTGGGCCGGCACGTTGCAGGTGGACGCCCTCGCGTTGGCGTGGGCCAACATCGGTCAGGAAATTCTGCCCTACGTTGCCCTCGGTCTGATGCTGGTCGGCTTCGGCTTCAAGGTCAGCGCCGCTCCCTTCCACTTCGCTGCACCCGATGCNTATGCNGGTGCCTCCTCGCCCATTGCCGGACTGCTGGCCACGGCCAGCAAGGCGATGGGCATGGTCGGGCTCTTCCGCATCTTGCTGGTGATCACCCTGCCCGGGGGCACCGAGGGCAGCGCCGTGTGGCTCGTGCTCCTCGGTGTGCTCGCGGCCATCACGATGACGTGGGGCAACTTGGCCGCGCTCGGCAGCAAGAACCCGAAGCGCATGCTGGCCTACTCCTCGGTCGCGCACGCGGGCTACATGATGGCCGCGTTGACCGCGGTCGGCGTGTGGAACCTCGGCGAGGCGTCCCTTGACGGCGCCGCAGAAGCGGCGTCTGAAGCGGTCCTGACCGCGCTGCTGTTCCACCTTGTCGTGCTTGTGGCGTTCAAGATGGGCGCTTTCCTCGTCATCGGCTTGCTTGAGCACGAAGGCGAGGTTCGGGACGACCGCACGTTGTCCGGTCTCAGCAAGCGCTCTCCGCTGCTCGCGGTCGTCATGTTCGTGTTCATGCTGAGCCTGGCGGGCGTGCCACCCCTCTCCGGTTTCCTTTCGAAGCTCNTGGTCATCATGGGCATCGTCAAGGTCGCCGCCGTCGANGTGGCGGGAAGCGGCGCCACCGTCAGCGTGTTTGGCCTCGACCTGCACTGGGTCTGGTCCTTGGCGCTCCTCATGGTGCTCAACAGCGCCATCTCGGTCTACTACTACCTCCGCATCGGCGTGGTGATGTTCTTCGACGCGCCCGCGGTTGGTCGCGACCGACCCGTACCCCGCACCGTCTTCACCACCATCGCCATCGCGATTTGCNTGATCGGCACCGTCGGATTCGGCGTGTGGGGCGACCCGCTCATTGAGGTCTGCCGAGACGCGGCTGAGGCTCTGCTGCGTTGAGCGTCCCGCTTGCGGTGGGATTGAAGAGGGGTCGTCCGTTCGCTGAGTTGGGCGACGGCAATGGGACGACGACGCGAGGAGAAGGTCGACGAGGAAGAACTCGCTCGGCTTGAGTCTCCTGAAGGCGAGGCCAGCGTCGGACGCATCCGCGTCAAAATGCCCAATTCCAANGTCAANGAGATGTTCGCCTTGGCCGAGCAAATCCTCGGTGGACGCCGCGTGAACGTGCTCTGTGCTGACGGAGAGATGCGCCTTGCGCGCATTCCCGGCAAGATGCGCCGCCGTCAGTGGGTGCGTGAAGGCGACCTCATCATCGTCTGGCCGTGGGACTTCCAAGACAGCAAGGCCGACGTCAAGCACCGCTACACGAAGACCCAAGCGATGTACCTCTCGCGAAAGGGCGTCCTCCCTGACGTCGTGGACTTGTTTGGGACCTCGTTCTCAGGCGACGATTACGACGAGGACGACGACCTCTTCGGGGACGTCGACGAAGGCGAGGCGGTCGAGGAAGATGGCGGCGACGACCTGTTTGGCGATGACGGGGACGACGACGAGGGCATGTTCGCAGACGACGACGAGGACGACCTCTTCGGCGATGGCGACGATGACGACGACCTCTTTGGTGATGGCGACGATGACGAAGCGCCAGCGCCTGAGCCCGAGGCAGAGGTTGCCCCAGAGGTGACGCCGATCAGTTTCGAGGAAGACGAGAGCGACGACGACGTTTCGGACGGCGTCGACGAACTCTTTGGCTGAGCAGGCTTCAAAGGAGCCGCGCTTCAACCACAAGGTGTCGGCATGTCGTGGGACGAGGACGGTTGGGACGAGTTGGCCGAGCGGTCAGCACAGCGCCGCCGCCGCCGCCGCCCGCGCTCAAAGATGAGCAAGGAGGAAGCCGCCGACCACGCCCACGAACAGGCCGAACGCGATGCCTTCGTGTCCGGTTTGGAGCAGGGCGGTTCCGAATACCGCTGGATGAAAGAAGCGCGGTACCGCGGTATGTTCCGAGACATCGAAGGCAAGCTGCAAGGCGTGCTCGGTTCGGGCCCCTTCGAGTGGGTCGACCGCCGCGTGTTCGACCAGGTCTTTGACCGCTTGACCCTGCTTTCCGTCTACAAATTGATGACCTCAGGTGCCGTTGATACGCTGGACCATCCCATCGCGCGGGGCAAGGAAGCCCACGTTTTCCATGGGACGGACCTCGATGGAGGCCCCGTGGCGGTGAAGATCTTCCACACCTCCAACGCCGTGTTCCGAAACCTGGTGCAGTACATCGAGGGCGACCAACGCTTTGGTGGCCTCAAGCGGCGTCACCGTGACCTCGTTGACATCTGGGTGAGGAAGGAGCACAGAAACCTCGAACGCTTGGCCCGCTGGGGACTCCCGGTGCCCAAGGCCGTAGCGGTTCACCGCAACGTGTTGGTGATGGAATACATCGGCACGGATGAATCTCCGGCGAAGAAACTCCGCGAGGTCGAGGTAGAGGATGCCGACGCGGTGTACGACACGTTGCTCCATTTCCTCGCCGTGTCCTGGCAGAAAGCGCGCTTGGTGCACGGCGATTTTTCGCCTTACAACATCCTCTGGCATGAGGGCAAGCCGGTCGTCATCGACGTCGGGCAAGCGGTCATCGACACGCATCCCAAAGCCAAGGAATTCCTTGTTCGTGACGTGACACGGCTGGTCGAATGGGCGCAGAAGCAAGGCCTTGACGTCAGTCTGGCAGAAGCCATGGCGGACGTGCTGGAAATGCCTCTTGACGACGTCGAAGAGGCCTGATCACTCCTCTTCCCACGTGACCGCTTCGTCCTCGGCGAGGTCCATCAGCGCCTCGACGGCCTCCTCGTCCTCGGGGTCAACTTGGGCGGCGCGGAAGCGTCGGTGGCGTCGCTCACGGGCCAAATCAAGCCCTGGGACGAGGTTCTCGAAGCCGGTGCTGTCGTAGTCTCCTTCTTCACGCAATTCGATGGTCTCGAGGCTCCGACGCTCGAGTCGGTTCTTCCGCGTGGTTCGCTCGAGGAAGCTGAGCACGGTTCCGTGCTCTGCGCCTCCGGCAATCATGTCCACGGCTTGACGGGCAAGGGCAAGGCCCTCCTCGGGTCCAATGACCACCACGGTGGACTTGTAGATCGTGATGCTGGTCGAGGTCAATCCCTCGATGCGTTGGCGGATTTTCCCTTGGCTCCCGATCACCCGCGAGCGGATGCGTTGAAGCTGCTTGCCTCGCTTGCCGACGTGGTCGCGAAGGTCGACCATCTCGAAATAGCAGTCGTCCTCGAAGAGGGTCAGGGCGGTTTTCGGGGCCATGCCGCGGCCGATGGCCTTGATCACGTCNGGCATTTTCAGCGCCTTCACGGGGTCGTATGTCCCCGGCTCACCCCACTCGACTTCGACGTCGCCGGACTCGGAATCGATGGTGATAAACTCCGCACCGGCGGCCTTGGCCAAGGCCTTCACCGTGCCACCTTTGGCCCCGATGAGCACCGCGATGCGGTCCTTCGGCACCCGTGGCAGGGCTTGTCGCATGGTGCGTCGGAACTGCCGCTCCCTTTCAATCCCGTGGGCGCCGCGCAAGCACGCCGCAAAGCAGGCCGGCGAGCAGCAGAAGTCCGATGGAAGGCGCGAAGGAGGGAACCAACCCGGGGCTGATCGTCGCGCCGGTCACCACGAAGTGGATGGCGTTGTTGCCCTCGTTGTATTCATCGATGGTGTCTGAAGGGTCGATCACCACACGGATGTCAAGTTGGCCCTGAAGCGTCACCGTCAGGTTCCAAGTCATCGAATGGGTTCCGTTCGAGAGGCTTCCTGCGGGGAGGGTTCTCGATTCCATGACCGTCCAGTCCACCGCAGCAAAGCGGTCGGCCGGAGCGGTCTCCAACCGGACGACGACGGTGCCGTCGTACCCTTCGTTCGCGTCGATGGTTGACTCGATCTGCACTCCGCCGGTGGCTTGACCGGGGCGAACGATGAGCCGATCGATGGTGGTGTTGGTGGCGTTCCACATCATGTCCAAGCCCGGAAGGACCTGGAAGGAGGCGGCGGGGGTCACGATGGCGTTGCCTGCTCCATCGACCACCGTTGCACGCAGCAGCAGGTATTGGCCAGATTTCGTCGCCCACGACGCGAGGTCAAGGGTGGTGTTCAGGCCGGCGTTGTTGCCGAGGGTGATCCACCGGCCCGTGATGTCGGGGATGCTTCCGACACCGTTGGTGTCGAAGCCATATTCGATGGTCGACGCGTTGTGGTCGACGCCAGAGCCGAGGTCTTCAGCCACATATCGGATGGGGGCAGGATCGACGCGGTTGGTGGTCAATTCCTCCACGACCCACCCGTAGCCTTCTGGTGGCGTCAGGTCGACGTTCACCGGGAGTTGCGTGACTGGTCCAACGTTGCCGACACGGTCGACGCTCCGCAAGCGAACNATGTTCTGNCCCTCGGGCAGGGTCAGTTCGAGGCTGTCGGCCGTGGTGCTTTGCCAGGATTGCCCGTCAAGCGAGTACTCGGTGGAGGCCACGCCTGAGCCGAATCCGTCATCGGCGGTGCTCTTGATCCCGTTGAGCGTGATGTCCTCATCCATTTGCCAGCCGCCGCTGCTCCCCACGGTGATGGCGCCGATGTCTGGACCGGTCCGGTCGATGCCGATGAAGCGGGTCAGGGACGCCGTCAGGCCAGACCCATCAAGGACGTTGAGGCGAGGGTTCCAGGTGCCTTCGGTCAAATCACCCGGCGTCCAGTCCCATCCATAGGTCAGGGTTCCCGGTCCATCGGAGGACGGATTGCCCGTGCCCGGTACGTTGGACAGGGTGGCCCGTTCGAGGTCGTCATCGCTGGCCCCCCAGCGGAACTGCAGGGTGCCGTTGGCCGGTGTGGCGAACCACCAGCGGTCGTTGGACGACGTGCCGTTCCCAGCCCCTGGGTTGAGCACGGTGAACGCGGTGATGACAGGGACCTGATTGGCCACGGTGAAGTTCGGGGAGAATCCGGTCACCTCATCGTCGACGTCCGCGTCGAGTCCGACCGCGCGGAGTTGGTAGGATCCATTGGTCAACGTCGTGGTGTCGAGTTGAGCGAACCAAGGGCTGGAACTCCGGTTTCCGACCTCACTCCATCCACTGCCGTCGCTGACGTCGATGCGGACCCAAGACAGGGTGCCCGTCCCCGTGGCCGTCACGGTGACCGACAAGAGGCCAGTGACGGACTCCCCTTCGCTTGGCCCGCTGAACGCCAAGGCGAGGGAACTTGTGCTTGAGAACGGCCCTTGGGCTTCATCCAAGGTCGGCGCAGGGGCCATCGGTTGGGCCAAGGCCAACACCAAGAGGGTGAGGAGAAGCACGGAACCGACCCCCCTCATGGACCACAGACCGCTCCTGCCGTCCTTCAATCCTCCCATCCACCGAGGGACTGTGGCCCGAAACCGCGTTGCATGGAGAGAGGTTCAAGTGCTGTGCGAGCGTGTTCATCCTCATGTCCAAGCGTCCTGCCGTGGTGCTGCTGGCGCTCCTGCTCTGCAGTTTGGCCGGCCCGATGGTGGTCAGCGCTGAGCAAAGTGGCTCCATCGAGGCCAGCGCGTCAACGGTAACCCTGCAACCCTCCACGCCTTCTGCGGGTGACGATTTGGCCATCACGATCGCCTTCCTGAACACCGCGAGTCAAAGCGCGTACACGGTGGAATATTTTGTCTACAAAGACACGATCAATGCCGATCGCCTGCTTGAGCAGGGCATCATCAACGAAATCGAAGCCGACGGCATGACGTCGAAAACGGTGTATTGGAACGGGTTGACCGAAGGACAACACCGTGTTTGGGTGGCCTTTGAGCACGATGGCGACACCCGTCAGACCTTTTCCGTCCCCTTCGAGGTGAGCGGTCTCCCCGACCTTCGCGTCACGGGTGCAGAACTTGCCGGCGCGTCGAGCCTGAAAACCGGAGACACCGCCTCGGTTGAGGTCGAGGTCAGCAACGTCGGCAGCGAGCCTGCCGCGGCCAGCGTGCTTGGCGTTGCGCTAAACGGCGTCGCCATGGACAATCTCGCCGTCGTTGCCCTCGATGCTGGGACATCGACCAACGTGACGGTGAACCTCATCGCCCCACCTACCGGCGAGTATGTGCTGCGCTTCACCCCCGACGCGGAGGACGCCGTGGTGGAATCGCAGGAAGAGAACCAGGACTACGATTTCGCCTTCACCGTGCATCCACGCATGGACCTGCGCCACAAAGGCGCGCCATCGGTGAGTGTGGTGGAGGGCGCCCTCAACGGGCCATGGACCGTCAGCGGTGAAATCGAGCGGTTTGACGGCGACGGCACCATCGAGGTCCCCATGCGTTTGGAAGTGCCCAACGACAACGGAGGGAACCTCATGCTGGGCAGCTTCAGCGTCACCGTTGCGGGCCAGGGCTATGCCTCAGCCACCTGGCAGACGACGATTGATTCCGACGATGTGGTTGGCCTCCAGCGGATCTCTCGCGAGGTGGTTGCCGTCATCGATCCCTTTGGTACCGCCACTTTTGTGCAGGAATCCACCACCAACGACCGAAGTCCCGCAGGGAACCTCGACCTCTTGCCCATTCCTGACGTCCAGCTTGACCCGCCCATCCCGAACCCTTCCGAGCCGGAATCAGGTGAAGCCGTGCAATGGTCCGTGTTCATTCAGAACGTGGGCGAAATCCCCGTCCGAGGGACGTTGGAGTACAGTTTCGAAGGCATCGAGTACGAAGACAGGATCTTCCTCGATGCAGCGGAAGGGAAGTTCTGGAGTCCTGAGAACCCCTTGCCGACGGCGCTTGGTGAGCACACGGCGGAATTCACCGCACGCTACGTGCCCGACGCCGACTCATGGGATTACAATCCAGACAACAGCCGTGTCACGGTGTCCGTTGAGGTTCAAGCACCGCTCAGGTTGGAATGGAACACGCCAACCCTCGAATTGGTCGACGCCAATCAGGCGCCTGCATCGGCACCCCTCATGCCGGGGCAGATGTACACGATGTCCATCGGCGTCACCTCCATCGAAACCGGCCCGGTGAACTACACCTGTGACGACGGTGCTGGGAATGTGTTCGAAACCATCCCGGTGGTCATCGAGACCCGTGGTCAGCGCGCCACCGTCTCCTGCACCTTCGAGGCCCAAACCGGGCAAACCGCCGTGCGGCTGGTCCCCGATGACGTGGACGTTTCGTCGGTCTTCACGCGCGCCTATGCAAGTGCGGCGGTGCAAGACGATTCCATCACGGACGAGCAGCGCTCGCTCCGCGGGCTTCTCAGTTGGGCGGGCCTTCTGGTGCTCATCCTCATTGGCGTGCTCGTGCTCGGCGTGATCATCACCCGGGACCGCGACGAGGAGGTCGAACGCGACATCTTCGAGTATTGCCCTTCGTGTGACGGCGAGTTGGAAGGTGACGAAGACCGCTGCCCACACTGCAACTTCAACCTCGCCAAGGCCCGCCTTCAGTTCCACGAGTGCCACGCCTGTGGCGAATCCATCCCAGACCTGATGGAAAATTGCGCCTACTGTGGTGCGCCGCAAGACGTTGCCTCCTTCTTCGAACAGCGGAAGCGCATTGAGCGCAAGGTCGAGGTGGAGGTCCCCCTTCCTGTCGAGGAGGAGGAGGACGACGACGAGATCGTGAGCGGAACCGAGGACTTCGCGGCAACCGTGCAGGCCTTTGGCTACGACGAGGATGACCTTGAGGAGGACTGGGACGAGAACATGGACTTGGCCGAGGCCGAGGTTACGGAAGCCCAGGGCCGCTTGGACGCGATGGACGTTGATCTTGATGCCATGACCGAGGAGGAACTCGAGGCCTGGGAGAACTCGGTCACCCCGACCCTGCAGTCCACCAAGGACGCATTCAGTGGTCAGGACATCGACGACATCATCGCGGCGAAGGGCGACGTTCAGGCGCTCAAGGACGACGGGAGCGAGCTTTCGGCCTCAGATGCGGACATCCGCGAACGCCTGTACGAGTTGACCGGCGAGGAGGGCGTGCTGCCGGGTGAGAAGGTCCGCGTTGACATCGGCCTGACGGACAGCGGTTTAGCCGGCAACGAAATCGAGGAGGCCACGGCCGATTTCTCCTTCGAGGACAGCGAACCGTTGCCCGGCGCTGCGGGAGATGCAGACCAACCTGACGATGAATTGACGCCGAAGCGAGCCAAGCCGAAACGCCGCCGTTCGCCAACGCGTCGCCGTGCGACTGAGGCGCAAGCAGCCCCGGCCACCGCCGAGTGTGGTGCGTGCGGTGCTGATATCCCTGCAGACGCGACGTCGTGCTCCGTGTGTGGAGCCACCTTTGAGTGAGCATCGACGACATCTTCACAACGGTGGCGCGCCCCGGCTTACCATGGGTCCCCGTCCGACGGTCGTGGCGCTCATCGTGCTGCTCATGAGCAGCACCCTCGCGGGTTGCATTGGATTGGTTCCTGCACGAGAATTTCTCGAGACGCGACGCGACAGCGTGGAGACCGTCACGGTCTACGACCGCGTGGCCTTCGCCCATACCTTCACGAACGCGGTCGAGACCTACACCAACTCCTCTTCCTTCTATGTGGACGAGTCCGTGACCCAAATTGACGTCTACTTCAAGGCCAGCTTCGTCGCTTCGGATACGATCGGCTGCGCGGATGCTGGTGGAGCCCTTCGCTACGTTCAGGTGACCCTGACCGACGCAGACGGCGGTGTGGCATGGTCCACTGAAGTGTGTGAGGACGCCAACCCGCCGGAGGAGAGCCTCTTCGCCCAACCCGAATTCACCCGCGGTGAGTGGGTCCTTACCGTGGATGCTCAAGGCACCGGGGAGCGCTTCCTGAATCAGTTCAAGGACAATTTCAACGTCGTCGTGACGATTCATCGCAACTGCATGAAGTACCCGCTTGAGGACTCATGCTGAAGCATCGAGACGTTCAGAGCAAGCGTGCCGTCGTGAACAATTTCGGCACTTTCCGACGCGCTCGTGGTTTCGCGTTGCCCCGCCTTCTTTCATGAGGCGCTGCACTTCTTCGACCGCAGAGAAGAGGTCTGCTCGAGCGACGTCGTCCCAGGCCACCTGGAAGAGGTCATCTTGGCCGTAGCGGATCACGCCGTAGGGCGAAGACCGTCCCGTTTCACATTCGACCAGATGCAAATAGGCGAGAAGCTGCATCCGGTGTGAATCGTGAGGCTTGGCGGGAATCTTCCCGGTTTTTTGCTCCACAGGGATGAAGTCGCCGTCGACGATGACGATTTGATCGGGTCGTCCCCGCAAGCCTGTTTTTGGGTCCTTGAGCAACCCAGCTCCCTGTTCGTCATCGGAATACACCACCTCGGTGTTCTCGTCCAGCCCAGCCTTGACCCGGGCCACTTCGGACTGCTGGTGCGCCAAAAGCAGCACCTGCAGGCGCCAGGACGCCAGACCGGTCCAGAGGAAGGCGGAGATCACCAGCACGAAGGCCGCGTTTTCCGCGTCGAGGAAGGTGCCCAAAGCCAAGGCGTGCAAACCAAACACGATGGAAGCAAGCAGGAAGCTGGCTTCCATGCGTCCCCCTTTGAACCAACCTCCGATGAAGTCGGGAGGGTTGAGGATGGGCATCACGCCCGTGGACTCGAACTCCGTTCTCGAATCCGGGATGGACCAATTCAAGGGTTCACGCCACGGCAGCAGGATGAGCAGCACGCCCGCAAAGAGCGAGCTCAGGCCGAGCGTCGAGAGGAACCGGGCCATTTCCACCGGAGAGGCCTCGCTGTTGAGCAAACGGTAGATGATGAAGCTCTCTAGCGAGAACACCAACACCACGGTGAACCACCACGACCAGATGGTCGCTGAGCGGCGGAAGGCTTGCTGTCCGACCCGCGCCTCTTCCATGGTCGAATGGATTTCTGCGTGGCGTCGCACTCCTTCAATCACGGCCTCGCCTTCAGCACCGACGCCTTCGCGTGAGAGATGCCAAGACATTGGGCAGTAGGTGTGCCGTTCCAGATCGCTTGCGCTGATGGATATGGCCGAGCCAACCTCCATCTCTTGCGACACGAGGTGAGGGATACGCTTCATGCCTTGACTGATTCGCCTGCTGGCGTCAACCGTGGGGTGTGCCGCAGCGAAGCGGTTTAATAGAGGCTTCAAGTCGCGCGAGTGCTGAGGTTTCTCGAATGTCCGACGACGTCGCCCTGCTCGTTCCCTTCTCCGAATACGAAGAGAACGCAGTCAACATCGGTACCCAGCAAAAGAGCGCCGACATGGCCCGATTCATCCAGACCGTTCGCGACGACGGCTTGTACCTCCTCGACGTGGCCTCCACCGACCAGCGCATCCGCCTCGTCGCTCAATTCCTCTGCCGCTACGAACCTGGCCGCGTTATGGTCGTCTCCGCACGACAGTACGGTCAGCGCCCCGCGCGTCTCTTTGCCGAGGCCATTGGAGCCAACGCTTCCGTGGGTCGCTTCATCCCTGGTAGCCTGACCAACCCGGCCCTTCGCTCCTACGTCGAGCCGGACATGCTCTTTGTGACCGACCCTGCTGCTGACCAGCAGGCCCTGATCGAAGCGGTGAACACCGGATTGCCCATCGTCGGTCTGGTGGACGCAAACAACAACCTGCGGAACGTCGATGTCGCCATTCCCGCGAACAACAAGGGTCGTCGCTCGTTGGCGCTCATCTACTGGCTGCTCGCTCGTGAAGTCCTCAAGATCCGAGGAGAAACCACCGACGAAGCTTGGGCCGAGGCGCAAGACCTCGAAGAGTGGCAGTCCTCCTTCTGAGCCTCAGTGGGCGATTTCGCCCTCAAGGAAGGCCGTGACCGATGCTGCGAATGCGTGTTCGTCCGGCTGACTGTGCATCGCGGCTCGGATGGCTCGCCCGCCGGGCAGCCCCTTGGTGAAGGCCACGGCGTGGCGCTGCATCCACTTGGCGCGCAAACCGGTGGTGGCTTCGGCCAATTCGATGTAGCGGGACCAGCACCACCGCCGGGTCAGGAAGGCCCGTTCGATGCCGCTTGCAGCGGCCCATGCATCTGCGTCGTGGGCCACCCACGGCAGTTCATGTTCGGCCATCCAACCGAGGCCCACACGGATCTCACCGAACACCTGCGGACGCCCGATGGCGCCACGACCGATCATCACGCCTGCGGCGGCCGTCCGCTCAAAGCAGGCCGCTGCTGAGGATGCGTCCACCACGTCGCCGTTGGCGATGACTGGAACACTGCTGCGTTCGACGGCCTCAGCGATGGTGTCCCAGTTGGCCACGCCTGCGTAACGTTGCTTGAGCGTGCGGCCGTGGATGCAGATGCGCTTGGCGCCGGCCTCGGGCAACCGGTCGACCAAATCGAGCACGGTGTCGGGACCTTGGCCCGTGCCGAGTCGCATTTTTGCCGTCACGGGAAGATCCACGCGCTCTGAGACCGCTCGCACGATGTCGAGCAGCATGTCGGGGTGCCCCATCAGCGCAGCACCTGCACACACCCGGGTGACCTTCGGTGCGGGGCAGCCAAAATTGAGGTCAATGATGTCGGCTTGGGGCTCGAGCAGACCAGCGGCCGTGACCATGTCATCGAGGTCCCCGCCGAAAATTTGCGGAATGAACGGGTCCTCCATCGGGTGCGTTTCCATGCGGCGCCACGAGGTCGTGGCTTCCCGCGTGAGGGCGGTGGAATTGGTGAATTCCGTGATGGCCAAACTCGCGCCGCATTCCCTTGCAAGCAGGCGGAAGGGGAGGTCGGTGACGCCGGCCATTGGGGCAAGCATCAGGGCGCGAGGCTCACCTTGCCAAGGCCCCAACGGCTCCCACGGCCCCGTGCCCATGACCGCGCCCCGCCCTCATTCCATATCAACGCAGGTCCGTCACTCGGAACCGGTGGCCAAGGCCTCGTCGATCAATTCCGCCACGCGGTCAATGCGCCGAAGCGTGCGTTCCAAGCGTTCCAGCACGCGCCGCTCGACCTGCTCGAGGCTCGCACCTGCCATGCGATGACCCATCGCAAGACGACCTCCAAGCAAATTGAGCAGCAGCATTTGATCCTGAGCCGAGACGCCGTTCATCGCGCTCGTGACATCGTCTGGGCGAAGCTTTCCCGCGTCCAGGGCCTTGAGCAGCGCGCTTTGCTGCTCCTCGCTCAGCAAGCGCTGAAATCCGCCCTTCAGCAGCAGCCAATCCGCACCACGGCGCTCATGCTGGGCGATCATGGCCGACCAAAGGGAGGTGGCCAAGCGGTCCGTTCTCGGAACACGTTCGACCACGCCGGTGGCCCGGAAGCGTTCGAGGATGCGGCCCGCTCGAGCTGCGGGCAAATCGACGGCCTCCGCTGCTTCGTCGGTGGACAGCGGCGCGTCACGCTCCAGCAGCATGAGGAAGAGACGGTGCGAGGAGGATCCGCTGGAGATTTCGCTCCCAGGGCGCTCACCGAGCAGTCCGGTGTCCGCCATCCAGAGCGTCATCTCGTCGGCGTCGCTTTCAGGGCTCGGCGGGCGAAGGTCGGCCATGCCGAGGGACAGGGGCAGGGGCTCGTCCTCTCCCAGGTCCAGGTCCAATGGCGTGCCTTGGCGGGTCCAAAACGGCGCCAGNGTGTGCAGACGCTGCGCGGTCACCAAGCGTGCGTTGATGCGCACCCGCTCGACGGCCGACCGGAGGCTCCCGCCCTGGAGGTAGTACCTGCGCCAGCCTTTGCCTTCGTCGGTGTGGCCGAGCAACCCCGTTTCGACGAGGCGCGTCAGGTGATGGTTGAGCGAGGCAGGAGCCAGGCCAAGGTCGTCGGCCAATTGTCCGGCGTCCCACGCTCCGCGCTGATCGAGCAGGACGTGTTCACGGAGCAGGCGGTGGACGGGAGAGGCGCGCCCTCCGTCGGCGGAGGCCGGGCCGGAGCGCCGCACCAAAGCGAAGGCATCGATCAGCCATGCGACCAAGGAATCGAGGTCACGCCGTGCCGTGGGCAGCGGGGCTTCGACCACCCTTGCGCGAAACATGCCAAACCTCGGTGCGAAGCCAAGCCGCAGGGCACTTGAAGCGTCCGCTTCCGGCGGGGCTTGAGGCGTCCGATTCAGGGCTCCTCGCTGAAGCCCGAGACCACGCCAGCCCGCCACGCGTCGTCGTGTTCAAGGTGTGGCGAGAGGGTGAGGCTGTCCTGCCGCAAGAGGCCGCGTCGCTGCAGCACCTTGACCGCGGAGTGCACGCTTGCACGGGTTCGGCCCAACCGACGGGCGAGATCGGACTGGCTCTTGGGCACGCCGTCCTCGCGGATGGAGAGGATGACCGAGCGCTGAACCAGCGAGAGTCCGATCGGCAAGCGTTCTGCGGCGCGGGACATGCCGAATTGGCCCTGAAGCAACTCAACGCTCTCGGGGGGTCCGGCGAAGTAACAGGTGCGCCCGTTGACGTGCATCACGGTCAGGCGTGAGCTGCCTTGGAGCACATCGAGGTGGTGGCGCAAGGTGCCGTTGGCTGCGCCCAAGCTTTGCTGGAGTTCACGGTAGCAAAGCCCTGGGTTGTCCTCCAGGGTGCTCAGGATGCGGCGACGCAGTGGATGGGTGGCGTCGTCAATCGGACGAGAGCCAGCGATGCCGCCGACGGCCAGTCCCAACGCCCCTGCGGCGGCCAGGGCGCCACCGCTCAGCCCAGCGAGGCCGGTGGCGCTGACCGCCAAACCTGCGGCCAGCCAAGGGCGCTGACGCACCCATTGTTGGAGCAGAGGCATGGGCGAGAGTCGAGCCTTATCCTATCTGAAGGCTCGCTTCACGTGCGTCTTCAGCGGGAGGTACGGAGGGCGCCNGATCGAATCTTCAGGTGTGCGACCAGAGGCGAGAGCAGGCGACCGCAGGTGCGTCCGTGTTCGGAGAGGATGTAGTGGACGCGTTCAGGCGGCCCCTGGTCGACCTTTCGAATCACCAAATCTCGGTCTGCGAGCAGGCGCAACTTGTCGGACAAGGTTCGGGATGAGATGCCGTCGAGGAGGGTTTTCATCTGGTTGAAGCGTGCCGGGCCAGCGATGTACAGTGCGGTGAGGATTTCGATGGTCCACCGCGATCCAAAGACGTCCAAGGCCTCGACGGCGGCCTGAACTTCCCAACCGATGGCGGCCGGTCCGTCACCGGTGTGCGTGGCCAAGATGTCACGGATGTTGGAACCGTGCTCAATGGTGGACGCAATGCGTTCCCTGACCTCATCCATGGCGCCAGACGAAAGGTCGCGGGGCGGGTTTGGCATGGCGCTCAACCGCGATTGAGCGGTCGACGGTTTGAATCTGGTGTTGGAGATGCACCTTCACAGGGGCCACCTTGAAACCGGTTCGTGCGGGTGACCCTGCATGGACCGGGGGGTGTTTGTCGTTCGAGGCGGAGCCCTCGGTCGAGACACCGGTTTGGGCGCGGCGCACGCTGGCGTGGTGCGTTTGCTCGCCAGCAACGAAGTGGAAGGCTGGGGCCTCAGCGCCGAGGTTGACCATCCGCTCGGGGGCAGCGGCCCTACGCGCCTGCTCCGCAGGTGGTGGTTTCACCCACGTCGCGTGCGCCAGCGCCTGAAGCAGCGTGCACGCGAGGGTGGCCAGCTCGTGTTGCTGGTGACCGACCAAGAGCAGGCCCACCTTGTGCCGCGCCGCGTTCCACGGAACGTGAAGAAGGCCGTCATCGTTCACGATCTCTTCATCCTCGCACCCCGCGTCATCCCGCTGGCCGACGGTCCGATGAAGGAATGGGCGGGGCGACGAGGCTTGATTCGCTGGCTCGACCTCAGGCGTTTGCGGCGGGGCCTCAAGCGGGCCGACGTGCTGATTTGCGTCTCTGAGGCCACGGCGGAGCGCTGCCAAGAGGTCTTCCGCAAGGTGCCCGTGGCGCACGTGCCCACCGGCATCAGCCTGCAACGCTACGCGCCGACCCAGGATGCGGACGTCGTACCNGAGTCCGGGTGCGCGGTGCTCGTGGTCGGCAACGACCATGCCCGCAAGCGGATGAATTTCCTTGCCAAGGTGCTGGCTGCTTGCCCTGAGGACGTTCGCAACGACCTCCACCTGATCCGGGTTGGTGGCGGGCAAACCGATTCGGGGCGTCGGGCCCTGAGCGGCGCGATGGACGCTGCAGGCGTCCGCATGACCCTGATGGACCGCGTGGATGACGACGAGCTCCAGCGGTTGCGCCTTTCGTGCGAAGCGCTGCTCTTCCCTTCGGCCGCCGAGGGCTATGGGTACCCACCCGTCGAGGCCATGGCGGCCGGCCTTCCCGTGCTGGTGGCCGACATGCCCAACCACGGCAGCATGGCTCCGGTTGAGTCCCGGCTGCCCGTGGACGAGGTGAGCGCGTGGGTTGACGCGATCACCGACGTGCACGCCACGTGGTCCCAACGCACGGATGGAGGCGCGAACGCGGTTCCAAGGCCGGCCGATGAGGCCCTGCTTGCCCACGTCCAACGCTTCTCCTTTGACGCACAATCCACCGCCCTTGGCCTTGCGCTGGATGCCCTCGTGGACGAAGGCGATGGACGGGCCGTGGATTGATTGATGAAGCCCCTTTGATTCGGAGGGCCATGGAACCTGTTCAACACGTCGCCATCATCGGCGCAGGCAACATGGGCTCGGGCATCGCGCAAAAGTCAGCACAGGAAGGCTTCGACGTCCAAATGGTGGACCGTGAGCAACCTTGGGTCGATCGTGGCCAGGGAATCATCGCCGGCTTCCTCGAAGAAGCGGTGGAGCGACGGATTTTCTCCGAAGCCGAAGTGGACGCCATCAAGGGCCGCGTCAAGGGCGTCGTTGGAACGGAAAACACGGCGCCATCCACCGACTTGGTCATCGAAGCGGTGTTCGAGGATTTTGACGTCAAGACCGCGGTCTTCTCCACGCTCGACGACGTCTGTGAACCGCACACCATCCTTGCGTCCAACACCTCGTCCCTGTCCGTAAACGCGCTGGCGGAGGCCACCGGTCGACCGGACCGTTTCGTGGGCCTGCATTTCTTCTACCACCCGGCAAAGAACCGCCTGGTGGAGGTCATCCCCGCCGCGACGACCAGCGCTGAAACCATCGAACGCACCGTCCAGTACTGCAAGACCCTCGGCAAGGTGGTCATCGTCTGTGCCGACCGTCCAGGCTTCGTGGTCAACCGCTTCTTTGTGCCGTGGCTCAACGAAGCCTGCTTGCTGCTCGAGGAGGGCGTTGCTACCGCAGCGCAAATCGACGCCATCGCGTGCAANGCCTTCCGCATTGGCCTCGGTCCATTTGGCCTGATGAACCTCACCGGGCCACCCATTGCCCTGCACTCCACCGATTACCTTGCGGAGCAGCTGAACACGCCACGGTACACGGGCGCCGGCAACCTACGTGCGCTGGTCGAGGCCGGCGAGATGTGGCCGATTGAGGACGACAGCGCCTACGATGAGGCGACCTATGCCGCGGTCAGCGAGCGCCTGCTAGGCGTCGTCTTTGGCGTGGCTGCGCAGATTGTGGAGGAGGACGTTTGCTCGATGGAAGACGTTGACCGCGGAGCCAAGGTTGGCCTTCGCTGGGCCAAGGGTCCGTTCGAGCTGATGAACCGCGTCGGCCTCAAGGAGGCGCACCGCATGGCAGCGGCCTACGCCGAGTTGGCCGCAGAAGGCTGGTCCGTGCCCGACTTCTTCACCCGGCAAGCCGCCGGAGGGGAAGGTTGGGACTTCAGTTACGTCGACGTGCACATGGACGACGGCATCGCGACGATCACCATCAACCGACCCGAGGCCATGAACGCCCTCAACGAGACCGTGGTGGACCAGCTGGGTCAAGCCGTGGCGAAGGTGCACGCGGCGGAAGGCATCCACACCATGGTCCTCGACGGAGCAGGCAAGGCCTTCGTGGCCGGTGCGGACGTGAAGTTCTTCGTCGACAAGATCCGGGCGGATGCCATCCCTGACATCGAGGTCTTCACCGCGGGCGGACACGTGGTCCTTGACACGATTGAAGCCTCACCGCTCACCACGATTGCACTGACCACCGGCCTTGCGNTGGGCGGCGGACTCGAACTTGCTCTGGCCTGCGATTACCGGGTCGGCACGCGACGCTCCTCCTTCCGTTTCCCCGAAACGGGCATTGGCATCTACCCCGGGCTGGGCGGCTCACAGCGGCCCGCCCGCATCATGGGCCGGCCCTGCGCGCGCTGGGCGGTGCTTGCGGGCAACATGATGGACGCCGGCACGGCCCATGCCCTGGGCATCCTCACGCACTTGGTGCCCATCAGCGACGTTGACGCCACGGTGGCGAGCATCGCCGCTGCAGGCAAGCCGGAAGCGAAGTATCCGGGTCAGCCAAGCGATGCGGAGCACCCCGTCGCTGCCTTTGCCGCGACCTTCTACGCCGACGAGCACGTCGGCACGCTCCTCGCAGGCGGCTGCCCAGACGGGCAGGATCCCGAAGACAAGCAGGTGGCTCGTCAGATGAAGTTCCTCTCGCGCGTTGCACCGGTCGGTCTGAAGATGGCGAGCGACCTGATCGACGCCACGGAAGGCACGTCNNTGGCGGCNGGGCTNCANATGGAACTCGACGGTNTGGANNCCATCTTCTCCACCGACGACGCGCTCGAAGGGCTCTCGGCNCTCATCGAAGGNNGNCGAGCNNCCTACACGGGTGCCTGATCAGAAATCCATGATGTCCTCNACGTCGTGGACGTTCTCATACGCGTCGGCGGGCACACCCAAATGCTCGATGCGCAGGTGGGGCGGAAGGTGGATGATTTCCTCATGCAGGTCATGATAGTGGTCGACGTCCCATGTGGTCAGGTAAACGCCATCGGCGGTCTCGAACAAAGGCTCCAGGTCAGGGCGGAACGTTTCGCTTAGCATGAGGAGTTTGTCGCGCACCCGCTCTTGATCTGAACGCGACATGGTTCGGACCTGGAGATCCACGAACCGGTGCAGAGCGTTGGCGTACGTGTCGGGCCGGTGGCGGGTCAGGCGGAAAATCAAATTCAGGAATGCGTCGACCATGGCCCCTCCACCCATTTCGTGTGACGGTACGAACATCGGGTAGAGATCAGAGTTCACCAACTCCAACTCCACTTGAGGTGGGAGGTTTCCTTTCGCGGCGATGTCATAGGCCCGCGTTGAAATGGACCCTTCTCCTTCTTCTTCGTGCACGTAGCAGGCAAGCATTTTCGCCGCGGATATGCGTTCGGGCAAGGAGAAGTATTCGTTGGCCACGATGGCCAACAGGTCGGCAGATGAATGCAACATGTAGAGCGTGTCCGGGGTGTGGGACACGGGGAAGCCAGCCTCCCCCAGAAGCACCATCGTGGTAAGGTGGTCCGACATGGGCACATCGTGAAAAAGCCCTTTCCCAGCGACACAAATGGGCTTGCCGTCAACGGAAATCACGAGGTGATGTTCATCCAATTGAACGGCCACAAGCATGGAGCCGACCACGTCAATGTCCAGCGTCACACCAGCAGGATGCTCCATGAGCAAGTTCGTGCCGTTGATGGTCCAGCGCTTTGAAGACGCCAAAACAGATTCNAACAGCTCCATTCCGNTGTGCTCGGCGATGTAGCGGTCCTCGCTGATGGCGCGGTCTTCTTCGGGAAGACTGAGCATCACGTCGCTAACTTCGTTGACCAGGTGACGCGCTTCCGCAGTGTTCATTGCCATGCCTCCTGCCACGCCGCGTGCTCGCGAAGAAAGGCGGCCAAATCGAAGGCCTCACCGTCGACGGTCGCTGCCTTGAGGCGTTCTTTCACGGTCTCCACAAGGCCGTCCTCAGGGGCGTCTCCGGTGATTTCCTCGATCACGTCGGCGATGCTCCGTCCACCGCCAAGCGCGACCTTGAGACGAGCCCGACGGGCCTCTTCGTCGTCTTTCGGGGCACGGACGCTCATGCGCTCACCTCAACGGGCCACGCGGCGGGCCAGGGCGTGGGCGTTTCTTGCGACCACGCGTTGAGGGCAGGAACGCCCGCGATGCGCTCGGTTTCTGGCTCGTCTTCGCCGAGGTTCCTGGCGCGCTTGACGCCGTTGTATCCCAGAACGAGGGCTTCGCGCAGGACGCCGGTCCCGTTGGCCAGGCTCTGGCGGTCGGTGCCGGACCAGTAGGCGTCAAAGCGAGGATGGGTGTGCACCCACACCTGGAAGGGCGCCATCGCGCCAACGTGGGCGCGAAGCGGCACGAGGCCGGGTGAGCCCCAATCGATGAACACCGAGCCCTCTGCGTCGATGAGCACCGAGGTTTCCAGACCGGCCACGGCCGAGAGCACGTACACGGCGTTCCAAGCGCCCGCCGAGGCGGCGGCCTGCTGGACTTCGAGGACCTCGGGAGTGTCCACGTCACCGTCCCATGCGGCGTTCATGGCCGCAGCCCACGCCTCGGTCGTGGAGCCGAAGGATTCGGGTTCCACGGAGTGCGCCACGCGAATCAGCAGGTCGTCCCTCATGCGCTCACCTCCGGGGTTGGGCCGAAGGAAAGTCCACCATAGGCCGCGTCCATCATCATCGCCTTGGCCGGGCTGCGGCCGTGCACCACGTGGTCGATGACCCACTGCGCACCCACCGCAGCGGCGAGGGCGAAGCCGACCTGCACGAAGCCGGCCTCAAGCACGCCGTCGGCCTGGCACGATGCCGGCGCGTGATCGGGGGTTTGGGAGGCGATGCGTTCCGGTGCATCGAGGTGCGTCAGGACGAGCATCCCACGGCCGGTGGAACGCAGGTCGATCCACGGCACGTCGGTGGCGTGAACGAGGCGACGTGGCTCAGGGCGGTCAACGGCCACCACGATGAGGTCGTAGCCGCTCAGCTGTTCGGCCGAGCGCAGGTTTTCGGCGACGGCCGTGAGGAGGTGTCCTTCGCTGGCGTGCCTCTGTGCGAGCACATCGGTTTTGGGACGACCAATCGACCACGTTGGGAAACGCTGGTGCGCGAGGTTGCGCTCCTCGACGACGTCTCCGTCCATCAGGGTCAGGTCGAGGCTGTGTCCGTGAAGGCCACGGCACAGCAGGTCGGTCAGGTGTGAGCCGATGCCTCCGGCACCGACCAGCAGCACCCGTGGGGGCGTGTTTTGTGCAAACGCAGTGCTGTCCATGAGGGTGTTCACCCTCGAGAGTATATCAAGGTCGGAACACGTCACCGTGCGGTGAGGGAAAGGGATGACTACCTTACGAAGATGCGTTGACGAGGCCACTTAAGTCAAGGTCAGCACGGTGGCCACGAGGCTTCCAGTTCCGAGAACGACCGCCCAAGCAGGTGCACGTTTGGTGCTCAACAGGGTGAACCCTACCGCAACGAGCACCGCATCGAACATGATCCAGCCTGCCCCTCGGGCCAGACTGACTTCGAAGACAGCCACCGCCGCCAACAGCAGGGCAGCCCCAAGCAATCCGACCACCCCGGCGTTGATTCCACGCAGCGTGGAGCGGACCGCTGGCCGGTGTCGCACATCTTCCCAGAAGGGTAGGCATGCCACCACCACAGCAAGGCCAGGCAGGTTGAGGGCGACGACACCACACAGCGCGCCGAGCAACACACCGCCGATTCCACCGGCCGATGTGGGCCAGCCGTCGGCGTCCATCACCCCGCCAAGGAAGGCCCCGAAGGAGAACATCGGCCCCGGCACAGCATTTGCTCCACCGTACCCCGCGAGGAAGGTGGCTTGATCCACCCAGCCGGGGTCGACCACCTCGGCTTGGAGCAGGGGGAGGACGACGTGCCCTCCCCCGAACACGAACGCCCCAGAACGGAGCAAACCGGCTGCAGGGTCGATGCCCCCGACGCCGAGGGTCTGCAGGACGCCCGGCAGGACCGCTGCGGCGAGGAACAGCGCGAAGGCCATGCGTGCAACCCTGCTGCTGACCGTGCTGCATTCGACACGCGTGGACGTCTGTGCATCGGCGCTGCGCATGCGGGAGCCGAGCAGGCCGCAGAGCACCACGGCACCCAGCGTGGTCACCGCGGTCAGTTGTGGAGCGAGGAGCGGGAGCACCAGCAACACACTGGCGGCCAAGAGCGCCAAGCCTCGTGTGGGTCCGTCGGGGGTCAACCGCCCTGCAAGTCCGAACATCGCATTGAGGATGACCGCAATCGCGGCCACGGCCAGACCGTGTAGAAGGCCCACATCGAGGTTCGTCAGCACGGTCAGCCCTGCTGCCAAACCGGTCATGAGCAACGCAGACGGGAGGATGAAGCATCCCCACGAGACCAAGCCACCGACCCACCCACGCTGCAGCACGCCGATGGCAAAGCAGGTTTGAGATGACGAAGGTCCCGGCAACGATTGACAGAGCGCAACCAGGTCCGCAAAGGTGCTTTCATCCATCCATTTCTCGTCCTCAACGAATCGAGATTGGAAATGGGCCAAATGGGCCACTGGGCCACCGAAAGCAATGCACCCAAGGCCAAGGAACCTCCGGGCAAGATCACCGAGGCCCGGTCTTGGGTCCATGGGTACGCGATGACATCCGATGCTATGCTTCTGTCTATGGTCACGCGGTCATAGGAACCGAGGCAGGGGCTTCGGCAGGTACCGGCGATTCGAGTTCTCGGCGGGTCTGGTCGGGGTCGATCCAGAGCACGGCGAGGATGACCAAGGTCTGCAAGGCCGCGCCGATGAGGAAGAGCGTGGGGTAGTCGAAGCGCTCGGCCAGCGGCCCGGTCAACTGGTAGCCGATGATGGCAGAGAGGTTCATCATCGCCATATAGCCGGTGAACTGCGTGCCGCCCACCTCGCCCCAGGTGACCTTCATCATCAGCGAGTAGATGTTGATCATCACCACCGACCAGCCGAAATTCTTCAGCGACCAGACGCCGACCATCCAGATGGTGCTGCCCCACAGTTGGCCAGAAACGCCCCACAGGGCCGTCACGAAGGCCGTACCGAGGGCGGCGTAGATGATGATCTTCTTCCCACCAAAGCGTCGTCCGAGCTGTCCGCCCACGAGGTAGCCGAGCACCGTCAGGGCGAGGATCCAGCCGCCGTTCGTGGCGTTGAATCCGGCTTCCGTCCAGCCCAACTCGCGCACGAAGAGCAGCGGCAACACCGGGATGAGCAGGAAGTGCAGCGAAACCGTGAGGCTCAGCACGATGCTCAGGTAGGCCGAGCGCAGGCTGAGCGCGGTGCGGATTTTGGCAAAGATGTCGGCGAAATTCTGGTTCGCGGCCTCCATGTCGTCCTCTTCTTCAGACCCTGCTTCGGCATTCTTTTCCCACGGGAAGCGGCGCTCGCCAGGACGTTCAGTCATCATCATCGGCGCGATCATCAAGCCGGCCAAGATGGGAATCTGGAGCAGAATCGCGCCCTTCAGGCCGGTGAAGACGATGATGGTCCCAAGGCCTGCTCCGCCGATGGCGCCACCGACCGTTTTGGAGGTGAACATGTACGAGTTGACCTTCTCGACCTCGTGCGGCTGCAGCACGTCCACGGCGAGGGCGTCGGTGCTGACGTCCTGGAGCGACGTGAAGATGTTGTAGACGAGGAACATGATGGCGATGGTGCGGACGTTGTTCGTCGGGTCCGGAACGAAGAGCATCGCGCCGAGCATGAGCATCATCCCGGTCTGGGCGAGCAGGATCCACGGCCGTCGCCGGCCGTAGGCCGGGATTTGGTAGCGGTCGATGACCGGACCCCAGAGGAACTTGACCGACCAAGGCAGGGTGCCGAGGGTGAGCAACAGCGCCAATTCGCTTGCACCGACGCCGCGCGCGGCCAGGAAGGTCACGAAGGTGACCGTGATGAAGCCCCACGGGATGCCCTGAGCGACGTACAGGGCGCAGAGCGTGATGACGCGAGCCCGATAACTGTCGGTCATCGTGACGCCTTCGGACGTGGACTCGCCCTCGAGCTCTTCCTCCTCTTCTTCGAGCACAAAGCGGAGCTGGAACCGGTCCTGATGGCGGGTGACAAAAGCCACCAAGGCCACCATGGCGATGAAGACGGGGGCGAAGATCACGCTCGGAATCGCGCCGGTGCCGACCGCCAACGCGCTGCTGCTTTCGTCGTCCATGCCCGCGGGCGTGACGGTCAGGTCAATCACGAGCAGGCTGGCCACGGTGGTGACCTCCTCGCCGTCGTCGCTGTGGCTGCACAAGGCGCTGTTGTGGGCCTGCGCATCCACCAGCACGGTCAGGTCGAAGGCGCCACGGGCTTCGTCGCCGAAGACAAAGCGGTCCAGCACCTCTTGTTCGGAAAGGTTGGTGGCGACGCCGGCGTCGAGGATGGCCTGGTCGTGCCAGGTCAGGTTGACCACATGCCCGCCGAATCCGCTGTCGGATGCCTCGAGGGTCCATTCGCCCTTGGTGGCGGTGCCTGACACGATGTCCGGCACGTCGGTTTCCTGCCCGGTGCACAGTCCGCCCGGCGTTTCGTCGTCAGTCGGATAGCTCATGGCGAGCACGAGGCCCACGACATGGCCACCGGCGTCCTCAATCTGCTGGTCAATCTCGCCGTCGAGCACCGACCAGGTCACGGATTCATCGTCAGCATAGAACGCGGTTTTGGTTTCGAGTTCAACCGTGGTCCACGTGGCTTCGACCTCGTAGGTTCCAACCCCTCCAAGCGTCTCCTCGGACGTGCTGAGGCAACCCGGGAGCATCATCAGGAGCATGATGAGGACAGCAACGTGGAATTGCGCCCTCATGGTCGAGCCTCGGTGAAGACCGATTCAAACTTGCCGTGCCGATGCCTGTTTTGGCGAAGCGGCAAAAGTCGGCAGTAGGGTTATGCAGTGACGGTGCTGGTACCTCCCCATGCAACCCCGAGCGAACGCCCTTTTGGCCGCCCTGCTGCTTTGCCTTGCGACCCTTCCGATGACCGTCAGTGCCCAAGTTGATCCCATCCAAAATGACTTCGCGTACGGCGTTGAGTACGACTGGTCCAACCTCGACGAGGACATCGATTCCCTCACCGGAATCAACCTCAACGAAATCCTCTCGCGGACCATGCTCGCCGCCAGCGATGCGGGCCTGAACCTGACGGTGGCCCAACTCTCGACCGGTTCCAGCAACATCTTCGTCGAGTCCGCCGAAGACCGCACGCCCACCACCATCGACCTTGATGGCGACGTGCACGACGTGTGGATGCGCATGACCGACGTGACCATCCGTCACGCCGTGCTCTTCGATTCGGCTCTCATCACCGAGTGGGTGGACGCTTCAGGCGCTGACCCAGCAGGCTTTGACGGCTACCTGAGCGTTGACTCGGAGAATGCCGTGGCCGTGGACGTCAACATGGTCGAGTACCTCGACGACGACTACAACCTCTACGGTGTGGACATGGACTTCTCCTTGGCCTCTGAGGTCTCGGTCGAGTACATGATGGACGTTGGCGTTGAAGGCGGCGGCGAAGACTTCGGTTTCGGCGTGACCTTCGGGACCGCGTTCGACTTCGACGTTCCTTCGTCGAGCGCGGAGTGGCGCCTTGGCCACGAAACGCCGGTTCTCTCAGCGCTCTCCACCTACGAATCCGTGCACGCCGAGTGCACCGAGAACGCCTTCATCACCACCAGCGGCACGGAGGCCGACATCGGCATTGAGTGCGGCATGATGGAAGGCGACTACACGGTGTCCACCGGTTTCAGCGTCGACTTGGCCGACGTGCCCACCGAGAATTTCGGTCTGGACTCGGGCCTGCTCGACCTTTCCATCTCCGACCAGATCAGTTCGACCGGCTCTTTCGAGACTGTGATGGAGGACTTCCTCGGTGACGACGATTACAACCATCACGACGACGAGCCTGGCCTCCATGACCACGGCGACGGCGACGTCCATCACGACCATGATGACAGTGATGGAACCGAAACACACGAGGACGGCGACTACCATCACAGCCACGATGAAGATGACGATGACGACGGTGACTCAGCAGGATTCGGCGGCGATGCCGATGCGAGCATCATCATCGAAGAGGGCGGTTCGGCCGTCGACGTCGTGTCATGCAACTGCGGCACGGCCAACCCCATCATGTTCCTGATGCTGGGCACGATGCTCGCCCAAATCGCCGAGGCCTTCGCCGAAGACGCGGCCGAGGAACTCGGCGGCACCTTCGAGGATGAGCTCAGCGAAGCCATCGAGGAGATCAGCGAGGAATTCGACCTCGGTGGCTCTGAAGACACCGGGGGTGGCGAGATGCCGTTCACTTGCGACAACGGTGGCGTCATCGAGACCTACGACTCCTGGAAAATCGGGAACGGCGAGGACGACTGCGGCGACTGGTCCGACGAGACGCCCAATGAGACCTACTTTGTGTGCAATGATTGGGGGCAGGGCCTCGAAGGCATCCACCTCCATCAGGTCAACGACGGGACCGAGGATTGCTCCGATGCTTCGGATGAAGGTGTCTTGTGGATGGATCACGCCAGCGTCGGCGTCGGGACCTTCTACGTGTGCGCAGACGGCGTTGGCGAAGTCTCGGAATGGAGCCTTGAGAACGGTTGGAACGATTGTGACGACGGCTCGGATGAACTTCCCGATGCAGAAGGTGCGCTGGAGCGCGTGGTCCTTGCAACCGTGAACGCCGGTGGATTCAACGAGCAAGACGTCGACGATGACGGCACCGACGACCACTGTTACGTGGCCGAAGTGACCGTGAGCGGCGACAACGGCTCATCCTCCACTCACCTGCTGAAGGGCACGGGTTGGGGCTTTGAATCGGTGGACCTTGGCAACGTCGACGACCTCACCTACCGTGGCTATGCCGTTGATGGTGCCATCCACCAGTACGGCGTCCCGTCCTCGGGCTGCTGGGGTGCCTCCGTGACCGACATCCAGTCGACTGGCCTTGTGGCCTCCAGCCCAACGATCGAAAGCGATGGGGCAGTCAAGCGTCTCATCAGCCATGGAAACATGTGGACCGACGACGACTGGCTTCAGGTCAGCGTCTCGTTTGATGCAGCGTACCAAGACCCAGCAGACTACACCCTTGAATTCGAGTTGCTGGACGAGATGGGCAACATCGAGGCGGCAAGCCAGATGGCCGTCGCGCCAACGAGCGATGACCGCGTCTTTTCTGTTCAGGAATCCATGTACCTCGCTGACGGCTTGGATGCCGGTGAGTACTGCGGGACCTTCGAACTCGTTGACGCGCAGGGCGTGACCGTGGACACCTACGAAAGCGAAGACTGCATGACCGTCGAAGAACTGCCGGAGTTCCTCCAGACGCTGCAGACCATCGGCGAAGCCTTTGGCGAGTCGAACTTTGAATCGACCTTGGAAGCCTTTGGTGAGAACCTCGAGGACCGCCTCGGCAGCATCACCGAGGACATCGCCTACACCGGCGCCAATTTCGTCATGTTGTGGAGCCCATCGCACCACACGGTCGTCGGCGTCTCCCTCGCGGTGTCGGACAACATGGACACGTGGTACACCCTTGTTGGGCCTGAAGTCGTCGAGATGTACAACGACGAGATCAACTACTCGCCCTCCACTCCGCCGGCAACCATCGGCCTGACCTACTACATCGGCAGCGCCGCTGAAGAGGCAGCCGAGGTCGTCGAGGACGCACAGTCGGTGGACGACATCGCGGACACCTCGGCGCACGCTGAGGGCATGGGCGACCTCGCTCAGGTGCTCGAAGATGCGGGCGTTGACCCCGCGGACGTGGGCATCGACGAAGAGGACACCCAAACCGATGGCAGCACTGACGACGGTTCCTCCGACGAGGAGCCCCCGGCCACCGCGGAGGAACTCATCGAAGAGGGCGGCTTTGGCTTGCCCTCGGTCTCGGGCTTCGCCACCGTTGCGGTGCTGGCCTTGGCCGGCATCGTCGCCGCCCAGCGCAACCGAGATGAGGAATGAGCAGGACCTCGCCCCTCATGCGTGAGGGTGCGTTGAGCCGGATTGGCTCGCTGCGTCGCCACCCTGCGGTGGCGTGGGCACGGGCCACCCTCGTCGTGTTGATCGCGCTCAACGCGGCGGTCTCGGTCTGGCTCATTGCGGAATTCGAGGGCCAATACACCGAGGGCCCACCCTCGCCCGCACGCTTCCACGTCCTGGCCGGGGTGGACGACGAATACACGATGATCGACGTCAGCATCGAAAACAGCACGCGCTTGTTGGTCTACCAGCTGATCCGTGATGATGTGGGTCCGGAGGAGGACAGCAGCGATGACGGCGGAGGCGACGACACCTCCAGCGACGCGCCTGCTGCCTCCGAAGAGGAATCGGTCAACCGTTTGGACCGGGCAAGGACGTGGATTCAGGTCACCGTTGGCCTGCTGATTCTCCTTGAGGTGTTGGTCACCTTCGTGGGCATCAGCGGCTGGTTCCGGTCCGCAGGCTTCCTTGCTGTTCTCCTGGCCTTCCTCGTGATGCTGCCACTCGCCTTCATCGGTGACAATCCCAACTTCGCCAACCCAGGCTCCACGCCGAATTCGGCGCCTGAGGAGGCCGAGCAGACCGAGAGCGACGAGCAAGGCGCCTTCGTTCACGAAGAGACCGACTTTGGGGTTGGATTGCGTCTCGGCGGGTTTGAGGTGTCCATGATGTACGCCGGGTACGATCTTGGTTTGGTCGAAGAGGACAACCGCTCCAGCGTGCGTGAAGCGCCGCCTGAGCCCGGCACGAAAGACGCGGCCTCCTACGTCAAGTTCGACTCCACGCTGTCCCTTCGGTTCGGACCTTCCGTGGTCCTGCTCTTGGTGCTCCCCGTCCTCTGGTTGCTTGCACCGTCTGGACGCAAACGCGATGCGGCCCTCGATGAGTCCGAGTGACGATCTACATCCAGCCCGATGGAACGCGGTGGCAGATGATGCCCGACGGCAGCTTCACGCGCCTTGGTTGAACCAAGGCGTTCAGCTGAGGTCAGCGAGTTTGAGCTTCTTGACCGGCGGCGCGGTGCCCAGGTCCTCGGGGAAGTGCATCGTGGCCTCGGGGATCGGAATGGGAATCATCTCGTTGCCGATCAGCGCCACGCGGCTCGGTCGGCTCTCGGACAAGATGCGCATGTCGACCTGTGGCGCGAGGGACTCGGAGAAGGTCAGGATGTCCTCGTGAGAGGGCATGTTGTCGATGCTCAGGTGCTCGCGGCTGTGACCGACGTACACGTAACCCTTGGCTTCGATCCAATCCGGGTCGGCGCGGCGGTCGATCGCGGCGAATTCACGGATGTGGTTCTCGCTCATGTTGACGCCTTTCATCAGGGTGTGACGGCAGACGATGCGGGTGTCCAAAGAGGGCAGCAGGTCGATGGTCTTCTCGAATTGCTCCCATGCGCCGCTGTTCCACTTTGGACGGCAGACGTCGTCGAAGACCTGCTTGTTGGGCGCGTCCACGGAGACGTAGAGCTGCGTGGGCAGCGTGTCCAACTTTTCGAGCACCTTGGGCAGGGTGCCGTTGGTGACGAGCATCGTGGTCATGCCGTGCTGGTGGCAGAGGTCCATGTATTCGGCCAGACGGGTGTAGAGGGTCGGCTCACCGTTGAGGGAAATGGCGACGTGCTTGGGGTCTTGGGCTTCGGCGAACTTCTCGGGGTTCACCTTGTCGTTGCCGCCGTAACCGGTCAGCAGACGGCGCTGGGCGCGGACGGATTCGTAGAGCAGGTCAAGCGGGTCTTGGTCGGTCAACTCCAGGGTGTCCATATGCGGTTCACGCCAGCAGTAGGTGCAGGCCAGGTTGCACTGATCGACCACGGGCGACATTTGCATGCAGGTGTGGCTCTTGACGCCGTAGAAGGTGCCCTTGTAGCACGCGCGGTCGCGAAGAAGGGACTCCTTGGTCCAGTGGCAGGTCTTCACGCCGCCGTGCTCGCCGACGATGTGGTAGCGTTGCTTCTGCAAGGTTGCTTTCAGTGCCGGATCCATGCCCATGGCCTTCGCCTCCCTGAGTGCCAGGCCCACGGTCGGCATGGCCGGTCGGGGCGGACTCGGGCGGACCAAGGGCCGTGCTTGACTTCTTCAATCGGTCGGCTCAACGGTTGACGAGCGGCAGGAAGGCGTTGGCCGCCTTTTCACAGGCGTTGGCCACGTCGTCCATCCGCTGCAACACGCGGTACATGTGCACCGCAGCGAGTGGGTCGTCGCCGCCTTCGCTGAACACATGGGCCGCTGCCTTGGCTTCGATCAAATCCGCTTCGTGCTCGAGGAGGTTGACCTTTCGAATCAGTTCGCGAACGTCGTTGGCTCCCTTCCTGGTCTCGCCAGACAGCCCGTAGTCGCGCAAGGCACGCACGGTTTCTTCGTAGGCGCCGACACAGGCACGGACCGCTTGGGCCATCTCCTGCAGGTTCTCCTTTGCTGTCTCGTCGTCGAACAAAGGCCGGAAGGACAACTGTTCAGCCACGTTTTCGGCGTAGTCTGCAATGCGGTCTTGGCGCGTGATCATGTGCAGCTTCTCTTCGGTGCTCGCAATGAGGCGGACACTCGGCGTCGAAAGCGCTTCACGCAACGTGGCCTTGAGTTGGTCGGCCTTGTGTTCTGCTTCGCTGGTCGCCTTGACGGCCTCGTCGAGTTTCTCGTCACCCTCGATGGCGAGGTCAACGGCTTCGAGCATGCAGTCCACGGTCGTGGTCACGGCCGTGGCGTGCTCGCGGAAGATTTCCAAGGGCGTCACGGCGGCGCCGTCGCCTCCGATGTCGGCCAGCGCTTCCTCGACGTGGATTTCGTTGTCCTTGGTCCGCCACATGACCGTGGCAACACCGACGAAGGCCAGCGTGACGAGCACGACCATGGTGAGGAAATCGCCTCCAGACAGCACCAGCAGGACCACCGATCCGAAGGCTGCAGCAGGCAGGGAGGCGACCCATGAAGCCGCGATCTTCCCAAAGACGCGGAAGTCCACCGCCTTTGCACCGCCTGCGAGTCCAACGCCCACCACGGCACCCACGAGGGTGTGCGTGGTCGAAACGGGGACGGCAAGGAAGGGCATGGAAAAGGCCAGGATGGTTGTAGCAGCACCAAATTCAGCCGCGAATCCACGGGTTGGCGTGATGTCGGTGATTTTGCTGCCAATGGTCTCCATCACGCGCCATCCCCACGTCACGACACCGATGGCGATGCCGGCGCTGCCGATGAGGATGAGCCAGAGCGGGATGTCGGCTTTTGCCGCCAGCATCCCGGTTTCGCTGGAGAGCACTTGGTACACCGCGGCCATTGGGCCGATGGCGTTGGAACGGTCGTTGGCGCCATGGGCGAAGGCGACGTAAGCCGCGGTGATGATTTGCAGCCAAACGAAAATCCGCTCGACGCCCTTGAATCCCCTGGTTTCAGCCTCAAGGTCGACCCGCTGCAGGACGAGGTGAAGGGTGATCGAGGCGATGACGCCCACGGCCAGGGCGAAGAGAAGGGCGTTGATGGGGAACCATGCGTTTTCGGCAAAGGGATTGAAACTCCCATTTTCCTTCACCGGCAACCATGCGTACTTGTCGGCGATGATGCCGCTGCTTTCCAAGCGCCCGAAGAAGCCCTTGAGGGCCTTGAAGAGGAGGGCGAGGCCCAACACGAAGAAGGTGGGCAGTGCCAGGAGAGGGGCGAGTATTTTCGCCCGTTGTGTTGGATTCTCCGCGTCCAAAATCGTCGCTCTGACGACGGCAAAGGACAGGAAGGCGAGGATGCCGCCGATCAACGGCGAAGCCACCCACGACATCACCACCTTACGAACAACGCCCCAATCGATGAG
>PBKJ01000011.1 GCA_002722135.1 Methanobacteriota archaeon | reverse complement strand
TTACGGAATCTCTTTTGATTTCTATTCCTCCCCCTACTAAGATGCTTCAATTCGGGGGGTTCCCTATCGCATCGCGATTGATACCGAAGTACCAGGAAGTCCCATTCAGCCATCTGCGGATCCAAGATATTCATGCATCTCCCCGCAGCTTTTCGCAGCTTGTCACGACCTTCTTCGGCACTCGAGCCAAGCGATCCTCCAGTTGGGTTGTAGCATCACATGTGTGCACCTGCACCATGCGAGATAACCCTTCGTTATCGA
The DNA here is from genome assembly GCA_002722135.1 of Methanobacteriota archaeon. Lineage (GTDB taxonomy): Archaea > Thermoplasmatota > Poseidoniia > Poseidoniales > Poseidoniaceae > MGIIa-L3. Next base: position 103,935 of record PBKJ01000011.1, on the reverse strand, counting down.
GTCATGCCAATGCGGCGTCCTCAGAAGACCGCCTCCCCGAGGGACGGCCCTCCTCAGCCCTACCCCCGACACGCACGCATGCCGAGGTGCTAAGCAACCCCCCGACCTGCCTTCTCTATATGAACCCATCGGGGTGTTTCCGCACCCAATAATCGGCTCCAGTCCCTCGTTCAGGCCGATGAAGAATTCATCAATCTGCGAGCATCGTGCATACGGCTCACGAAACCGCCCTCGTCCGGGAGGTTGGCAACGGTGGCCAAAAGACGCTCCACGCCCTCCACGCGACCGTCCATGGCCATGCCAAGGGCAAGGTTGTGGAGGGCCCTCACGTTGCCGCCTGAAAGCTTGGCCGCCTGCTTGAGGTGCTGAAGGCCAGCCGCGCTGTCGTCACCGAGTTCCATGCAAGCGATCCCCGCCCCAGTCCGCAGGCTGATGGCGTCAACGCCGGTGGCCAAGACGAGTTCAAAACGTTCCTTCGCGAGGCTCCAGTTCTCGTTGGCCAAGGCACGGAAGGCTTCGACGGTTGGCTCGCGCAACAGTCCGTCAAGCAAGGTGGGTTCTGGAGCCACCACTGCGAACGGAGGCCACGCTGGACCCACTGGGGTTGAGGCAGGTTCAGCAAAGGTGCTGCTGGGAAGGTTCTGCTCCAGCCCGTATGCCGCCCGCACGTCCGCTACTGCCCCTGACCAAAGGTCAGGGACCACCAACTCGGCGTGGTCAGGAGCGGAGGCGTCCAGGGCATCAACAATGGCATCTGGTGAATCGTTTGACCCAGTGGGATGGCCAAGCTCACGCGTCGCGGGGAACAACCCGTCCTGACCCGATGGCGCAGGTTCAGCAACCACAACGGGTGCTGCGGTTGGGACAGGCGGCAACACCGGTTCCAAATCCGTGGTTGCTGAGGTGATTTCTGTGGCCTTGGCATCCGGAACGCTGTCGGACACCGTGATCGAAGCCGTGTCGGTCAAGACCTCCATGGTCGCCGGGGGTTCGCTTGAGGCTTCAGCTCCCGGCCGGTCTGCCTGCAAAGCGGCCAAGCCGGTTCTGGACGCACCAAAACCGAACGGAAGTGAAGGCGCGTGAGCGCGTGCCATGCCGCCAAACCCGAAGGGGAGGTCGCCTTCTGGTTCCTCTTCTTCGACAGGCTCTTGCTCTGGAGGAGGTGCAATCTCATGCAGAGCAGTCGCCGCTTCGTCGAGGCCTGGGACCTCACCGAAGCCCTCGAGCGACGTGGCGTCATCTGCCTCAAGATCGAGGAAACTCGTCCCACCGCATCCCGGACAGGAGGTGTCTCGGACGCTCAGGAGGCCACACGCCGTGCACTGAAACATACCGGGCCCCGCTCCTCAGGGAGCGGAGGTGACGTATGAAGACGGCGGCTTGAGGCTCATTCTTGCTCGCTGCCGAGCAAGGTGTTCTTCAGGTTCTTCGCCCCTTCGATGACCTCGTCCAGCCCATGGTCACCGAGCGACTCGATCGGCGAGAGTCCGGAGCTCATGCCCTTGGAGAATTGCCAAATGAGGCTGAAGGCCGTGAGGAGGAGCAGCACCAGCTTCCAGAGCATTGGGCTGTCGGCTCCCACCACGTACACCAACAGGCAGTAGATCATGGCGATGAAGGTGGTCACGAGCATGACAGGGAAACCTGCACGGAAGAACTCGTTGAACGAAATGGGATAACCCGCTTCCTTCGAAAGGCCAGCCGTCACGACGTTGGCAGAGGCCCCGATGAGGGTCCCGTTCCCGCCAAGGCAGGCGCCGAAGGCGAGGGCCCAAATGATGGGTTCCAGGGGAAGGCTGAGGTCGGCACACATCGCCAACACGACGGGAATCATCGTCGCCGTGTACGGGATGTTGTCGATGAACGCGGACGCGATGGCCGACACCCAGAGGATGATGACGATAGCGGCAGGCAGCATCATGTCCTCGCTGAAGGAGCCGATGGCGCTGGTTACCTGCTCGCCAATCCAACCGATCAAACCGAGGTATTCCAAGGAGTGCACCAGCACGAAAAGACCGGCGAAGAAGAGCAGGGTCGTCCACTCCACGTGATGCAAAGGCTCCTCGATCTCGTGCGGGTTGGTCGCGGTCAGCATGACCACGCCACCAACGAGCGCAATCCAGGAGACGGGGATGTGGAAGATGGGGTGGAGGAAGAAGGCGATGATGACCAAAGCGAGGATGCCACCGCTGATTTTGAGCCCGCGTGGGTCTTTGATGCCGTAGCGGTGCTCGAGTTCAGCCACGTCGCGGTGACGGACACCCGACAGTTCGTCGCGGAACAGCCAGCGGATCATCATGAGGCCAGGGACGATGCACATCAGGATGGCCGGACCCATTTCGATGATGAAGTCGTTGAAGGTCACGCCACTGTCGGCCAAAGCGGCGAGCGCCGGATCAGGGTTCTTCGAAATCGCATCGGGCGAAAGCGCTGATCCGATCATGATGTTGGGCGGATCTCCAATCATGGTCGCCGCTCCACCAATGTTTGAGAAGAGCACCTCTGCAATGAGCAGCGGAATGGGTCTCAAGTCGAGCACCCTGGCCAACTGAATGGTGACCGGTGTCAGCAAGAGCATGGTCGTCACGTTGTCCAAAAACGCCGACAAAACAGCCGTCACGAGGCACAAGATGACCGTCAGGGTCCAGACGTCTCCGCCGCTGCGCTTGTAAGCTTCAACCGCGAACCACTCGAACACACCCGTATTGGAGAGGATGCCCACCATGACCATCATTCCGAGCAACAGACCAATGGTTTCCCAATCGATCATTGTCGTGACGGCCTTGAGGCTCAGCGCGGCCTCCTCGGAGTAGTAATTGAGGGCGAGAACCGCTGCAAGGCCACCAAGTGCGGCAGCAAGCGTGCGCTCCACCACCTCGGTGATGATCATTGCATACACGGCCAAAAGGATGAGGCCGCCCACGAGCAAGGCCTGAGATTCAAGGCCGGCCTTGATGTGAATCTCAAGGTGCATGTCGTTCTCGCCGCCACCGCCTCCAGCGGCCATGCTCTGGCCGATAAACATCAGAAGACCGACGCCCAACAAAGTCAGCAAGGCAAGGCGATGACCGGCACGGCGGGACGGGTGCGGAAGGAGGCCCATGCCTTGCCGGCTGGACGGGACGCTATAATCCATTGTCGTCCAAATCCACGGAGGATTGGGCTTCAGCGACGCCACAAGACACCGACGTTCCCTCGCGAGAGCACCAGCACAGCACCCGTTCGTTCAACCAAAGCCTCCCAGAGAAGCGCGAGGTTCTCTCGGTCGAAGACGCCTCGATTGACCTTGATCTTGACCATGGCGCGCTGACGGAGCTGTCCGTCCACTTCCTCCACCAACGCTTCAGTGAGACCTGAACGGCCCACACGGACCGTGGGCTTGACGTCTTTCGAGGCCGCTTCACGGCGGATGTGGTTCGGTATGTCGCCCATGGGAATGCTTCCACGGCGCGGACGGTGCGCCTTCAATCCTCCTGCGGACCCGGTTTGGACCAAGGTCCGAAGCGGTGAACGCGCCCGCAAGACAAGCAGGTTGTGATGCGTTGGCGTTGTCGTATCCGGATGCGGGCTTCGTAACCAGGTCGCAAGGCGCCGTGGCAACCGCGGCACATCAGGTGACGCCATGGGAGAGGCACCGGCATGCGTTGACGACGGCAGACGCGACGAAGATGGTCGAGCAGCACCGGCGTCAAAGGGTCACCAAGGGTGCGGGCTTCCAAACGCTGGACGAGCATGGACACCGAAGCCGTGGCGGCTTGCCGTCGACGACCGGTGCGGCCTCGCCGACGTCGGGCCATGTTCATTCGACCCCAAGGGCGGAAAGGATGGCGCGTGAAATGTCCTCGACGTCGCCGACACCGTTGATGCGGTGGAGCACGCCTGCACGCTCGTAATGCTCAGCCACTGGGCGCGTTTGTGCGTGGTAGGTCTCCAAGCGTGCTCGAACCGTTGATTCCGAATCGTCGGCCCTCCGAACCTCGACAAAACTGCCGCAAGGGCACCCTGACGGCGGCAAGGGAAGATGGACGTCATGGAAAACTCGACCACAGGGTTTGCAGGTGAAGCGCCCGGTGATCCGCCCAACGATTTCATCGTCAGGAACCTCGATGGAAATCACGGCATCGATGTGCTCAATCCCGTCCAAGGCTTCGGCTTGAGGAATCGTACGGGGAAAGCCGTCGAACATCACGCCTTGGGCCGCATCAGGCTCGGTCAGACGCTCCTGGATGATGCGCACGATGACGTCGTCAGGCACAAGAGCGCCGGACTCCATGTACGCCTTGGCTTCCTTTCCGACCTCGGTCCCCGCGGCCACGGCGGCTCGCAACATGTCGCCGGTTGAGACCTGCGGCTGGCCCGTTCGATCGACGATGCGTTGTGCCTGCGTGCCTTTCCCAGCCCCCGGTGGACCGAACAGGATGATGCTGCCCATGGACGAGGATGGGCGAGGCCGCTTTCAACGTCGCGCTCAGGCGCGGCCGTTCTGAACGAGCCATTGCTGGCCGTAGTGCTGCCACTGCTCCATGGTCCAACCTTCAGGTAGACCTTCAGCAGGCACAGGCGGAACGGCCGGTTGGGCTGGAGGGAGAGCCGGAAGCGGTGGCGCAACAGCGGGCGCGGGCAATGGAGGCAGAGGCTTCGCTGCCGGCGGCCGACCGGCCGGCAACGGTGCGCCAAGCGGGGGCAACCCCTTGGGAACGGCGCCCATTGGAGGGCGACCAGCGGGGATGACGGGGCCGGGCGCAGGTGTTGGAAGCGGCTCGATGGATTGCGCCAACGCGGCTTGAATTTCGGCTTCGCTCACCGCGCCAGAGGTCAGATCGTGTTCCGCGCCGGTATCCAGCAGATCTGCACGCCGCTGGCCGTCGGTGTCGGCCTGAGCATGCGCACCGGGAGCGAGGATGTCCTCGCCCATATCGGGGACCACAGCAGATCCGCGGACGCGAAGGCCGATCACCATCAGCACTAGGAGCACACCCGCGAGCACCAATCCTGCAGCCCAGCCCGGGAGCACGCCAAACAAGCCACCGTTGTTGCCTGCCGGAGCAGGTGCAACCTCAAGGCTGGTGAATCCAACCACCGCGCCTTCGGCGTCGAGCAGTTCAACCACGAGGATGGAGCGCGCCGAGGGTGCGTCCTCCGTCGGCGTGAAGGTCACGACCACGGCCCCGTCTGCGTTGACAGCAAGCGCGCCGAGGTCGCCCGTGCAGGACACCTCCCAGCCCTCGAGCGCGTCGCGATCGCTGTTCTCGACCCGTGCATCGCAGGTCACAGCCAACGGGAGGTTGCCCGTGTTGACCACAGCAATTTGCTGCTCAACGGCGCTACCCCGCACGAGATCGAGCAAAGCGCCTTCCACGCCCGCGTCGAGGGTTGCGTGCATCGTTTCGCTGACGGCAACGTCAAGACGTTCACTCACGTTCAGCCACTGGCTGCCGCTGTTGGCGGAGACGTCGATGAGCACCTCCAAGGCGTCGGAGGACGCCGCCGTGCCTGGCGGGGCCATGATGCCAAGGCGTGCGGTTTTCACTTCTCGAGGAGCGATGACCTCGGGTGGATTGGAGAAGGCGACGGACCAGCCGTCTGGGACCAAGCCTGTCGCCCATGCAAGGCTCATCAGCGTCGTGCCCGTGTTTTCAATGTCCACGTCAAGGAAGGTGAAATCACCGTTGACCGACACGGAAGCGTTCTCAGGCAGCGTCAGGATGTACTCCAACTCCTCAGCGACCACCAGTCGGGTCGTGTTGCTGACGAAGAATTGGGCGCTTTCTCGCGTCTTGAGCTGGTAGGTGTTGGCGTCGCCCTGTTCCGCGGTCGGGGGCACCAAGAGAAGGTAGGTGACGATCTCGGATGTTCCGGGTTGCAACGTGAGCGGAATGCTTGCTTTTTGGTCAACGGAGACACCGTCGATTTCTGCGTCGTATGCCCATTTTGGATCGCCAAGTTGCATGGTCATGGTCAGGTCCACAGGCACGTTGCCGAGGTTCGACACCAACGCATCAAGTTCCACCAGTTCTGCGCTGTCCACCTTGACGTCTGCAGCCAGTGCGGACGGGCCGAGGCGTTCCCCTTCGACGGACACGTCCACAGAGAACATGGCCTGAGGAAGCACCCCGACTTCGAGGATTTCAACATGCGAGAAGTCTGGGTCTGTGGCCGATGTGACGGTACACACAACCTCGGCCTTGTCGTCGGGCGTCGGCGCCCCGTCGACGATCGGCGGCACCGAGACCGAGACCGGCATGGGCAAATCCTGCAAGATGTCAAGCGGTTCGAAATCGAGGGTGGAGGCGGCGGTTCCGTCCAGCCCGACCTGCCATCCGTCGAGGTCCACCGTGCACGCGAGGTTGTACCGCGCAGGGGCGTTTCCGGTGTTCATGACAGCAATGGAAAAGGAGACGGAAGTTCCGGGCTCTGCAGCAATGGGGTCACCGTTGGGCAGCAGGGTCCCCGAGACGCCGACCAGGACGTCATCCACGCGCCCCACATTGACCGTGAAGCGTTGCGTATGGGAGACGAAGGGCTGGTCGGTGTAGCTTGCCTTGACGTCCACCACATACGTGCCCGAAGCGGCGTATCGGTCCGGGCCGGTACCGCCGATGACGGCGTCAAGATCGGTCAAAATGAGGGTCAGGTCCCTATGGTCACCCGTCTCGCCGAATTCTTTCACCGCGTACGGACCGGTTTCGTTGAGGCCTTTCGACCACGCGTCTTTGGGTGACAACAACACGCCGGGGAGCGCAGCGTCGATGGCTTGCACCTGCGTCACCGTCACCGCGACCGTTCGGTTCCCGGTCCCTTCGTGTTGCACACGTATTGGGATCTCAATCCCGCTGCTGTTTCGGACATCGAAGTCGTGGTTTGAAGCCGCTTCTCGCTCTTGTGAGGTGGCGGGCAGCGAACCGTCATCGGCGTATGGAATCACGCGAACGCCGAGGGCGCTGACTTCAACGTCAAGGGTGAACACGTTGTTGTCCACACCTTGCTGGGCGTCGTTGAGTTCGGTCACGTCATCGTCCGTGTCGAGTTTGAGTTCGAGCGTGTGGGTCCCGGTGGTCGAAAAGGTGTGGAGGATGATGTGGCTGTCGATGCTGCCTGATGCAAGGGGGCTGCGCACGTCATCGTACAACACGGCACCTTCGGTCAAATCCGTCAGCACCACACGGTGCGCCGGTGCTTGCGCCGTTCCTTGATTCAGCCACGACATGGAGATGGAGATGACGTCGTCTTTGAGCGGTTGATCGGTGGACAAGAGGATGCTTCGCTCCAATCCAACGAGATCCGCGGTTGGCGTGGCGGAGGCGTCAGCGACCACGACGAGGGCAAAATCTTGAGCTTGGCCACCGCGGTGATGGACTTCCACGGTCCACGCCCCTGCACCGGTCAACACACCGGGCGAAACACGGATGCGCTCAACGTTGTTGACGTCGTCAGCAGCACCGCCGGTGGTGGAGAAACCGCTGGCAAAATCGTTGCCGAGCCAGCGGGTCCCGTCGGGGGCGACCAACACAAGGTCGAGGTCGTTGATCAGGCGGGTGCTGGTCGTGCCCGAGGCGGCGCTGCCTGGCGTGTCGGACCATGCCAGCGTGATGTCGATGCCCGAGGACGGGTCAAGATCGAACGAATACAGCAAGCCGTAGCCTGCACGAAGGCTTGGGCCGTCGTCCAGGAAGGTGGTGAGCATCGAGCTGCCGGCCATCGGGCGAACGGTCCGGTCGAGATCGATGTGGCCCCAACCTTCGGCGCCGTTTGGAATGTCGGCTGCACCGACGTCCTTTGCGCCGTTGATGAGCATCGCCTTGATGAGGGCGGCCGAGGGTGCCGTCAAGCCAGCTTCCTCACGGATGTACTCTCGAACGAGGGCTGCTGTCCCGCCCGCCACGGCCGTGGCCTGTGAGGTGCCGCTCAGGCTCATGTACAGCGGATCGCCATTGGCGTGGGTGCCCGTACCGCAGCTCGACCCCGCGGGGAAGCGCGCCTCTTCAGCCCGGCCGGAGCACACGGCCATCCCCGGTGCGATCACGTCGGGTTTGATGCGACCGTCTGCGAGAGGGCCCTGTCCCGAATCCGACCATGGAAGGAGGCTGGTTCCGTTGGATGCACCGACCCCTAGCGCGTTCTTTGCCGTCGCAGGAGGCGTTACGCCCGTCGTTCCGTCATCGCTTGCGGAGAACACGGGCAACAGGTCGCCAAACGTGTCCACGTATTGGTCCACGGATCGGCTGTCGGACGTGTAATCGCCGTGACCTCCATTCAACCCCCAGGCGTTGACGGAAACACGCGCCGTGGCTTGGTCAGCGTCGCTGAGCATTTCGTACAGGGACCCTTGTCGACCGAAGACACCGGTCGGATCGTGCTCCAAGGGGTACATGACCAACGAAGCCGCCGGGGCCATGCCTGTGGTCGAGGCGTCACCGGTTCCATCGCCGAGGACGGTCAAGGCAACGTGCGTCCCGTGACCGGCGTTGCTGTCGGCGGGCGACGGATCGAGCCCGAAACTGGTGTCGATGACCGCGATGCGCCCGACGATGTCCGGATGGTCCCGGTCCAGTCCCGTGTCGGTGATGGCGATGGTCTCACCAGACCCGTCGAGGGTGAAGCTGGCGTTGTTGCGAACGTCAATCACACCGGCCAGACCGGCGGCCACAGCATTGTGGACTTCCATGGCATAGGCCGGCTCAATCCAGAGGAAACGGCCGTCACGCGCAAGGTCCTCGAGGAAGGTGAGCCGTGCAGAGGACTCCACGGCTGCGAGGGAAACGATGCACTGACCGACGCCACATGTGGCCTCATCGGCCCCTGCGTCGAGCAGTTCAAGCACCAGTTCCGGGAGGAGATCTGGGCGGAGATCATCCGCCACCACCAACGCATAGCGATCGAAGGCTCCGTCAGCGAAGCGTGCATCCATGCGCCACGCAACGTCGTAAGCCCCCACCCAGCGGACCGATGGGTCCTCGGCGAGCACCGGTGCGGTGCCTGGAGCAAGCCGAACCACCATGGTCGCGCGATCCACGTGGTCTAGGACGGTCGCCTCGACGGCCTCAAGGGCGGCAAGTTGCACGTGTCCGTCGCCGTGGAAAAATTGCACCACGGCCAAACCATCTGAGCCGGGGACACTTGGGGGCCTTTCGGTCGGGTCGAAGGATTGACCACCAAACTCGAGCACGGTTGGCACCGGGCCGAGCGTGGACGTCAAGGTGCTTCCAGCCACCACGTGAACCGGACCAAGACCGGTATCTTCCTGCTGCGAGAGGTCTGCTTCGCTTGTGCTGGCTGCATACGCAGGCCCCAAGGGGAGCAGAAGGACAACCAGTGCAACGGCGAGCCAGCGACCCGACATGGCCCTTAGGGGCCATGGTCGGCTTTTGAAGGCCTCCCACAGGTGGGCGGCCTCAGGCGAGTCCGTTGAACGCTGCGATGGCGGCATCGGTCTTGGCCACGGAAGCACGCCAGTCCTCTTCGGAACCCATCAATGCGCGAACGGCGTCGACGTTCTCTGGGACCACATCGGATTCTTGGTGAATGGCCTGGAAATAGTACAGGTTGTTCCCTTCGAGTTTCACCCCGTCTTCCCACACGAAAATTTCGTGCAAATCACCCCACGTGCGTCCAATGTCGCGTGCGAACTCCATGACCTCTGCGGTGCTGGTGATGCCTGTTTCACCGCCGTTCATGATCAGCACCCGGGGTTGAGACCTCCACAGGTCCAACACGCTGCTCGTGGTCATGCCATGACCGTCCGGCAAGGTGGCAACAATGGCGTGCATGTGCATGATGGTGGTGGGAACCGCGACGGCCATGGACGTGATGTCGATTTCCGGCCGAACCGTCATGACGTCAGGACCATGGTGGCTGGGCACCTTGAGCACAGGAGTGATGGCGTTGATGGGGCCCTTCTTGGAGTCGCCAGGGTCAGCCGCACGTCGAATCATGGTGCATTCAACTTTGAGGGAGCCACAGGCTTCCAACAAGGGCACAAGGGTTCGAGAAAGGCCCGTCGTGTTGCACGACACCACGCGGGTCCCCTCCACGTTCAGGTTCTCGGCATGGTTTGCACACGAGGTGTAGGACATGCCCGTCGTCGCATGCTTTTCACCGCCTTGGAAGATCCACTTCACGCCTGCGGCCTTGTACCGCTCAAGGTTGGCTGCACCGGCTTTTCCGGGCGAACAATCGATGACGACGTCGGTTTGTGCGAGCAAGTCGGAGATGCCGCCCCCACACGCGTAACCTGCATCGGCGAACGCTCGGATGCGGTCCTCATCGTCGAAGGTGCAGAAGAGCGGGTAGCCCTTCCGCACGGCCAAATCACAGCCAAACGAAGGACGTGTTTTCGTGACGCCGATGACGGTCATGTCGTCTTGGGCTGCGACCGCGTCTGCAACGCGCTTTCCGATGGTGCCGTAGCCGTTGATGGCCACCCTGATGGTCATGTTCCTCGATGTCGGGACTGGGCCTATGAACTGCACGACGGACCCCCTGCTCGCGGCGATGAGGCTATGTGGCGTTCACACGACGACGCCACATGGCCGGCGAGGGCACACCGCTCATGGAGCGTTCCATCGGCATCAACCGACAGTTGGCGGGAGCGTTGGAAACCGCCATCGAACGCAACGCCATCCTCCGAATTGGATGGACCGCAGACGGGACAGAGGTCCCAAAGGAAGGCGAGTCTGGCCTGTGCCCCTTCCTCCCCGAAGGAGCCCGCGTTCGTTCCCTGGGCCGCCTTGGGCCCTGGATTTCGACGGGAAGTTCGGGCTCCTTCGACCACCGCGGCGATGCCGGAAGCATGTTTGGCGCCGCGCTTCACGACGGTCGCTTGCTTTGCGAGGGCCGTGTTGGACCGATGGCCGGATGGTCGATGCGGGGCGGAACCATCGTCATCGAAGACGGTTGCGACGACGACCTTGGCGCTTCGATGCACGACGGACTCATTCTCATCAAAGGCAAGCTTGGCAAGCGCGTGGGCAACGCCATGCGCGGAGGCTTGATTGTCGTCCACGGGGACGTGGATCACGACCCTGGGAGCGGCATGCTAGGCGGCATGATCGTCATCGACGGACGATGCCCGGCACCCGGACCTGGCGTCACCATGAGGCCGCTGTCTGCCGACGAATTGAAGGAGGTCAACACCAGGATCGAAGACCCTTCATGGCAGGTCCCCGCCGATGCCGTCTGCTTGGTCCCGAACCTTATCGAAGGCGGCGAGGATGAGCCTCGCGGCCCACGCGAGGACCCGATGCGCGGCCTTGGACTCATGCCGACCACACCATCTGCTTCGCTGGAAGGGGCCTCCGTGGACACCACCGTGCTGCTCGGGAGCGCTCCGTTGGCGCTTCCGCTGCCGGTGCTGCCTCACGTCACCAACGGCGAACGTCTCCGAGCCAAGCGGTCCAAGGAGGACGTGGCACAGGCGCTGGCGGAGCAGCCCTTCCTCGTGGACGAAGCACCCCGACCCATCGACCTTCTCCGCATCGGCGAGGGGACGGTGCAGGCATGGACGAGCCTGCCCTCTGCGGCTGGAGCGGTCATCGACCTCGGCGACCTCCCGCCGATGGACCCTGCATCGCTGGAAGCCTTGCTGGTGCTCCTGACCTCGATGTGCGATGAACCTCCCTCCTTTGCCCTCTTGGGCGACGCAGGCCGGGTGAATCACCTCCACCGGTGGGCGGCAGAGCACGGCATGTGTGCGGCCTTCATGGACGTGGGGAAGCGACCTGACCTCCCTCTCCCCGCCATGCTGCCCCTTGCTGGGCGATCATCGAACGCAACGCTGGATCCTGAAATCACGCGCAGTGGCGTCAAACTCGACTGGACGCCAACCGGGCGGGACCTGGTGCTCCTCGGTGCAGGTGGCCTCGGGCTGACCGTGTTCAGGCCAGAGGACGACGGACCTGCGGCCCTCGCGGCCACGCTGCGACGCCTACGAGAAGGCATGACCTCTCACCTCCGCGACCTTGGCCTGTCAAGCATCGACGCGCTCGGACGCGCACACCTTCGCGCAACGACGCTGGATGCAGCCGTGATGAGTGGCCTGCGGGTCGCTGGGTTCGAACGCCCGTTGCCCGATTGGACGAGGTGAACAGATGCCTACCATCAGCGTCGAGCAAAGCGTGCTGCGTGCCCTGATGGCTGAAGCGGGTCATGAGCACAGCATCGCCGCTCTCGAGGAGTCCCTTCCGCTCCTTGGAACGGACATCGACCGCTGCGATGAGGAGATGCTCGACATCGAGATTTTCCCGGACCGACCTGACCTCTTGTCAGCGGAAACGCTTGCTCGAGCCATGCGTGCCTTCCTCCACGACGAGGCCGTCAGTCCAGGGCTGGACGTAGCACCTGCCACCACCACCATGACCGTCGACGATGAACTCAGCGAGGTTCGCCCAGTGATCGTGTGTGCCATCGTGCACGGCGTGAACCTTGGCGAGGACGAGGACAGCAAAGATGCCGCCATCCGCCGCTTGATGGACCATCAGGAAAAACTCCACTTTGCCATCGGTCGAGGACGGTACCGTGCCTCCATTGGCGTGCACGACCTCGCCCGGCTGAAAGCGCCGTTTCGAACCGTCTGCATGGACAGGGACGCGAGCTTTGTTCCCCTCGGCTCAGAGGCGCCGATGAGCATCGAAGCCATCCTCAGCGAGCACCCGAAGGGCGTGGACTATGCTCACCTTCTCGACGGCATGGACCGCGTTCCAATCCTCCTCGACGCCGAGGACAATGTGCTTTCCTTCCCACCGATCATCAACGGGGCCCACACCACCGTGACCACGTCCACCACCTCGATGTTCGTCGACGTGACGGGATGGGACCTCGCCGCCTGTGAAGCCTCGCTCCACCTTGTCTGCCTGCAACTTGAGGCCATGGGGGGGACCGTCGAGCAGGTGAACGTCATCGGAGGGCAAGGCCATGGCCAACACCCTGCCGGTGCGCCGGTGCGGCACCACCTTCCAAAGGACCTCGTGCAACGTCTGTTGGGCCGAACCTTCACCCGCGAGGAAGCAAGTCTGGCGTTCCAGCGCATGGGAGGAGACGTGCTTGAAGAAACGGATGATGCCTTCGTGGTGGCCATGCCCCGTTGGAGGCTGGATGTGCTGCACAACGTGGACCTGATCGAAGACCTGGCCATCGGACACGGTTACGATGACCTCGGCGCATCAAGCCCCACCGCGCCTTCGCACGGCCAACCGCGCCCGGATGCCCACCTGCGACGACGTGTGCGTACCGCACTGGTCGGGCTCGGATTCACTGAGGTTCAATCGTTGACCCTGTCCAACATGGAGGACCAGTTCGAACGCATGCGGTGGGCGCCAAGCGGGGCCGTGACGCAAATCACCAATCCAATCACGGTGGACCACACCGTGCTGAGGCAACACCTCCTGCCGGGACTGTTGCGCTTGCTGGCGGCCAACCGTCACCATGACTTGCCCCAAGCCGTGTTTGAACTCGGGACGGTGGTCCGTGACCACAAGAACGCGGGGCGCGTGTCCTTCCTTGCTGCTGAAGCGAGCGGCGGATTTGCCGCGGTCCGAGGACGCATTCAGGCCTTCATGGGCGCGTTGGGGGCCACTGAAGCCACCGGCGTGACCATTGAGCCATTGCCGGACGGCGAGGGACCGTGGCTCGCAGGGCGCGCGGCTCGCGTGGTGGTGAACGGCACATGGGTCGGCTGCTTCGGTGAAATCGACCCTCACGTGGGCGATGCGTTTGAGTTGGCGGTCCCGATGAACGCAGCCGAATTTGACATGGCTGCGCTCGATGCTGCACTTCCAGACCCTGTGTGAGCCCCATGTGCGGCCGTTTTGCATTCGGTGCACGCCTCGAACACGCGCTGCTCGACCTGAACGTGATGACCGATCTTGACCCTGCACCGCGATGGAACATCGCCCCCACCGACGTGCACCCTGTGCTCACCATGGACGAGGGAAAGATGGATCTGGGCCTTGGACGATGGGGGTTTACGTCGAGCCAAGAGCCGCGAAAGGCACCCATCAATGCGCGCATTGAAACGGCTGCAGAGAAGCCTGTGTTCCGTCAATCGATGCGTACTGCGAGGATGGCAGTCCCTGCCACAGGGTGGTACGAATGGCTGGCTTCACCGGTTGGACGCCATCCCTACCACCACGCGCTCCAATCTGGGGAGATCATGTGGCTGGCAGGTGTGCTGCATCCCGAGGGATTGGAGGGCTTCGCGTTGCTGACGCAAGATGCTGTGCCGTCCATCGCCCACGTGCACCCGCGCATGCCCGTGGTGCTGTCCAAAAACGACCTCGAGGCATGGTTGGTGGAAGGAAGGGCGCCACCAAGCCCAGAGGTGGTCGCATGGGCCGTGAGCATGAGGGTGAACCGCACGACCGAGGATGGCCCACACCTGTGCGAACCCATTCCGACCTTGTTTTGAGCGGACAGATGAACGACGACTTGAAGGACGAAAAGGGGGAGACTGGACCATGCGAGCAGCATGGTTGGTGCTGCTCCTCTTGCTGAGCACACTCCCGCTTCCCCACGTTGGCGCAGAAAGCACTCCCGGCCTCACCTGTCCCGAGACCGTGGCACTGGTACCGGGGCAAGCGACGTCTGTTTCCTTCATCCAGCACGGTGTCGATGACGCGACGTTGAGCTTCGGTGACCTGGCAGAGGTTGAGATCACGGATGTGGTCAACACAACAGATGGCGACAACCGAACTTGGACGGGAACGTTCACCGCCATCCTTGATGCGCAGAGCGGTCACCTTGACCTCGCGGTGAACCTCTCAGACGGCGGAACCACGCTGTCCACCTGTACCGTCGACGTCTGGATTCGTGCAGCCTCGGCGTTGGTGCTTGGCGCCTCGGATCAATCCACGCTGACGGTCAACGAGGGGGTGACGACCCAAGTCGCGGTCAACTTGACCAACGTCGGTTCTGAACCTGATGAGGTTCATTTCCACATGGACACGGCCAGCGGTTGGGCGTGGGGTTGGACGCTCAACGGCGTGAAAGTTGAGGACCCCAACGTTTCCGTGGACCCTGGTGAACTCATCTACATCGGCGCATGGATTGAGGTGGGCGTGGTCGGTGACGATGGCCTTCCTCTGTTTGGCACTGGCCCTTCTTTCACCCTCACAGCGTCCTCGACCTTTGACGGGCGAGGGGACGCTTGGACCTTCATCCTCGCCATGGAGGAAGTCAAGCGGGTTGCGTTGTCCGTCGAAGCATCCACGCAGCCCGTCGCCCCCGGCACCGATGAACGGATGGACGTCGTGGTCACCAACCGTGGCAACGTCCCTTCAACGGTGGGATTGAACCTGATTGCGCTCAACTCAGACGGCACAACGGTGGACGGTTTCGAACCCATTGACCGATTCCAGCGTGACGGTTGGACCGCGGCCTTGTTTGGTGCGCTTCCCACCGTCCCACTCCAACCCGGAGCATCACGCACCATCGAAGTGGGCTTGCTCGCGCCATGGATCGACGAGGGTCGTCTGGACGTGCGCCTGCGCGCCAACATCGGCGCCTCAACGGCAACCGTGGACCTCGCTGGGGAAATCGACCTCCAACGTGGGTTCGAAGTGACCGACATCACCGCGCGTTGCGCCGACCTGGAGGTTGAACGCTCTTGCGAAGTACGGGCCAATGTTCGAAATTCGGGCACGTACGACGATGCAGCCACCATCGAACTCGCCCTAGGCGAGGAAGCTCAGGGCATTGTGAACATGTCCGTTGGGACCGAGCGGTTGTCGCTCGCCCATGGCGACAACGAAGACATCGTGATCGCTCATCTCAGGGCTCATCCTGACGCCCTTGCGTTCCAAACGGCGACCCTTGACGTCTTCATTGGGCCGGAAGGAGCCGCGCTTGACTTGGTGCAGAGCCTCGACCTTCGCATCGCACCACGTGTGGAATGGGTGTTTGAATCGGTGGTCCAAGAGGAGGACTCGCGCCAGCGCGTGTCCGTCACGGCCACCCTCCGCAACGATGGAAACGTCGTCGATGGCTTGGTCGTCAGCATGAAGGCTTCACACGGGATGGAGATGGGGTTGATTCCACCCGAGGGAGCGGTGCTCGAAGACGATGAGGAACCCGTGCGTTCCTTCGAAGTCGAAGGCTTGCCCATCGGGAGCAACATCACGCTCAGGGCTTGGTTTGACCTTCCAGCGGATGAGCGCGTGAACGGCACCGTCTATGTCAACCTCAGCGTTCGGTCCCGTTACGTCCCGGAGCAAACCTTCCAAGAGACCATTGTCGCACCATACCTCGGCATCCCGTGGCAAGACAACGCGGCCGAGGGGGGCTTCGACCTCCAAGGGATTGCTGGGCAGGTGTGGGGCTTGGTCCAGGTCACTTGGCACATCGTGCTCGCGGTTGGAATTGCGACCATTGTGCTCAACCGTGCCTTGGTCCGTCGTGCAGACCAACGGGCCGAGCGGGCTGAGATGAAGCCGGAAGCAAAACCCTCTGAAACCGCTGAAGATTGGATGGCGGGGTTCCACGCAAAGCGTGAGCAGCCCGCGCCCGCGGTCAGTCAAAGCGTGGACGCAAGCGCGTTCCAAGAAGCGTTCAGGAACCGCTCGAACCCCAGCCCCGCACCGTCTCCCGCTCCACCAACGGCGTTGACGGACGCGGCGTCCATCGTCCTCGATGCCCGCACAAGTCAAGCCGCATCAGAACGCCTGGATGCATTGGCCGCCAACCTTGCAGCACCCAAGCACGAAGCGACGGAGATCGACACGCTGCTCGACGATCTCGATTTGGAGTGATTCGATGCGCGTGGTTGGCGTGGATGAGGCGGGACGCGGCCCTTGCATCGGCCCCTTGTTCATCGGGGCGTGCTCTGTCCCGGAATCCGACATCCGCGTTCTCGAGGAACTTGGCGTCACCGATTCCAAGCGCCTCCGTCCAGAACAACGGGAGCACATGGACGGTGAACTCCGAAGCCGTGCCAAACAGAACGGTTGGGGCATCGAAGTGCTGCCCCTCCCACCGACACGCATCGATGCAGCGGTCGAGGAGCGGGGCCTCAACCGACTGGAGGTGGAAGGTTTTGTCGAAGCCATCCACGCGTTGTGGCTGGACGGAGAGGACCACCGCTTGGTGCTCGATGCGTGCGACGTTGATGCAGCACGGTTCGGTCAGAACGTGCATTCTGGTCTCATGACGCACGGCCTCGATCCCGTTGAGATCGATGCCAAGCATCAAGCCGATGCGGAAGACAGGGTGGTCGGAGCCGCAAGCATCGTCGCCAAAGTGGCCAGGGATGCGTGGGTCCGCTCGTTCATTGACCGCACAGGAATTGACATTGGTTCAGGCTACCCGAGCGACCCGAAATTGAAGCGGGCACTCCCTGAGCTGCTCTCAGCGGACCGACCGCACCCTGCCTTGCGATGGTCGTGGGCCACCACAAAACGGGCCTGGTCTGTGCACCACGGCGTCCCAATGCCGGTCCGTACCTCGTCAGGCACCTCGGTGCAACGTCGGTTGTTTGACCCACCATCCTCATGAAGGGCCCCCTGCAGCCCGTATTGAGCAGCATGACATGGACGCCGGACGAGGACACTCTGGCGTTTCTGCGCCTCGTCGCGTTGCAAAACGCCGTCGAATACAACGGAGAAGCCGTGGCTGGTTCCGTCGTTGGCCGCATCATGGGCATGCGCGCCGACCTTCGGCCTCATGGCCGTGAGCTCGCCGCCGCAGTGGCTGCCGCAGTCACGGAAGCGAATGCTTTCGTGGCCGAGCAAGGCTTGGAGGCGGCACAACAAGAACTGGCGGCGATGGCCCCTGAATTGCTTGAAGCACGCCCCAAAGCGGAACGGCGCGTCGGACTCCCAGACTTGGAAGACGCGGTTGAAGGGAAGGTTGTCCTCAGGTTCGCACCCAACCCGAACGGGCCCCTGTCGTTTGGACACGCTCGTGGCTTGGTCATCAACGGAGCCTATGCAGAACGGTACAAGGGAACCCTCATCCTGAGGTTTGACGACACAGACACCGTCGTGAAGCCTCCCATGCCCGAGGCCTACGACACCATTCAACAGGAAACGGAATGGTTGCTCGGCCGACCGGCCGACCGCGTGATCATCGCCAGCGATCGCATCGACGTGTACCATGAACACGCCACCTCCATGATCGAGCAGGGTTTTGGCTACGTTTGCACCTGCAGTGCGGAAGCTTTCCGCGAGTTCCGCGTCACGCAAACCGAATGCCCCTGCAGGGGGAAATCCACGGATGAGCACACCACCCGATGGCAAGGCATGCTCGGTGGCGCATACAAGCCGGGAGAAGCGGTCGTTCGCGTGAAAACGGGCATGGACCAACGCAACCCTGCACTCCGTGACTGGCCGGCGCTGCGCCTGCAAGACACCGTGACCAATCCGCACCCCCGGCCAGAGGTCGGATCCAAGCACCAGGTTTGGCCGCTTCTCGACTTTCAGAGCGCGATTGAGGATCACCTGCAAGGCGTAACACACATCATTCGAGGGAAGGACCTCATGGATTCCACGAGGAAACAGACCCTGCTCTACGAGCACTTTGGTTGGACCTATCCGAACACGATGTACTGGGGTCGCGTCAAGGTGCACGAATGGGGCGGGTTTTCCACCTCAGCGATGCGAAAGGACATCGAGAGCGGACGGTATGAGGGCTGGAGTGACCCACGCCTTCCGACGCTGTCCGCCCTCGCGCGTCGCGGCATTCAGCCCTCGGCACTCCGCGCCTTTTGGCTCGAATTGGCCATCACGCAGAAGGACATCTCCGTGCCGTTGAGCAGCCTGTTTTCTCACAACACCAAAGCGGTCGACAGCACCGCACCTCGCCTGGCGTTCGTTCGTGATGCGGTTCGCATGCCCCTCACCGGCGCACCGGATGAAGCGACGCTGGTGCGTTATCCCGATCAGCCGGACAAAGACCCAAGGCGCCATGACCTGACCACAGGTCACGTTTGGATCGAAGAAGAGGATGCCAGCATGGCGTCGTTCCGGCTCAAGGACTTGGTCGACGTTGACCGGCATGAGGACACTTTGATCGCTGGAGCCATCGAACGGCAGGACCAACGCCCAATCGTCCATTGGACCGTTGACGCCTCAAAAGACGCCACGCTTGTCCTCGCAGAGGACGACATGCTGCATGAGATCAGTGGGCGGCTAGAACCGCATGACTTCCCTGCAGGGACCGTTGTTCAGTTGGAGCGCATCGGCTACGCCATTCTGCTCGAAGATGGGCGGTTGTTGATGGCCCACGAGTAATCACGAACGCGCACGGTCCAACGACCGCAGCACCTTCACTTTGGCTCGTGCGGAAGCGAGGTCGGCCGGAGAAAACCAACCGAGAAACACCCCCTCATCGTCCACCCCGACCACGGCGTCGGGTTGCCGACGATCGATCACCGCGACCACCTCGTCCAACGGTGTAGACACCGGCAACCGAAGCACGTCGGAAAGCATCACATCGCGGCAGACGCTCGCGCGCAAATCCGTGCCTTTGAGCACTTCACGAAGCAGGTGATCAGGCCGGATCAGACCACGCGGCTGCGCCTCATCGTCCAGCACCACAAGGACCCCACCCGGAACGTCAATCAAGCGGTGCGCGGCTTCTTCGAGGCTGTCCTCAAGCCCGATGGTGACGTGTTCATCCTCCAAATCGAGGTCACCGAGAAGACCCACCATCGGTTCACCCCTGGATGGTAATGCCACGCTGGCAGCCCATGCACACGATGCGAAGGGGGCGCTCATGCGATGGGACATCGTTCACTGTCCCGCATGCCGGGCATGCGAACGTCGGGAGAGGGACGTTCTTCATGTTCCGAGCGGAAGGCTTGCCGGCGGGTCGTGCCGTTCGTGGGGACACCAGAGCGGTCACGCCCCAGATGAAGGCCGATGATCCAGCTGCGCCCAACACGAAGATCGAAGGGTAAGCAAAGAGGAACATGGCGAAGACGATGATGCCGAGAAGCACCACCTCGGTCAGCAGCAAGCCTCGGCGGCGGTTGCGAGACACGCGCCAACCAAGAGCCAGTCCACCGGCCAGCACGGCGAGGGTTCCAACCAAGACCAACAACGGAGCGTACAAGGGAGCGCTTGTGGGCGCCGCGATCAACTCGAAGGTCAACCCTTGGTCGAGCTCACTCCCGCTGAGCACGGCCACCTCACCCATGGGCAGGCGACGATGGTTGAGGTTCAACCCTTCAGCATCGCCCAAATCGAGACCAGCAAGGGCCGTCAGGCCAGAACTCCGAAGGGTGAGTTCGATCGACCAATCGGACCAGAACGGAACCGGCTGAACGACGATGAAGTCCCGCACCAAATCGATGAGCGTCCCGTCGTCCACACGCTCACGGGACCGTATGGTGATGGTCAGTGGATGGTTGATGACCCGCTCCTCACCGTGCAAATCGAGGCTGATGCCCACGGTGTCAAAGTCACCAGAATCACCGATCAACTCGTCGGGTTTCAAGCCGAGACCATTGGAGAGGAAGGAGACGTGGAGTTTGCCCATCTGTTGTTCGAATTCTTGCCGTTCCACCGATTCAATCATCCGGCTTTCCCTTTCTTCATCGCCCACACCACCTGCACGGAACGATCGTATGGTCGGTGAGAGCGCGAGGTCTTCGCTTCCAAGGTGATCGAGCGACCACCGCATCCAGAACGCCATCTCGCCGTCAAGCGTGATGGAGGTCTCGCGTTCGAGGACCAAATCGCCACGGTCCTGAGAAAAGGCCATGCTCCCCACGACGGTCAAAGCCGAGCCTGCCCCCGTTGTGCGAAGAGGCTCCTCTGAGGGGTAGTAACTGCCACCGCCGCCGTCTCCACCTTCGGTGGTGAAGGTCACGTCACGGCTTTCGCTTGTGATGGTCGCTCCGCCGCTCTGCAAACGAAGGGTGACCTGAAGCGACATGGTTCGTTCGCCTGGGTCATCGTCCGTGTAGGTCCACGTGACCCGAATGCCGTCAGCGGATTGGGTTTCCACCGGGTCCCCGGAGACCACGCTGCCGTCGAGACGGAGGGTCATCTCGTTGCTGAACGCGAGCAAGTCCGTCCCGAAAGGAGAGGCCACCACGATGCCGACATAGGCATCGGCCCCTTGGGTTTCCACGTCGAGAAGATGCATCTGAACCACCGCGAGGTCGCCCGTGATGGAGGCGTCGGCATCGTCTGCGCCCCACAGCACCGAGAGTTGTGAGCCGCTCTGCGGAACCGAGAAAATCACCGAACGCGCCAACAGCACGACTTCGAGGTCCCACCCGTCGTTGACCGTGGTCTCCTCAACAGGGACGTTGAAGCTGACCGTGCTCTGGCCCTGACCGACAAAGGTCGACGGAGCCGGGAGTTCACCGACGTACACGTTCGAACCGATGGCCACCTCCACGGTGAAATTCACCTGGGCCCCTCCGGCGTTCTCAACCAGCACGGGGAGGCTGATCGCCCACGTGCTCTCTGGGACCGTGCCCGCGTAGAGGTCTTGCAACCTCCACGTCGCGACGACCTCCTCAGACGTGACCGCGTTGGCGATGACGGCGCTCTCAGGATCGTCGCCCAGCCGTTCAGAAAAGGGGTTCAACGTCCCGCTGTCTGCAGAGCCGAGCATGAACAACTCGACCTCTGAGGCCGGACAGCAAATCACGTCGGAGGAAGACCGCCCTTCCACCGCCGCGGCCGAGGGAAGAATGAGCATCGGGGCCAGCATCAGCAGCGCCACGAGGACTTGCCGCACCGGATCACCTCAAAGCGCACGCTCAAGGAGGGTTCCAAGTTCTTTCTCAAACAAACCGACCAGTGCGGTTCCGATTTCGCCCTGCAGTTCGTCGGGGAGCATGCGCAATCCGAGTCGAGTTGCAGCCCTGCTTGCCTTCAGTTCCGCGTACACGGAGCGTGCTTTGGCTTGGAAATAGTAGCCGACGGCCTCCTTGATTTCGGCCTTGAGCTCAGGATCGTCGTCAATGACGTTCCGGATGTGTGCCTTGAGCTCGTCCTTGACCAAATCACGGAAGGTTTCGAGGACAAGGTCCTCCGTGGCCATCAGGTCTTGGATTTGGTCACGAATGCCGCCCGTCAACAATCGCTCGATGGCCATGGCTGCCCATCGATGGCTGTTCCTTGAAGCCATTGGTGCTTCAGGCCGAATCAACCAGCGCGCCTGTGGTCAACAAATCATCCATTTTGCGGCTCATGGAAAGTTGCCCATCGGCCTCATCTGCGGTCGCTGCTCGACCAAGCAGAGCGGCTTGTTCCAACATGTCCAGGGCTTGTCCGGGCAGCACAGGCCGGTGCCATACGACCTCCTCAAGCCTTGCTGATGCCATTGACGCGTGCCTCAATGCAGGCAGCACGGCTTCTGAGAACCCGCGTGAACGGGCGGAATGGTCCATCTTCGGCCACGCCCGACGGAGCCGCTTGAGCAAGGCATGAGAAAACCCCTCAGGAAGCGTGCTTGGGAGTGTTTCCACGTCCGCGAGGCTTGCCACGCGTATGCTTCCTTCCTCGCAGAGGTGGTCTCGAAGCACCGTGTACCACGGGTCATACGTGGCATCCAAGGCGCCACGACCCCATTGTGCCAACAGCACCCAAGGTCGGACGCGACGCACGCGGGAACCCGCCGGTGCCAGATGCTCAGCCACCAACGCGCAGAGAACGGCCGGGCTGAGCGTTCCGGTGCGTGCCCGTTGATCACGTCCGAGTTTGACCGAGGCCGCAACGGGCACAAAACGGTGGACGGAACCATCGAGGTCCGGGAATGACGGGTGTGCATCTGCCTCTTCGACGACCGAACAATGCAGTTCGGAGTCCCCGACGACGGGCGAAGCGCGTTCAGAGGCAGGAAGCACGTGTGTCGATGGTGACAGGGCCCTCCGGTAAGGCAGGCCGCGGTCGAGCAAAGCCGCCTCGAGTTGGACCAGACCGAGCATGACGTTGGCATCTGCCGCCCCGTCGAGCACCACCGTCCGGCCGGACGACAAAGTCGACGCAACCTCTTCGGCCCATGCAGCGGCCTCGGACAGGCCGTCGATGGAGGTCAGGGGCGACATCGTCCCGCCTCAGATGCGGGGACACATCAACCTGCGCCAACGGTCACTCGACCATGAGGCGGAGCTGGTCGCGCTTGTAACGCCAGTCGGCGTCGAGGCGTCCCTCCCCGATGTAGTACTTGGCGAGGCGGCGAATCTTCGCCTCGGTGAGTTCGAGCGCCCTGCGGTTGTGCAGGTCCTTGTGGTTGCTTCCCATGTGGTCGATCAAGCCCGCGGCGCGGCGCATGAGGTTCATCATGTCCTCGGGGTAACTGCCCGCAAGGTCGGCTTCGCTCAGCACGGCGCTGATGCGGCGGCCGAGCACGAGACGAGCGTTGGGGACGGCATGCCGATCGCGCAGGAGCGTGCCGATTTGAGCGCTGGAGTGGCCGGCCTTGGCGTAGTCAAGGACGAGGGCCTCAACGGCTGCCTTGTCCGTGTTGGACCAGGCCGGGGCTTCGGTCACGTAGGGCTTGGACGAGCCGCTGCTGCCTTTGCGAGACGAGTACATCCTTGCCATGCATGGACCTCCGAACGGTCCGGCGACCTGCTCTCCCCTCTTAACCGCATCGCCGCGGGCCTTCGGTCTCAAAGACGCTGGTGCGCTTTAGCGAGCCGCCCCGGCGTCCCCGCCCACTCCCAACCGGGGGCGAGGGCACGAGCGAGGCCAATCGCTTGCCCGTTCTGCATCACCAAGAGGTCGGAGCCAACACGAACGTCACCGACCACGTCCTGAACGATACCCACGTGGATGTCCCCTTTCCACACGACATCAGGCGTCAAATGCACTTGCGGCAATGCAGCCCCGGCCTCGAGCCGGAGGACGGCGGCCTTGGACAGGGAAAATCCACCACGGTCGGGAGACCACTGGCCAATCTGGTCCGAACCGCACATGATGCGGAAGCGTGGGGGGCGACCCCTGACCTCTGCCCCGTCCAACCATGCGTGCCCGCCCAGCAATCGGCGTGAAGCGCTTCGCCACTCATCGAGGTGCATGGCATCCCGAGACCGGCGACGGGCCCCGTGGGTCCGGACCGCTTCACGCACAGCCTCGCTCAAGCGTTCGAGTGCAGTCCGCGACCCTGCTGACTCGCCTTGGCGCGTATCGATACGAGGAAGGCCACCATAGCACGATTCTGGAAGCGTGATCCCCGAGTGGTCCACGATGCACTGGTAATCGTGCCTCTCGATCATGGCGGAGAGCATGCTCCCAATACGGTTGATCTCGTCTGCACTCCAGCGACCGGTGACGGCCAGATCGTAGTGCTGAGCCGGCCACACTTGTTCGAGGTCCCTCGGCACCAGACCGAGTGGCGAGGTCACCATGACTTCGTGGACCGCATTGGTGCCGATGGCCTCGATGAAGCGACGATGGGATTTCGAGAACCTGTACGGTTTTCGCGCTGAGCATGGCAAGAGCACCAACAATCGGTCCATGCCTTGCGGCGCGCGGTAGTCGGTGCTCATCCAGTTCACCCAATCAAGGACAGCGGGCTCGTGAAGGCTGGTTTCGGCCATGCACATCAGCTTGCGCTCGCGCGGAACGTGACGTTCAAGCAAGCCATCCATCGTGGAACAAACCTCGTCGTGGTGACGCAGTTGGACCACCGTCGACGGTGCCACCAGCGCTTGGCGATCCACCAGTTGACGCAGCGTACCCGCTGCAAGATGCTCACGGACCTCGGCCACCGCTGCACGCCACGCATCGACTTGGGCGTCAAGGCTTGCGGACTCGCCCAACTCCACGGACGGCGTTCGCGGACCGCCACGGTCGAGCAACATCTCAGAGGCTGCTGCCTGACGGGAACGCGTCATATCGAACAAATCAACGCCAAGCCAAACGAGCAGCGCGAGGTTATCGGGACCCCCGATTCCCGGCGCCCAAAGCAGCGCACCCGGAAAGCGCCGCTTGATGGCCACAAGCGCATCAATGAATCGACGTGGGTTGCTGGTGAGCGCCAACGCATCGGTCAACACCACCACCTGCGGCGCCAAGGTTGAATCCATCAAGTCGGCATCGTGCATCATGCGCTGCCACGACACCGGGAGCAAGGGACCGATGCCGGCAGGCTCTCCTGCATCGGCTTCCTCCATCTCTGGGGGGAGCACGTGGCCCAAACCGACCGACCATGTCGGCCCGGGTGTGTCGAACGAGGGGACTTCAAACGCGCCGCGGGCCGTGAGCGTCAACGTTGCGGGCAAGGTTCGCGTCGTTTCAGCCCTGAACGGAGCCAAGGCGACGTCGATCGATGGATCCCCGTCCAACATGACCAGGCCGGGGGTGCGACCGGTGGGTTGGTTCCTGTCACCGAGCCCCCACAAGCGGGCAAAGCGGTCACGGGATGCGACGGTACGTCCGAGCACACCGTCCATGGCAGATGGCAGCAGGACCTGCACTTGAAGTCGGTGCCAAGACGAGGGCTTGAAACCCTGTTGGAAAACCCGCACGTCATGGCGAAGCGCGGGGCCGCCGTGATGCTGGGGCTGCTGTTGTGCAGCCTTGCGTTGGCGTCAACCTCGGCGAACACGACTGAGGTTGAGGACGAAACCCGTGTGATCGTCCATGGCGAAGCGGGTGCATCATGGACCACCACCCTCGACCTGGACGCCTCACTTCAGGGACTCTTCTGGGTCTCATGCCTCGCCTGTGAAGCCACCGTAAGCGATGCTCAGGGCAACACGTTGGTGCAGGAGACGGGAGGCATCGAACACATCCACGTGGCCGAGGTGAGTTCGCGATTGACCTTGACCCTCGCCTTTGTCGACGAGGAACGTGCCGAAGTCGTGACCTTCGCTTCCACCATGGCCACGCTGCCTGACCGGCCGGCTCCGGGGTCCGTCGCTGAGACCACGATGCTCGCCATGAGCCAAGCAGGGGACGTGTGGTGGTCAGGGGTTCATCCTGTTCAACTCAGCGCCGTGTGGAGCGGCGCATCCACTGGGGTCCTCAACGTGTCCGCGGACACCAGCGCGTACATGCTTGCGCAGACGGAGGGACCAGCATGGGTCGATCTGTTGCTTCACCACACATCAAGTGAAATCAACCTCAGACTCATCGTCCAAAACGACACGAGCGAGACCAACCACCTGATGCACACCCTCCAGGACGGCAGCCTCCCGTACGCCCATCGACTCGCGCTCGATGAGGGTGAGCGGATCCTCATCATGGTGGAGGGTACGGCCCCGAGCACCGCCGTCGCCCTGACGATGGCAGCCCATCCCATGGCCGGTGCGATGGATCACCTCCAAGACATCGAGCACATCATCGGACACGGGGGCCAAATCAAGGCGCTTGACGTGAACGAAACGGATGCGGTTCACCTGTCTCCCGTTGAGGGGACCGAACTCTTGGTCCACCATCTCGTTCAAGGCGCATGGATCGCAACAACCTCCGAACCAATCAGTTCAGCGTCCACGGTGTGGCCCCTGCCAGGAGCTGAGGCCCTCCGGCTGACCTGTCACAGCCCAGCGTGTGCCTCAGGCCTGTCGCGTACCTCCGCGTCCGACCTTGGGAGCGGAAACGATGCGCAAGGGTACGTTGACGTCAGCGATGGAGCCTTGCTCGATGGTGATACCACAGGCCACCTTCCGCTCAACGGCAGCAGGAGTGGACACCTTGTGAGGGCCACACACGACGTGGCTGACGTGCTCCCCTTCTTCATCGACGCGTGGGAGGAATCGATTCACCTGGTCAAAGTCAGCGTGTGGTCCTCGGAACCTGTGCATGTTGAACTGATTCCCATCGACCCGATCACCGGTATCATCGACGAAGAGGAGCGGACGCTGGAGACCCTCGACGGCCAAGGCGAAAGCCTCAGCGCGCAGTTTGGACGAGGCGCACACCTCGTTCGCATCAGCGTCATCGATGCAGACGAGGTGCTGAACACCACGTGGGGCAGCGACGGTGTGACGCTGAATTACACCCTTGAGATGGCTCACGGCGTGGTGGATGAAGGCGATGAACCATGGTTTGAACCGGACGAAGCGTCCCAAATTTGGGGAGCACGCGTCCGCTGGATCCTCGGTTTCTGTTTCCTCATCCCTGTGGCGTACTTGGCGCACATCCAGCGGCGGCGAACCCGCCTCGCCAACCTCATGCGGGTCCAACGTGAGCGCCTCCGGAGCATCGTGAAGCGTCTCGATGAAGGACGCCCGGTCGAGCAAGAACGACGTGACCTTCATCTCGCACTTGATGCCGTGGCCACGCTGGAGTTCGAAGAGGCGTGCCGAAGTTGGGGTGAGCCGGATCTCTCACATCGTACCGACGAGATTGCCCTTGCAGCATGGCGTCTCGACCCGCGTTTGGCCAAGGAGGGGGCACACGTTCTCCTCGTCGGCCTCGCCGCGGGCCCGCAAACGTGGGAAGCCACGGCGCTGAGGTTCGACGCACCGCTTGGTGCGGCGTGCGAAGTCAAAGCCGTGGAGCCACGTTTCATGCACCATGGCGAAGACGTCTTCCTCGACACCCTTCGCGAGGATACGGTCGTCTTCCTGACCGTTGAATTGGACGGTCTGGGATCCATGGTCGATTTGGAAGTGAACGGGCTTGTTGAAGCAGAGCCTCGTGCCGCTCGGGCGACGACCTCGTTGGTGCTCGATTCGGACGAAGAGGCATGATCAGCCGCCGCGCCTGCGGGCCTCGGCTTCATCTCGAATCCTTGCTTCGAGGTCCTTCGGCGCCATGTCCTCACGGAGTTCCTCGAGCGCGGCCCGGACCTGCCGCGGGAATTTGGAGGGCATGTGGAGCTTGAGGAGCACCACCACATCGCCTCGACCTCCACCCCTCAAGCGTGGGAAGCCTCGGCGCGGAATGTCGATGGTGTCGCCAGCCGTGGAGCCCTTCGGGACACGGATTTCGAGCGGTTTCCCGTCCAGATGATCGAGCGTGACGGTCGTGCCGAGCGCAAGGTCCGCGTAGCCGAGAGGCAGGGACATGATGAGGTCGCTCCGGCTTCGTTCGAAGTAAGGATGGGGCGAGACCTCGAGTTCCACCAGAAGGTCCCCAGACGCTTGGCCGTCACGGCCAGGCTCGCCCTTGCCTCGAAGCCGGAGGCGCGTACCGTCTTCAGCTCCCGCGGGGATGCTGAACCGAAGTGTGGTGGATTGCTCCTTTCTGCCGCGGCCCTTGCATGCCTTGCAGGTGGTCTTCGGAATCTTTCCACGCCCGTCGCAGCTCGGGCAGGTGCGGTCCTGCCTTGTTTGGAACGGCCCCATTTGCACCATGCGTGACAGCACGCCTCGACCAGAGCACTCCACGCACGTGTCCAAGACGCCGCCCTCCGCACCTGTACCCGAACAGGGCACGCATGAGGTCGGTAACTCCAGCTCGACCTCCTCATCCGCACCGTTCATCACGTCCTCACTCGACACGGTGTGACGGTACAGGATGTCGCTGCCGCGCCTTGAGCGTTGACCGCCACCACCACCGCCCCCGAAGAAGGCTGAGAAAATGTCCGAACCGCCAAAGAGGTCGCTGAGGTCGACGTTGAACCCGCCACCAAAACCCCCACCAGGACCGTCATGTCCGAAGCGGTCGTATTGGCTGCGTTTCGAGGGGTCGGAAAGCACTGCGTAGGCCTCTTGGATCTCCTTGAAGCGGTCTTCAGCGTCGGGCTCATCGCTGCGGTCTGGGTGGTACTTTCGAGCCAAACGACGGAACGCGTTCTTCAGCGCTTTCTCATCAGCGTCGCGATCGAGGCCGAGCACCTCGTAGTAATCGCGCTTCCCGCTCATGTCGGCCCCGTCCCGTTGGCTCAGGGGGCTGTCTTCAACCCAACGCCCGTGGAGGATCACGCCCGAACCTGTGGCAGCATGGATCCACAGGCCGGACAGAAGCGGTCCTCTGGCTCATGCTGTGCCCCACATGCACCGCACGTGTAGACAGGAGGCGGCGGTGGCGTGGCCACGGCCTGAAGAGAGGTGGTGGTTTCTGAGAAGCCTCCTGCCTCCATGGCCATGGGCGCGACGGGACGGGCAGCGATCAGTGGGTCTCCCTCGGCGCGCTGCTGAAGGGTTGCCTTGCGTCGTTGATGTCGGCTCACAGCGAGATCATCACCACGGCGGAAGATGCGCCCGAGCGCGTCAAGCATGGTGTCCATCCCCGATGCCTTCCCGGTGGCACCCACGGTTCGGTGAACGTCATCACTTGCCTGAACGCGCATCCCGTGAATCGTCTCGACGTCAACCTCAGTCTCGATGTTGACCTCGCTTCCCTCTCGGGTCAGACCGCCAACCTTCGCACCTGATTCCACGCTGAGGGGCCCACCCGGTGGAGCAGCATCGCTGCGCTCCCACAATCCTTGCTCTTCCGCTTTGAAGACCGTTTTCAGTCCTTTGAGGGACGCAGAACGCCGATGCTCATGGTCGCGCTCAACACGTGCACGACGGAAGAGCACGAAGCCAATCAGGAACAGGCTGCCGTAGTAGACCCAACGCAGCCAAGCGGAGACATCCAGCATCGCATTGAGCGGTGTCACGGTGGCATCGAGCCCGAGCCCGATGATGACAGGGGTCACGAGCAGCCCCTGAGAGATGCCCTTTCTGGCCGCCATGAACCTGCCACCATCACCGTTCAGGCATAGAGGTTCGTCCGGGCTGCATTACCGGTCTCGCTTCCTTGGGGGGCCTGCGACCAGCGAGCGAAGAAGCCCGACGGTGAAACCTGTGTGCAGCATCACCAAGCACACCGGTACGCCAAACGCATGACTCAAGCGTCCTCTGCTCAAGGAAGAGAACAGGCCAGCCCCCAGCAAGACAAGCGCATATGCTCCAACCGGGACCGCCACGTACATTGGGACCGTCATGAGGAGCGCCATGCACAACATCGCCCCGATGAGGGGAGCGAACTCCCTCGGATCGAGCCGGCTTGGGTACGACCGTAACAACCGTCCGCGCCAATAGCCGTACCTGACGGCCATGCGCCAATGGCTCAGGAGGCTTGTTCGCCGGCTCATACGTACCTCGACCGAGGGGTCCCGCTCCATCGCGTAGCCGTGGCTCAACAGGCGCATGGCCAGCTCACTGTCCTGACTGGTCGCGAAGGCCACATCCCAACCGCCGACGGCTTCGACCGCCGCCCTGTTGTGCGATGCAAAGGCGGGAACTTTGGTTGGCCCAACGTCCGTGAAGTGAGCGAACTGTCCGCCACCACGCCCGAGGGATGAGTGAAGCGCGCCGTCGACCCAGCCCTCGACCACGGTCGATGGGCGATCTGGCCCAAGAACACGCACACCCAAAGCGCCGAGTCGATCGCCATGGCGTGCAAGGCCAGCCTCCCAAGCCCGTTTCCGGTTGGACAAGTGATTGGGCGAAATCCGAACGTGGCCAATCAATTCAACCACGACACCCACGTCATCGCTCAGATGCGTCATGGCAATGTTCCTGGCGTGCGGGACGGTTTTTCCCGGATTCTCCAACACGGCGAAACCGTGTTCTGTCGCAGGGACATGTTGGTCGAGCAACTCGCGCGTCCCATCGCTCGAACCTCCGTCGAGCACGAGGACGTCGAAGTCTGATGCAGGCAAGTCTTGAGCCTCGAGGTCCGCCAAGAGGAGGGGAAGGTGGTTCACCTCGTCAAGCACAGGGATGACCACCGCCATCCTCGAACGTGACGAAGCACTCACGTCGGCTGCTCACCCCCCTCGGACTTGATGATGTCCCCTGCTGAAGGCCCAATGGATTGAGAAGAGAGGCCACATCGGAGAAGCGATGACGGCTCCAAGGGTTCGCCTCACGGGCGTCGATGAAGGATTGGACGTCATCGTCCGAACCCGAATCCGGGGGGCTGAGGACGGCGAACGCATCGCGCAGGCCTTCAGCGCATTGTTTCCGGACGCGCGAGACGTGGCTTGGCCGGCCAAGCCAACCTATCCAAGCGAGCAGGACATCAGCATCGAAGTGCAGCAGGTGCCCTTGGACACCGTCCTGACCAAACTTCACGAACAGCGCATCCTCGACACGGCACTGGACGCCATGGGCACCAACCTCGATGGAGACGTGACCACCTTCACGGTTGAACGCGTGGCCGCCATGGCGGGAAAAGTCACCTTCGGCCTTCCCGGACATACGCCGCTCGGGGGTGTCTTCACCATCGAAATCCGTGGCGAAGGGCTCACAGATTGGCTGCTTGCCGCCACCCACCACCCTGGTCGCGCACATGTCCCCCGACAGCTTGGCGACGAACGGGCCATGGACGGTGACGGGGAAGCCGTCACGTGGTTTGAGCGCTGATCATGGTCGCGGCACCAGCGTCAGCACCACATCGCGATCGGGCCCGAGCCAAGAAAACGCGTCAACGTCATCCGTTGGCCCAAACCACGTGATCGCATCATGGGCGCACGACTCGAGCACCGCTGGAAGAGGCGAGAGGGTGCTCACTTCGATGACGTTGATGCGGTACCTTAGCCACGGCCGCAGGCCCCACCAGGACCCACGGTAACGACCGGCGACGACGTCGATACCGAGTTCTTCGTGCCACTCACGCACCACCGCTTCCTCAAGGGATTCGTTCTCCTCAAATTTGCCACCGGGCAACTCCCATTGGCCAGGAGCCGCTTCGTTGGAGCCGCGACGTGCCACGAGGAGTCGCTCCCCCTCGAACAGCGCGCCCGCTGCGACCTCAACCACTGGAGGATAGAGCAAACGGGTGACGACGGCTTGTGCCAGTGCTCGGCTCCGGTCCAAGGACCAATGTGACGTGGATGGGATGTGCAGAAACAGCACGGGAGGGGCCCGCGTCAAGGACACACATGCAGCGAGGGTACGATGGAGGGTTTCGTTGCACACGTAACCGCCAGCATCGTCCGACCACGTCGCATCAGGATCGCATGTCTCAAGCCCAAAGCGCGTGCGGTCCACACCTGCAGCGAGGTCACCAGCACCCGTAATTGGGGCATCAGTGACACGTCGACCTGCGTTGTCCGGCTCACGCATCTGGAGTGCATCCCTGCCGAGCCATTCCAACCTCGCGTTTGAGCAGGACCCGCACAGCCCGAGATGAAGGACGGCATCCCAATCTTCACCCGATTGGAGCCTGATCGCGGTCTCTGAGGCGCCGTCTTCATCCACCGTGAGCACGCGAGCTTCCACGTGAACCAACTCGGATTGGTCGCTCCACGGGTCATGGACCTCCATGACGTCGGGCCATGTCCGCACCAAAGCCTCGGTTGGGTTGGTGTCGTGGGTGGAAAATGCACCAAAGCCCGTGATGAGCACCCGACGCATGGCTGCTGCTCACGTGGAGGGAACTTGAGTTCGTCGCTCACGTCGCCAACACGTTGAGAAGGAACAGGGTGTTCAATTGACCATGGGCGAGGAGTTGACCGTCTCCCTCCCCGTCGAGGCCCCCCGTCGCGTCGGACCCCTGACCCTGATCAAGGAAATCTGGCGTGAGATCACCTTCGGCATCGGCGTGTGGGGCTCTGCTCGACCGCTGTTCACGGTGCTGCTTGCGGCCGTGCCGTTTCTCTTCCTTGGACAACACATCAACCGCGAGCACCGCAAGGGGATTGATTTCGGCCTGCTGCAGATTCCCCTTGCCCTGACGGTTGTGCTGTGGATCGGGTTGTACCTCTGGTCAATTTTCGATGCGTGGCGGGCGGCAACAGCCATCGTTGCGCGTGGCGGACTCAGCGTCTAAGGCCGCCAGAGTTGATCGCTCGCTTCGAGGTCACCCGAAGCCAAATCCTCCAGGTCTGCCCGATCGTCGTCATCGAAATCGTTGGGCAATTCCCCGCTGAAAATGGCCCCGATTGAAGAGGAATCAACCGCCCAATACATGACCGAATCCTCGTTTGATGAATGACCCGGATGGTCCGGATCTTCATGATCCCTTGGCGAGGTGTACACCAGGTTCACGAGACCGAGTAAGTGGCCAACTTCGTGCAACGTCACGCTGTTTTCGATGTCCTCCGCGCTCGGTCGGCGCAGGATGTTTTCTGCATCATCGATGCTGTCGCGGAACACCGCGACGTCTGCAGCATTCACGGCGACACCGAGGACGCTGTCGTCGTCGTAGCCACCCGCAGGGAACAGCAGGTGCCATCGAAGCGTGGCGCCGTCCATCGGCGGCGCCTCGCGGAACGCCAAGGCTTGATCGCGAACGTCTTCAGCACCCCACGCGCCGGAGTGGTCGAATTCCGTCTCGGTGATGACCGCGCGAATCCCGTCGGGCTTGTCGCACACGTCATCGAGCCGTTCGGTCAGAAGCTGGACCGTGGATGCTTCAGGGGCGTACCCCGGTGCGTGATCGATTTCGATCACCATTTCCGTGAATTCGCTCGATGACAGGCAGGCCAAGGTCAGGCCTCCAGGCTTCCCTCGTTGTTCCGGCAAGGCATCTGAGAGGCCATCTCGCAACCCACCAAGGCAACCTTGCAGGAGCATGAGGCTTGCCAGCATGAGGGCGAGGACGACCCGCTGCATGTCGTCACCTCGATGTCGCGTGATTTGAACCCGCGCTCAAAAGTCGTCAGGTATGTCCAGAGGCGAGAACAGGCGGCCCGGGCCGTCGGCCGCGGCCAGTTGGGTGCGGACAAGGTGTTCCCACGGTCGAAGCGCCAGAATGCCGTGCATGAGGTCTGCATCGACTTCGTGCAGGGTCACGCGAATCAGGGTGTCAAGGATGTCCATCCTGTCGGCATCCACGTGGTCCAACAGGCGGTCGAGGGTAAACGCCGACGTGGCCCCCTCCTCGCTATCCTCATCCAACGGCCAAGGATTGCACACCCGTGGTTCCAGTTCAACGCCCTGCTGATTCGCCCATGCCTGAAGGGGTTCCACCATCGAGGTGATGCGCCGCTGAAGCACGATGGCGACCTCAACAATCGGCATGCCCAATTGCCCGATGAGGTGGACCATCCGCTCAGTCAGCGTCACCATGCCCTCGACGTCGTTGGACACCATGAGCGAGCCTCACTGGGCGTCGAGGTAGGACCATCCGTAATGCGCCCACTGTTCCTCGGTCCAGCCTGCAGGCAAGCCCGTCGGCGGCTTTGGCGGTAGACCTCGAGGGTCATCGGTGGTGTAGGTCGGCGCCGGCGGCGTTGCCTCAACCACAGGTGCTGGGGCTGGCATGTGCAAGCCGGGAGGCACGGGCGTGGAGGATTCGATGTTCAGGCCGGGAGGCGGTGGCAGGTCCGCCAACTCGGGAAGCGCCTTCGGAGCCTCACTCATCTCAGCCATCACGGCCTTTGTTTGGTCTTCAGAGGCGACGCTGTCGTCACCGTACGCCATGCGACGGTAGACGACGAGCATCCACACGGCAGCGGAGAGGGACAGCATGGTGATGACGTAGAGGAAGAGGCTGAAGCGTTGCTCCCCGATGTCTTCCCGCAGCGCATCACCGTCTCGTGCGACCTCCTCGGTCAGCAAGAGCGGTGCAAGAGGAACGCGATCGGCTTCGACCCCGTCCACCAGCAGCAACAAGCGGTGTTCAAGGCGGTCTCCGACCTCCCCGTCGGCCATCACGGAGAGCTGGACCTGCACATCAGAGGCTGCAATCGCGGTCAGGTCTTCGCGGGCGATTTCTGCCCAGAAGCCCGCGTCTTGGCGGCGTTGAAGGACGAACGCGATTTCGCCGCTCCCTCCTTCGTTGCTGGCTTGGATGTCGAGCACGGCCGCGCTCTTTGGTGCGGGGCTGGGATCGTCCCACATGGCGGAGGTTGCTTCGAGGTCAATCGATGGGCCAATCAGCGCCAAAGGCCATGTGGCAAAGGGTGTCACGACCGTGTTGGACGTCGTGTCAAAGGGATTGCCTGCAGCGTCGCTTCCAGAGACCCAGACGTCCACCATGTAGGTGGGGAGCAGCGTGGTCGCCCCAGCATCCGTCAGGTCGAGGTTACCGCTCCAGAAGAACTGCTCACCGAAAGGCGTCGTGTCCGGAAGTTCAAGCGCACCACGCGAGATTTCGGCTTCGCCCGCGCGCACGCGGTAGTGAAGCACGGCAGACTCCCCCGCGTCGAATCCATGGTCGTCGAGGGTTTCGAGCTGCACGAGAAGATCGTTGGCTTGTCCGATGGGCAGGGCATCACCCGCCTCGATGCGGGACAGCGTCACGGCTGCAAGGGTCGGGGAGGAACTGTCCACGATGAACTGAACGCGGGGCACGATGTCCGTTTGGTCTTCGGCAAGGCCGGGCAAGTCATCCAGACCCAGTTTGAGGTCCAGGTACCCGGAACGGATGCTTGGAACGAGGAGGTCCAAGGAGAATTCACCGTCTGCGCGCGGGCTGGTGACCCACACGTGATCGTAGTCCCCGAAGGTCACGTCGAAGGCACCAGCGGGTGCAGGTGTTTCGTCTTCAGAAAACAGCACGCGGCCCGTGACGCGAAGGGCTTGACCCGCTCCGATGATGGTCTCGTCAAAGTCTTCGCTGTAGTGGTTCGTTCCGTCCCTCAATTCAACGGCGCGAATGTGTCCTTGTTCTGTGTCGAAGCGGAAGTCGTTGTCGAGGCTCCACCAGTTGTTGCTAAGGCTGGCCTCCACCTCGAAGCAGGGCACGTCCGGCTCCAAGCCGCATGGCTGGTCCGTGACCCTAACCTTAGGACGCACGAAGGTTTCGCCGTCCGTGTCAAAGGATTCTGGGAAACTCCATGTCAACTGGAAGAGGGCACTGATGACCAACGAATTCGGATCTTCTGCATCCAGCTGCACGTTGGAGTAGAGGTTGCTCACGGCAAGGTATTCTCCGCCGGTGGTCATGTGCGCCACAGGCAAACCGTCCTCCCCCGGCGCGAGGGTGATGAAAATCGACGTGTCATCGTCATCAAAATCACCGCCAAGGGCGAACTGAACCTGCTGGATGTCATCCCATCCGTTTCCGTCGGAGAGGCTGATTTGTGCCGTGTACGGCACGCCGGGGTGGAGCGGAGCCTCGTCATCGTGACCGACGATGGTGGAGTTGGCCGCATCGAGTTCAGGTTGGAACTCTTCGCGGACCGTGTAGGTCACCAAGTCCGCAGACCAGTCTGGAGGCACCTCACCGGGTCGTGTGCCACAGAGCGATGAACCAAGGTCCTCAGGGCACACAGGGCCGCCACCCATGGCCACAACGTTGTCTTGTGCGTCTTTTCCACTGATGAAGAAGGACACACGTTGCCCATGCACCAACATCGAATCGTCGATGCTGGTTTCGAAGATGTTGAGGCCTCCCGCCCGAACCTCGGGAGAGGACACCGTCTTCAGTTCGTATTCTTCGGCTTGTGGCAGCCCATCGAAGTTGTAGTCGGTGCATCCAATGGCCTGACTCGCCTTGCATCCAAGCCAGTAGTGAAGGCTGATTTGGCTGGGTGGGTCCACCGAGTCTTGAATCACCAAGCTGATCGGTTGAGCGGTGGCCGCGTGGAGCTCCACGCCGTCCATGGGGTCGGAGGAAAGCACCAGAGGAGAGTTGCCGTCGAGCGTCAAGCGGAT
Source organism: Methanobacteriota archaeon (assembly GCA_002722135.1). GTDB lineage: Archaea > Thermoplasmatota > Poseidoniia > Poseidoniales > Poseidoniaceae > MGIIa-L3. The sequence goes on along the minus strand of PBKJ01000011.1, from coordinate 67,553 downwards.
GGTGTTGTAGCCTGGGTTGGTGAACACAGAGCCGTTGACCATGTCCACGGCCTCCACATGGAAGACCATGCCGCCGGGAGCGCTTTCCAACGGCGATTGGAAGGTGATGTTGTACTCACCAAACGACGGGTTCGACGTCGTGGCCAGCACCACCGGCTCACCGATTGGGTCGCCGTCGTAGGTCACGTTCTGACCGAGGACGCGGAGGTCGAATTCCCCACCGAGAGGGTTGAGTTGACTGCCCTCGAAGTGAATCTTCCCGGCAAAGCTGAGGTTGTACCCGCCTCGAACCCAATCCAATGGGTACAGTTCTCGCCCGGTCTCGTCAAAGACGCGCAAGCCGTCGAGCTGAATGTCGTTCTCGATGCGAACGTCGAGACCGGTGGTGGTCCAGTCGGTGACCTTCTCGCCGATCGGATCGACCACGGTGATGTTCGCTTCCATGGCAACTTCGTCGTTCCATGACCAATCCACGAGGGTCGGAATCCGAATCCGCGTGATGCTGTCACTCACCGAGGTGGAGGTGCAGTTTCCTGCATCGAAATGGACCACGCCGCCGCCGTCGCTGATGACGCTGCACTGGTCACCACGGGACCACTGCACGGTTGGGTCCTCGCCATGTGAATTCTGCAGGGTCACGTCCACCCGGTTGACGCGCGTCACGTCATCACCCCGAGCCACGTCGACGACGAGGTCACGGTGCGCACCGTCTGGGGCCAGCATGCCGCCCTCCAACGATGCGCCAATCGCGCGCGTTTGCATCACGTAAGCCACGTCGAGGTTCGAGATCTTGATGCGCCCTGGTGAAGCCGCCTTGACCGCCAGCGTGATGTCGACGGTGCCGTCACCGTTGTCTGGAATCGCGTCGTTGAAGGCCGACACGAGGGTGGGCGTGTCCTTGACGTCTTGGTCAACGATGCTGTCGTCGCTGGCGTCCACGGAGGATTCGTTCAGGAACAGGAGGGACTCCCAATCGTAACTGCCGTCGTTTCCGACGTCGATGCGTGGGCGGTCAGGGTATCCTTCCTCGTATTCGAGGGTGAAGGACGTCACGCTGGGCGTGACCGTCACGTCGGTGGTGTCCAACTGGATGGAGTAGCGGAGGGCGGACCCGGCCGCTTCGGTCGGGAAGCCAATCTCTTGCCCGTTGGTCGCTTCGTACCAGTCCGTCCCGTCGTTGTTTGACACATACACGGTGATGGACGTCCCTGCCGGTTCATCGGCCACCCACGTGGGCCGGACCTTGCCGACCTTGGTCCCGGTTGGAATGGACGGCGAGGTCCATGAGCCGACTGAGGTGTATTCCGTATCGTGTTCGAGTTCAACCCACCAAGACACGGCCGAAGAGCCGATCATCTGAGCCTTCCACACCAACTCGTTCCCCGGGTGCGCGAAGTGGATGGTTTCGTTGGCCGTCACCGAGGACCAGTGGGTGCCGTTGTCGGCAGAGACCCAGTGGTCCACCCTATCGCCAATGGATGCGGCCGACCAGCCGACGCGGGTGTTGACCGAGAGCACGTCTTCAGCAGAGGTGGTCACGGGGCCATACCACGTCGTGGTGCCGGGTGCAGCGATGGTCTCGTAGGTCCAGCCCGTGCCGAACTCGCGGTAGTAAAGGGTCTTGCCGCTCCAGGTCGAATAGCCGCTGTCCACCGTGACAAAGCGGGTTCCGTCCCACTGGAGGCCGTAGCCAAGGCTGGAGATCTCTCGGATACCAGACTGGGGCACCAAAGAGGTCGAGGCCCCGCTGACGGACCACGCTTCGAGCGTGTCACGGTCGTTGTAGTAGCTGTCCTTTTGGCAACGCATGTAGAAGGTGTTGCCTTGGACCTCGAGCCCGCGAACCATCTGACCCGTCGTGCCGCATTCCCACGCTGAGGAAGCCGATGAAGAGTACGAGAACATCTCGCTGTTTCTGCTCCACGTCCCGTCCGCCATGTTGTATTCCACCAAACGGCGCTGGCTGTTGTGGGCCACCCAGAAGGTTCCGTCTTCACGGTCATAGGCGATGCCCGTGTAATCACCAAATTGTGGCGAGATGTCGTAGGAGGCGGTGCACACCCACTCGTCGTCGCTGGACACGTCGAGTTCCAGCACGCGATGGTACTGCGTGGGTGCGGTGGACCCGTAGAAGTACTTGTAACCGGAGAGAATGGCAAGCAACCGCTCGTCATCGGCCAAGGCCCAATCTCGGAACCCATACTGGCCGTAATAGGTGGAACTGTGCGTTTGCGGAAGCACGCATGCAGACGCCGTGGAATCGATGGTCACGCCCCATGCACGGGTGAGGTTGTTGGGGTAGTGCGCTTTGACCACGTTGCTGAGGTTGTTTGAATTCCACGTGGAGACAAAGATCCAGTCGTGGTGCTTGAGGACGGCGCCCTGGCCCTGTGGGGTGAGCGTGCTGCTCGTGCGCTGAACCTGTTGCGAAAACCGCGTTTCCGTTGAGTTGGAGGTGTGGGGTTGGCGGACTGCGTAGGAGCCGTTGTCGTGCCAAGCCGTGGATGAAGGGTCGATGACCGTGTCCAACCCGTGCGGGAAGAATTCCGTGGTCGGGGTGGCTTGCTGCAAGGTCAGCACGGGCGATCGCGCGTCGACGCCCGAACCCTCACCCGCTTGCCAATCCTCGGTCGTTGCGCTCGAGGTGGACGACCAGCCGGTGGAGCTTGCACCAGACAGGGTCATGCTGACGTCCACGACCTCGGCACCCACTGGAATCTGCACCTTCGCACCCGTGTCTGGACTTGCGCCTTGGTACAACGCGACGTATTCGGTGGAGCCGTCGCTGAACCCGTAGGCGTGGCGCGCCACGCCAGAGGCTTCTGCGTTCGGCGCAAGTGCCGTCAGCAGCGGCGAGGCAGACATCAGCATCATCAGCAAGGTCAACATCACGGCGGGCGCGATGGATTTGCGTGACGGCAAGCGGGCGTCCACCATGTTCGAAAGACCATTGGCTGAGCATTTGAATGATGCCCTGAACGGTGCATTACGAGACCAAACGCGAATCGTAACGCAACGGTGACGAATCGCCCCTTGTGCCGTCACGCTCATCGTCGTTGACCTCGAACCAATCGACCACCCAGTCCCCGTCCGTGTCCCAGTTCATTGGGTCCGTTCCTTCGGCGACGTGATCGTCGTCGAGGTCGACCATGTACCACCCGAGCTCGTGTTCACCCACGCTTCGAACGGGGCTCGTCTGTGGAGACCCGGTGTAGAAAATGTCCCACGGATCGGTGCGGTTACCAGCAGCCAAGACCTCGTCATCAGACTCATCGATGATCAGGAAGTCCTGGTCGTTGTCGTCGAGGATCCACACAAAGCGCTGATCTGAGTTGCCGAGCTGGTCCATCTTCAGGTAATTGCGCACGTTTTCGTCCCACGAGCCGAGGCCCAGGAGGTGAGCACGGAGCTGCCAGCCTTCGCTGATGCCCTCGCCGTCATGGACCAATCCTGCCAGGCGCACAGCGTTCGGGGAGGAAAGCACAGGGTCGGTGATGGCATAGAATTCTTGGAACGCGGTGTAGGGTGTGTACACACACCCTGCTCCCGAACAATCCCAGTTTCCGTCCTGATCGTGGTCCTCATTGGCGTCCGTGGCATCGCGTGGGTCCATCGAAAACCAGGTGAACGCAAGGTTGGGGCGCGCGAGGGAGCCCGTGTCGATGGACAATGGACGGCACGAGGTGGTATCGGTGTTGCACGCACCACCGGTGGTCGTGTCGATCCACTGCACACGGATCTGAAGCCATGAGGAGTAGTTGTCGTTGGTCTCGTTCCAACCCTTGGCGTGCTCGTACCAATCTGGAATCATGTCGCCGTCGGTGTCGTTGTCCATCGGATTGGTGCCGTACTTGAACACTTCACGGCCATCGGAGAGGTTGTAGTCGCGCTCGTGCGCGACGACGGCACCGTTTTCGACGGTGGTCAGGTACGCCACGCTGTCACCATCGCTGTCGTTCAAGTCAGGACGGGTCCCGTTTTCGTACTCCATCCAGTTGGTGAACGGAAGGTCACCGACACCCTGCTGGATGAGCTCACCCGAGGCGCTGAAACTCCGAGCATTCCACGCACCGAGGGGCGCTGGGGTGTCGAAGGACGTGCGATCATACCAACCGTCGCTGTCACCGTCGTGGTCGACGTCGAATGGATTGAGCGGATTAGCCGCCCAACGAAGCGCGGTCGAGGGGTCGGGCATGTCGTAGCGTGCGTAGCAGTATTCCCAGCCGTCCGGCAGTCCATCGCTGTCCGAGTCGGGGTGCGTCGGGTCGGCGACGCCGAGCAAGGTTCGGTTGAAATTGTTCGGATCAAGGCCGTTGATGGCGGTCATCCGGTTCGCGCTCTCAGGGCCCTTTGCGATGAAATCATCGTACAACGCAGCACGTGCGAAGAAGGCTGACAACCCTGCTTCGCTCATGTACGCGCTCATGGCGTCATCGCCGAAGGACACCACACCAACCTCGGTCGGCACCGTGAATCTGGCGAGGTATTTGCCCCAGGTGCTGGACTCCCACTCCCGCAAATTGCTGAAGGTCTCGTTGAGGTCGATGTTCCCGTCACCGTTGCAGTCCCAACTGTCGCCGTCTGAATCGAGGTTGACGTCCGAATCGATGAGCGGGTTCATGCCCCATCGGTTTTCCTCAAGGTTCCACGACGTGAACCAGTACTCGAAGCCGTCGTGCATCCCGTCGTCGTCGGTGTCGCTGTTGGTCGGGTCGCTCAGGCCCATCAAGAAGGAGATGAACTCCGAGGGAACCTCACCCTGCTGCCAACTGTTGAAATCGGCCAGGTATCGCTTTCCGCGGGTGTCTTTGTCGATGAGGATGCGGAAGATGCGCTGCGATTTCTCGGTCGGTTGCTGGTTGTCTCCGTCGATGTGGAACAAGGGGGCGTCGGCAGGATGAACCTCACCGTTGTCGGGCTGTTCAAAGGCCAAAGCCAGTTCTTGCCGATCCAACAAACCGTCACCGTCTGCGTCGAAATCCCCGTCATCAGGAACCATCGGATTGAGGGTCCACGTTTGCGCCGAATCGTTCCACGCCGTGAACAAGACTTCCATGCCGTCGATGATGCCGTCGCCGTCCGTGTCTGGGTTGTTCGGGTCAGCGGTTGGTCCACTGGCGTTCAGCACCGCAGCGGAGGCAAAGGAGCCGAAGGAGGCGTCAACTGAAATGCTGGCCCACTGCTGCAGGGCGGGCGCCGTGCCGATGGTGGTCACGTAGAATTGTGGGCTTGACTGAATGGATTCGAGTTGGTTCAAGGCCGGGTCGATGGCGTTGTACTCCTCCCAATTGGTCATGCCGTCGTCGTCGGCGTCAAGGAAGCGATCGGTTCGATCGATTGGGTTGAGGGTCCAGCGGTCCTCGAGAACCGCCCAACGAGCGAAGTGAATTTCCCAACCGTCCGGCATGCCGTCTCCGTCGCTGTCGGTGTCCAAGGGATCCGTCGATCCAATCGCAGCGGGCACCGCGGTGGCCAAGGTGGCCAAATCGGCATCGTCAATGAAACCGTGAGCGGGCTCGTCGCCCAGCAGCATGCCTTCGAAGAGGGACATATCCAAGCCCTCCGGGGCGGTGAAGGCTCCGAAGGTAATGGCCCCGTCAACGACGTCGAGGTCTTTGATGTGGAACTCGAGCCAATTCACGTAGGCCTCCCCTGGTTCGAGCACGCCGTCAAGGTTCACGTCGAAACCGTCACCGTCCGGATTTTCGAGACCGTCGCTGCCGTTGAGCGGGTTCACCCCCACACGCCCCGCATCGTAGGCGCAGAGGCCGCCTGCTTCCCAGCCGTCGGTCATGGTGTCGCCATCGGAGTCTGGATTGTTTGGATCGGTTTCGAACCATGCCTCTGCCGCATCAGGCGATTCACCGTGGGTGTCCACCATGTCGCCCCGTAGCGCCAAGTCGCGCATGACGCTCCATTGGTACTCGCAAATGTTGGCCAGACCATCGCGGTCTGCATCCCACAGCGCATCGTCCGCACGCATCGGGTCAAGGGTCCAATTGTTGCCGCCGTCAAAGGCCGTGCCCACCCAGCGCCTGTGCTCGATTTCCCAACCGTCAGGCATCCCGTCGCCGTCGGAATCTGGATTGGTGGGGTCCGTGGCCGCGTCGGTCGGTGCGTTGTCGACGTAGGTCTGGTTGGCCGCCGCACCCACGGTGCTGTCGCAGCGGTAGGTCATCTGGAAATCGTAGTAGCACCACAAGGTGGTGGTGGACAGATGGAAAGCATGCACTTCTGCACCGTCCGGTGCTCCGTCCATGTCGGTGTCCGGGTTGGACGGATCGGTGCTGTCGTACCCGTCGTCCGTGATGGCGATGTAACGGTATTCGTCAAGGTTGGTCCACAATCGGTCATCAGCAAAGCCGTCGAGGTCCTTGTCAAGACCGTCGCCGTCAGGATCCAATACTGCGTCCCAAGGATCGGTGGGGTCGAGGCCATGGATGAGTTCCCAGCCGTCGGTCATGCCGTCGAAGTCAGAGTCGTTGCTGACCGGAGACATCAGGGCTTGGTTCGCGAATCGGCCTGGAGCAGCACCACCAAGGATGCGCAACACGCCGTCAACTTCGACGGTGGCCAAGGCCGCCAACTCTCCGGGAAGGAGGGCTTGCTCCCGCGCGCCATAGGTGGCTTCACGTCCGCCGTCAACCACCCAAAGGCCCCATGCACTGCCCACAAGCAAGGCGTCGTCCAAGACGAGGAGGCTGTGCACGTCGTCGGCACCAGTGATGGACCGTCCGTCTTGACCCGGGTGGACCAGGTCCCCTCCGAAAGAAATGGCCAGGGTCCGGAGGTCAAGACGGTGGATGCCAGAGGGCATCGCCATCCAAAGGGTGTCGAGCTGGTCAGGACCCGCGCCATCCAAGACCAAGTCTCGGACTTCGGCGGGGGCTTCACCGACGTTGGCACCGATGGGCCGCAACGCGTCGAGGTCCCGGTCCACCACCGTGGGTTCGAAGGCGAAGTGGAACAACCATGTGCCGTTGAGGTTCGCGTCGCGTGCGGAAGCGGTTTCGAAGACCAGAAGGCCGCGATCCGTTCCGACGAAAAGGGTGGGGACGCCGTCAACACCTGGCGCGTGGGCGAGGGCAGTCACGGTCGCGTTCGTCGACGAGAGTGCGGAACGCACACCAGCGCTCAACGCGCCCATCACGTCCCCGTTTGGCTGCAAATCACTGCCGATGGTCCACACGCCACCGTCACCGTTGGCGCCGAGGGCCAAGACGTGCATGCTGGCTCCATCCAGATCGAGGACCACGGCCCGTTCGAGTGCTGGCGCGTCCATGTGGCTCCACGTTTCCATCGGTGCCAAGGCACCGTCGTCCAGCAAGGGAATGATCTGCAATCCCGCGCTTGACGTCACGGCAAAGCCGGCAAGCGCCCCGTTGACGTCCAGTGGCACAAGATCCGTCAAGCGGATGGCGTGAGGCCACCACACGTCGGTGCTCGTGCCGTCGTCCACCGCCCAATGGGTGATGCCGTGACGCGTCATGACGTAGACGTCCTGATCGTTGACGTGGAGATCACGCACGTCGTGGTGCAGGGTAGCGACACTCGCTGTTGGTGAGGCAAGCCTGACCGGAACCTCGACCCACGTGTCGTTGGCACCAAAGGCGACGTGCTTGAGGCCGGATCGGACCACGTTGCCTTGGTCGTCGTGCACGAGGTATTCCTCGTAGGAGGAGAGCGCCTCGCCGAGGGAGACTCCGGTTTGGGTGGTCACAGGATCCCCGGTCACGAAACCGTCCCTGTCCTCGTCCCAGCCGTCCTTGTCAACGTCGATGAGCGCGTTGGACCTGTTCAGCGGGTCAAGGCCAAAGTGAACTTCCCACCCGTCTGGCAGTCCATCGCCAAAGGAAGGGAAGGTGCGGCCGAGGCTCACGCCGTTCCACGACCTGTGGTCGCTGTCCGCGTTCAACGGATTGGTGCCCAACCAGATGTCCTCGTCGAACACCGAAGTGCTGTTTGTGGTGCACGCGGCAAGGAGGTTGGCGAAGGTCATGTTCGCGGCCGTTGAAATGTACGGCCAATCGTCGAACGGACCGCCATCTGGAAGGCTCGCTGAGCACCACAAACCGTCGAGTTCATCCACATGGAAGGGAGGCATACCGTGCCTGTATTCCTCGGCCGACGTGTACATCTCGTTGTCGTCGATGATGCCATTTCGATCCACGTCGAACCCGTCCTCATCGGGGTCCTCGGCACCCTCGCTGGCGTTCAGCGGATCAAAGCGTGGGCACCGGAAGACCATGTCCACCGCGTTGTAACCGCCGGTCTGCAGGCACATCCATGCCTCAAAACCGTCGGGCAACCCATCGCCGTCCGTGTCGGACACGCGGGGGTCGAGGTAACTCCGTTCCCCGTTTTCATCGAGCAACCCCGTCAATCCACGAGGGAAGCCAGGATCCGTGCAGTTCGCAGGATACGGCCAGCAGTACTCTTCCGTGGCGTTAAGGCCGTCCCGGTCAAGATCGTATTTGGCGTCACGGGCGTCGTCACGGTCAAGGCCTGGTATGACGATCATCCGGCCGTCCGCCGTGCTCCGGTTCACCCAATCTTCGAACAGGTTCTCATGCACGTCAGGAATCAAATCGCCGTCGCTGTCGGTGACGGGAGGCGCTTCACCGGTCGCCTCATTTGGGTTGTTTGACGCCACCGGCGACAAGGCCGGGAACTGCGACATGAAGAGCAGGCCAGCCACCACGGCCAGCGTGATGAGGAGGGTGCTCTGACTTCGACGCATGAAACACCCTCCGTCGAGCACCCTCGGCGTGTTCTTTGCCCTCTGCGACGCTTAAGAGGGTGGTGGAGCGGTGTTCCGACGATGATTGGACCGCGAGGTTCATTGACGCTCGCCGACGGCGAACCTAAGGCATGAGTTTGCGCATCACGCATCTTGGTTCGGGAAGCAAGGGCAACGCCACCTTGCTCGAAACCGAACACGTGCGTGTGCTGGTGGATCAGGGATTCAGCGGCGCCTCGCTTGAACGGCGACTCAAGCTGCTTGATTTGCATCCGAAAGACCTGGACGCGATTCTGGTGACGCACCACCATGGCGACCACGGTGGCGGTGCGCTCATCGCACAACGTCGCTGGGGGCTTCAGGTGCACGCCAACGCCCGTACCGCTGAGGAGTTGAGTCTCCTCGAAGACCTCTGGCACCCCTTTGTCTCCCTCGAAACCATTCAACTCGGACCTGATTTGGCCATGCTGCCGGTCCCGGTGCCGCACAGCGGCGCAGACAACGTGGCCTTCATCGCCAGCCACCAAGGACAACGCGCCGCGTTCATCACCGACCTCGGTTCATGGACGGACGAGTTGGTGCGGTACGTCCGGGGATGCGAGCACATTTCGGTGGAAGCAAACTACGACGAACGTTTGCTGCAACAGGGGCCATATCCGCGATCCCTGAAAGAGCGCATCAGCGGCCGAGGCGGTCACCTGTCCAACGACCAAACGGGAGAATTCCTCGCTGAGGTGGTGACCGAGGCCACGTCATCCATCACCCTCACCCACTTGTCGGACATGAACAACAAGCCGCACTTGGCGGAATCAACGGTGCTGTACTACCTCGACGAACGCTTCCAAGGCGACATCCGTTTGTCCATGCAAGATGGGCCCGAATTCAGCGTCTTCCTTGGCGAAGCGGCTTCTGTCCCTCCGTCCACAGAAGGGCCCCTCGCCGCCCGCGTGCAACGTGAAGGCTCATAGACGGATGCAGCGGTCCTTGCCCCATGGACGGCCGCAGGCAACGCGCGGACCGTCCCTTCCGAGACGAGCACGCCGTGAGCGAAGTCCTCGGCGTGATCATGCTTCTGGCGATGGTGATGACCATCATGGCGGGCGTGATTGCCTTCCTGCAACCCTACCTGACCGATTTTGAGGACAACGTGAACTGGAAGAGCGCCAACGGGATTGCTGACCGATTGGACGACCGTTTGGCGGTGGCCGGTGCATCGCCCGAGGACGTCGGCGTTCGTACCACCTTCGCCATCCAAACGACGGAGATTCAGCCGCTGGATTTCGTCGAGACGTGGAAGATTGAAGCAGATTTGACGCCGACCGATTCGATCGTCATCGACCGTGTGGACGAGTCATCCTTCACCGTCGCGATGCAAAACGGAACCGCCCGTTCTGCCACAATCACCACCCCGCTTGGGACCGAATCCCATGATGTCGGTCTGGCCAACGCCACGGAACCGATCGAACACAGCGTGGGCTCTGAGCACTGGTCGATCATCACCGTCTACGACGCCGACCAACAGCCCATTCATCGGTCCGTGACGTGGATCCTCTCAGGGCTTGAGGTCAGCACCGAACTCGGCCAAGGCGATCACCGCATCGCGATGGTCAACCACGGCCGAGCCGAACGGTTTGGTGACGACACGTGGGACTTGCAACAAACCCCTCTGGTTCACCTCGACACGCTGGTGAACGGCGAGGTACGCTTGACCATGGCCTTGCGTGACGTCACCACCAGCGGCAGCATTGGTGGGGGCCGCGTCCCGTTGGACTTCGTGTCCCTCGGCGGCATGACCGTCTTTTCCGAGGAGGTGTGGAACCTGAGGTTCACGATGCGAAACGCCGTCGATCAAATCGTCACACCGCAAATCCACGACGCATGGCTGACCGATTACACGCTGAACCGCGCCGCTGGAACCCTTGAGCAGCACGTTGGCATCAGCCCCTGGCAGCGCGCCTCAGGCATCGACGGATTCACCGTGGACACCGCAGGCGCGCCCCTCCAATTCGAACTCGACGTGTCCCGAATCGAGGTGAGGCGATGAACCTCCAACGCGAAGACGAGGCGGTCTCCTCGACCGTCGCGACCGTGCTCCTCTTTGGTGGCGTGGTCACCATCATCGGGATGATGATGGCCTCCATGATGCCGGTCATCATGGAGATGCAGGGCTCGATAGAACGCAACGACATGGCCTCGCAAATGGGGCTCCTGGCCCAGCGGGCCGATGCCTTGTCCGAGACGGGCATGCCCGGCGATGTTGCGCACGTCGAAATCCGGCCCATTGACGGAGAACTGCGATGGGACGAAACCGCGAGTGGCATGTGGTATGCCGCCACTTGGGCCGAATCCCACACCCTGCGTTCGCGAGGCTTGCTCGACTTCGATGGGGAATTCGACGTCCGCCATCCCGAGTCAGAAACGACCGCAGTGTGCCTTGACGACCTGCGGCTTGGCGCGGATCGGCCCCTCCATTACACCACACCTTCGTGGGCCGAATCCATGGTGCTCAGCGTCACGCCTGGCGTGGCGGAAACCTTGGGACCGGTGAAGGTCAGCCCTGCCGATGGCGGCGAAGACCTTGCCTTGCGCGCGGGAGACGTGGTGCGCCTCGACCCTGCACCCGCTGGCCTGACCGCTGAAGCCGCGTTAACCGTGGTGTACCTCCGTGGCGACGGCGGTGCCGTGCTGGTCCCACCCAGCGATGAGGACCCAATCGATGGCACAGGGCGCGCTTGGACCGTGCCACTCCCCAGCGGCGTTCATCAGGTGCACATGACTTCGGCTGACCGAGCGATGGTCGACTGGACCGTGACCGACCAGCAGGGTCGCGTGATCATGGACGACACGGCGCAAGCCCAAGTGGCGCACGGCGCAAGCTTCGACGTGAACCTCAGTTCCGCCGCCTTGTTGCACGTGACGAGCAGTGCCCCAGCAGACATGATGGTGCACATGAGCCACCTCGAAGGTCACGGGCGAGCGGTGTTGAACGCGTACCGTGGGCCAATGATGAGCACGAGTTTCCTTCCCCCAGACGCTGAAGGACAGCTGATCCTGACCAACCCCGGGCAAAGCTCGACCACCGTGACGTGGCGAGGCGATGGACGGACCATCGCACCAGGAGGCCATGTGGAGGTCGATTGGCCCCCAACTGGAGCACAAGGCCCCGCTTGGCTTTCGTCAAACGCTCGCATCGCCGCGACATGGGTGGCGGGGAACGGGACCGCGGACGGTGTCCGGATGTTGCCTGCAAGCGACACCGGTGGGCCGTCCGGACTCGCCTTCGACGTAAACGATGGCGCATTCACGCACCATGACATCGTGCTTTCAGGCGTCCAGAGCACCGTCCTGGTCGACAACACCAACACCACGCTCGACGTCGAGGCCAACACCACGCACACCCTCGCGTCCATCGCTGAGAGCAGGATCAACGCCACCGGGGACGGCATCCGCGTGACGGAAATTGTCGGTGAGCACGGTGCTGCCATCGGTTTGCACGACGGTGAAGCGCGCTGCCTTGCTGTCGGGATCGAAGCGAGCGGCTGGGTCAGGCTTGACCTGCCTTGGAGCCAAACCGTCGGCTTTGAACCGCAGGACCAAGCCGCCGCTTGGCGCAGTGGCGCCCACCCTTCAGGACTCGAGATGCGCGTCTATGGCCTCGTCGAAGGTGACGAACTCCACCCCATCGGAAGCGTCTATGCCGTCCATCTTTCCAGGCTCCAATACGCGTTCCAATCCTCCATCCTTGGCATGGAAGTGGCCTACGCTGGAGGAGCGGTCATGACCAACCATCCGGAATTCGACCCGCTTGTGCTGCGGGCGCCGACCGATCGCGGCGGACCGGGTCCGAGGTTTGCCGCGACGATCCCCGCCATGCACCCAAGCGTCAACAGCCCACAGGGTGCAGGTGCCGTGGACCTGACGATGACCCTGCAATCAAGGGACGTCATGGCCTCAGCTCAAGCCTTTGAAGTGCGCCGCGGCTGGACGGGCCCCTACGGTGGGGCGGTCGCTGAGGTCGGCTCCTATGCGCTCGAAGGCAGCGCAGATTGGACCGTGTACCCCGGACGGCTGGATCTGCTGACCGATTACGTCGGTTGGGTCCCTGATCCCGCCATGGGCACCACCGAATCCGTGTGGCACACCGGGGGAGAGGCGATTCAGTTCTCCCTCCAGATCGCTCATTTGGACGTCAGCATGCGCGAGGTGAACCTGTGAGGCGGAGCCGACATGACGAGGGGGCTGCGGCCACCGAGTTGGGGTACGTCTTCACCTTCCTGCTCGGCGTGGTGCTCCTCTCGATGTTCGGCGTCTGGGCCTACGGAATCGAAACCGCCACGCGGGAGCGTTGGAACGCCACGGCCATCCAAGCCAACCTCGACGATGTCGCAGAAGCGGTGGAGCGGGCCGACGATGCAGCGCGATTGGACGCTGATCTTCGATACGTCGAACGAGTGGAATGGCGGCCCTCAGAGGCGGATGAAACCACGATGACCCTCGTGCTGAGCCAAGACGAACTTCGCTTGGACCACACCGGTGGCGACCTTGATTCAGCGGTGGACCTCTCGGGTCTTGGACCCGCCACCCACGAAGGTGAGGTGGTGCTTGCTGGCGTTCAAGCCATCTGGGTCATCTACGACCAAGGGGTCACGCGCATCGCGCTCATTCCACCGCTGGACACGCTCAACGGTTCATGACCGCGGCGTGAACTTGTGCTTGCACGTCGCGCATCCGTGATTTCGCACCCAATTCGCGGAAGACCGTCAGCGCACGTTGGAGGTATTCCATCCGTCGCTGCTTGTCCGGGGTCACGCCTCCCAATTTGGACAACAACTCGCCGATTTGCATGCGAAGGTCGTTCGCCTCTGCAATGACGAGGGCTTGGCGGTACTGCTCGGTGGCCTCCTCGACGCGCCCACCGTCTTCGTGCACTTCTCCAAGGAGGATGCTGATTTCCACGGTCGCCAGAACATCGCCGCCTTGTGCAAGCGCTTCGACGGCGCTCGAGTAATGGTGCAAGGCCAGTTCGGTGTCCTTCATCTTGGCATAGTAGCGGCCGAGAACCGCCTGGGCGCGAGCGTGGAGCATGCGCTCCTCGCCACCGTCCGTGCGCTCAAACGCAGTGATGGCGTGATCACGCGCTCGGTCAACTTCACCAAGATCGAGAAAGGCCCGAGCCAGACTGATGCGTGAGCCAACCAATTCGTCGGGAGATGACGTGGTTGAGAGGATGGTCTCGACCTGTGCATACGCTTCGAGTGCTGCCTTCTGGTCGTTTTTCCTGCGCAAGAGGTAGCCCATGTTGTTGTAGGTCCGGGTGGCGCCTTGCTCGTCTTCCATGGCAATGAAACCCTCGAGCGCCTCTCTGTGGAGATCGAGGGCCTCGTCCGGGCGACCTTGCTTCAGCGCGACGTCCGCCAAGGTGGAGCGGACTTCCGATGCCGTGCGCCTGTCCTTGGCGTTGAGTGCACCCTCCAGCGCGGAGGCCAGCGCAAGATGCGCATCCTCGAGCCGTCCTTGGAGCGCCAAGACTTCGCCAGAGAGTTGGTGCAACCTTGCGCCATCCGAGTCTGCGAGGTTCTCGAAGGGAACGCGTTCGAGCAGAGTGAGGACTTCCATGTGCCCCTTGCTGACCAACCCACGACCCTCGTTGGTCAACAAGTTGACCGCATCCTCGATTTCATCGCACGCGATGAGGTGGTGAATGTACTCCACGAGTTGTTCGGCGGTGGCGTGGTGCTCGGCGTACCACGCGATGCAGCGACGGTGAAGGTCCTGACGCTGCTGCTCGTCGAGGCTTCGCAGAAGGAATTCGCGGATGAGATCGTGCACGTCAAACGTGTTGCTGTCCGCCTGCCGAGCCAGGCCCTGATCGACCAGAGAGTCAAGCACGTCGAGATCAAGGTCCTGCTGACCGAGGGCGTCAAGCGACACGGATTCCCTAAACACGGACAAGGCGGAGAGAACGCGCTTTTCCTCCGCGCTAAGCTTGGAGAAAATCTCCACCGACACATAGGCCTCAAGCGACTCGTGGTATGCGCCCGCTGATGCCCCGCGGTTGATCAATTCAAGCACCAACGGATGCCCTCGTGACAAGCCGTGGATGTGGAGCCACTGTTCATCAGAGAGGTCCTCGAAACTGCTGAGCAGCTGTCGCGTGGCATCGGGATCAAGCCCGTCAAGCGGCAACACGAAACTGGAAATCCTTCCTTCTGCGTCCTTCGCAGCCACGACGGGTTTGAAGGAACGAGAGAACAGCACCAAACCGACCAAATCTTCCGCTTCGATGAGGTTGAGGGCCAATGCTTGGACGGTTTGGTGGAGCACCGCGTCGGAGACCTTGTGGTAGTCGTCCATGATCAGCAACGACGGTGTACCTGAGAGGGCATCAGCAATGAGCCGGGCAGCGTCGGAAGGCTGCGGCACCGGGGTCGCAGCAAGGTAATCGGAGAACGAGGCATCCCCCATGTTCGCCAACCACTCGGCCACGGATTCCAAGCAGGCACGCGCGCTTTCCCAGTCCTGACAACGGTGGTAGAGGATGTTCCGACGATGTGTGAAGCGCTCGACCAACTTCCCAGCCACGGTGGTCTTGCCGATTCCGGCAATCCCGGGAACAAGGAGGGTCGTGGCCCGTGCATCAAGCAGGCTGACGATGTGATCCAGTTCGCGCTCGCGACCGTAGAATTTCCTGACGCGCGGAAGGTCAGCCAACGACGTGACCAACTGCTTTTCCACGTGCTTGGAGAGGTCGCGGTCCACCAGATCCGGCGAGAGTCCGCGGACGTCCAACACCCCGTTGTCGTCCATGTAGCGGATGACGTCCACCGGACGCATGGGGAAGGGGAGCACTTCGTGCACAGATCCGAGGTCGCTGCGCTTCGATGAGCCGTCCTCGAGGAGGCAATGCACGGGGTGTTCACGCAGACGCTGCCACGTCTCCTCGGCGGTGGTGATGCCACCATCGGTCAGAAAGTACGCCTTGCGCTTTCTGGCCACGCCGGACACGTGCGCCTGCCGCTCGACCAGCAGCCCAGAATCCTTGAGCGAAGCGATGGCACGAGGAACGTTTGACCGAGCGATGGCCACGGCGTTGGCGATGCCCATTTGCGACAGCGCGAAGGGCACTTCAACGCTCGACTTGTAGTCCACGTAGTCCCTCAGGTGGAGCAGGATGCGCTCCTGCACCCCCGGCTTCGGATTGCCGCTCAAGGTTCGCCCTCACTCGGTGGACGGCACGTAATCGGGGTCCGGGACCCACTGATTCGTTGCCGCATCCCAAAGCCAACCTGGGTGTTGGGAACTCGCTGCGGGCGCTGCTGCTTGAGCCGCCTGCTGGGCGGGAATCTCAGGCGCCGCCTTCTTGGCCCACGCGTAGGGGTCTTCCTCCACCTGTGCCGTTGCGGCATCGGCTTCTTCCTCGAACTCCTCGTATTCCACGAAGAAGGTCAAGACGACACCAGCGAGGACCACCACGGCCAACAGGGCACCCACGATGATCCAGATCATCGAGAGACCGCCTTGAGCCGCGGAAGCGGGCGTGATGGTGTACTGCGAGCTGCTGTCTTGACCGTCCATTTCGAAGTAAATCTGCGTGGCCTGGTCGCTGTTGAGCTGCGTCAACGTGACGTCCATGGTCCACGTGCCGTCCGAGAGCACGCGCGTGGAGTTCAAGCGGATACCACCGGCTTCAGTGCGCACCGAAACCGTCGATCCGGGAAGACCGGTTCCTGAGAAGGTCGCGGGCACGTCGGTGTCGAGGTATTCTTCGTTGCTGATCTTCTGCACGTCGAACTCGACGGCACGGACGAGGAAGTTCACGCGGAAGGAATAGGCCACAGAGCCGTATTCGTCCTGGGCCTCAAACATCACTTGTTCGAGCGACCATTCGCTGATTTCGGTCGTGGTTTGAGCCATGCCGTCCATCGGATTGTAGGTGGCCACACCACGCGAGTTGATGGTGATGTACGCAGGGTAGTCGTCGTCCTCGAAGGTGGCAGGGTCGTCAAAGACGTCGTAGATGAGGAAGGTCGAATCCACGTCCGCGTCACTGAAGAACGCCGCAAGGTCGATGCTCTCGCCGGCGCCACAGCGGTCGATGCTGTTCGAGTTCTTGTCGCAGAAGATGGTCAACGTCTGCGGCCATTCGAGCCCGTTGAAGGTCGGTGCGTTGTTTTCGCGGTCCACCGGGTTATCGATCCGGATGCGCCGGCGCACTTCATCGGAGTAATCCTCGCCGTCGTAGGCACGCACGATGATCTCGTACTGCTGGTCGTGGATGTAGTCCGAAGTGTCCCACGTCACCTGCCATGCGCCGTTGGAAAGGAATTGCGTGACGATGAGTTCCTCATCGGACATCAGGATGCTTGACGCAAGGTCCAGGACTTGCACTTCAACACGGGTCACCTGGCCGTCGTTGTCCAACGCACCACCTTGGAGGTAGGAGTCCTCGCTGGCGCGGAGGATGCCGCCGTCGATCACCAACTCACCATCGGCCGTGTAGGCGTCGACGGTCACGAAGGGTGGTGTGTTGTCGTTCTCGATGATGAGGGTGCGACGCTCCACGTTGCAGCCGTCAGGCCAGTCGATGCAGAAGTCGGAATCCGCGGCCCAGACCTCGAAGGTGTACTCACCGCTGGGCAGGTCTTCGAAGTTCCACTGGTATTCCCAAGCGGTCTGGCCCTGGGTGTAGAGGTGCGAGAAGTAATCGTTGGGACCGGTGATGTTGAACCAGATCTGCTGGATGTCCGAACCCTGAACGCCCACGTAAGGGTCGGAGGCGGTTCCGGTGAAGAGCACCTTGCCGTTCCTATGGGTGGAACCGTCCAGCGGTTCGTTGAGGATGAGGGTTGGAGGCACGAGGTTGAGCTTGTACTTCCGGGTCTCTTGCGGGGAAGTGTCCAGCCCGTCAAAGGCGCGAACGCGGAAGGTCACGTCGCTCTCACCCTCGGGGTGACCGGAGAGGTCCCATTCGAAGGACCAGGTCTTGAACGGGTGGTTGTCGCGGGTGATTTCGCCGTTCGCCCCAGAAGTGTCGGTTGCGGAATACCAGGATTGGCTGCCGGGCGGCTGAACCTCGACGCGCTTCACGATGCCGAATTGCTTCTCGTAGGCGATTTGATCCAGTGCGTATTCGCCGGGACTGCCGCTTCCGGCGATGCCGTCCCATGCGGCTCCCGTCAAGGTGACCGTGGTGGCAAACGACGAACCGTCAAGTTGGTCCACCACGACGCTCGGCCGCAAGTTGTCGAGGTTGATGATGTCGTCAATCCCGCCGGTCAACGTGAACGAGAAGGTCTTCTCGCCCTTGCCGAACTTGTAGGCCTCGACCGTGTAGAAGGCCTGTTCACGGCCGTTGGCACAATCCTCGTCTGCCGTGTCGACCTTCGTATCGCCGTCGTTGTCGTAGCCGTCCGCACAGGAGTTTTCGTCGATGGCTTCGACTTCTGGCGTCCCGGGGACGTCAACGGCCGTGTCACCGACGACGTGGTTCCAGTTGCGATCGATGAGGAAATCGCTGGGCAGCGAGACAAAGTCGGTGAAGCCGAAGGCATCGGTTTCCAGTTCGTAGAGGGGCAGGCCCACAGAATCGCGGATGACCACGGTGGCGTCGGCCACGTTCGAACCTGCTGCCTTGACCTGGTACCGGACCAATTCACCTTGTCGAACCTGCGTGCCCCACTCGGAGTTTTGGTTCTGAACGAAGATCTTCGACGTGTCGAAGTTCTGGAGATCGGCGTACGAGAACACCGTGGAGTTGGACACCAGCTCGATGGCCAAGGGCATGTCGCGTGGGGGCAATTCAGCCGACACGGGCAGTTGCAGGCACTCGTCGGTCACGTAGGGGCACTCTGCACCCTCCCAGGCCAGCATGACGGGGTAGCCCGACGCCACGTCGGGGATGTACTCAGACTGCACCGTGATCCGAGACTCGGTGACGTTGTAGACCTGCGTCGCGTTGTTCCACGTGTTGCCTGAGAAGTACCCAATCGACCCGTACTTGTTGCCGTAATTGTCGTCGAACTGGAAGATGCGGACCGCGAAGTCCCCGGTTTCCATGTCGTTGTCTTGGACGTTGACGATGCCACCGTTCACGCGCAGGGCATCGCCCATGTTGTTGGCGACGCGGTTGTTTTCGATGGTGGCGCTGGCCATGAACACGTGAATGGCGGGGCAAGCAAAGTCTCCCCCGTACATGTAGTTGGAGTTGCAGGTCCCGGAGTTGTTCTCGATGATGTTGTTTGCGAAATACATCCGGTTGGCGCTTGGGGCGGGGACGCTCCAGCCTTGGTCCTTGTAGTGGTACTCGCCAAGCACCACAGGTTCGAAGGTGGTGTCGTGGATGGTGTTGTTCTCTGCGATGACGTCGGATGAACCGTAAATCCACAAGCCGTTGTATCCCTCGATTGGACCGATGTCGTTGTTGTAGATCTCAACGATGGACGAACGGATGCCAAAGCCGGAACCGCTGCTGGCACCTGAGATGGTGTTGCCCGTCGCTGAGACGCGCGCACCGTCGTAGGCGGTGATGCCGGCACCCTCACCGGTCGTGATGACGTTGTTGTCGATGTACAGGGTGTGCTCAATGTCACCGGTCTGCTTGAACGAGTTGGTGTCGATGGCGTTGCAGAGGGTCTCAACGGTGGAGTTCGTCATCCATCCCGAGGTGCCCCGCATGAAGACACCGTAGGCGTTGTCGGCAATGTCCAGGTTGTCCAGTCGGATGTAGGAATCCTCGGTGTAAATCATCGAAAAGCCGCCGCCCTGGTTCCCGCACTGGGCCTCCGTGTCACCGGTGAACGAAGAGCTGCGCACTTCCATGGTCGAAAGGATGCCAAGACCTGCACCATACGCTTGGATGGCCGCAGCCTTGTAGGATTGTTCGTCGATGCCCAAGGAGAACTCGGAGTCTGTGATGATGGGTGAGGCCGCGTTGACGGCGATGACGTTGCTCGTGTTGATGTCGGAGAACGAGAGGCCGTTTGCGTTCACGTTCGAACCGTCAAAGATGAGCGCTCCAAAGAGGTACTTCTGTGCGTTCGCAGAGTAGATTGGGAACCCATAGGCCTTCTCGAAGTGGACGAAGTTGAAGCTGGTGATCGCCTCGTCAATGGTGTCGCGGACGATCACGCCACCGCCACAGGCGGCGTCCGTGTTGTACAAGGGCACTTGGGAGTTCGGGAAATAGCAGCGGCCTTCCTGGGACCAGTTGGAGGGCGTACCCCACAAGAATCGCACCGGAGAGCTCTGGCTCCCTTGGGTTGCACCGCACGCCGCATCACCCGCGCAGATGGCGCCTTTGACGTTGATGAACACACCAGCAGGCACGTTCACGGTCGTGCCGGCGTTGATGATCAGCTTGGCACCTTCCGCGACCTCGACGTCACCGGTCAAGGTGTGCGTGCCGGACCATGTTTCCGTTCCAGCCACAACGCCGTTCTTGGTCTCGTTGTTGGCAGAAACGGTCGGGACCGTCACCATGCCCACCATGAGGGACATGAGAAGGAGGGTGACGAGTGAAATGCTGCTCAGGGGTCGGCGTCCAGACATGGTATCCACCATGCTTTGCTGATTCGGACGACATATAACGCTGTGGGCCGTTTTGTGCCCCGTTTTGTGTCAAAAAATACCTTATTGTATCACGAAATTTCGCCCTCAGGGGGCTTCTGGACAGCTCGAATCGACCGCGTTGAACCACGCCATGGCGTCCAATTCGCCATAGCCGGCCGTCGGGGAATGCGACGTTCCAAGCGAATCCCTCAGCGCATGTTTGAGGTGAATCACGCATCGATCGTCGTCCACCTTGAGTTCAGGGTGAGCCTCGAGGATCATGGCAAGCGCGGCGCTGACCAGCACCGTCGACACCGAGGTGCCACTGGAGGTGAACCATGCGTCATCCGCCCCTGTTGAGATGACGTTGACGCCGGGCGCCGTGACCTCGGGCTTTCGGTGCGGATGCTCGCCTGTCCCGTCGCCACGAGAGGAATTCTCCCACACGGCCCCTGTTTCATCGGTGGCTCCCACGGCGATGACGCGCGGCAGGAAGGCGGGCGAGGCCACCTTCCCATCGTCGTCTGCACCGCCGTCGTTGCCCGCTGCTGCGACGACAAAGACGCCTGCGTCCAGTGCACGACGAACCGAGGAAACCACCACATCGCGCTGGCCTTCCATGCGCTCACCGCCTAACGAAAGCGAAATGAGGTCAGCATCGAAGCCCGTGCGGCACCAGTCGATGGCTTCTGCAACGATGGCGTCGTCACCGGTGTTTTCTCCGTCGCTGTCGCCAGCGAGGGCTGCTGCGACGCCGAGGGTGATTCCTTGGGCCGCACCCTGCTGATGGCCGTCTGCAACGAGCAACCCGACCATCATCGTACCGTGAGCGGTGGCGCCGCGATCCAGAGGTTCGATTGAGCCCCCAACGAAATCCCGAAACACCACCTCTTGGCCGTCAAAGGCCGAATGCGAAGCATCGATCCCGGTGTCCACCACGCAGAGACGAACCCCCGCGCCGTCCAGTCCCTCGTCCGAGAGGTCCCGCAAGCCGGTGTTGTCGAACGCCCACTCGGAGTCCCCGAGCGGAATCTCCACGAGGAACCAGCCCTGGCTTGCGATCAATCCGACCATGACAAGCAACACCACAAGGCCGAGTGAAGAACGGGCCACGCGTCGCCGACGGTGAGGAACGGCGGATACGACACTCGGCGCCCAACCCATGACTTCCGAACGCCATGCGGCTTCGTGCTGGACCGCTGAGGGATCCACAGCGGTCAGGATGCGTGGCTCCCCAGGTTCGGGGAGGAACTCCATCCCATCCAGGGCTGACGGCCTCACGGCTGCTATGACACGACCTCCGCATTTGAAGGCCTGTTGGAGGTCAGAACCGACGGCTTCCAGAGCGAGAGAGGCTGAGACCGCCCCACACGACGAGACCGACGAACGCAATCACAATCAGCGCAAGGACGGTCTGTCCCACCCCGGTGTTGTCCGTGTTGGTTTCGATGTTGAAACGGATTTGGAAGTCGATTGGATCGTCTCCTGTTCCGTCGGAATCGGCCTCGATGGTGGCAAACTCAGCATCATCGCCCGTCACTTCGAGGTAGAACTCAAACCGCTTGTTGCCGTTGGTCATGGACCCAACATCGAACTCCGCGTTGACGGTTTCACCGCCGGGCACGGACAACGTCACCTGCTGGTAGTCAAGGCCCTCACCTTGCTGACGAGCGTAGACGATGACGGAATTCTCCGCATCGCGCTCACCGCTGTTGGTGACGGGGATGACCACAATCGTCGATTCTTGCTCAGCGGTGTTGTCCGATTCTTGCACCGCCAGGTCCTGGTCGACGCTGAGGACGATGGCCGCGTTGACCACGGTCATCTGCAGGCTGGTGCTGCTTCCGCCGACTTCTGTGACCCCGATGGTCACTTCCAGTTCACCGGTGGTGAAGCTCGCGTCGGAGCGGACGTTGAAGGCTTGGGTACGCGTGTCTCCGGCCGCCACGGTGATGGTGCTGGAGGCTGGCGTGATCTCCCACAGGGTCGCGTCGTAGTTCTCAACGACTTCGAAGGTGAACGTCGCGTCACCGTTTCCGTTGTTGGTCAATGTCGTCGTCAGGGTTTGCACGTCATCGCTGCCAATGCCCACACGTTCGTCGACGGCTTCGACGTCGAAGCCGCGGATGACCGGCACGCGAACGGTCATCGAACGCTCGGTGAATTCACCGGTCTCTGCCGTCAGCATGACGTTCACGCTGTGGCCGTTCTGCAGCGACAGGGAGGTGTTCTGGTCAGGGAGCGTGATGCGCACCTTCAGCGTGGCCGACATGGGCACGTCGTCCGTGGACGCGTCTTCACCGATGCCAAGACGGACCTCAAGCGTGGATTGCCACGCTTCTTCAGTGTCGTTCCAGAACTCGACGCTCCAATCGGAAGCATCGGGAGCGTTGCCCGCGTTGCCGCTTGCGGTGTAGACGTCCTCGTACTCCGTACCGTCGTAGGTCACGTCAACCGTGAGCTCAACGGCGGTGTGCTCGTAGTCACCGTCTTGCTTGGCCTGGATGTCCACACCGCCCGCATCGTCCGTGTAGGACTCGACGGTATCGGCGTCGACGGTGCCCACTTCGACCACGAGGTCGCGGTCAGCACGACGGTCGAGGATGAGGAACATCTGCTGCCGGTCGGCTGATACGGTGGTGAAGTTGCTGCCTTCGTAGCTCATGTTGAGTTCGAGTTCGTGCTGCACGGTGACCATGTCTGCAGAGAAGGAGACACGACCCGAGGGCACCAACATGCTCAGCGCACCGTCGTCGTTCACCGTGATGTCCCATGACACGTCGTCGTCAAGTTCCACGGTCACGGTCGGTCCTTCGCTGATCATCGAGGCACCGGCCGAGGCGCTGCCAAGGTGGTGCTGGATCAAGTCGATGGCCGTCCACGAGGTTTGCAGGTCGACGTAGCCACCAAGCACCATGGTCTGGTCCAAGTGACCGCCGGAGCCGACGCTGGCGTCAAGCAGACCGATGGCGACGGCGCCGTTGTTCTCACCGGGGTTGGCTTCTCGAACGATGACGACCCATGCACCGGGCTCAACCTGAGCGTCCCACGTCAGGGTGGTGCCGTCAAAGGAGGTGCTGTCCACCGTTACCGCATCGCGTGCCAGGCCTGAAGCGGGCTGGAGCACGACCGATGCGCCGTCAAGGCGGGTCGCATCCACGGCGTCCGTGATGGCTCCGCTGACGTCAACAAGGCCCACGGACACTTCGAGGTCCTCGGACATCGCGCTGTCGTTCACCACGTACAGACCGTTGCCGTCGAGATCGTAAGCGACATCGGCAAAGCCCAGCTTGCTGCCTTCCACCACGTAGGACGTGCGGACGGGCACGAAGAGTTGCCAGACACCGTTCTCATCGGAGGTCACGTTCGAGATGAACGTCGTCCCGTCGAGGCTCGTGACGTTCATGAGCACGCCCTCGACGCCTTCGTTGGCATCGGGGGTGTCGTCGTTGTCAAGGTCCCAGTAGAGGCGACCACCGATTTCGACGTCGTGGTCGGCGTAAAGGTCCGTGATGTTCACTTCCTCACCTGCTGCAAGGGTAAACGGCGTCGCGCTGGTGTCGAGGGTCCAACGGTCCTGAACGTCCTCTCGCTCCATATGCACCGACCACGTGCCGGGCATCATTGGTTCAGCAACCTGGCCGTCTTCATCGGTCAGGTCCAAGGACACGTTGCCGAGACCGTCCGCGGACACCAAGGTCATGCGGAAGCCGGACAAGTTGTTCTCACTGAGCGCTTCACGGAGGTGAAGGCTCACATCGGCCGCTTCAACGGTGGCCAAGGACACGTCGGTGCGTGCACTGTTCTCGCTCACGGTCAGGGCCTGCCGGAGGATTTCCGTGGCGTCCTCACCTTCGAACGCGCCAATCACGGCGATCCAATCGCCGCTTGGCACGTAGTCCGCGAAGGTACCGTTCTCATCCACAGCAACGTTGCGGTAATCCTCGCCGTCCGTGGACACGAGCAACACGCTGTCGCCTTGTGGGCGGAGGGCGGAACCGTTTGCATCGGAGACCGTGCCGTTCATGCGCCACTCGTCCACCAATCCGACGTCGATGGTCTCGATCGGTTCAGGGATGCCAATCACAATGGCAGAGAGCGGGGAGGCGGGCACCAAGGCGTACTCACTCGCGTTCTCAGAGGCCGCATCCTGCTCGGCAAACTCGATGGTGTAAGTGCCGATGGGCATGTCCAGCGTCAGCGTGCCGTTTGCAGCGTACATGTCTGCGGTCACGTTGAGCAATGCACCGTGTTCCGTGCTTGGAACGAGGGAGAACGCTGGGGTGACCGTGCTGCCGTTGGAGGCGTTGCCGTCCCCGGCCGCGTCTTGGAAGACATGGAAGGTCATGGCGTGACCGCCGGGGTTGAGGTAGAGGCTTGCGGGTTCCAGCACAAACTCTGGGTTGCGAACGACCACCACGTCCTCGTCGGACGTCGCGTTGTACAGGACGTCCTCCACGACGCTGATGTCGTAGGTTCCAGCGGGGAGGTTGAAGACAAAGCCGCCGTCCGTGTTCGAGACGGATTCCCACACGACACCGTCGGTGCTGGTGGCCGTCATCTCAACGGGCATCCATCCGGGGATGGCGTCGTTCCAGAAGGTGCTGTTGTCGATGTGGTAGAGTGCGCCAGAGATGAACTCGATCGGCTCGAGCACGATGCTCAGGTCATCCATGCCCTCGGTGACGGTCACGACCGTCCCGTACCCGTAGTTGACGGTGGTCTTGGTCATCGTCAGCGAGTAACTCTCGTCGACCGGAACACGCATCGAGAACAGGCCGTCGTCGCCGGTGTTCGCGGTGAAGGTCAGGTCACCCGCGCCCCTTGCGACCACGTCGACTTGGGTGGCGGCCTCGGTCGGTCGCTCCTCGGTCTCGAGCCAAGCATCGTACCCGTTGTCGGCGCCGAACGGCGCGTCCACCGAGCCGTTCAGCCAGGTCGAAGCCGCGTACGTCAGGGTCGTCGTGATGTCGTCTTCCTCGACGTCGAGCAGGGCAAGGAGCAGGTGCTCCTCGTCAGCGTCGTCTGAGATGGTGTAGCTGCCCATGGGGACTTCGGCGTACAGGACGCCGTTCTCGTCGCTCACGGCCACGTACGGTTCGAGGCCGGAATCGGGCATGTTGTTGGTCAGCGTCACCGTGCGGTCGGCGACGTCAACCGTGGGCTGGCCGTCGCTGCCAAAGGGCGCCTCGAGCTGAATCGTGACGTCGGTCATCGGCGGCACAGGGTAAGCCAACGTGATGTTCTCAGGCTCGTCCTGAACGCTGAACGTCGCGTTGATTTCGTACCAGCCGTCATGGTCGATGTCCACACGGTAGTAGTACTCACCAGATGGAATCGGACCTTGGCTGAAGCTGCCGTTTTCGTCGGTGACGATGGTCACGGCTTCGTCCAGTCCAAGGACGGTGTCCACCAACTCGATGATCGTGTCAGGCAGAACGTTGCCTTCCATGTCCTCCAGAACATCGGCAAACACGGCTCCAGGCATGGTCATCTCAACATCATACGAGGCTTCGACACCGACCGTCACGGGGTCCGGCAAGAGGACCTGGCGGCCGTTCGGGAGCACGGCAAACATGTTGTAGACACCGGGCAGGAGGCCAGTCTTGTAGAAGGAACCTGGCTGAACCATCGGTCCGGAGAAGTCGCCTTGACCGGCGAAGAGGCCCGTTCCGTTGAGGGTCCCAACGCCCTCGAAGACGCCAGCGCCCTCGAAGGTCTGACCTTGCACGTCTCGAACGACGACGGTCGGCGAGAGGGTCTCCACACGGCCGCTGGCCGTCACGGTTCCCTCAAACAGGTACTTGCTCGCGTTTTCGGCACCGGTCATGGTGCACACCGATGTGTTCTCCGGCGTCATGGCGTTGTTGTCAAGACAGTCGGAGACGTTGGCGAGGTCGTCTTCGCTGACCCAGCCCTCGATGATGCCTCGGCCGGTCCACGTGCCGTTGGCGGTGTGGATGCGGTCGCCGTTCAGCTGACGGGTGTAGGTGCCCGTGAACTCGCGCGCCACCGCGACGCCGTCAGACTCGAAGGTCCCGTCCTCGGTGAAGGTCACCTCACCCGTTCCCTGAAGGATGCGGGTTTCTTCGGTGGTGAAGGAACCGTTGTTGGTCACCACGGTGTGGTTGTCGGTGTAGGACCAAATGTCGCGCAGGATGAAGGTCGTATCAACAAGCGGCTCGCCGGCGAAGGATTCGTCGCCGGTCCACGTCACGATACCGCTCACACCGCTCGAGGCCACGGCAAGGTCCGCCGTGCGGTCGAGCGCCTTCACACGGTTGGCTTCGTCAGCGCTGACGTTGAGGTGAGTTTCACCCACCCAGGTCATGTTGGCGACCTCGCCGAGGACGGCGGTGATCTCGTTGACGGTGCGGTCCTCGTTGTATTCGGTCAGGACGTCACCGAGGTTCTCGGTGAAGGAGCCGTCCTGAATCGCATTGCGGGCCGAAGAGGGGTCGTACTCGCCGATGAAGGCGCTCACGCGAATGTGGCCTGCTGGAGCAAGGAAGGAATAGCGTCCTTCTTCGTCGGTGTCCACGAAGCCGATGGGGATCCAATAGGTGTCTGCGTCGAGGTCTTCGCCGGATTCGCCAGAGAAAGCGTCGCGCTCGACGAGGAGCCGCACGTTCTCGAGGGGCTGTCCGTCGTCGGCAAAGGTCACCTGGCCGGTCATTTCAGCGCCGGGGTAGAACTTCAGGATCTTGACCATGGAGTTGGCTTGTCCGTAGCCGTTCTCCGCGTTGTCGTCATCGTTGTAGTTCGCGAGGACGAAGTGGTTCATCATCGCGCCAGGAAGCGGCAGAGCTTGGGCCATGAAGGTGCCAGGCGAGCCGCTCTGGCCAAAGTGCTGCGCAGGCTGCGGGTTGGAGCCGTCGCTGTCCACGCCAAGCGTGGATGCACCGTAGCCGACGTAGGTTCGGGCCACCATGGTGTCAAAGAATTGAGCCGTGTGGTCGGCCCGAACGTCGATGATCTGCACAGGGTCAATTTCCGCACCGGCCTGCTGATTGAGCACGTCTTGCCGGATGGCTTCGTCGACCTCTTCACGCGTCATTTCGTCGGTGAAGGCACCGCGCTGAGTCTCGTACACCTCCGTCATGAAGGTGGTCGGGTCCTGACCGGACAGGATGGTTGGAGCGGCGAAGATGCCCATGGGTTGCCCCGCGTTGTATTGGGCGTCGGCCGTGTAACGGCCAGCGCGTGGGTAGAGGCGGTTGTCGACCGCGAAGTAGCGGATCTCGTGGTCACGCTCAACCGTTTCCCCAGGAGCACCGTGGTAGTCCTGCACCGAATAGGCGCCCTCCAAACCGATGATGTCGGTGTAGAGGTCCATGACCTGTGCTTCTGTCAGTCCGTTGACCAAGAGTTGGACGGTCATGGCCAGACGGGCGTTGGAACGGTGAATGTGCGTCGAGACCGAGTTGAACTCCTCGGCAAGGTCGGCAGTGTACCAGTAGTCGCCAAACACGTAGTGGGTCACTTCGAAGGTGGTGTCCGAGGTCAATCGAACGTTGTTGTTGAACGTACGGTTGGCGTCTTCCTGCGACAGGAAGTCCGCACCGTCACACGAACTGGCGAGGCTCTCGGCACAGGCGAGGATCTCGCCGTCCTTCCAGAGGCGCCATCGCACGTCGTCGCTGGTGGTGCCGTCGTCGTTGAGCTTGTGACCTTCGGTCATGATGGTGTCCCGGTTGGTTTGCGTCACGCGGAACGCGGCGTCCAAGACCTCAATGGGGAGGCTCACCTCTCGCTCTTGACCGTCGATGACCCGGGTCTCGTCACGGAATTCCGTGCCGTCGTTGATGTCAAGCAGTGCGGCGTATTGTGCGTCGCTGAGGTGGTCCTGCAGGACCGCATCAAATGGCGGGGTGAATTTTGAGTCGTAGCCGTGCTCAGCCGCGTAGGTTCGGTCACCTTCAGCAAGCTGCCAGAACCACATGGCGGCCAAATCGGCTTCGCCGCGGGCCAGCAGCATGTTCCCAGTGGCCGGGATGCCCGACTGGAAGTTGTCCGAGACGGAGGGGTGATCGCCCGACGTCAGGGCCTGGAAACCGTAGTCCCACCACGAGACGAACGCTGGCTTCTCAGAGTAGGGTTCGTCGGCGTCCTGAGCCGCAAGCCAGGCGTATGCATCGTTCCATCCTTGCTGGTTGAAACTGCTGCCAAAGGCACCGAGGTACCGCATGCCGCCGTCGGCGTACGCGGTGGGGTTCAGGAAGGAGAATCCAGCCACGTCCCAACGGAGCACGTCGGGGACGACGTTGTAGAGCGTCTCGTCGATGTCGTCCTCAGCGGGCGAGGTACCGGGAATACCGGCGTCAAGTCCGTAGGTCATGTGCTGGCCGCCGAGCATGATCATGACGAGCATGATCGCGCTGAATTGTGGCGTGCGCCACACGGCCTTGCGCGCCGAGGCAATACGATCGGCCGGTGTTCGGACGCCCATGCGACGCATTTTGCGCGTCATTTCCTTGGTGCCGGACCAGCTCCACAGACCCACCGCACCCCAAGCGCCGAGCACGGCCATGGCCGGTGTGGCGTTGAAGATGAAACGCGCAGCGGTCCACGACATGAAGATGGCCAAAAGGATCCACGTGGCCATGAAGACGTGCTCGTGGCGGCGTTGCCGGGTGCCTCGCCAGAGGGCGATGATGCCCATGCTGAGCGCGAGGATGAACACGATCGGGCCGAAGGAAGCGAAGAGCATCCCACGGTCAGGCGCGTTGGCTTCTGCAACCGTGCCGAAAATCTTGGTCTTGGTGAAGTAGCCTGCACCGGTGAACAAGACGTTGAACGCGTTGGATTGCTCAAAGAATTGGAGCAGCCAAATGATGGCCACAAAGGCCACGGCAGCGCCGGTGAGGGAACCCAGAACGAGCAGCCACGGCTTGTCACGGAATCCGGTCGTCACATAGGCGATGGCCATGGTAAAGCCGAGCACGAACAGCAGGGGCTGCAGGCCCGTGCCGCTGAAGACCAAGTCCATGCCCGGGTAGGCATAGAACGGCATGGCCAGGAGCAGCGTCGTGCCCAGCATGGTCAGCATCAGCATGTTGAGCGTGGTGCTGTCCTTGTTGCGGAACATGTTGGTCGCGACGATGTAGACGTAGCCCACGAAGAGGATCGAAGGCGCGACCACGAAACCCTTCCAACCGAGGGCGACCACGCCGAAGGCGACACCGGCCAAGGCCGCGTTGACCACGGCGAAGCGGCGGTGAGTGGCCACGTCTCCGAAGGCTCGGAGCACGGTGGACGGGCGGGCGTCGGTGGTCCGCGTGAGGCGTTCGTCACCGCCCGCGGCCATGGCTCGAAGGAACCACATGAAGCCGAGCGCCATGAAGAACATCACGAAGGCGTCGTGGTCCGCGTTGGCCCAGGTCGAACGGGAAATGTGACCGGGCATCATGGCGATGAGCCATGCAGCGATGACCGCAGCAGGCTTGCTGACGTGATCGCGTGCAATGGCCGCGACAGGGAAGACCGTCAGCGCGCCAAAGATGGCGGGGATGGAGACCATCGCCCACCAGACGGCGTCCTCGGGGGTGGCGAGGAAGGGCTCCAGCACCATGGCGAGCAGGGCGATGGACCACACGAACAAGGGCGGACGTGGGTTGATGCCGCCCAACGGATAGAAGCGGTCCGCGTCAAAGACGAGGTGCGCGTTCTGCATCATGATGTAGTCGACGACGCGCTTCATGTACCACGGGTCAGAACCGCCGGTGAGGTCCCAATCGCCGGTCCCGTAGCCGTTCATGGCGGGGATGACGTACCACTGGGTGCGGACCGCGAAGGCCATGATGAAGGCCGCGGCGATCATGACCTGCGACCAGTGGGCTGACCAGAAGGTTCGAGCGCCACTCGGCGCGTCATCAGAGCGGTTGCTCCACCCGCCCCACGACTTGTTCGTGGAGATGGAATAGATGGCGAGTCCGATGAAGAAGGTCACACCAAACCANACCACAGGAGCCATGGAGCTCTCGTTTTCGACATCGCCCCACATGCCCATTTCGTAGGCGGCGGCGACGAGGTAGTAGACCCACATCGAACCGAGGGCCATGGCACGGGTGTACCAGCGCTCGGCGACCATGCTGGCCACCGCAAGGGCGACGAAGCCGGTCAGGACCGCGGCCCAAACAGAAAAGTGGCCCATGTAGCCTTCAACGCCGGTCAAGGCCAATCGGTCGTAGAGCGCCACTTGGTTGAACTGATACAAGGTCAGAGCGTGAGCGGTGACCCATGCAAGCAGTCCGACCTGAAGGGGCAAGCTGTTGCGGTCCCAAGGTCCGTCGAACTCCGACAGGTGCCCGAACCAGCCCTTGCCGGGCTCGTCAATCGCGTCGCGGGCAAGGACGGCAACCAGCGCGCCGAGCACGCTGAACATGATCCAGACGTTGAAGAACACAAAGGCGAGNGCCTCGCGGTATTCGTTCAGCGTCGGCGCGGTTTGGCCTTCGAAGGTGTATTCCTTCGTCACGAGGCCGCTGTCACCGGCCGTCGCGGCTGCGACCATGCCGAGCAGCAAACCCACGCTGGAGAACGTGAGGACGGTCGCCCATTCTGCGCGCTCACCGCTCACCAACACGTGGGTGCCGATGAGGTTGATCGCAAACAACAGGCCAACGAAGGCACTGCCGCCAACGGCTGGGACGGCGAGGAAGCCGAGGGCCGCGCCTGCGAGGATCGTCCCGAGAGAGAGGGTGGACGTCGACGCAGGAAGGACCTCGCGCTCGGCGAGGAGGCTCGGCACGCGGCCAAGCATCGCACCCGCGGCCACAATGAGCAGCGGGTACAGGTCGTTCTCGAATCCGAGGCCGAAGCCTCCGATTTGGTCGGTAAGCATCGCCAAAAGGACGGCAATCGGCGCAAGAAGCAGGCCGAGTGACGTCTTTGACGACGCGGTCGTCTCGTTCGTGGTGGTCATGGGGTATCCCTCTCTACGTGCAACAGCATGGCTGGAGCAACTTCGCGACCTATGGTGTCGTTATAACCGGTTCGGCCCGATACGGGGCCGCAGTCACCCGAGCGAGTGTTCAATTCAACTCCGGATGCTGAACACCCGCTCGCGCGCCGATGTCACGGCGGTGATGGGCGCCCTCCAACGCGAGGTCTGAAAGGCGTGCGTAGGCCAAGTTGGCCGCCTCTTGAAGGCTGCCGCTCATGCCGGTCACGCTGAGCACCCGCCCACCGCTGGAGATGGGCGTGCCATCTGCGTCCAATTTCACGCCGGCCATGTTGACCCATGCACGACCATGCCCAGACTGAGTGGCTTCAGCCACGTCCAGTCCTTCGATGCTGCGTCCGGTCACCGCGCTCGATGGGTAGCCCTCGCTCGCGAGCACCACCGTCAGCAGCGCGCTCTCTTCGAGGCCATGGGTCACGCTGGCAAGGTCGTCGTTCGCAACGGCCGTGAACCAATCCAGCGCGTGATCTCCGAGCAGCGGCATGGTCACCTGGCATTCAGGGTCACCAAAACGAACGTTGAACTCCACCACGTAAGGGTCGCCTTTCTGGTCGATCATCAGGCCGACGTAGAGCACGCCACGGTAGGGCACATCCTGTGCGGTAAGGTGCGCATGCATCGGTCCGACGATCTGCGATTCCACTTTGGCTTGAACCTCAGGGGTCACGACAGGCGCTGGGCAGTACGCACCCATGCCACCNGTGTTTGGACCGGCATCGCCCTCACCCACACGCTTGTGGTCTTGGCTCGCGGGCAAGCAACGGTAACCGGAGGCATCCATCAGCACCAGCATGCTGGCTTCTTCCCCGGGGAGGAAGGCCTCGATGACCACGGAACC
This sequence comes from Methanobacteriota archaeon, assembly GCA_002722135.1. Classification (GTDB taxonomy): domain Archaea; phylum Thermoplasmatota; class Poseidoniia; order Poseidoniales; family Poseidoniaceae; genus MGIIa-L3. The sequence goes on along the minus strand of PBKJ01000011.1, from coordinate 35,465 downwards.
CGCGGTGGCGATGGCGCTGAGGGCGAAGGCCTCCGCTTGGTCCCGGTCCTCGGTGACGAGCACGCCTTTGCCACCGGCAAGCCCGTCTTGCTTGATGACCCATGGTGCACCTGCAAAGCGGTCNAGGGCTTCGCCAAGGGCGCCTGCCCTTCGGACGATGACGTGTTCAGCCGTCGGTACACCTGCGGCCTCCATGGCTTCTTTGGCGAAGGACTTGGAGCCCTCAAGCGCCGCATGCGCAGCCACAGGACCGAAACACGCTCGCTCCCCGAGCGCGTCAGCAAGGCCATCGCACAGAGGCGCCTCTGGACCGACGACCACGAGATGTGCCTCGAGTTCATCTGCCAGCGCCAAGAGTCCTGCGACGTCTGCAGCGCCCACCGGATGGTTCGTGCCGAGATGTGCCGTCCCGGGGTTGCCCGGAGCGGTGTGAAGCTCGACCCGCTCGTCCCGCGTCAACGCCATGGCCAGCGCGTGTTCACGTCCACCGGAGCCGACCAAGAGAACGCGGCGCTTTTCCATGCGGTGATGTCGTGACCTGCGGACCATAAGCCCAACGCTGGCCGCGGGCAGGTTCATGGGCCAAGCCATGATGTGGGACCATGGACGAGGCCCTTTGGGGAACGTGTGAGGAAAGCCTCGGATTGGCGGGCATGAGCCTCCTCGTGTTGTGGATTTTCCTCCCGGGGTTTCTGGTCAACACCTTCGCCATGATGTGGGGCAAATGGTTGCCGAAGACGGGCTACGGCCCGTGGCCGATCGACGGAGGGCGCACCGCATGGGACGGAAACCGCCTGCTCGGGGACGGGAAGACCTGGAACGGGCTCGTGGGCGGCAGCCTGACGTCTGGACTGCTGATGGTGCTGATGGCCAGCGCCGTGAACGCCGGCGAAGCCTGTGGCATCTTCGTCGACCCCCTCTTGGACCATGACATGTCGATCTCGCGTGGCCTCTGGGCCTTCATCGTCGGCAGTTTGCTCGGCTTCTTTTCGCTCCTTGGCGACATGACGGGCTCCTTCTTCAAGCGGCGTCGAGGCCTGAAGCGAGAAGGGGACGTGTCGTCCAAAGCACCCCTTCTTGACACGCTTCCTTTCGCCATGATGGTCTTCGTGTTGGGTTGGCTGCTCTTGCCGGGACTGCACGGTGAGGCGGACCTGCTGGCCCCAATGCTCGTCTTGCTCGTGGCCACGCCCGTGCTCCATCGGTCGTTCAACATGCTTGGATACGCCATCGGTTGGAAGGACGTCCCGTACTGAACGGGTCGGCGGGAACTTGATGTTCCTCACGATGCACGGCAACCCATGTCCCGCACGCTGACCGCGTTTCTCCTCTTGGCCCTCCTTCTCGGAGCTCCTCTGGCTGCTGCTGTCGATGCCCGTGACGCAGACGTCATCGACACCACCCAAACGCTGACCGAGGACACCACCTTTGCTGATGGCTTCACCGTCGCCAACGGAGCGACCTTCACGGTGGAAGCCAACCTTTCCCTCGGTGAAGACGCCGTCGTTCGCGTGGACGAGGGTGCGACGCTGAACCTCAAGCATGCCAACCTGACCGGCTCGGAAATTGAGGCCTACATGGCCTTCTCGGGCGGCGCTTCTACCGTTGTCCTCCCCGTGGCTGGCCTGACCGGTTCGGCGACGGTTCGATTGATGATGTCCTCCACGTTGAACGGAAGCGAGTCGTTGACCATTACTGCATCAACCGGTGAGAGCGTGACCGACCCAAGCGGGGATGAAGTCAGCCTCCAAGTCGACCTCGGTGACGGCATGGACACGCTGACCCTTGACGTGACCCACAACCATCCCTTCCCCTTCGGACCGAAGGTCGTGGAAGTGGTCGATGCCTCGGCCAACATGCTGCGCCATGAGGCCTGGAACCTCGAAGGAACCGACCTCGTGCTGACGTGGGGCGATGCCGCCTTCAGCATCGACGTGCAAGGCACCTTGCTCATCGAGGACTCNATGGTGCGTGGNGCCGACCTGCGTTGTGCAGGCACCTGCAACATCGATCGGTCGACGATGGAGGGCAGCGCCCCAATCATTGCAGAAGATGGATCCTCCCTGAGCATCCGGAGCTCGATCATCCTCGGAAGCCGCACCGATGAAGACGTCGTCGCGGTGGACGATGCAAGCTTGGTCTACGAAGACAGCACGGGCACCGGCGGTTGGACCGATGCATGGATTCGACGGCTCAGCGGCAGGACGGTCACCACCAACATGCCCGGGGCCTTGGTCAGCGGCAGTGACCTTGGATACAAGGGCACCAAATCGCCCAACGCCTTTGCCGAAACCATGGGTGACGAGGTGGGTGTCGACCTTGGTTCAAGCGAGATGACCCGGATCGTGGAGTGGCTCACTGGGGACGGCGTCTACGGCAAGGAAGACGGCACGATGACCGTCACCGCCACCACCGGTTGGGGCACCTTCACGACCACCGTTCCGGCCGAATGGGCCCCAACGAGTGTGGTCAACCTCGAACTGCCCATGATCGAGGTTGTTGCTGTCGAGGTCGAGGAGCGCACCGCCACGGTCAACGAAAGCCTCGGCGTGATGTTGACCGTCCGCAACAGTGGCGCTGCGGATGCGGCCTCTCCGGTGCTGGAGTGCACCGTGGACGGAGAAGCCGCGGACACCTCGCCGAGTTACATCCAACTCTCCACCTACGGTGGTCTTGCCGCGGGAAGTGAGATGGACATCCCGCTCACGTGGAGGATGGGCAGCGACGGTGCACACGTCCTTTCGTGCGGCATCATCGACCTCAGCGGTACACCACTTGAAGCGGTCGAAGACCTGGTCACCAGCGACACAGGCGTGACCGGTGCCGAAGTGTCCTGGACCTACGCCGAAGAAGTGGAAGAGACACCGCTGGTGACGATCGTCATCGCCCTGTTCGTGTTCCTGCTCGGCGTTGCGGGCATNGCCCGTGTGGCCGCCGCGCGCACCGATGAGGGCGATGAGGACGACGAGGATGGGAAGAGCTACCTCGAAGAGGTCGCATCACCCGAGGAAACCCACGAGTCGGTGATGGAGCAAGAGGCTGAAGCGGACATCGAAGAACAGAGCCCTGAATCCGACGCTGAGCCCAGCGATGTGGCCCCGTGGGACGACGTGTGACCCGTTTCAGCAGGTNGNTGCNTCCCAATNNGAGTTGTACACCGTTCGCGTTTCTCCGTTTCTGGTTTCCTGCTTTTCNAANTCNAGGTCCCAGCACACGTCGTCNTGGGNGATGACCGTNNNACCGCTGCTGGTGCCAACNTCNANNANGACTTCGAAGGTGTACTTNNCNTTCTCNTAATCNANTNCNGACTTNGANACGTATTCACGGAAATTTTCCTCGGTCGTACCGCTGAGAGCCAACCATCCGTTCATGTCCCCGCTTCGGGTCCCACTCACGCTAGAAGACCAGGTGGCGTCCAAGCCGTCCACCGTGATCAGAGGATGCGTCCAGACCGTGGAAGTTCCCTTCTTGATCTTGACCGAGATGGTATAGTCGCCCTGCACGGTGCGCAGGTCGCCTGAGGGGGAGTGGTCCGCACCGTCGAGGTGCTGATGGCTGTCCGGCAAGAGACCNGCCATGATCTCGATGGTGATGCCCTCAAAGGTGGTCTNGCTNGGGTNGTTGNNCGGTNCCTGTNGNTGGTCTCAAACACCGGTGCGATGCGCACGCCGCTCTCNAGCGGCGTACGGGTCATCTGGCTGGANTCCAGATCGAAGGACTGGGAGAGGTCCCCGCCGTCGGTTGCCGTCACGGTGTAAGTCCGGATGACGTTGTTGACCTCGTCGTAGGCGTTGCCGCAGAAGAAATCAGAGAGCATGGGCTGGACGCGCACGAAGTCACGGCCCAACTCGAGCGTCTCTTCCCACACCACCTCAGGGGTGTCACCGACGGTGCCGTCACAATCCGGAGAGGTGGAAATCGTGACCGTGGTCGCATCGAAACTTCCGCGGACCTTGAACTCCAACCGGTCGTTGGCCTCGTCAAGGGAAACTTCGGAAATGGCGAGGGTTTCACCGTCTGGCGCCACAACGCCTGCAGTGTAAGGGACGATGGCGATGATCACCGCGAGGAAGACCGCGCCGCCGGTCTTCACGACGTTGAGGTCCTTGCCCTGAACTTGGTCGGCCAAGACGATGGCACCAACGGCGACGAGGAGAACGGCNCCGGTCACGAAGAAGGGGATGAAGCCGCCCTGCAAGCTAAGGAGAAGACCGACGAAGAGACCGATGCCACCGACCGAGGAAAGGATGGCCGGGAGCGGGAGGCCTTCGTCCGATCCCGCAACAGCGGCCTTTGCAGCAACAGGAGTCGGTGCAGGCGCTTCGGCCTTGACCGGCGCGGGTGTCGCGGGTGCCGCTNCCTCTTCTTCNNTGGCGGCTTGGGCGGCGGTGTTGGCTTTGTCAAGCAGTCCACTCATGGGATGACCTCGGTCATTACCTCGCGCTCATGGGCATATGAAGGCGACGGCAAACGTGCGTCACGGGGACGCGGTTGCTGCACGTGCGTCAGAGACCCGGGGCGGCTTCCCTCAACACGGGGACGCCTTCCTCTTCTTCGGTCCGAAGCAGGCTTCTACCTGCCATGGCTGCAGCCAAGGCGACCATGGAGAGCGTCGGAACGACCTCGAAGCCTGGGAGGTACACACCGCGGACGTAGATGGTGATCATCTGAGACTCGCGCTCGCAACCGCCGTTCTTGCAGGAGAACTCCGACTCGGCGTAGAAGTTCATCGTGTAGTACTGGTCGGTCCAGCCCCAGTCCTTGGGGGTGCGCACGAGGACGCGAACCTTCTGGCCGGCGGGGTTGTTCTCGATCTGGGTCTTGACGGCAGGGAGGTTGATGGTGAAGCCGTCTTCCTCAAGCTTCTCACGGGAATCATCGGTGATGCCGATGCGCATGAAGTCAATCTGGTTGCCAAGGTTGGTGACCTTGAACTCGAATGGCTTGTCGGTCTTGGGCATGAGCTGCACGAAAGGCTCGACGGCCTCGACTTGAACCAGCGAGAACTGCATGATGTTGACCATCACGTTGGTTTGGGAGCTGGCCACGTTCACGGGAGGAACGCTGTTGATTTCGGTGACCGTTCCGGTCACGGACAACTGGCGGCTCTGCATCGCCATGTAAGGGTCGGCGCGAACGACGACCTGGAAGTCGACGTCTTGGCCGGCGCCGACGTAGACGTCACCGGCGTGAGCGACGGCAAGGCCGTCGGAGGTGACCTGGATGTTCACCTTCTCGATGTAGGTCGTGGGGTTGGTCACCGTGCAGGTGGTGTAACCGGAGTAGGAGGAACCGGGCTTCACTTCAACGCGAACTTCACCGGGAGAACAGTTCATGGAGACGGCCGCAGCAGGGATCTGTGCTTGAGCCGGAACGGCCACAATGAGCACGGAACAAAGGTACAGGCCAACGAGGAACGCGACACGACGGAATGACTTCATGCGGACACCTACACCTCCCCGTCCATCCGGACCCTCATAACCATGTCGTCTTACTGCGAGGAAATGGACCCGAAGGGCATCGAACCCCTGACCTCCCGGTTATGAGCCGGGTGCTCTACCCGTCTGAGCTACGGGTCCATTCGTTCCTGATGGCTCAGAACCATGAGGTTGCCGCTCACATGAAACGGTCCAGCGAGGCCTGTTCCGGTTTGACGCGTTCACGCACCAGCGCTTCAGCGGCATCACGTACACTTTCCGGGACGAAGACAAGCACGCGGTCGGCCGCTTCGCTCAGCGCACGAACGATCGGTGAATGCTCGGCCACGTCTCGACCGTCTTCAAGCAAAATCCCCTGCATGTAGGGCAGGTATCCTCGCTTGCGCACCGCAGCCACAATCAGGTCTTGGTCGGGGTTCGCTCCTGCGTCCACGAGGAGAGCTGCAAGGTCTTCCTTGACCGTCTCGACGTTCTCTCGCGTCAGGTCCCTGATGCGCAGGGATTTGTGGTAATCACGACGTGAAAGCAGACGCGTCGCATCTGCGGAAAGGGCTGGGTCGGCGTGATCGGCCCACGCGGGCAATTCGACCAGGACGTGCGCATCGTGCAGCGAAGCATAGGTCGAGGCATCGAGTTCCTCGTCCAGCAACATCGACGTCAGCGCAGGTGAAAGGGCCAAGTTACCCTCCTGAGCGAGGCTTCGCGCCCTTGACAGCATCCGCACCAAATAGGTCTGCGTGAGCATGTTGACCTTGTGGAAATACACCTGCAGGTACATGTGGTACCGGGTCACAAGGTAGGCTTCGATGGCGGGCAAGCCCCATCGCTTGACGTGAAGCCCGCCCTCGGGCGCAATGCGCAGGGCGCGCATCACACGGTCGATGTCAAAACCACCGATTTGGGCGCCGGTGTTCGCTTGATCACGCACGAGGTAGTCCATGCGATCGACGTCCAACTGACTCGACACGATTTCTTTGAGCACCTTGGGAATGGGCACGCCGTCGTGCTCCTGAGCGCCGTCGAGCAGGGCCAACAACCGCTCGAATCGAGCGGTCCCGAGGACGTTGCGGACCGCAGCGCCGATCTCCGTTGTTTCCGAGGTGAGCATCTCCCTGCCCCACGATTCATGGTGGCGGAAAGTGGCGAAGACCTCCGGCGTTTCGAGGAGGTGCGAAAAGGGCGGATGACCCACGTCATGGAGCAAGGCCGCCAATTGCACCAATTCTCCGTCCTGTGGGTCGATGCGCCCAGGATGTGCTTCCTCAAGCGCACCGAGGAGGCGTCCTGCCAAGTGGTAGGCGCCGAGCGAGTGCGCGAAGCGGTTGTGGGTGGCGCTTGGAAACACGAACTCGCAGGTCGCGAGTTGCTTCACGTAGCGCAGACGCTGGAATTCACGGGTGTCCAGAATGGAAGCATGAGCCGCCGGCACCAGAACATCCCGGTGCACTTCGTCTCGGATGACCCGGTCGGGAGGCCCCGTCATCGTGTGTTGGGACGCGCCAGTCTTCATCAACCCCTCACCTTCGAAGGATGGAGACGGGAGGAACGCTCTTCCGCTGCCCGCTCAAGGGACGGTCATGGTGGAACCCAGCCCGACCCCCGACCTCGTGATGGGGCAGCGATTGTGGGCGATGTTCGGCGTCGCAATTTTGCTTGTGGCCGGCATGAACGCCTATGCCGTCATGCGGGAACCTGACGTTGTTGAAATCGGCAACCTGATTGAGCACACCAACGAAGTCGTTCGTGTCGAAGGCACCCTGACGACGTGGATGAAGGACCCGTACGGGACGGGCGAAAACCGGGTTGACATCATCATCGAGGACGACACCGGCGTCGTCGAACTGCGCTGGTACCGCGCCACCGACCTGCCGCCCATCGGAACCAAGGTCACCGCCACGGGCGACGTGATTGAGTGGGACGGCCGGATCTACATGCAGGCCCTCGGCTCCGGAGCCGTGAGTTGGAAGCAGGAGGATCTGCCCGAGGTCGTGATGACCTCACTGGCCGAAGTCGCTGCCGACCCAAGCAACCACAGCGACCGTGTTTTGCGCCTGACGGGATACATCGGTGAAGCCGTGCCGCCCGACGCCAGTTGGACGTCGGCCATGCTCAACGACCACCCGACCTACAGCAACGCAGAACATCACATGAAACTCATCATCACCTCGGCCCCGGGCCGCTGGATCGAGAACGGCGCGCGCATCCAGGTGGACGGCCTCTTGCAGTACGACGCCTCGGACCTGGTGTGGGCCTTCCACGTCACGGGGCCTGAAGTCCGCGTGGACGAGAGCCACACCCCAGCGGTCGACACCCTCGATTGGGACGATCCAGGCTCCTGGTCCTACCGCAGTGGATCCATTGTGCGCCTCTCGGGTGACCTCATCCAAGAGGACGGCGACCTGTACCTCACCCACGACGGCGTCAAGGTCTGCTTCATTCCCGGAGAAGGGGACGTAGAAGCGGCGACGGCTTTGGTCAACACGACCACGACCGCCGCCGGTCGCTTGGTCTGGTCCACCTCCAAGGGAGCATGGTGCCTCGACGCCAGCACGTCGGACGACCTCGACCTGATCGTCCCCACCCAGATGGCCGACCTCCTTGGGATGCTCGAAGTCGCTCCAAACGACCTCATCGAAAGCGGGGAACGCTTCACGGTCCGCATCTACGCCCGCTACGCCATCGCTCCCGGCGTGGAGGACGCAAGCACGTCCCTTGCCGATTCAGCGTCCTACCGCCCCGGGTGGCGCACCGTCAGCGCGACCGTGCCCGGGCCACGCTCGGATTGGATTGAAGCCGGCCAAGCCATCGTCGCAAACGTCAGCGTGGCGTGGGACGGAGCGGCCATGCGAGCACGCCTGATGGTGCACGAGATGACCCTCGACGGAGACGCGCCAGACCCCGTCCAGTTGCTGTGGGACGACGGCGCGCAACAGTGGAGCTACAGCCGAGACATGCAAGTGGCCCTCAGCGGCATCCTGACGCCGGACGACAGCGGTGGCTACCGCTTGCATGAAGCTGGAGGGGACCGCTCCATTGCCCTCGAGCCGCTGGCCTCGAGCATCGCCCTTGACGAATTCCACGCCAACACCACGCTCCGCTTCATCGGACGTTGGTCCCAAATTCCCTCGGAAAACGGCCTCTCCATGACCTATGCGCTCACGGCGGCCGACGTCAGCGATCGTGACGGAGACGGGCTTGCAGACGGCCTTGAGACCGTGCTCGGTACGAGTCCTGACAACGAGGACAGCAACGACGACGGCGTTGACGACCGTCAGGAACTCACGGAGGCTTGAGCATGCTTGAGTTGTACCTGAGCACCTTGTCGTGGTCGCTCGCGGCCCTCATCATCGGCATTCTGCTCGGTACGCTCACCGGACTCATTCCCGGTTTCCACGTGAACAACGTGGCGCTGATTTTGCTGGCGCTCTCACCCGCTTTGCTCGAACTGGGCATTCCCCTCTACGCCGTGGCGGCCATCATCGTCTCGACCGGGACGGTCCACACCTTCCTGAACTACATCCCCTCGGCCCTGATCGGGGCACCTGACGGCGACACGGCGTTGTCCTTGCTCCCTGGCCACCGCATGCTGTTGACCGGGCACGCCACCCGTGGCGTGGCGTGGTCGGCGCGAGGCTCGCAACTCGGCATGCTGCTCTCGCTGCCGCTCATCATCGTGGCTCGCGTCGCCTTTGGTCCAGAACTCGGACTCTACGACGGTCTACGCTCCATCCTTCCCTTCGTGCTGCTGACGATTTCGCTGCTGCTGCTGGCCACGGAAACCACGCGGCTCGACTGGCCCGACCCGATTCAGCGCATGACCCGTGGCTACCTTGGCGAAAGCAGCCGCATCGCCGGCTTCCTGACCGCCACCGCCTTCTTCCTGCTCGCCGGCATGTACGGCTGGGCGGTCTTCGAATTGCCCGCGACCTCGCCTGTGGGGATGCCCGATGCTTCGCTCCTCTTGCCGAGCTTGGCCGGATTGTTTGGCATCGCCAACCTGCTCGACATCTACACGACCACGTCACACCTTCCACCTCAGCGTGAAAACTGGACGCTCCCCGACGCCAAGCCTCTGATTTCGCCCTGCTTCTGGTCCAGCGTCGCAGGCGCCTGCATGGGCGTGCTTCCTGGCATGACAGCAAGCCAGGCGACCGTGTTGGTGATGGGTGGACGAAACGTGTCGGCCCGGCTCAAAGGTGGCACCGGCCCGGGCATGGATTGGGAGACGAGGAAACTCATCGACATGAGCGACGACGAATTGCTCGCCATCGCGCTGGAAGAAGCAGAAGGCGACGGCGAAGGGCCACAAACCCGCCAGGACCTGGAGATCATCGCCATCCTGTCCGCGGTCAACACCGCCGTGACCGTGATGGTGCTCGGTTTCCTGTACATCATCGGCCGCTCAAGGTCCGGTGCGACCTTGGCGCTGAAGATGATGTATCCCGTGGAAACGTGGAGCGCCGTCGAACCCACCTCCGACTTCATCCGACTGCTGACCATCACCGTCGCGGCTGGCCTCGTTGCGGTGCCGATGATGCGCCACGTGGGCAAAGCCGTGCTGCGGCTTCACGCCACCATTCCGCTGGGCCACATGGTGCTGGGCGTTATCGTCTTCGTGACCGCTTTGGTCTGGTTTTCCACCGGTTGGATTGGCATTGGGGTGCTCATCGTGGGGACCTTCATCGGACTGCTGCCGCCGAGGATTGGGATTCGTCGAAGCCACGCGATGGGCATCATCCTCGTACCGATCATGATCTACACTTTCGCACAACGTTTCGATTCCTTTGGATTCATCTGATTCAGAGGAAGGGATATGGTCCAAGCGCATACCTCAGAGCCATGGCCCAGCGTTCGCTCGCGACCGGACTCGTGCTTCTGCTCCTCTTGAGCACCGGTGGATTGGCACTCACGACCGCCTCTGCGACCGGTGCACGAAGCAACGTGTGCGCAGGCCCGATCTGCATCAATGAGCTGATTCCGAACCCAGCCGGCTACGACAACGCCACCTATCCAGGCGGTGAGTGGGTTGAGTTGGTCAACGAAGGGTCCACCTCCGTGGACGTCCGCAACTGGGCCTTGGTCAACGAGGGCGGCAAGACGCTGACCCTCGACGCCGCGAGCATCGTCGACTACGACGCGGCCGACAGCGCCTCCTACACCATGGCGCCGGGCGATTACCTCGTGGTCGCGCGCAACGGCGCGGCCGACTTCTACCTCGCCAATTCGGGCTCGCGCAGCCTCGATTTGCGCAACACGCAGGGCTTTTCGCAGCACCTCGCCACGTGGACAGGATCCTCGTCCGGGACCAGTTACGAGCGTGACGCCGCCACGCCGACCAACGATTACGTGCCGACCAACGCCCCCACGCCGGGCCAGGCCAACAACCAGACCCCAACGCTGGACATCGTCCCCGGCCCCTTCCACATCACCGAAGTGATGCCGAACCCGTGGCCCAGCGCCGACAACGCGACGTGGCCGGGCGGCGAGTGGGTTGAGATCTACAATCCGGGCACGTCGAGCGTTGATTTGACGGATTGGACCATCGTTGATGCCGCCCTCAACTCCGTTCGCGTGGACGGCGTCAGCACCTACCTCGCGGACGGAAGCACGACGACCGTGTTGCCTGCCGGCACGCGGGCCATCGTCGCCATGAACGGCACCTCGATGCTCAACAACGCGGTGGAGCAGCTCGACCTGCTCTGGCCCAACGAAACCATCGCACAGCGCCTCGAGTGGACCGGAGCTGAACCCGGATTTGGCCTGCAGCAGATCGTCAACACCTCATGGGACTTGGCGGCGTACCCCACGCCCTTCGAAGCCGAGCCCGACCACATTCCAAACCTGACCCGGTTGGCCGCTGACGTGCGCTTCGACGAAATTTTGCCCGTCGCCAGCGATGAAGGCGGCGCGGTGGGCAACACGGAGTGGATTGAACTCCACAACGCCGGAGCGACCGCCGTGGACGTCGCAGGATGGAGCGTCAGAGGTGGGCTGAACAACATCACCACGGTGAGCACGAGCAACCTCGTGCACAGCGGAACCGGAACCGTGCTCGACGCCGATGCGCGGGCCCTCATTCACATGACGGGCGACCACCGGTTGTGGAACTTCACCGACGTGCTCCGCTTGGTGGACGCCACCGGAGCGCTCGTGGACACCGCCCATTGGTTCACCGCCCCCACCATGGACGTCAGCCTGGTGCGCGACAGCGACCCGACCTCACCATGGATCCCCACGGCAACGCCCACGCCCGGGACCAACGGCAGCGCTCCCGAAGACGCCCCGCTGCTGCGCTTCTCCGAACTGATGCCCGATGTGAACGGTGACGACGACGCGGCGTGGCCCAACGGCGCATGGATTGAACTCATCAACCACGGCGATGAAGCGGTCGACCTCGACGGCTGGGGCTTCGTGGCGCCTGGCCGCTCCATGACCATCGCTGCTGGCCACCTGCCGCTGGCCACCTCAACTTCGCTGGCACCCGGCGAGGTGGCCCTCGTTTCGCTCGGCGCTGATCTTGCCCTGGACGGAACAAGCGAAGACATCGTGGCCTTGGTGACCCCCGACGGGCGCGCCGTCGAAGAAGTCGGCTGGCTCGAAGTTCCTGAGGATGAATCGCTCATCCTCGCCAACAGCAGCCACGCCGGAGCCGGCCCTGACGGCCTGAACCGTGGCGTCGGCCCCGGCTGGGACCTCAGCGCTTGGCCGACGCCAGGCGAAATCAATCCGATTTGGCCGGCGTGGACGGACGGCAACGTCTTGCGGATGATGGAGATCATGCCGAGTTGCCCCGATGGGACACCTGCTGGCACGTGGATCGAGGTCATGAACGTTGGAAGCGCCGACACCAACGCCAGCCGCTGGCGGCTGGTCGACGCTGAAGGGCGCTCGTGGTTCGTCCGAGCAGACACCTGGTGGACGCCAAACGCCACGGGCTTCGTGCTCGCGCCCAACGAGCGCGGCCTCATCTTGCTGGAAGAGCAAGCGGACGTGCTCGGCACCGTCGTGCTGCACGACCCCGACGCCTCGAGTTCTTCACAAGCCGACCTCGGCGACGCATCGGCCATCCTATGCCGGAGTTTCATCGATCTGCTGACACCTACGCTCAGCCCGTGGGCCACACCTGGGCAACCTGAACCCGACACGACGGAGATGGCGGGTCCAGAGGACCTCCACTTCACCGCCTTGATGCCCGCGGGCAGCCTGGACGATACGAATGTCGAGTTCTTCGAATTGCGCAACTCCGGCACCAAGCCCGCGGTCCTTGACGGTTGGATCCTTGAACGGGTGACCTCCGCCACCAACGCCTTCCAAGCGACCATTTCCGACCTTCGCATCGAACCCGGATCTTCGGTGACCCTCAGTGCTGATGCCGACGGCCTCGCAGATTTGTGGGACGGCGAGGTCGTCAACATGACCGACCACCTCAGCGCGGCCATCTTCCTCAACGACGGCGGCGGTGCCGTCCGTTTGCTGACCCCGATTGGTGCCATCGCCGATGCCGTGGTGTGGGGCGATGGGCCGGTCAACGTGGACGGATGGAGCGGCGTTTCCGTCGTCCCACCGCTCACGGGACTGGATCATCTGGTGTACCTGCGCGGTGACGGCTGCGGTCAGACCTCCGACACCGACACCGCAGAGGATTGGAAGCTCCGCTGGACGCGCCTTGGCGCGGCCACGCCTTGCGTGGACGGCACGGTCTCCGACTTGACCGACATGCGGCCCCTCATCGCGCCGGAGTCTGGCCTGTTGGACCTCGTGCGCTGGATTGACGGCGCCCAGACCTCGCTTGAGGTCCAGGTGTACCAGATCCACGAGCCCAATCTCGTGCATGCGCTCATCCGTGCGTCCAACCGTGGCGTCGATGTGCGCGTGGTCATGGACGCCGGTGATTCGTGGTGGAGCTCTTCGGACCTTCGCGCCATTGATGGCGTGGCCGCCGCGTTGACCGACGCTGGCGTTGAAGTGCTGCTGCTTGGCGCGGAAGACGACGACCCCTACGCTTTCATGCACGCGAAGTTGGCGGTACGCGACGCGGAGGAAGTCTGGATCGGCTCAGGCAACTGGAAGTCGTCGAGCACCCCGCAACCGGGTGATTCCGGCAACCGTGACTGGGGCCTCTTGGTGAACAGCACGGAACTTGCGACCACGCTCGGCGAACTGCTGGCGATGGACCGAGACGCTGCGAGCATCTACGTTCGACCGGCCAACGCCGGTACGCCTACTGGATGGAGCCTTGACGCGCCACAATCCCTCAGCGGCACCGAAGTTGAGGCCGTGGCTGGGACGGCGAGCGGCGACGTGCTGACCTGTCCTGACGACTGCATCCTTGGCCTGGTCGGTATGCTCGATGCCGCCCAGAACGAAGCCCTGCTCTCACTCCAGTACCTCGAGATGGACTGGACCTGGGGCTGGGGCGACAACCCCCTCCTCGCCGCGATGCACGATGCCGCTGAACGCGGCGTCCGCCTCCGCGTGGCCCTCAATGGCGCCTACCTCGACGACGACATGCAGGACGTCGTGGACTTGCTCAACGAAGAGTGGAACGCCACGCAGGGACACGACGTCGCCGCCGTGATCATGTCCACCGGAGACAACGTGAACAAATTGCACAACAAGGGCGCCATCATCGACGGCACCTCTGTCCTTGTGTCCTCCATCAACTGGGGCGACTCCGCGATGCTTCGCAACCGCGAAGTGGGCCTCCTGGTGCATCACGCTCCGCTGGCTGCGGTCTATCACGCGTCATGGACCGAGGACTGGAACCGCTTGGACGGCAGCACCGACACGGACAACGACGGGCTGCTGGACGCTTGGGAGGTCGAACACGACCTCAACCGCGCCCGTCGCAGTGCGCCTGGAAACGTCATCGAGGCTGAACTGGATCCTGACGGCGACGGCCTTGACCACCTTGAGGAGTTCAACCTCGGAAGCGACCCGAACAGCAACGACACGGACGGCGATTGCATTCCCGATGACCTCGAGGTGCTGCGTGCGCAAGCCGACGCCAGCGGGCCAAACGCCACGGCTCGCCTGACGATGGCCGACGCCGACGGTGACGGCGTCGACGACCACACCGTTGAGGGTTGCACCAACGAAGGTGTGGACCCCACCGACAACGGCAACACGACCACAGATGGGGAACAAAACCAGACTTCGCCTGAGGACGACGTTGACCTCGACGGTGTGCCGTTCGCCGATGACCGCTGTCCAGCGACGCCACAGGGCGACCCAGTGGATGCCGAAGGTTGCTCTGCGGATCAGCGAAGGATGCTCTTGAGCGACGGCCAAGAAGCCGAAGACGGGTTCGGATGGTTCCTTCCGGTCATCGGCATCATCGGTTTGCTTGTGGTCGTCACGGGGGCCATGGGGCTCCGCAACAGGGACGACGAGCCAGACTTGAGCACCGACATGCCGGTGGAGCTTGCCGCTGCGAAACCGGTCGTGGTGTTGGACGGACGACCCAGCGACGCCGACCTGCGCGCTCGATTGACCGGCTGGGACGATGCGGTCATCGACGAGCGCCTCAGCGAAGGTTGGACCCTCGAAGGATTGGTGGACTACTACGAGAAGCAGGCGTGAGGTTTGAAACCCACCGCCTTGCTCCTCGTGTCATGTCGGGCAACCCCGTGTTCAACGAACGACGCTTCACCACCATCGCCAATTCGGTGCCCTCGAACGAGGTCATGACGATTGAAGGCGCCCTGCAAAAGGCGTCCATCCTCTTTGGCGCCCTGCTGGTGGGCATGCTGGTGATGTTCGGTGCGTACGCCGGTCTCGACGCCAGCACGCCCGGCGCAGGCATGGCCCTCGCGGGTGTGGCCGCGACCATCGGAGGCATTGGCGCCTTCATCCTGGTCATCGGCCTGGTCTTCGTTCGGCCCAAAGGGACCCCAACCTTTGCGATGACCGCGTACGTCGGGCTGGAGATCCTCTTCCTCTCCGGCTTCACCTACATCATGGAGTTGGCCTATCCCGGCATCGCCCTGCAAGCCGGTTTGGTCACCGCGGGCATCACCGGCAGCATGACCATGCTCTACACCTCACGCGTCATTCGCGTTGGTCCGCGCTTCAACATGGTCATGGCCGCCTTGGTCAGCACGGTGATGTTCGTGTACGTCGGCCAATTCCTGCTCTACCTGATCGGCGGCGTAACGATTCCCTTCATCCACGGCAGCGGCCTGATTGGCATTGGCTTCAGCGCCATCATCGTGGCGATCGCGTCCTTTACCCTGCTCAGCGATTTTTACTTCATCGAGATGGGCGCCAAGCAAGGCTTCCCGAAGCACATGGAGTGGTGGGCCGCCTTCGGTCTGCTGATGAGCGTGGTTTGGATCTACATCGAGGTGCTCCGGCTCATCAGCAAGCTCCGCGACTGAGTGCCATCACCGGTGATTCAGATGACTCGAAGCCTGCAGGTTTGCGATTTGCGCGACTGGCATGCGGGCGGTGAAGCACGTGAACGCTTCGTGACCACGATGGGCGACGCGCTGAAGGACATCGGCTTCTTTGCCCTGACCGGGCACGGTATTTCCGCGGACGCCATCGATCAAGCCTACGCCACCATTGGCCGTTTCTTCCACCTCGACGACGCCACGAAGCGGACCTACGAACGGGCCGACATGTTCCGCCAGCGCGGTTACACGCCCTACGGTGTGGAACATGCCAAGGACAACCCCGAGCCGGATCTCAAGGAATTCTGGCAATCCGGCCGAACCCTCCCTGCCGGTCATCCTTCCGAGGACACCTTTCCACGAAATTTCTGGCCGACGGCCGACGTCCCCGAGTTCGAGCATCACATCGACGGCCTCTATCACGCGATGGAGCGGATGTCGGTGGACCTGCTCAGCGCTGCCTCGCTTTACCTTGGTGAAGCAGCGACCTGGTTGCCCGAGATGGCCAATGACGGAAACACCATCCTTCGCGTCATCCACTATCCGGAACTCGCTCCGGACACCCCTCCCGGCGCGGTGCGAAGCGCGCAGCATGAGGACATCAACCTCCTGACCCTGCTCGTGGGCGCCACCGCCGATGGCCTGCAGGTGATGGACCACGACGGTTCGTGGATCGAGGTGGAAGGCAACCACGATCACATCATTGTGGACAGCGGTGACATGCTGCAGAACCTCACCAACGGCCTGTTCAAATCCACCACCCACCGTGTGGTCAACCCGCCAGACGCGGCCACGGAGCGCTACTCCATGCCCATGTTCGTCCACCCACGCGGCGACGTGGACCTGACGCCGCGCCAGAAGTTCGTGGAGATGACCGGTGGAGAAGCACAGTATCCGTCCATCCTCGCCGACGCGTACCTGCACCAACGGCTCGTGGAAATCGGACTGGCTTCCTGAGGTGGGACGGTGAATCAGCCCACCGTGCCGGACATCATCGCGTGGAAACGCGACGGCCATGCCTTCGATGAGCCAATGATTCAGCGCTTCATCGAAGGTTTGCTCCGGGGAGACGTGGCGCCGGAGCAGGTCGGAGCGTGGCTGATGGCATGCCAGATCAACGGCCTGACGGCCGAGGAAACCGCGTTGCTGACCAAGCACATGGCCACCTCGGGCGCGACCTTTACGCCCTCACCGGGCCGCGTGGACAAGCACTCCACCGGAGGGGTTGGCGACAAGATGAGCCTCATCCTTGCGCCATGCCTCGCGGCCGCAGGTCTGGTCGTGCCCATGCTGGCCGGCCGCGGGCTGGCGCACACCGGGGGCACCATCGACAAGCTCGAGGCCATTCCCGGATTCAACACGGGGCTCAGCCTCGATGAGATGCGCACCAATCCCTGCTTCATCAGCCGCCAAACCGAAGGGATTGCACCGGCTGACCGCATCCTCTACGCCGCTCGCGACGTGACCGCAACGGTCCCTCAAATCGGGCTCATCACCGCCTCAATCGTGTCCAAGAAATTCGCAGAAGGCTTGGAACGCCTGGTGCTCGACGTCAAATGCGGTCGCGCCGCCTTCATGCCCACCCTCGACGAGGCGCGGGCCCTGGCCCGCTCGATGGTCGACGTTGGAAGCGCATTGGGCATGGAGGTGACCGCTCAGATCACGTCCATGGACCACCCCATTGGGCGCCTCTTGGGCAACGCCCACGAAGTGGCCGAGAGCGTGGCCTGCCTGAAGGGCGAGGGCCCCGAGGACACGATGGAACTCGTTCGCATGCAAGGGGCTGCGCTTGGTGCTGACGTGGATGCCGTCATCGCTGACGGCTCCGCCTTGGACGCCTTCGCTCAGATGTGCCGGCGCCAGGGCGTGGACGAAGCCACCGTCATGTCCCTCATCGCCGACCCATGGTCTGTCTTGCCGCGCGGCCGGTCACGCACCACGCTCGTCGCACCCTCCAGCGGATGGATCAGCGACATTGACGCCCTCACCCTTGGTCGTGCCCTCGTCCAGATCGGCGCCGGCCGGACCCACCCCGACGACGTGCTCGATCTCGGCGCAGGCATCGAACTGCTGGTCACGGTCGGGGCGCAGGTCGATGCAGGTGCGCCTCTGGCGCACATCGATCACAACATGAGCGAAGGTCTGCCGGACCTGGCTGGAGCCTTCGTCATCGGTGCAGAAGCCGTCAGCGTACCGGTCAGCCGTTTGTTGGAAACGGTCCGTCTCGACGAGGGTGAGTGAATCAAAGCGCCGATTGTGGGGCTCGAACCCACGACCTTGGGATTAACAGTCCCACGCTCCACCAGCTAAGCTAAATCGGCGAGGTGAGCGACCCGCCTCCCCTTCTTAATCGCTTCTTTACGCGGGAATCCGTAGGGCCCCACGGTCGATTCACCGACCGCGTGACGAAGCCAATCCGCTCATTCCCACTCAATGGTGCCCGGAGGCTTGTGGGTGATGTCGTAGACGACGCGGTTCACCGAACCCTTGCAGGCGTTGGTGATGCGGGTGCTGACCTTCTGGAGGATGCTGTGAGGGATCTCCGAGTAGCGGGCGGACATGCCGTCCATGCTGCGCACGGCACGCACGACGATCGTCTCACCGTAGGCGCGCACGTCACCGTGAACACCGACGGAGCGGACGGGAAGCAGCGCCGCGTAGTACTGCCATGGAAGCTCCATTTCGCCGCGCTCAGCGGCGGCCTCGAATTCCTCTTCGACGATGGCACAGCACTCACGGACGACGCCGACGCGCTCCGGGGTCAGGTCACCCAAAGTGCGGACGGCCAAGCCTGGGCCGGGGAAGGGCTGGCGCTCAGCCACGCTGATGCCGAGCGTCCGGGCCAATTCGCGAACCTCATCTTTGTACAACTCGCGCAGCGGCTCGACGACGCCGAGCGTCATGTCTTCGGGGAGCCCGCCGACGTTGTGGTGCGACTTGATGGTGTCACGGACGCCACCGCCGGATTCAATCCAGTCGGGTGCGATGGTGCCCTGCACGAGGTACTTCGCACCGACCTTGACCTGCTCGTCTTCGAACACGCGGATGAAGAGTTCACCGATGGTTTTGCGCTTTGCTTCGGGCTCGGTCACGCCCGCCAAGGCGGCAAAGTAGCGGTCTGCGGCGTGCACGGTGGTCAGTTCAATGCCGTGAGCAGCGAACATCGCTTCGACCTGCTCGGTCTCGCCCTTGCGCATGAAGCCGGTGTCCACATAGACGCAGTGAAGCAAATCGCCCACGGCTTGGTGGGCGAGCACGGCGGCCACGGCCGAATCAACACCGCCGGAGCAGGCGATGATGGCAATGTCGTCGATCTGCTGCTTGAGGGTCTCGACCGCCTCGGAGATGAACTCCTCGGCGTCGAACATTCAAGCTCCCCCGTTGACCTCGCGGTCCATCGCCTTGACGCGCTCGACCTGGTCGAGCTTGTTCTGGGCGAGGCGGGCCGCGTGCGCCGGGTCGGCGATGGCGAGGATCTGGGTCGCGAGGTAACCGGCGTTGTCACCGCGGTCCACACCGACGGTCGCGGCGGGCACGCCCGGCGGCAACTGCACGATGGAGAGGAGGGAGTCGTAGGGCACGCGGCCGCCGCAGGGCACGCCGATGACGGGCTTTGTGGTCAGGGCAGCCACCGCACCGGGGAGGGCCGCGGCAAGACCGGCCATGGCGATGAAGACCTTGCAGCCGTCGGCCTCGGCGTCCTTGATGATGGACTCCACAAAGGCAGGGGAGCGGTGGGCGGAGGCCACGCGAAGCTGGTAGGTGACCTCGAACATGTCGAGGATCTTGGTGCACTTTTCGGCAACGGGCATGTCGGATTTCGAGCCAAGGAGGATGGTGACTTCCATGACCTCCTGCCCCCTTTGGCGGTTCATCAACGTGCCCATGCCCTCGACCGTTTCCTCAAGACGAAAAACGGCCCACGTCGAGCCAAGAAGGACCGTCCGAAGGTGAGCCGAGAAAGACCGCCGCGCGCGTCCGACCCACCCCCAAATGTCGGGCCCGCTCAACGGCCAGCACCACGACGTGAGGCGGCAGATCCCGCCAATCGTACCAGCCCGACCCTCGAATCCGCACGGCGTCCAAGGCACGGCGTGCCCGTCTTAGGTCCGCCCTCAGCAGCGCAAGACCCACCTGTCGGAGCCGTGGCGCGGCACCGCCGCTGATGGCACGCGCTGCCGCGCCACCAGAACGGATCAGTCCGAGGCGTACCATGTGGAGGGCGATGCTGTCGAGGTCCATCCCCGCCGGTTCCCGTTCAAGCTTCTTCAGGGTCGTCCAAGCCGAAGTCAGCAGGCGTCAGGTGCTCTGCATCCGGTCCAAGCACGTCCAGAAGAGGAACGGGCGAGAGGGAAAGCAGCGCCCGCGTTGCCCCAATCTGTTGGGTGAAGCGGCCGCTGAGCCCCTCGGCACGACGCCATGCTGGACCGAGGGCTGCGGCATCGACGGTAACCAAGGCCCGCCATCTCGGCATTGCCAGGGCCTGCTGAACCAACCTGGCAGCGAGGAACCAGAGCACCAAACCCAACACGCAAAGGCCCCAGAACGGTAGGCCGACGTCCATCAGGGCGACCACGCAGAGCAGAGCGAAGGCCCCAAGTCCGACACGTGCCTTCTGTTGAGCGAACGGGCGATCTTCGCTCAGCAGAAACAAGGGGACCCCTGCCGTAATGCTGCCAAGGCCGACGAAGAGCAGCGTGACGGTGCTGGACCATCCGACCCTCGCCTCGAGGAGAACGGCCAACCAGAAGAGCGGCGACCACGCCATTGGGAGCAGCATCGAAGCCCCTTGGGACACCGAGCGGTCCCGCTCCCAAGCGACCATCGGTTGCCCTTGGAGGGGGCTTGCACTTCAACGTGGTGCGGCTCAGAGATCGTCTTCTGGAACGCGCAAGCAGAGGTTGCGCGCGGCGTAGACTTCGTCCACGCGCCGGACCGGCGTGGTGACCGGCGCCGCGTGGAGCGTGGCGGGGTCCGTGCCCACGACAGCCACGAAATCCTTGGCGAACCGGTCGAGCGTGTCCTTGGCTTCGGTCTCGGTCGGCTCGATCATCAGGCACTCTGGCACGACGAGCGGGAAGTAGACCGTGGGCGCCATGTAGCCCATGTCGAGCAGTCCCTTGGCGATGTCCATCGCGGTCACGCCCAGGGCTTCCTTGGCCGGCTGCATGGAGAGCGTGAACTCGTGCTTGGCCACGTCCGTTCGCGCACCGTCCACGAAGAGGTGGTCCACGCCCGCGTCCTTGGCTTCCCGGTGGATGGCATGGCGGAGGTAGTTCGCGTTGAGCACCGCGTGTTCAGACATGGTGCGCAGATCACGACCGTAGCGGCGGTAGAAGGCCCAACAGCGCAGAACAGCGCCGGCGTTGCCGTGCCATTGCTGCACCTTGCCGATGCTGTGCTCAGGCTCGCGCCAATGGAACCAGCGACCGGCCTCGACGGTGCGCTCGCCGGCTTCGGCGTCGCGAACGTCCACAACCGGGCCCGGCAAGAAGGGCGCGAGGTGCGCCTTGACGCCGATGGGGCCAGAGCCAGGTCCGCCACCGCCGTGGGGCTGGCTGAAGGTCTTGTGGAGGTTGTAGTGGACCGCGTCGAAGCCCATGAGACCGGGCGACGTTCGGCCGATGATGGCGTTGAAGTTCGCTCCGTCGTAGTACATCTGGCCGCCGACGCCGTGCACGAGCTCCGAGGCGGCGGCGATGTCGGTCTCGAACAGGCCGAGCGTGTTCGGGTTGGTGATCATCATCGCGGCGATGGTGTCGTCGAGGACGGCCTCAAGCGCTTGGAGATCAATGCGGCCGTCCTCGGTGGAAGGCACCTCGACGATCTCGAAGCCGGCCATAGCGGCGCTCGCTGGGTTCGTCCCGTGGGCGGAGTCGGGCACCACGATGCGGGTGCGCTGTGCTTCACCGCGCTCGCGGAAGTACTCCTGAATGCAGCGCACGGCGGTGAATTCGCCCTGTGCGCCGGCCACCGGCTGAAGGGTGACTTCGTCCATGCCGGCACACACCGCGAGCATGTGCTGCATTTCGTGGAAGATGGCCAAGAGGCCTTGCAGGTGGTGTTCAGGCTGGTGCGGATGCACGTCGCAGATGCCGGGCATCTGAGCGATGACCTCGTTCACGCGCGGGTTGTGCTTCATCGTGCACGAGCCAAGCGGATAGAAGCCCGTGTCGATGCCGAAGTTGCGGCGTGAGAGGTTCGTGTAGTGGCGCACCATCTCAGGCTCGGAAAGGCGAGGCCAGCGCGGCGCCTCCTTTCTCAGGAGCGAGGTGGCGAGGTTGAGCTCGCTTTCGGCCACCAGGGGCGCGGGTTGTGCGTAGCCTGCGCCTGCGGCTCCGGTGTGGTCCCAGAGGTTGTTCATGCGACCACCTCCGCGCACCATGCGGCCATGGCCGTGGCCAACCGCTCGATCTCCTCAGGCCGCGTTTGGTCGGTCGCGGTGACCAAGAGCTGATCTGCACGGTCGTCCGACCAGCGTCCAAGATCAAAGCCAGGCAAGACGCCATGGGCTTCGAGCGCCGTGATGCAGTCGGCCGCGGTGCCGGGAAGGCGAACGGCGATTTCGTTGAAGTGATGGCCGTCAGGGTGAACGAGTTCGACGCCGGAGACGCCTTGCAGCGCGTCGACGACCGCGTGGAGTGCAGCAGCGTTTCGAACCGCGAGGGCGCGCACCCCCTCGGGGCCGAGCAGCGACATGTGCATCGCGCCCATGAGCGCGATGAGGGTCTCGTTGGTGCAGAGGTTCGAGGTCGCGCGGTGACGGCGGATGTGCTGCTCACGGGTGGACAGGGTCAGGCAGTACGCGGTTTGCTCGTCTTCGTCGATCGTGCGGCCGACGATGCGGCCGGGCATTTGCCGCATGTAGGCGTTGGAGCAGGCGAAGATGCCGTAGATTGGACCGCCGGCGGTCATCGGCGAACCGAAGGGCTGCCCTTCGCCGACCACGATGTCTGCACCGTAATGGCCAGGCGCCTCGTAGAGGCCGAGGGAGACCGGGTTGACGCCCACGATGAAGGCGGTGTGCTCGCCGACGATGTCCTTCACGCCGACAAGGCTCGCATCCAGCAGGCCGAGCGGGTTGGGTTGCTCGACGTAGACCGCACACGCACCGGCGGCTTCCGCCACCGAAGCAGGGTCCAGCGTGCCGTCCTCGAGGTGGCGGAGCTTACGCAGTTCGATGCCTCCGCCCTGCGTGTAGTTGTGAATCACGGACCAGCGGTCGGGCGGAACGAGTTCGGACACGTAGACCACACCTTTCTGGGTGGCCTTGCGGCCGTGCACGCGAACCGCACAGGTGATGGCTTCGGCCGCTGCAGAGGAGCCGTCGTAGACGGAGAGGTTGGCCACGGGGAGACCGACCAATTCGCTGATGAGGCCTTGGAATTCCCACATGGCTTGGAGCATGCCTTGGCTCACTTCAGCCTGGTAAGGCGTGTAGGCGGTCAGGAACTCGCCACGCGTAACCAGCTGGAAGACTGCTGCGGGCACGTGGTTTCGGTAGAGCCCCGCTCCGATGAAGGAGGCCATGCTTCCGAGGGGAACGTTCGCACCGAGCAATCGGCGCGCGTCGGCGATGATTTCTTCCTCGGTTTGGGAGGGGCGTAGCGGCAAATCCTCCTGCATACGCACGTCAACGGGAACGTCGGAAAACAAGTCGTCCATGGACGTGTAGCCCATCGCACTCAGCATCTCGGCTTCGCGTCCAAGGTTGGGGAGTTGGTCGACCATCGTGCCACCTCAGTTGAGACCAATATCGGCCGGATTTAATCATCGTCATCCGGACACAGCACGGCGAATCCTCATGGCCTCGACCGCACGTCGCATGCCATGGGCAAGGTGGTGATGCTCGTCACCAACGCCTGCGCCCCTGACCCGCGCGTGCTGCGGCAGGCGCGCTGGCTCGTGAAGGCCGGCCACCAGGTCACGGTGCACGCCTTCGATCGCGGCCAGGAACACGCCCCACTCGAAACGGTGGACGGCGTCAACGTGGTGCGGCATCACCTCGGCGTGCACCCCTATGGCGCCAGTTTCGCCACGCTGCGCGGCCTGCGCGCCTTCCGCCAGAGCGCGCTCCAAGCCTGCGAGGAAGCGTCACCAGACCTCGTGGTGTGCCACGACGCCGACACCCTGCCGCTCGCACGGAGGCTGCGAAAGAAGGGCATTGCGACCGTGTTTGACATGCACGACCTGCGGCACACCTGGGCCAAAATTGGCGCACCCAACCGGCTCGACCGGCGCTTCGCCAGCCGCTGGCTGGAGCAACGCACACGGCAAGCCTTGCCGCACGCAGACCTGATCGTCACGACCAGCGGTGCCGTCGCCGAAGGCGGGCGTCCCGGCCTCCAGCAGCAGGTGGAGGCATGGGGTCGTCAGGCCCTCGTCCTTGAGAACCGCCCCGATGAAGGAACCTTCCGACCGGCAACACCCGACGGCACGTGGCGCGTGGCTTGCCTCGGTCGTGTCCGTGACCTGGCCACCGTTGATCTGGTGGTGCAGGCCCTCACCTCGATGCCGGAAAACCAACGCCCGGTGTTGCGCTGGGCGGGCGATGGGGTGGCCGCTGAAGCGGCTCGGCAGCGTCTTGCGAACGCTGATCTTGAGGTGGAAGTCGAGGGAGCCTTTGCGCATGAGGACCTCGATCGGCTGCATGACGGCGTTGACGTGTCCATCGCGCTCTACGACCCGAGCCGGGGCAACATCGCCGACGGCGCCTTGCCCGTCCGGATGTTCGAGGCGGCCGTGCGTGGCGTGCCGAGCGTGGTCAACACAGGGGTGCTGATGGGTGACATCGCCACGAGCGAGGGCATCGGCGTGGCGTGCACATGGAACGATGCTGATGCACTCGTTGCCGCGCTTCACGACGCGCGAGGACTCACACTTCCCGAAAACGCAGGACGGATGCCAGAGGGCATGCGCGCAGCGTGGCTCGAAGCCATCGAGGGCCTGCTGGCGTAAGCCTCAGACGAAGGGCGGTCGGACGACCACGGCACGGACCGCCTTGCGAGGACTGGCTTGCACCATGACCTCGTCGCCTTCTCGAACACCGGCGATGTAACCGATGCCAATGCCGACGTTGTCGAGCGAAGGCGCGGGAGCGCCGGAGGTGAGTTGTCCGATGGGCGCGCCGTCGAGGTCGGTCACCGGCTTTCCGGGTCGGGGAAGCGGCCCCTTCTCGAGGTAGCGCACGCCCCACCACCGTGCCTCGTCGTCGCCATGGTTCCGCATCTTCTCAGCGCCGGGGTGGTCATGGTCGAAGCCCCATCCGAAGGGCACGTTGGTTTCCCACGAGTCACGCGCAAGGAAAGCCTCGGCTTCTGTGGTGGCCAAGGACGGCCAAAGGAAGTCAACGCCAGAGAGGAGGAATCCCTTCTCGAGGCGGAGCGTGTCGCGAGCACCAAGGCCCACCGGTGTGGCCCCGGCCTCGATCAGGGCACGCCACAAAGGCGCAGCATCGCCGTTGGGCACGAGGATTTCGTAGCCGGCCTCGCCAGTGTAGCCCGTGCCCTGAATGTAGCCGCTGATGCCGAGGGCAGCACCGTCGAGGGGCGACCAGCGGAAGCGTCCGACATGTGCGCCCTCGCCGAGCACCGCAGACAGCACGTCCTTGGCCTGAGGGCCTTGAAGCGCCAAAATCGCCGTCTCATCGGACAGGTCCTCGAGCGTCACGGAGCCGTCCTCAGGAAGATGCTCGCTGAGCCATTGGTGCATGACGGCGATCATCGAGGCGTTGGGCACGCCCAAGATTTCATCCTCTGAGGTGACGGCGAAGATCATGTCGTCAATGATGTGCCCGTCGTTGTCCATGAAGTGGGTGTAGGCGCAGCGGCCCGGCGTCACAGCCGTCACGCGCTGGGTCGCGAGGGTCTGGAGCCAACCGCGCACGTCTGCGCCCTTGAAACGAAACAGGCCCATGTGCGACACGTCAAACAGGCCTGCACCGGTCCGGGTGGCCACGTGCTCCTCCGAGATCGAGCTGTACCATATGGGCAACTCAAAGCCGTGAAAGTCCACGATGCGCCCGCCGAGGGCGACGTGCTCGTCATAGAGGGGAGTGCGCACCAGCGGTCCGTCGCTCATGCCCTCAACTCAGGTCCGCGGTTCTTCAACCTGTGACCCCGCGTCCACGGGGAGGGTCCGCGCCAGCCGAAGCACGTGGTCGACCAGGTCGTCCAGCGTCGAGGCCTCAACCGCAGGGTTGGCGATGACCGAACGGAGCACGACCCGCTGATCCAAGTCGGCACGGCTGACCATGAATTTCCCTTCCTCAAGCAGGGCGGCACGAAGGGCTGCGTTGTGCGCGTCGATGGCTTCGCCGAGGTGCGGCAGGCCCCCAGGCACGTGACGGAAGCAGACGTTGGTCCAGGTGGGTTCCCCAACCAGCTCGAGGTCCGGTTCGTTGCGGACCCGCTCGGCCAAATGCCCTGCAAGGTCCATGTATTGGTCCACGAGCGCACCCCAGCCCGCATCGCCGCGAGAACGCCACGCGAGGAAGAGTTTGAGCGCGTCGTTGCGCCGACCGCATTGAAGCGACAAACGGCCGAGGTCCTGGTCTTCTGCATCGTCGTGAAAGAGGTAGTGGGCCTCGTTGCCGTGCGCACAGGCGGCTCGTAGCACGTCGGCGCGCTTCACGATGAAAGCGCTGCACACCAAGGGCAGACCCATCATCTTGTGCGCATCCCAACACACGCTGTCGGCACGCTCCACGCCGTCCATCAGGTGCCGATGGGTGGTCGAGAAGAGGCACGAACCACCCCACGCCGCGTCAACGTGGAGCCACACACCATGCGTTTCGCAGACGTCGGCGATGCCGTCGATCGAGTCGAAGGCTCCCCGAACCGTCGTGCCGCTCGTGGCCACCACGCACAGCGGTCGACGGCCCAAGTTCGCCTCGCGGCGGATGGCGTGGTCGAGCGCCGAGGGGTCCATCCGACCGTGACCATCGGTGTCCACCTTGATCAGGTTCGCACGACCCAGACCGAGGACGTTCGCGGCCATGGCCACGGAGTAATGCGCCTCTTTGGACACGAACATGCACCACGAGCGTCCGTCAAAGCCGTCGTGACCGGACGCAGGGAGGGCGGCTTGTCGGGCGCACAACACGCCCATCAGGTTCCCGTTCGAGCCGCCCGTGGTCAGCGTGCCTGCTCCCGTGGGCATGCGCAGGTGTTGACGCATGCGGTCGAGCACCGCCGTCTCAATCAGGCTCGCCAACGGTGCGATTTCGTAGGTGTACATCGAGGTGTTCGTGGCCGCCGTGACCAATTCTCCGGCCAGACCTTCAGGCGTCAGTCCGCCCCAAAGGGGATTCATGAATCCGGGCTGATCGGTCCGTACCGCTTGGGAGAGGTAGGTGCGGATGTCGTCCAGCACGCGGTCGAGGCCAGCACCGACCAGCGGCAGGTCGAGGTCCGTGGTTTTGCGAAGGCTTGAGGGAGACCACTCATGCCTGATTCGGCCGTCCTTGGGTGGCTCCAAATGCGCCAAGACCTCGGCCAGAACCGACTCGAGGAAGCGCGAGTTGCCTTCCTCCATGCACCCCGGGGGCCATTGGCGGCCTTTGAAGGACGCCCTTCTCCCGCGCACAACAGAAGGGTCGTGGAATCAAAATGCAAGATGCATGGAAGATGATTCAGTCTAAATACCACCGAGTTCAGGCAGGGCCATGCTTGGACAAACGGCCGCGACGTGGCTTGAACGACTGCACCATCAACTCGGACTTGGGCTCCGCTCACGCGGCTGGTCACAAGCCAACATCGCGGACATCCTCGGCACCACACAATCCACCGTCTCGCGTCAGTACCACCGCGACGCACCGATCATGGGACCCTCTGCAGACGAGGTGATGGTCGACGGTTGGGCGAACGAATTGGCCAACGCGCTCGACCAAAACGGCGAGGACGTCCGCGTCCTCCGCCAGCGCTTCATCGTCGAAGTGCAACTGTCCGGCAACCACACCCTGCGCTACGACAAGTCGCTGACCGGCACAGACTTGACCGGCGATCAGGCAGATTTGGCCCTCCTGCGACGCTTGGAGTGGGCACGTGGCCGCCTTGACCCTGCCCGGCTGCTCAACTGGATTCCAGCGGTTGGGTTCAACCTCGCCGCATGTGCCGAAGAGGCCACGACCACCGACGAGGTCGCGGCCTATCCCGGAAAAATCACGGTGGTGGACGGTGCCCTCAAGCACCACTCCACGCCGGCCATGGGCGCCTCGAAGAGCCTGGCCAGCCTGCTGATGGACGTGCGAACCCACGATGCAGAACGCACGGCCGTGCTCAACCTCCGGGCCCCTTCCAACGAGCAGGGCCCGCGGATGGACATCATCGACCGCGCCCTGGGCGCCCTCGAGTGGAACGTGTCAGAAGCACCCCGTGGCGTGCTTGAGGGGCGAGAGGGCCCCATCGATGTGGTGCTGGACCGGGGCGGCTACGGCTGGGAACCGGGCCTGTACGTGTTCGGGCACCACCCCTTGGACGTGGTGGACCGCGCCAATCGTCTCATGGCCGTGCTTCACGTGACGGAGGCGACGGCATGAGGTCCCTCTTCATGGTCGCCTTGCTGCTGTGCGCCAGCCTCAGCGGCTGCCTTGGTGAGGACCTGCTCTTGACCGAGGACTGCAGCGAATTCGAAGCCACGCTCCGAGAAGACGATGGCGTGCTGCGTGTCTTGACCTACGACATCGCCTCGCTGTCCGAGGAATTCCTCCAGGACTTCACCAACGAGACGGGCATTGAGGTCGAACTCATTCGTGCCGACGACGCTGGAAGCATCCTCGAACAGGTGCTGCTGTACGGAGGTGCGCCGCAAGTGGACGTGGCCCTTGGGTTGGACGGCAGTTACCTTCCCTTCGCCGTCAACCGCTGCCTCATCCACCTTCACGGCGTTGACCTCACAGGACTTGACGGCGCTGTGCTCGAAGAGGGAGCCAGCCTGACGGACCACGGCGTCCCCTTCGATCACGGCTACATCTGCCTCAACGTCGACGGCGCCGTGGTGGAAACCATGCCAACGAGCCTGTGGAACCTGACCGAAGACGAATGGACGGGCAAAGTGGCGATCCCCTCACCGCTCAGCTCCTCGCCCGGACGGGCCTTCTTCCTCGCGACCTTGCAGGGGCTCGGCGACGACGCATGGTCGTGGTGGGAAGCGATGCTCCTGAACGAGCCCATCATCACCACCGGATGGTCTGAAGCCTACGAGATCCACTACAGCGGCGGCTATGGCGTCTGGGAAGAAGGCCACATCGGCGATGCTGCGGCCACCGTTTCCTATTGCCACTCACCCGGCGTGGAGGCCTACTACAGCGACAACAACACGCAATCCACCGCCATCGCGCTCCCGGGCGCGGTCTACCACCAAATCGAGTACGGCGCGGTGCTTGCCGGTGCGGCCAACACCACGGCTGCCGAGGCTTTCCTTGCGCACCTGGTCAGCCCCGAAGCCAACGCCCAGATGCCGTACGAGAACCTGATGTACAGCGTGCTTGAGGGCGCGGACCTGCCCGAAACCAACGGATACCGCCACCACAGCCTGGTGCCTGAGGACGCAGCCGCTGCCCTCGGCGGCATGGACGTCGCCACCCTCGAAGTGATGCTCGCCAACTTCAGCGCCCTGCTTGAGGGCTGAGCGTGCGTCGCCGCCGTGCCGTTCTTGCGGAGTCCCTTCCGCTGTTTGGCTTGGCGCTGGTCATCCTTGGCCCGATGATCGTCGCCGTCGATCGCCTTTGGGCGGTCACGGGAACGTCACCGATCGCGGCCGCCCTCGATTTGTCGCCGACCGGTCAGCAAGCGCTGTGGACGGCGACCGCCCTGGCGACCTTGGCCGCGGTGGGGACCATCGTGCTCGGCGTGCCGGTCGCCTTTGCGCTGGCCGCGACACCTGACCCGTGGCGGCGGCGGTTTCGTGCCCTCATCGCGCTGCCGTTCGTGTGCCCGTCCATCGTGGCCGCGGTTGGATTTCTGGCGTTGATGGACCTCTTGGGTGAGGGCGGTCAACGCTTGCGTGGCATGTCGGTCTGGCCAGAGGCTGGCCCCGGCACCGTCGTGCTGCTGGTGGCGATGGTGTGGTTCAACCTCTCCTTGGCGGTTCGCGTGGTGGAGCCAAGCCTCGCAAGGGCCGACCCAAGGTACCTCGAACAGTTGCGCCTTCTTCCGCAAGGCCAGACCCTTGCCGGTCGAATCCAAGCCTGGTGGGCGCAGCTCCTCGGACCGGGCCTCATGGCTGCGGCTGGGCTTACGTTCACCTTCGCCTTCACGTCCTTCGCCCTCGTGCGCTGGTTGGCCCCGGACACCCTGACGCTCGAAGTCCTCCTTGCTGAGCAAGGCAGCGGTGCGGGCATCCCGGGTTACCGTGTTGACCTCAGCCGGCTGGTCCTCGGCGCCGCCGTGGCTCAAGCGGCGGTTCTTCTGATCGCGGTGAGCGTCATCAACGCCATGCAGCGGCGTCATGCCTTCGCCTTGGACGCCGCGCCCAGCGAAGCCGTCCGGTCGGGCTTGGCCTCGGGCCTCTGGGGCGAAGCGTGGCTTCGCTGGACCGTCTGCGCCAGCGCAGCGGCCTTCGCGGTGCTGCCCCTCGTGCTGATCGGCGTCGGTTCGGTGCGCATGCGCACCCCGGAAGGATGGACGATGAGCCTGGACGGATGGCGGCGTGCCTTGGCCGGCGATGCGGGCGGCGTGACGCTGATGGAGGCGTTTTGGAGCACCTTCCACACCGCGGCCCTGACCGTGGCGCTGGCCGTGCCTGCAGGCTGGTACCTGGCCACGCAAGTCCACCGTGCTGAACGCGAGGGAAGGGCGAGGCTGGCCCGTATCATCGATCTGCTCGCGATGGTGCCGCTGGTGGTGTCCGGCGCGATGGTGGGCCTTGGAAGCCTGCTTGGTCTGCTGCGTTTTGCCCCCGGGATGCTGGCTTCGCCGTGGCTGCTTCCCGTCGCTCACGCGACCCTTGTGTTGCCCATCGTGGTGCGGGTGCTGCTGCCCGCCATGCGTCAGATGTCCCCTGACTTCGAAGCATGCGCCGCGACGTTGGGGCTCGGACCTGGGCGGCGCTTTGCACTGGTGAGGTGGCCCATGCTCCGGCCCGCCACGGTCGTGGCCGCAGGGCTTGCGCTGGCCTTTTCGCTCGGAGAATTCGGCGCGTCGTGGATTGTGGTTCGCTCAACGGATGCCTCCACGCTTGCCGTGCTCGTGGACACGTGGCTGGCTCGACCCGGCTTCGACCCCACCACCCGGCCTGCCGCCATGGCGGTCGCTGTCGTGCTCGGCACCGTGACCATGGTGCTGATGGTGTTCCTCGAGCGGTGGCGTGAAGACCGGGTGCATGGAGGACTCTGAGATGAGCGGGCTGGAGGTGCGCGGTGCCGTGGTCCGCTTTGACGGCCCTCCGGTGCTCGACGGACTTGACCTGAGCGTCGCGGCGGGTGAAATCGTGGCCGTCCTCGGCCCCAGCGGGTGTGGGAAATCGACCCTTCTCCGCTCCATCGTTGGCCTGCAGGCCATGGAGGCCGGCGAAATCGTGCTCCATGACCGCGACGTGGGTGCGCTGCCCACCGAAGCGCGCGAGATCGGCTTCCTCTTTCAGCGGCCCGTCCTCTTCCCAACCCGTGACGTGGCCGGAAACCTGCGCCTCG
Source organism: Methanobacteriota archaeon (assembly GCA_002722135.1). Classification (GTDB taxonomy): domain Archaea; phylum Thermoplasmatota; class Poseidoniia; order Poseidoniales; family Poseidoniaceae; genus MGIIa-L3. The sequence goes on along the minus strand of PBKJ01000011.1, from coordinate 4,002 downwards.
GTATCCCACGAGGGGTCGCCAAGGCTGAGGCGAACACGCGCATCGCCACGGCGCTCGAGGAAGTCGGCTTGGCCGGCTTCGAGCGACGCAGCATCGAGGGCCTCTCCGGCGGTGAAGGCCAACGCGTGGCCCTCGCGCGAGCCCTGCTCGCGGAACCCAAGGCCTTGCTGCTCGACGAACCCTTCTCGGCCCTGGACGGCGCCCTACGTCAGCGCTTGGTGGACACGGTCCGCTCGGTGCTGAAGGCGCGTGACCTTCCGGCCGTGCACGTCACCCACGACGGCGATGAAGCCAAGGCCATCGCGGACCGGTGCCTCATCATGGACGACGGGCGCCTGCGGGAGGAAAGTGCATGAGCNAGCACCGCCATGGACGACGTCTGCTGGTGCACCTCTTCCAACTGGGCGTCATCGCCCTGGGCTCCTACGTGCTCGCCAACCTGTGGAACGCGGCCAACGCCACGAAGGACCACGCGATTGCGCTGCCCATCGACGCCCACGTGCCGCTTTTGCCGTGGACGACGGTGATCTACCTCGGGTTCTTCTTGCTCTACATCGTTCCNGCACGCATGGCNTACGGGAATCAGGCACGCATGGACGAACTGGACCGCATCGTGCCGATGATGGTCGCCTGGACCGTGCTGCACAGCGTGTTTTTCGTGCTCGTCCCGGCCGAAGTTCCGCGTTCGGTCACCCCCAGCGACGCGTGGCTTCTGGAGGCCATCCGTGACAGCGACCATCCGTGGAACGCATGGCCCAGCCTTCACGTCGTACACGTCATCCTCNTGGCCGGCTTGGTGGACCGCTGGACCGCCATCGAAGACCGTGCAACTCGCCGACCGGTGCTTGCTTTGGTCGTGGCGCTCGTCGTGTTGTCCACCTTCACGACCGAGCAACANTACGTGTGGGACGCCATCAGCGGCGCCATCACAGGAAGCGTTGGGTGGTGGCTCATCACCAAGCGGATGGACGGCCATCAGCCGAAGACGGCGGACACGGCGGACTGATTGGTCAGGAACAGGGTCAACCCCACGCCGGCCATGATCATCATCCAGGAGCCGACGAGTTTGATCATGCCCGTGGCGCGCTTGAGCACGTTGATCATCATCTGACGGCCAAGGCCAACCATCACCACGACCACGATCATCAGCACGAGCAGCCCAAGCATGAGGCCGGCCAAACCGGTGACGACGGCCGTACGACCAAGCGTCGCGAGGAAGACGACGAATGGCAACACGGCGGCCGCGGTGCAGTCGATGCTGGCGGCCGCATAGCCGAAGCCGTAGAGGTACATGTTGCGGCGTGGCGTGAAGGTGGCGTCGGCTTCGGTGGTCGAATAGCGGTCGACGAACTTCTGGACGAAGCCCATGAGGTGCGAGGTGATGCCGATGAGCATCATCGAGCCGAGCACGATGAGCAAGACGGCCACGACGATGGCGATGATGTGGATGAGGCCAGAGCGGGCAAAGGCCTCGCCCATGATGGCCGCGACCGCGCCGATGATGAGGAAGAANGTCAGCATGCCAAGGCCAGCCAGCAAGCCGATGACGGCCGAATTGGGCATGCGCGACTTGAGTTTCTCCTCGGCGATGAGCTCGTCTTCACGNGCNCCGAGCGAGAGGTAGTAGGAGATGAAACCGGGCAAGACCGGGAAGGCACAAGGCGAGAAGTANACNANGATNGANANCAACGCNCCGAGCACGAAGACAGCGGTCAGCGAGGTCTCGGGCTCGGTCCANGCGATGCGCTCGTCGACCATGGACGCGCCACCTTCGACGATGACCTGCTCGACGGCGGCATCGAAGCCGGACCAGCCGTCNGTGGGCGCACCGGTGTTCTGCCGGTGGACGATGTAGCCGTCTTCGTCGATGACCATCACAACAGGAATCGTCCCGGTGCCAGAAGGCGTGAACAAGCGCACCGGGTCGGCGGTGCCGTTGGTCAACTGGGCCGCGTTGGCAGAGCCAAGACCGGTCGGGTAGGNNGGCACGGTGTACGAGCCGCCGCTGGTGTTGAGGTAGGCCAGGTCCTCGGTGTACCACGCGCCGTAGGCGATGACGTGGAAGCCGACGCCGTTGGAGGCCGCGAGGTCCTTCCAACCCTGCATCTCAGCCTCGAGATGAGCCTGAACCGCGTGGCAGTTCGAGCAATCGTGGGCCATGAAATCGAGGATGATGACGTCGCCTCGAAGGTCGCTCATCGTGAACCAGCCGGTCTCGTTGGCGAGGCTGTTCTCAATGCCCGTACGGTTGAGCGATTCGAAGACGATCTCCGGGATCGGTTCGGGCTCGGCGTCCGATTGGAAGAGCGCGTCGAGGCTGCCGAACAGCGAGAGCGATGCGAAGGCGATGGTCCCGAACAGGATCACGGCGANGCCGAGCGCTTTCCACGTCTCGGNGCGCTTGAAGGTGCCCCAGTCCGCTTGGTCAAGCACACCCATGGCATCACGTCTGTCAACGGTCGTTGATGAACGCTTCTCGGCTCATTCCTTCCAGGTGCCGTGGAAATTCTCGGCGTTGTCCACGCGAATGAAGAGGTCCATCGAGGACCACACGAGGCTGTTGAAGCCGCTCGCCATGCCCGCTTGGCCTCCCGCTTTGGCGGTCATGAACTCAAGGGTGTCCGAGGGCGAATGCCACTCTTGCCAGAAGCTGATGTCACCACCGGGGCTGAAGAAATTGAAGGTCGGGTAGCCGGCGCTGAAGAAGGCACAGTGGTCCGACGCGCAGGATTCTGCGATCTGCCAGTAGATTGGATTCCCTTCGGTCGGGGTGTAGGCCAAATCGTCCTCGATGGTGGCCGTGACCATGTCCATCATCCGCTCCATGTTCGCCTGGCTNGCACCCGCGATGCTGATCGACCAATCGTACTTGGTGGGCTCGAAGATGTCGCCCGTGAGGGGGTCGATGATCGGCTCGGTCAAGGGCACAATCGGGTAGTTGAGGGCCACCATGTCGAAGTTCATGTACGCACGAACGGACACGTTCTCGGGAAGGTTCGCGACGTAGGCCAGGGAGCCCAAGAGGCCCTCCTCCTCGCATGCCCAGAGGGCCTGCACGACGGTGTGGTCGAATTCCATCTGGGCCAGCGCTTGGCCCATCTCCAGCGACACCGTCGAACCCGAGGTGTCGTCGTTGGCGCCTTCGTTGGTGCCGCCGCTGGGCGGGGTGAAGGCGTAGGCGATGTCGAAGTGACCGCCGATGACGATGTACTCGTCGGGGTTGACGTTGCCCCAATTGTAGCCGACCACGTTGAGTTGGTCAGGGTCGTCGGGATAGCGGGTCACCTCGACGTGATCGAAGCCAAAGTCCCACATCTTCAGGGCCATGGCTTCGGCCGCGGCCTCGTAGGCCGCGCCACCTTCGTGGTTGATGCCGCCAGGTCCTGCGGACGCACACCAGCGGTTGTTGTATTGGCTGGTGAGGATGTCGATGGTCTCGTAGGCGCGCTCACCGTCAACGAGCATCAGCTCCGAGGCGTCGACGAAGGTCAGGTCGACCCAAACCATCGCTTCGCCGGCCGTCACGGAGAGGTTCGTGCCCGACGCCTCGCTGTCGAGCACGAGGAAGGTCACGCTGGTCGTGCTCGCCGGGTAGGTCAAGGCACCGACGCGGTGCGTACCGGTGTTGTCCTGAAGGAACATCGACGGGCCGGGCGTCACGGTGTAGTCCACGTTGCTGGTGATCGACAACGTGTGGTACATGCCGCGCTCGACCTGGAGCGTCCCGTTGGCGCCGTCGATGCCTTCGACGGCCACGGCCGGGGTGACCTCGACGGTCTCCTCAGGCGCAAAGCAGCCCGAGAGGGGCGTCATCAGCATGAGGACGACCAGCATGAGCGCACGCAGGTCCATGCCCAGATGTGGCTGCACGCCATGCTTGAGGCTATCGTTGAGGGATGCAGGTGGGCTCGGCCAGAATTGAACTGGCGATCTTCGCCGTGTGAAGGCGACGTCATAACCCCTAGACCACGAGCCCTGCAGCCCTCGGGGGCGTGGACTTCG
>PBKJ01000010.1 GCA_002722135.1 Methanobacteriota archaeon | reverse complement strand
GTTTGGAGCACGGCGGACCCGCTGACGCTGGTGTCCACCGGCGTCAAGGTCACGCGCAGCTCGCCTTGCAACGACAGGAGAGGTTGCAGTTCCACGAGTTCCACAACAACATCAAGGGGCGTGTCCACGCCTCGACGCAGGCTGACGACCTGAGAGGCCGCGCTGGTCAAGGTCCAATCGTCCGTGACTTGATCGGTGCCTGGCCGGTACAACGCAACCTCGACGTTGACGTCAATGTCTGCGTTCCCGACGTTCCTTACGTTGGCGCTGATGCCCTGGGAGAGACCCTGGTGGAAGAGCAGGATGCTTGGCCAATCAGGGCTGCTGATGTCGAACAAGGGCGCGATGACGACGTCCACTGCCCCGATGGTCCTCAGCGTGCCCGTGGCCGTGTCGTTGACGTAAATCAGAACCTCGTGCACGTCGCCACGATCGAGGTCAGCCGAGCCGCCCAGCGCGGGCACGTCGACGGTCAGGGTGCCAACTTGGCTTTCGTCGATGTCGAGTTGGACCGTGGTAAAGTCCAGGCTAGCGCCCCACCCGCTGTCAACCTGCGTGACCATCGACAGGTCCTCGAGGTAGTTACCGTCGTTGGTCAGGGTGAAGGGCAGACTTACCGTCGTGCCAGGAATAGCGTTGTGCTGGACCCCGCTGCTCCCCGCGTCGTCGTCGAGTGAAGCGTCGAAGACCAGCGCCACGTCGTCCATCTGGCTGATGTTGGCTTGAATGACCGCCTCGAGGACGGGACCGTCAAGCACCGTGACGACGACCGTGGCGGAGTAGTTCACGTCAGCCGCGGCGTCTTCGCTTGGAATCAGTTGGACCTTGACGCCATCGCTGAAGCCTGCACCGATGAGGACAGAAGTGCTGCTGGTGAGGGTGAAGTCAACCTCGTCATCAGGGTCGACGATTTCAACCGTGAATTGAGCCGGAGTGTTTCCGGTGTTGGTCATCGTCAGACTCGTCAAAGGAGACTCAAAGATGCTCAGGTTGACCAAACGGTACGGTGGGTCGAGGGTTGCGTCAACAAAGGCGTCCACCGTGATGGGCACGGCGGTTTGACCCAGGACCTCGCCCGTGTCGGTGTTGGACAGTTCGAGGTCCACGTAGGTGATGGAGCCGGCCTGAGCGAGGGGGTCCGAGGTGACGGTGAGGTCGAAGGTCGTCTCGTGCGCCGTGCTGACAACGTTGGGGTGAACAGCGACCTGAGAGGGCAGGTTGCTCACGGTGGTCATCAGGCCGCCAGAGGTGCCCAGCGTCGCCGACCACTCGACGGGGAGGGTGTTCAGGAGGCTGATGGTGTAGTTGGACACGTCGTTCCCGACGTTCCGGAGACCGATTGGGAAGGTGGTGGCGACGCCAACGTTGGCCGTCCGGACGCCCTCATCGATGAACTCCCCGTCGTTGATGCCCGGGACGCTCACCGTCACGGTTCGCGTCACTGGAGCCGTGTTGACGCCTCCGGCCGAGTGGACGCTGGACAGGCTGGGCGTGACGGTCACATCTGCTTCCAGCAGACCGGCAAGCGGCAGGGCATCGGCAGGCCCTTGCACGGAAAGCACGGCCGGGCTGGTCATGCCCAGCGTCATGTTGGTGGCGTTAAGCGGTGAAGGGGTGAAAGCCCAGCGGGAACTTTCTGCGAATCCACCTGCGCCGCCGTAGGATGTGAAGCGAACGTCGGACACGGCCACAGTGGCGTTGACCAATTCATTGACATCGTTGATCAGGTTGTGCCGCACTTCGAGGTCCATCGGCACGAGTGCATCGTACCCGATACCATACCGCGCAGCACGGACGTCCGCTTCGGTCAGTTCCAAACCGTCGTTTTCGATGCCAGGGTCGACGACGATGACCGGCGCCACGGACAATTCGAGTTCATCGTTGACGGGAATGCCGTTGACGGCAGATGCGCCCACCCACAGGTCGACCAAATCGTCCTCTTGATTCCGCTCGGCGGGATTGAGCGGTGCGCTGATGTGTGCCGGGGTGACGGTCACCTCAAGGCTCACCGTCTCGCCAGGAGCAAGGTAGCCCGTTTGTGGGGGCACCGGCAGTTCGACCGTCCATCCTTGAGGGGACGGCGAGAAGCCCGCGGTTAACGCGAAATTCGTGTCCACATTGCCCTGATTGGTCACGTTCACGGTGATGCCGGTGGGCAAGCCCGGCACGACGCTGACGCTTGTGTTGTCAATGTCGACTTCGGCCAGGAAGAGCTCACCGGCCGTGATGCTGACCACGGCTTGCAAGGCGTATTGTGGGCTGGAGCCTTGCGAGGTGAAGGTCACGGTGAGCAGCTCGGTTTGACCGATGGTGGCCGTGATCGGGACGTCCACATTGGCCACAAATTCGAGGTTGCTGCCTGCAGAAATCGGGCCGGTGTTCAACGGCCACGAGGAGGTGTCCGACCAACCCTGCAAACTGTGGGTGGCGATGTTCCAGTTGTCCAACTGCTGCCCGGTGTTGTCGAGCCGGAAGGTCAGCAATTTGCTGGTGCCGGGCTGCAGGGTGCGGTCTTGGGGAGCGACCAGCGCAGCAGCGTAGTCCGAGAAAACGACGTCAAAGGCCGCAACTTGAATCGAATCACTCCAGGAGGGCCCGGTGAACGTCACGGTCATGGTGATGTTGTACCCACCAGCAAGACTGGTGGCGTCCAGCGACACGAAAAGAAGCTCGGAATCGGCAGGGTTGTGCAGCGACCCCGGGGCGAGAGGCGAGATGGTGTTGGAAGGGAGGGTCTGGACGGCCCCGCCACCCAGAGGCGTCAAGACGACAGCCATGGAGGCCCCGATGTCCTCCACGCCGTCGTTCCTGACGGGCACCGACAGGTCGTGAACGCCCAGCGAAAGTCGAGCCACGGATTGGCCGGGACTCGGCAGAGGGTGCGTGGGCGTGAGCGTGGTGCCTTGGAGGTGGCGCTCCACGTCGAGTGAGAGCGTCCGCTCGTCGTTCATGGTGTTCCCGTCTTGGTCGGATGAGACGCGGGCATAGAGCGTCTGATCCTCTCCTGTGGCGGCCGTCCACGACATCAGGAAGATCGAAGGCGCACCGTTGGGCGCAAGGGAACCGGTGGACATCTGGTCCACTTCCACCTCAAAGGAGGTGGGGGATCCTTTGTGCACCAAGGTGAGCGTGGCGCTGCCTGCGAGCGTGCCCACGTTGGCCACCTCGATGCGCACGGTGTGGTCGCCGGGAGCGGCCACGATGGAGATGATGCCGGCATCGTTGAGGTGCACGGACCCGTGGTTGTCCAAGGTCAAACTGCTGACGCTGAAGTCGGGACCGGCGCGTCCGGAGGTGGCTTCCGCAGCCGGCGTGGCCATCGGCACCATCAGGGTGAGGAGAAGGAGGGCGACCAAGCCGATGGAAGAAGCGCGAGCTGCCGTGGTCATGCGCTCGCCCTCCTGAAGGCATGGACGGCGACGGTCTTGCCTTGTCGCTTCATTTGCTCAACGAGTTGTTCGAGCAGGCGGTCGTGTTCAGCGTCGCTGATGCCCAGTCGACGCCGCTCTTCCCACAGGAGCAGTTGCTCGGTGCGGGACAACACCGCGTCCTTGAGGTACAGCTCGAGGGTACGTCGGTAGGCATCGCGGTCGGAGATGGCGTACACGATGGTGTCGCCGGGAAGGCGATCGGCGTGATGTTGGATGACGTTGCCGAGGTTGAGGGCCTCGTCATAGGACAGGTGACGACGGTCCAGGTCGTTTTGGATGGAGGAAGCGATCTCCTGAAGCGCGTACCGGGTTGGAGCACGCTGAATTCGCTTGAGGTAGCGGCGGCAGCGACGGGACATACGTACCGCTGCCATAGTCCATACTTTTCCTGCCGGTTCTTGAAAGAATCGCCAATCGCACCCGACTCTACCCGGTCCGGTTTGCCTTTAATTCATTTCGCATAAACAGCATCTACCGATTGATTCGATGCCCGAGAGGACGACCAACACTTCATACAGGCCCTGCTCAAGGAGGCTCCATGACCGAACCCGTCACGTTTGAAGCCGGACAGCGCGCACCTGCCTTTGCAGCCATGGATGCAGCAGGAAACACGCATGACCTGAACGCAACCTTGGCTGAAGGAAAACACGTCATCCTCTACTTCTATCCGCGAGACAGCACGCCTGGATGCACCACGCAGGCTTGCGATTTCAGGGACAACATGGCCCGGCTCAACACGGAATCCTACGTCGTGTGGGGCGTGTCCAAAGACAGCGCCCGTTCCCACGACAACTTCTCCACCAAGCAGGACCTCAATTTCCCGCTCCTCCTCGACGAGGACGGAAGCCTGCACGAGACCTTTGGCACCTGGCGCATGAAGAAGAACTACGGCAAGGAGTACATGGGTTGCTCCCGTTCGACCTTCGTGATCGCACCTGACGGCACCTTTGCCTGGGCACGCTACAACGTGCGGGCGAAGGGCCACGTGGAGATGCTGATGCGCGAATTGGGACTCGGAGCGTGAAGGCCTGAGCCAGGAAGCCCGACGCACGGTTTCAGCGTTCTTGGAACGCTGCATCGCCTACGCTGCATCGTCCATCGAGCGGAAAGCGGAGCGCGGTGAAGACGCGAGCAGTTGGGAAGCCTACCGCGACCACACCGCGTTCGCTCTTGACGAAGTCAGCACAGGCCGCCTCGACGCTTGGTTGAGCGGACAGGGCGACGACCAGCCTGCACGAACGACGCAGCGCCTGATGAACGGCCACGCCACGTTCCACATGGACGAACTCGACCACTCCTCTCGCGCCCGTCTCTTGACCGCCACGTTGTCGCCCCGCCCGCTGGTGCTGGTCGCCACCACCGACCAACACGGACAGCACAACCTTGCACCGATGACATCGCTCAGCGTCGTGTCCAACAGCCCACCGCTCGTGGTCATGTCCCTCTCGAGCGACCGTGATGGCAGGGCTCGAGACACCTTGCTCAACCTGAGGGAATGCCCCAATGCAACGCTGTACGTGCTGCTCAGCGGTCCGGACGACGCCGACATGGTCGCGCAAACGGCACCCGCCGTCCCAAGGGGCACGTCCGAATGGGACGCTGTACCTCACGCGACCGACCCCGAAGGTCGACCCTTCCTCGATCGGGCGGCAGCAGCCTTGCAGGTTCGGATGGTGGATGAATTCCCGCTGCCTGACGCCGTGGCCAAGCTGGTCGTGCTTCGCGTGGATGACGTCATGCTGCCTGAGGCGTCCACGAACGCGGCGGCCCTCGACGTCTTGTGTCAACACGGCCTTGATCGGCTGATGGCGAGCCCCACCGGTTGGTCTCAGGTGATCGATCACCGCTCGTCCTGAAGGGCGCGCCACGTGCGCTGTAGCCCATCTTCGAGCGGCGTGCTGGCTTCCCAGCCGAGACGTTGCTTGACCGTGTCCACCTCGGGCCGGCGGCGACGCGGATCACCCGGGTGGCCCGGCTGACCCTCGCTGACCGCGGCGCCGGTCAGGGCGCTGATCTGTACGGCCAAATCGGCGATGCTGGTCTCGACCGATGAAGCGAAATTGAAGGCCAAGCCGGCGAGCGGGCCGGAACCGTCGACGGCCTCATCCATGCGCCCCAAGCGTTCCAGTCCGTCGACCACGTCGCCGACCCACGTGAACGAGCGGGTTTGTCGGCCGTCACCGTGCACCGCGAGGGCACGTCCATCGGCCGCCCGCTCGAGCATCATCGCCACCACTTGCCCGTTCTGCCCGCCGCTGGCTCGGGGGCCGTAGGCGTTGCATGGTCTGGCGATGCGCACGTCGAGGCCTTGCTGTGCCGCGGCCTGTGCCATGACCTCAACGAGGTATTTCGAGGCCCCGTAACTGTGGCGCAGGTGCTCCTTCGGAGGCGTGAAGGTGGAACGCTGGTCGTTGTGGTTCCTGTCCGGGGCCTCGCCGTAGGCTTCCGGCGACGAGGCCATCACGAGCCTTGCCCCCCAACGGCGTGCTGCATCGATGGCCTGCAAGGCGCCGTTGACCGCGACGTCGATGACGTCGATGGCCTCGCGGTCGAACCGAGCGGTGCCGTTGATGGCCCCAAGATGGTGGATGAGGCCGCACGGACCGACCGCCTCCTCCACGGCCAACCATGCCTCTGGGGAGCGCACGTCGCCTTCGATGAGCCGAACACCTGCTGGGCACCGCTCGAGCGATGAGCGCGACCCGTTGTCCATGACCACCACATCATGTCCCTTTTCGACCAAGAGGTCAACCAAATGTGACCCCAGGAAACCCGTTCCGCCCGTGACCAACACCGGCCTCATGAGCTCACCCCTGTGGTTCAGCGCGCTCGAGCACCTTCAGGTGCACGGCGCCACCGGCCTCGCGCACGACCTCGACCAGATCGCCGTCGTTGACCGCGAGGCAGGGATCCTCGTCGAAACCATGCGCATAGGGCAGACCCAACAAGGAAGCGGCAGGAAGCGACAAGGGACAGACGTCCCTGTTGACGATCGCCGTTGGACCGCGCCCTCGATACATCAACCCCATCAGGACGTAGGGAGCGACCGTCGAGCCGGACCCTTTCGGGTAGATCAGGACCTTGCCCTCGATCGGGCGACCGTCCAACGGATGGCCGCGCTCGTCGATTTCGCCCGTTTCGCGGTCGACGTAACCGAGGTACGTGATGGGGACGTCGGTGACCATCGCACGCCCAACCACGCGGTATTCGGGTTGGGACGACAGGCCTTCACCGGCCAGTGCACAGCCTGCGTCTTGGTGGCTGACGTTGCTCTGTGGGACGTGATGCGAGCGATCGCCAAGGTTTGGACGAGGCCCCTGCACCAATTCTGGGTTAAACGCGTGCGCCACGCACGCCTCGATGTCGGCCACGCTGGTGGGAATGCGGTTGAGCCCGCTGGTCAGGTAATGCTCGGCCTTCATCGAATTCGTCAGCAGGTGGTTGAAGCGCTCGCGGTTGTATGGCGTCACCTCTGGACAGGTGTCCTTCAACACCACCGCTCCACTCTCCTCGAGCAGCGCCAAAGAGCCGTCCGCAGCGGCCAAGGCGTGGTTCTCTCGGCTGGTGAACATCCACAGTCGGCCGCCAGGAATGCGGGCACCCATTTCGGCGTGCGCCCTGACCGCTGAAGCCGTGAGGCGAATTTCCTCAAGGGAGGCTTGCGGACAACCGATGACGACGAGGTCGACGGTGCCCTGAGGTGCGAGTTCCTCCTTTCGCTTCGTGAGGGCTGCCTCATCGAAAACCAGCGTACCTTGCCAGCCGCCCGCTGGAGGCGCCCACTCCGCCTCACTTCGCGTCAGTGGTGGATCATCGGAAACGCCGTCGACCCACAACATCGGCGTGCCGTAGTTCGCAGCCGCGGCGGTCAGGGCCTTGCGTTCTGCGAAGGTCATGCCGGCCTCGAGACCGAGGATGAACGGCATTGGGCCCCAGGGCATGGACCAGCCCGGTTCGGCCTGAGCGCCGATCCAGTCGCCGAGGATCGAATAATCGGCCAGGGTACGGAGTTCGGCGGTCACGTTGACGCGAATGTTCGGCACCCGATGCCGGTCAAGGTGAAGCCCCCAACGCGGTGCAAAACCGGTCAGGGCCGTGGCCAAAGCCGACAGGCCTGATTCGCGGTTGGTTCGCATCTTGGTCCATGAGTTGGCGAAGCACACCGCGTTGGATTCCGCCCAGCACGCGATCCCTTCCTCGAGCTCCTCCCCGCGGTCGTACGGCGTGCAGGACAACGTGGGGCGGATGCCGAGTTTGGTGTAGGCGTCCACGATGTTGAGTTGGGCTTCCAAGAAACCCTCGCGACCGAGGTCCATCTCCTCCATGCGGTCCGCATCGCAGCCTGCCGAGTTGAGCGTGGTGGGGATGCTCACCCCGAGGCCACCCTCCTGGGTCAGGTCTTCAAGAAAGCGGACCAGGCCGTCGCCACCGGTGATGACCGAGACGCCGGACACGTGGGAATCCTTGACCTCGACGAAGGAGGATGCGCCCGCCGTCAACGCCAGGTCAACGACCAAGCGTGCGCCTTTCTGGCGGGTCGGACCCTCCGCTCCGTCAAGTTGAGCCTGCAGGCGGGGTGGCAGGTCCATGGGATGCGGTTGTGGAGGAAGGCCCTCAAGCCTGCCGGAGCCCGAGTGTCGATTTCGGCAGAGGTTTTGTTACGTTAGACGTGGAACGTCGAACCATGACGCAGACGCAAAATGGCGCGCAGCAACAACAACAGCAACAAACAGACGAGGTCGAAGAAGGTCGAGCCGCGGCCATCGCACAGGCCCTGTTGATTGTGCTCGCGCTGGGCATGGGTGGAGCAGGGCTGGTGCTGCCGCTCGACAGCGGTGACCCTGCTGAACCGATCTCCATGCTCATCGTCACCGAGGACGCCACCGAAGGCTGCCCGGGCAATGGCGTGCTGCTCACCTACGGCGCAGACGACAACCAAGACGGAACGCTCGAAGCGGCCGAAACCGATGGCAGCACGACCATCTGCGACGGTGCACGTGGCGCCAACGGCGCCCCTGGAACGAGCGGTGCAAGCGTGCGCATGACCACGTCCACGGTACCGTCAGGTGAGACGTGCCCGGAAGGCGGATTGGCCTACGCGTGGGGCCTTGACCTCGACGCCAACGGCACCTTGGACGCCAACGAGGTGCTGGAGACCTCCTTCCTGTGCCACGGCACGGAAGGAGCGGGCGGCGCCAGCGGACAGCCCGGTCTCGACGGAAGCAACGGTAGCGATGGCGAGGACGGTCAACGTGGAGCGACGGCCCTGATTTCCTCGGAACAGCCCAACCCTGGCGTCTGTCCTGTGGGCTTGCTGCTCCACATCGGTCTTGACGACGGCCTCGATGGCGTGGCCGAGGACGGCCTGCTTCAGCCGGGAGAAATCGACGAAACGGTGCGCATCTGCGCCGCCGACCTCCGTTCAGGTCCGCTCTCTGACCTCAGTCAGGGAACAGCAAACTCCCTGACAACCGGGTGCGATGCCATGGCCCACGTCGGCGACGACCTCTTCGTCGCCATGACCGACGGCACGGCCGGCTGCGAGTTGCACCGCTTGGCCTCCGGTTGGCACGCGCCAACCTTGGTCGCGGACCTGAACCCCACGGGCGATGCGCAACCCGGCCTGCACCTTGGGCTCACGGGCGTGAACGATGACGGCATCCTGCTCTTCGACGCGACCGGCGCGAACGGTCACCGTGGCCTGTGGGCGGTGAACACCACCACGCTGGAGGCGACGCCGCTGATCACTGACGGTGCAGGAGCCACCGTCGATGGCAGTTCGATGCTCATTCCGTGGCTGAACGGACACGTGCTGACACGTCCCGGGGGTGTTGGCCTGCCGTGGTGGACGGACGGCACGGTCGAAGGAACGATGACGCTGGACCTCCATCCGGCCATCGTCGACGGACCTGCGCTGCAATCATGGGCGAACGGCATGCTGCGCATCGGCATTGACCTTGGATTGAGCGATCGGTATGGGCTGTGGCTGGACGCTGAGGACGGCTCAAGCGACGTGGAGCCGGTCTTGATCCAGCCGAACGGAACGGTGCAGCACTTCGACGTCTGGGCCACCGGCTCGTCTTCACCGGCCAGCGGCATCGCGGTGCACAGCGGCATCGTCGTGGTGGGCACCACGCCAGAAGGTCGGCAATTGATTCACCTCGACCCGGCTCAACCGCCGCGGCAAGTGACGCACCTGGTGCGAAGCGGTAGCGGGCAAGCCCCGGCCTTTGTCGGCACCGCCTTCGGGCTCGTGACCCTCGGAGAGACGGTGATCTTCGATGCCGTGCTCGACGGTGCAGATGCCTCGCTGTGGGCTTGGAACACGTCGTCGGACGAGGTGCTGCGCCTGTCGACCACGATGGTGAATCCCGGCGGAGACATGCCGCCCATCGAACACCAAGGTCGTCTGTGGTTTTCCTGCGTCATCGTCGCGAACGGCTCTGAACCGTGCAGCACGGACGGGACAGAAGGCGGCACGCAGATGCATGAATTGGCCTCCGGCTGGACCGGCTCCTTGCCGCGGGCCGCCGCTCCATTCCTCGACGGCATCGCGGTGTTGGCCGACGTCGGGACGGGCTTCGCTCTGCATCATGTGGACCTCAACGGCACGCAACCGCTCCACGACCCCCATCCGTCCGGTGACGCCGATGCGGGACGGTACGGTGGGCTGTTGGTGGACGATGATCGCGTCGTGTTCGTGGCCCATGACGGGAGTTCTGGGCACGAGCTGCACGGCTGGAGCCACGGTGCCATGACCCAATCCTGGTTGATTTGGCCCTAATCGCGCCAATCATGGCGGCCCGCCAAAGGCATCCGCCAACCCTGACCGAAGGCGCGCACGCTGACGCGCGGGGCCGGTGGCATCTGCCAGCGCTTGTGCTCGTTACGGCCCATGCGGGCAAGCACATCGGTGACCACCGAAGCCTCCTCGCCGCGTGCCACGATGGCGGCGTGGTCGAGGCCTTCCTCGATGTGTGCGCGAAGGATTCGATCCAGCACGGGATAGGGCGGCAAGGTGTCCTCATCGACCTGGTCAGGAGCCAATTCAGCCGAGGGGGGTTTGGTCATCGTGGAGGCGTTGACGGGCTCGTCCCTGCCCTGCGCTCGAGCACGCGCGTTGAACACGTCGGCCATCGCGTAGACGTCCATCTTCCAAAGGTCCCCAAGCGGCGCGTAGCCGCCGGCCATGTCACCGTACAGCGTGCAGTAACCTTGCGCCAGTTCGGACTTGTTGCCGGTGGCGATGGCCATCGCACCTTCGGCGTTGGCGTGTCCCATGACCAGCAGCGCCCGCAAGCGTGCTTGCAGGTTCTCGCCCGCAACGGCGTGTCCGTTGCGGAGCACGTCACCCAGGAGGGTTTCGGCCGGCTCATGCATGGCGTCCAAATGGAGTTCTGAAAATCGCATGCCCAAGGCCTCTGCCGTCCAGCGCGCATCGTCACGGCTGTGCTGCGAGGAATGACGTGACGGCAAGGCCAGGCCATGCACGGCCTCGGGACCGAGCGCCTCCACGGCCACGCAGGCCGCGACGGCCGAATCGATGCCTCCGGACAAACCGAGCACGATGCGATGAAGCCCTGACTTCCGACAATAATCTGCAAGACCGGTGACCACCGCGTCCACGAGGCCCTCGGCTCCCGTCACGGTCGGCGCGGCTTGGTCCGGATGCAACACCAGGCGTTCGTGTGCGCCGATGGAGAGTGCATCCGCGGCATTGGAGGGCGTCCACGTTGAGGAGGACGGGTCGTTTAGGTCGACGGTGAGCACACCCTCGGCCCAAGATGGAGCGAGCACGACCGTGCCGTCGGGCCACGCTGCGATGGATGAACCGTCGAACACGAGGTCGTCGTTGCCGCCGACTTGGTTGGCCAACAGGAAAGGCGTGCCCAAACGGGCGGCGGCGGTTCGAGCGACCGTGATGCGGTCGGCGACCTTGGCATGGTGAAACGGAGAGGCTGAGAGGTTGACCGTGGCGGAGAGGGTGGCGTCCTGACGGACCAAAGCGGCCAGTTGAGCCACGGGATCCACACCGTAGTCCACCGGCGTCAGGCCAGCGGCCTGCCATGCGTCTTCGCAGACGGTGATGCCCAAATCCATCCCGCCCGCACCCCGGACCAAGCCCGGGCGGGAGCCCGGTCGGAAATACCGGGCCTCGTCAAAGACGTCGTAGGTGGGCAGGAGCTGCTTGTGGGCCACCACCTTGCCTCGAAGACCCTCACCCACGGCCACCACGCCGTTGGCGGGCGCCATCTCTCGGTCGGTGCCGGGGACCGGAGTTCCAATCAGCATCGGAATCGTAGGACTGCACGCCTGCGTTTTGTCGAAGGCGGCTTGGACAAAGTCCGGTGACATCAGGAGGTCACGAGGAGGATAGCCGGTGATGGCCAATTCCGTGGAAACCGCCACGTGAGCGCCCGTGCTCTTGGCCTGCTCAACCAAAGCAAGCAAGCGCTTCGCATTGCCAGCAAGATCCCCAACGGTGGGGTCAGCCTGAAGCAAAGCGATGCGCATGAGGCTCATTCCTTCCTCGTGCACCTGCCTCATAGGGCTAATGGCGGCATCAGCCGTGCCGTCGGTCGACGCCGTCCGCGCCACGGTACCACCACGAACCGTCGTTGGGGTCATGGTACCACCACACGCCGTCCGCGCCTTGCGTCCACCCGTCCGAGGCCGCTTGAGCCTCTGGGGTCGCTTCGGTGCTGCTGCTTGCGGCTTCGGCAACGGCAGAGGACGCGACCGCGACGTCCGGCTCATCGAAGGCCTCGTCGTGCTCGTCCTCGTAGTCGTCCTCGAAGTCGTCGTCCCAATCGTACGCATCACGGGAGCCTTGCCGCGAGGTGGCTCGGGCAATGAAGAGGAGGAAGAGGCTGATGACCAGAAGCGCCACCACGCCGACGGCACTTCCAAGCAGGGGGTTGACCGTGCCAAAGATGCGTTCGGACAACTCGGCTTCTTCTTGAACGCGAACATCGACCACAGGGCCGCTTGCGACGTCGCCGTTCGGCAGGACCACTTCGATCCACTGAGCCCCCGGAGCATCCGGCTTCCAGTCAACGGCCACCGTCCCAACAGCACCTTGGGCGACGGCGAGGGTTTGGGACCGAAGCAGGCTTCGCGTGCCGTCGATTTGGACGATTTCGAAGCGAACGTCGACCTCCCCGTCAAGGCTTCCGACGTTTTCCACGGCGGCTTCGACCACGGTCTGGTCACCTGTGGTCAAGCCAAGGCTGCCGTAGGTGACCGCCGTTGGCGCGATGTCGAATTCTGGCCGGTAATACTCCATCGCCCATGCGCCATCGGCGCCGCTTTGTCCGCGCGCATCCAACAGGTGCACGGCTTCGTTGCCGGCGAAATCGCGGGCCTCGAGCGCCACGGCGACCGTCAGCCGCTCCTCGAGCATGCTCGGGTCGATGCCGGACAGGTCGATGGTGCCCTGCACTTCCAAGCGCAGTCCGACGTTCACCGTGGACAGGAGTTGCAGCGGAACACGACCGTCGCGGAGTTGTTCTCCGGTGCTGTCGTCGGTCACCCACCAGGTCAATTCCAGCGTGGTGTAATCCAGTCCACCTTCTTCTTCCACCAACAGGGTGACCTCGTAGGTGGTGGGCTCAAGGGCTCGCCCTGGGAGGGGTGAGACCACTTCGACCACCGCGGGCCCGAGGCCGTCAACGACCATCCAGCGAACGGCCGTGGCCTCGTCGGTCACGTCGCGCCCGCCCTCTGGAAGGCAAGCCACGCCCCACGTCAACGGCAGGGTTCCACCGTAGCCTGGAGCGAACATCTCAGCGTTCCAAATGCCGTTTCGCGCGACCACCTTGGTCGAGCGCCCCGCGAGGGAGACCTCGACCTCGCAATCGAAGACCGGGGCTTCCTCCGTCGCGGCGAATTGGATGGCCCCAGACACTTCGAAGCGGCTGCCGGGCGTCAGCCGGGCACCGTCCTCGAGCATCGTGCCTTGGGACAAGGTCAGTTCGACACCGTCCGAAGGCATCTCGAGCTCGGCGGAGAAGGACCATGCGGCCTCATCGAAACCCGTCTGGGCCTGATTCCCAGCACGATCGACCAGCACCAGCCCCGGCACGCGGGTCAAGTCCCCGAGGTCCGGCGTGTTCCACGCCAGTTCGAAGGTCACCTCGAGGGTCATGTCCTTCTCGAAGGGGTGCGCATCGAGCACCGCACCACGAACGCGGCAGGTCTCCACGATGACCAGGTCGGTCATCGAGGTGCAGTTCCCTGTGTCCACGTCGTACGCGACCGCCATCGGGGAAGCAGGGCGGTCGTAGGCGAGGTGGAACTCGACGGTGGACAAGTCGCTGAGTCCGTTTTGCTCTTGCAGATCGATGCTGACGCTGTAGGGCGTACCGGGGTGCAAGACCGAGCGAGCCTCGTCGTCGAAGCGGAAGGCATCTGCGGGAATGACGGGAGCCGTGTCGGGTCCGATTTCGTAGATGAACAGGTGCTTGTTGCGCTCGGCCGAGCCGCCGTCCTCGAGCAGGTGGCCGGCCTCGTCGCCGCCGGTCAGGAAGACCGCCACGCGCTCACCGTTCAGCCCAGAGCGGTCGTCGAGCAGCAGCGTGTAGGTGCCCGTGGACGCGGTGAGGTCGTCGGGCGGGAACAGGGCAACGGGCGTGTGTTCGCCTTCGTTCGGCCAGCGGTCGCCGTTGTCGTCATCGCGCCACTCGAACCAAACCATGGCCTCGAGGTCGTCTGGAAGGAGAACGTGGTCCATCACGTCGATTTCGAAGCGCTGCGTACCAGAGGGCATGCGGTGGTCGTACGCCTCGACGTCCACGCCGAGTACACGTGGGGCCATCGGGTCGATGGTGAAGGTGCGGTTGATCACCGAGACCGGTCCCGTACCAAGCCCAGAGGTCGACACGATCCGTACCTCCCACGTCACCGAACCAAAGGTGTAGGGTGCGACGGTGGGGAAGACGAGCATGCTGCTCGCCGGCGCGTCTTCGACAGCGACGAGGTCCTGCCCAAGCCAGACCTGGACCTCCGCGTCCCCAGCAAGGAAGGGCTCGTCGTTGATGGGTGCCTGTTCCCAACCCAAGTCAACGGTCACGTTCACCGGGGTTCCGGCAATGAGGTAGGTCACGTCAGGCGCGATGCTTCCTGCGGAGGTGGCGAAGTCCACGCCGTCAAGCACCAGGTCGTCGTCCAAGCCAGCGCCGCCGTCCGTCCATCGGTAGGTGGCCGGCATCGAATACACGCCGTCACCGTCCACCATGCGCAGGTCGAGGTCCACGGCGGGTGCATCGTCCCAAAGCGAGGTCAGACGGAAGACGACCTGCACCTCAGTTGACGTGCTGAAGCCGCCCATGCCGAGGCCGCTTTGCACCGTCACCGGTGCGTCTGGATGAAGCTCCACGAGGCCCGCATTACCGGAGAGGGTCACGGGTTGGCTGCCACCGAGCGGGATGAACCAGCCGTCCTGCTGGTCCACGGAGGCGACGTCGAGACGAAGCGCGACGGCGCTGGACTCGTGGAGGAAGGTCGCGTTGAACTTGCGCCAGGCCGACGAGGGGACCACCGGAGAGGTTCCGCCCGCGACCATGGTCGCGTCATGGACGGCGATGGTGGCGACGGTCGTGGCGTCTTGAAGGGTCAGGCTCACCCGTCCCGGGGTATCCGCAAGCAGGTCAAGGTCAAGGGTGCCGTCGCCGGTGCTGAGACGTGCCGCATTGGCGGCGAGAAGGAGTGCATCGCTGCCGCTGGAGGTCAGGGTGACGCTCGCGGTGCTTGGAGCAGAAAGCGCGCCAAAGGTCACGTTCCCACTGGCGTTCACTTCGAACTCAATCTCCCGGTAGTTGATGCCCTGCTCAGGCAAAGAGGCACCACCGATCAGGGCTTGTCGGAGGGTGTCCACCTGGTCTGGATCAAGTTCAATGCGGTGCGCTGGCGCGGGTTCAACCGAATCGGTCAGGACCGCGATGCCGTTGACGAGCAGGGTCCACCCGCTGACGTTGCCGTTGGCGGAGCGGACGGTCATGCCGAAATCGAGGAGTTCCGTGGGCGCCCAGAGATCAACGCTCGCCCGACCTGAAGGGTTCACCGTGGTCGACGTCGTCGTGCTTCCATCGATGAACCGGTCTTGCCATCCCCATGCGCCAATGCCCTGCACGGTCGTGGCAGGCCCCCATTCATCACGCCCGTCGAGGCCCAAATCAAGGCGGGGCGCCGTTGGTCGTTCTCCGCTCAAGGCGTCGGCTCGAACCCAAGCCACCCACCACGAACGAGGCACCTGCACCCACGTGCCGTTGGTCGTGTTGCCGGTGCTGTTGCCGGTGCTGTTGCCGGTGCTGTTGCCCGTGCTGTTGCCGGTGCTGTTGCCGGTGCTGTTGCCCGTGCTGTTGCCGGTGCTGTTGCCGGTGCTGTTGACGTAGACGGAATCCACGATACCAAGGAAGCGAAGTTGTACGGCCGCGGCGTGCTCGTCAGCGGCAAAGGTGTGCGGCAAGGTGACGTTGCTCCACGTGGTCTGGGACGGAAGGCGCATTTGCGCGGTCACGTTCTCAGCGCCGGCGCTGAGGCGCCATGCTTCTGGGGCGAGGTCACTGTGGATCCATGGCGTGGTCAGCCACCCACCGTCGTCACCTTCGACGCGCATGCCTTCGGAGACATCGGTGGGTGAAGCGACGCTGCCGGGCACGTCAGCGATGTCGTATTCGGTCCATCCGATGGACGCGTTCATCTCCCAACCGGTGGTCTCTGGATCCGCCCAGAGGTGGTCCGCCCAACGGCCGTCGAGGTGCAAGGCGTGCACGGTTGGCATGGCGCCGCCAGCACCCGGGAGCATGGTCAGGTGAATGCGAATTTCATCGTGGACGTGCGCGTCCAGCAAGCCAAGGTCGATCAGCGGTCCCGTTCGGTTTTGGTGGGTCGAAATGGGCATGGCGTTGCCGTCGAGGACCGTCCAAAGCAATTCAGAGCCCGCAGGAAGTTCGGCTTCGATGCTCACGTCCGACCAGCGTCCTTCCTCGACGTTGCTGACGCCTCCGCCCCAACCGATGGTGGGGGACGTCCACTCCGAAACCAGCGGCGCAGCAAGGCGGACGTCATCGATGAACCAGTAATCACAGCAGGTGCTGGAACCGGAGGTTTGGTGGAATCGAATCTGTGCGTTCGCGTGCAGCGCCGCGCTCGGGAGGTTCCAGCTGAAGAAGGTCCACGTGTTGTTCGATGCGGGTGATCCTGAGACGGTGTGGAGGTTGTTCCAACCGTTGGAAGCGGTGCGGTACTGAATGCGGAGGTCCTCATTGGAATCCGGCTCTTCACCGCAGGATGAGGAGCCTTGACGGATCATCACGTGCAAGGGCATGGACGGAACGCCGGACAAGTCGAGGCTTGGCGAGGTGGCGTAGGTTGAGCCCGCGTAGGTGCGGATGGCACCGCCAGAAGATCCGTTGAGGCCGCACGCGGGCGAGGTCACCCTCGACGCGTAGCTGTTGGAGAAGGTCCATCCTGGCGCGCCGGTGTTGAAGTCCCAAAACTGAGCGCCACCGGAGCCGACCAAGGCTCCTCCAGCGGTCGACACGCCGTCGGACACCGCATCGGGATGGTCCCACGCGTCGCTGCCGGTCCAGGAAAACCCGTCTCGGGCGCCATCAACGGCAGGCTCCATGACGACTTCGAGGGAGGTCAGCGGGTTGCGGTTTGGCAGGTCGATCCACGCCGGATCGGTGGCGGCGTTGGGGCCGACGTTCACGTCGACGGTCGAACCAAGGGTCAGTTCGGGCCCGTTGCCTCGTGAGGCGGACGACGGGTTCAACGCCTCGTCGAAGACAGGTGCAGGGACCATCGGAGAGAAACTGGCGAGGATGAACAGCAAAAGCAGGCCGCAGGGCAACCCCCTCCCGCGCGCGTCATCCATAGGGCAAGCCTGCACCTCACGGGACTTGAATCCTTCACCGTTGGACCGGATTCCAAAACGAGCGGGGAGAGGTTGAAGACGAGGCCCTTGGTGCTCGGCGCATGCCTCGTCCCTCGCCTGCGGGCGACCTCGACCCGGTGGCCCTCGAAGGGGACCTGCTGAAGCGGTGGTCCGAGGAGGGCGCATTCGAGGCGTCCATCGAAGCACGCCGTGGTGGCGCGCCCTTCATTTTCCTCGAGGGGCCACCGACTGCGAATGGAAAACCGGGCATCCACCACGTCGTGGCTCGGACCTACAAGGACCTCGTCTGCCGCTGGAAAACGATGCAAGGCTTCGTCGTTGAGCGAAAGGGCGGTTGGGACACCCACGGCTTGCCGGTTGAGATCGAGGTGCAAAAGCGCCTCGACCTGATGTCCAATGAGCAAATCGAAGCCTTTGGCATGCAGGCCTTCAACGACGCTTGCCGTGAATCCGTTTGGACTTACGAACAGGCCTGGCGTGAAATGACGGAGCGCATGGCGTACTGGGTGGACCTCGACGACCCTTACGTGACCCTCGACAACACCTACGTGGAGTCAACGTGGTGGGCCATGAAGCGCATGTTCGACCAGGGCTTGCTCTACCGCGGGCACAAGGTGCTGCCGTACTGCCCGCAAACCGGGACCTCTTACTCCAGCCACGAGGTCGCCCTCGGCTACAAGGAGGTCGAGGAACCTTCGGTCTACGTCAAATTCCGACTCGTCGATGACGAGGCCTCTGTTCTCGCATGGACGACCACGCCGTGGACGCTTCCCGGCAACGTCGGCTTGGCCGTCGGGCCGGAGGTCACCTACGTCCGCGTTCGCGTCACGGCGGACCCCGAGGCGTGGGAAGGCGCCGGTGGCGCCACCGTCGGTGAGGAACTGATCCTCGCTGAGGACCTGATGGGCGAAGTGCTGCGCCATCACGTCGAGGTCGTCGAACGCATCCAAGGCGCCGACCTCGTCGGCCGCGCCTACCATCCGCTCTTCCCCGAGGCCGTGCCCCGTGGCGATTCCACGACGGCCTGGACGGTGCTGTCGGCCGATTGGGTCACGACGACGGACGGCACGGGTGTGGTTCACACCGCCGTCATGTACGGTGAAGACGACTACCACCTTGGGATGGAAGCCGGATTGCCCGCGCACCACACCGTCGGCATGGACGGCGCCTTCGTCGAAGGCGTCCATCCCGAACTCGACGGGCGTTACGTCAAGTCCTGCGACCAGGACATCATCCGGTTGCTCTCCTCTGAAGGCGGACCGGGCAACAACGGCGCCGCTTCTGGCGTGCTCTACCGTGAGAAGGCCTACCTCCACGACTACCCGCACTGCTGGCGCACCGACCATCCGCTGCTCTACTACGCGATGGACAGCTGGTTCGTGCGCATGACCGCGGTCAAGGACCGCCTGCTGGCCTTCAACGATCAGGTCGAGTGGGCCCCCGATTGGGTCGGTGAAGGCCGCTTTGGCGAGTGGCTTCGCAACGTCAAGGACTGGGCCATTTCCCGTGAGCGCTACTGGGGCACGCCCCTGCCCGTGTGGCGCAGCGAAACCGGCGAAATGCTGTGCGTCGGCTCGATTGCCGAACTCCAGGCCGAGGTCGAGAAGGCCAACGCCGCCGGTTTCGAGAACCCGGCCTGCCCCGACGACGTGGACCTGCACCGACCGGTGGTGGACGCCTACACCCTCGTCAGCCCGACCGGGCTGCCGATGCAGCGCGAGCCCTTCGTGATGGACTGCTGGTTCGACTCGGGCTGCGCGCCCTTCGCGCAGTGGCATCATCCCTTTGATGGCGGCGAGCGCTTCGACGCCAGTTTCCCTGTGGACTACATCTGCGAAGGCGTGGATCAGACCCGCGGCTGGTTCTACACGCTGCTCGCCGTGTCCACGACCGTGTTCGATTCACCCGCCTACAAGCGCTGCCTGTCGCTTGGCCTCATCCTCGACGCCGAGGGCAAGAAGATGTCCAAGTCACGCGGCAACATCGTCGACCCCTGGGACCACTTCAACCGCGAAGGGGCCGACGCCACGCGCTGGTACATGGTGACCGCCGGAGCGCCGTGGAACCCGCTGAAGTTCGACTCAAACGGCGTGCGTGAGACCTACGCGAAGATGTTCCTCACCCTGTGGAACGTCTACAAGTTCCATGCCGATTATGCCGCACTGGACGGTTACGATGCCGAGGCCTCTGAGCCAATGGGCGTCGCGGACCGACCCGCGCTGGACCGCTGGGTCCTCTCCCGGCTCAACACCGTGGCGCAGGCCTACCACGAGGGTTTCGTCACCTGGGATTACCACAAGGCCTGCCGTGAACTGGAGGATTTCGTCGTCAACGACCTGTCCAACTGGTACGTCCGCCGAAGCCGACGCCGCTTGTGGGACGGTGCCCAAACCGCCGACAAGCTCGCCTGCCAGCACACCCTCCACGAGGTGCTGACCACCGTGTGTCGCCTCGTGGCTCCCGTGGCGCCCTTCATGGTCGACGTCATCCACCGCAACCTCACCGGTGAACCGGTGCACCAGGCCGCGTGGCCCTTGGGCGTCCCCGGCGCCCTCGAGGGCGCCACCGCCGACGCATGGGATGCGGACGCCGAAGCCGCGACGGCCAACCTGCCGCCGCAGGATGCCTCGCTCGAAGCGACCATGGCGCTGGTCCGAGAACTCGCCGAAACCGGCCGACGCATCCGCGTGGACGCCAACCGCCGCCAGCGCTTGCCGTGCCGGGAAGGATGGATCGTGGCCGGTCCGAACCTGTCTGAATTCCACGACCTGCTCGAGGAGGAGCTGAACGTCGAGGCCATTCAGGCCGAGGCAGATTTGGACCGCTTCCAGCGCCTCGTGCTCGCGCCGAACTTCCGTGCCCTCGCACCCAAGGCGCGCCAGGCGGTGAACGACATCGCGAACGCCATCAAGAACGCCGAAGACCCTGAAGCCATGCTTGCCGAGATCAACGCCGGCTCCTGCACCATCGAAGGCGTGGCCATCACGCCAGAGGACGTCGAAGTTCGACGCACTGAACGAGAGGGCTTCGCAGCCATGACGCTCAACACGCAGGACGGTGAAGCGCAGGTCAGCCTGGTGCTTGACATGGCCGAGACGCCGGCCCTGCTCAGCCGTGGACTGGCCCGCGACATCACCCGACGCGTGCAGGCCCGCCGCAAGGCGCTGGACTTGGCCATCGAAGCGACGATTTCCCTGCAGGTCTGGACGATCAACGCGCCTGACCTTGCTGCGGAGGACCGCCAGTACATCGCCAGCGAAACGCGCGCCGCCGAGGCTGTCTTCCATGACGAAGGCGACGCACCCGCCGAAGCGGAAGGCTTCGAGGTGGACGGCGCCACGGTCCACGTGCTTGTCGTCGAGGCCTGAGCGTGCGCGTGGTCAGCCTGGTCCCAAGTTTGACCGAGACACTGTTCGACCTTGGCTTGGGCGTGGACGAGGTGGTCGGACGCACCCCGTGGTGCATCCACCCAGCAGCAGCCCACGACGTGCCCGTGGTGGGCGGCACGAAAACGCCGAACCTGAAGAAAATCCTCGATGCTCGTCCTGATGTGGTGGTCCTCGACCGCGAAGAGAACCCGAAAGCGGTGCACGACGCGCTCGTTGAACGAGGCGTGACGGTGGTGGTGTCCACCGTTGAACACCCTGCGGAGGTCCCAGCCCTGCTGCGGGAACTGGGTAAAGCGGTCGGCCGCGCGGAGGACGGTGAGCGCTTGGCTAAGGCCACCGAAGCCGCCCTCGCCGGGCAGCCCTCAGCCAGCGCACGCGGCCCACGCGTGGCCCCGATGATTTGGCACGAGCCCCTCATGGCCGTGGGACCGCGACGCTATGCTGGAGCCTTGTTGGAGGCGATGGGGTGGACCGTGCCGGACCTCGATCCTGAAGGCAACGGATATCCCGTGGTCACGCCGGATTTGCTCGTGGAGCACCGCATCGAGGGCCTGCTGTTGTCCAGCGAACCGCATGAGTTTGCCTTGGAGGAAGGCGAAGCCATCGCCGATGCCGTCGAAGCCTTGGGCGCTGCGCGGCCGTGGTGCAGGCTCATCGACGGCGAGGCGCTCACCTGGTTTGGGTCNCGCACGNATCGCTCGCTCAAAGGGAAAGAACTCCAGCCTTGACGGCTCAATTCGTCTCGCCTGCATCCTCGTCCTCTTCGACTGGGTCCTTCTTTTCCAAGACCGCCTTGAGTTCAGCGAATTTCTTCGGGCTTTGCACCTTGAGGAACTTCANGTATTCCTCCGTCGTNTCGAACTCGATGGGCATGACGAAGATCTCCTCGCATTCCTGGCACTGGTAGCGCTGGCCGGTCATGAAGCCCATGTAGGGATAGACCTGAACGCCGTAGCAGTTGGAGCAGATACGGAATGAAGCCATGCGGGCACCCAGCATAGCCACAAGGCACCCGGCCTATGTATGTCGTATGCTGATCTTGCATGAGCGGATGGAGGAGAAAGGCGGCTCGAAGGAGCCTGCTCACGCCTCATCTTCTGAGGGACAAAACGACGGATAGGTCAAGGCCTCGAGTTCATCGTACCACACCGAACTGTCGATGCTCGTTCGAGACAACACGCCACACGCGTCGTCTGCGGAGTCGTAAATGAACAACCAGGTTCCATTCACCTCGAATTGGACGGAAGCAAAAGCCTCGGAGTCATCGTCCCATTCGACGTTCAGCAAGCCATCATCGTCGACGAACCAGCGGCCTTCGCGTTCGTCATCGTCGACGTACCCCATGATGACGCCGTCCCGCTTGAAGTCAAGCACAAGATCCTCGACGAAATACCAATCACCCTCAAGCTCCGAAGGCTCCTCCACAACGCATCCGGACAAGGGCAGCAGCAGGACCACCGTCAGCACACAGAGGAGATGCTTACACATGGCTTGCACTCGTATTGACGAACCATAAATTAACGCCTGCAACGGCGTGAGCGGGTGCTGCTGTCCATGCCTTCGAGCATGAATGAGAAATTTTGATGTTAACCGGCAACTGGAGCGCAGCAAAAGGTGGCGCGATATGGACCGTACTTGGGCCGATTCCAAGGAAGAAATTCCGCATCCTGATTCGGCCAAGATTGAGAAGTCGCGGAGAAGTTTTTGGCCCGGTATGAAGGAAAACCTCCGCAATTAAATTCGGTCAGCGACGACAAAGCCGCACATGTTGAGGGCTCGAGCGCGTCAAGCCAAGAAGGAGAAATGAGCTCGCAACCTTTTGAGGTGACCATTCTGAGCCGCCGTCAGGGGTAAAGGCGCGAAGCCTTCTTTCACTCGACCACGCTTGCATGACTGTGGACAAGGAACCTTTCCCGGTTGCTCTGCTTTTGTTCGCGCTTGCACCGACCGTGTGTCTCGCCCTCATGTGGCCCACGGGCAACGACGACATGTGGTGGGGCGCTGTCATGGCTCTGCCCTTCTACGGGTTGGCCTCTATGCACCACATGATCACCAAACCGTACAGACGCCAGCGTCTCAAGGCCCTTGGAGGGGTCGTGCTCATGGCCGTGTGCGTCTGGTTGCTGTTTTTCCTTATCTTTGGTCATCCGTGGCATTGGGGAAGTGGGTTGTTCTACAGCAGCCTGATGCTCTGTCACGCACCGGTGCTTGTGGGGGCCCAAGTGTTTCCTCAGCACGCTGAGGCTGAAGAACACCATATGGCGCTGATTTCGGGCGTCGTCATGGCGCTTCCGTTGTGCTTTCTCTCCATCATGCCCGTGCTATTGGTCCTCGGGTGAAGCGGAACGTGGATGGTCGTCCGGCAAGGGCTCAACCCGTGATGTTGCGCCGCTGGTGAGCATCAGCAGCGGCCAGGAAGAGGTCCTCGAAGGCGTCCAGCGTGGCGTCGATCGGCTTGGCGTACCCGCCGCCCATGAAGACCACCGTCGGTATGCTGCTGGCGGCAGCGGCATCAAACACCACCGCGTTGCGCTGCTGCATGCCTTCCCTGGTCACGGACAATTTGCCGAGCGCATCGGCCTCAAGGCCATCGACCCCGGCTTGAAAGAGCAGAAGGTCCGGTTCGAATCCAAGGCACAGCTCAAGCCCTTGTTGCGTTGCCTCAAGGTAGGCCTCATCGCCTGAGCCGGGCTCGAGCACGAGGTCATGATCGCTGACGGCTTTGCGGAACGGAAAGTTCGTCGCGCAATGCACAGACACGGTCAGCACCCGCGGTTCATCGGCGAGAATGCTGGCCGTGCCGTCGCCCTGGTGCACGTCGAGGTCGAGGACGGCCACGCGGTCAAGTCCGAGCGATGTGATGGCGTGGAGGGCGCACACGGCGAGGTCGTTGAACACGCAGTAGCCTGAGCCAAATCCACGGTGGGCGTGATGCGTGCCACCTGCCATGTTGCCCGCGAATCCACCGTGCTGCACGGCATGCTCGGTGGCTTCCACCGCTCCACCCATCAGACGCATGGTGCGCTCGATCATGTCCGGCGTCCAGGGGCGCAGGCCGATCCTCCGCTCCTCGCTGGCGTCCAGTTCGCCGTTCAGGAAACGCGCCACGTAGGTCACCTCATGCGCGAGATGGAGCACCTCCTGCTCAATCGCGCCTGGCGTTCGCACGTCGATGGCCCCCTCTGGGGCGTTGCTCGTCAAACGGTTGAGCAACCTGACGTAACGGTCGCGCGGAAAGCGGGCTTCGGGATGAATGCCGTCGGTGTAGAGCGGATGGTACCACAAGGGGAAGGCCATTGCTTCCCCACGCATGGTGGGCTTTGGCGGCCTTCGCTGATGAACGCTCGTCCGTGCTTCAGAGCACGGCGCCGACGATGCACAGCACCAGCATGGTCGGGAAAATCACCAGCGGAGGCTTGGGCAAGTGGTCCATGTGCCCCTTTTGCTTGACCAAAAGAAGCGCACCGAGCAGGAAGGCGTACGCGGCCGCCATGGCGTAAAGCAGCGAGGTGGTGGCCTCGCCTTGCTCGAGGGTGAACCCGAGGATGAGCCCCATCAGGCCGATGCCACCGAATCCGCCGCCGATCATCATGCGCATGGCCGCTGAATTGTCGACCTCGTCGGGATGGATGTCACCGATGATTTCCTGGTTGAATTTGACGGGCATCACGATCTTCCGAATGGCGATGAGGAGAATGATGGCAGAAGCAGGCACGATGGCGAACAGGTCGTTCATGACCCATTGAACGCTCGCCCGAGTTATGGTCCTTGATGCTGCTGAGCCAAGACCGTGCGGTTATGCCGTGCCACGACCCCCGAGCCGGATTTTGGGGTCAGGCAACAAAGCGTTCGGCCTTCTCCGCCAGCGCTTCCCAAGAGGGGACGATGGCATCGGCCGGAATCACCGTTCGTTCTCCGTTGTCCCATGTGAGCAACGTTCGTTCACGGTACTCGAGGCCGAGTCGATCCACGACCGTGCGTTCGTACTCGATGATCCATGCAAG
The DNA here is from genome assembly GCA_002722135.1 of Methanobacteriota archaeon. Taxonomy (GTDB): domain Archaea; phylum Thermoplasmatota; class Poseidoniia; order Poseidoniales; family Poseidoniaceae; genus MGIIa-L3. The sequence goes on along the minus strand of PBKJ01000010.1, from coordinate 11,481 downwards.
CGCATCCCTCAGCATGGCAACACAGCCCGGACGTTGATCTTCGTTCGGACGGGCAAGCGGTGGCAAATCATCCGCAGAAAAGAGCGGACGGTCCAAGGTCGACAAGGGCGTAAACATGGGCATGAACTCGTAGCGAGGAAGATAGATTCCACCGTGGCGTGCATCCCCGAAGAACACGCCAAACCCACGAAGGACAATCCTCTGATCGTTTGGAAGGCTGAGTTCGTAGTGGTTTGCCGCGTACTCGTCATCCTCTGGTGCAGGAATGTATTCGAATCCACATTCCATCAACCAGTTGCCTTCAGACCGTTCGATATCTTGGCCCCAACACCAAATTTGCTGACTGAACAACGTCACCGCTTGCGAGATTTCCTCACTGTAACGGGTGCCTTCCGTCATGACCACAGTGGTGGTTGACCCGTCGGTTGTGCCCATTGGATTGACGGGAAAAGTTTCGCGCTGATGAACACTGTGGGTCAGCCAGAGGTATGAAACACCACGCCGTCGTCACCTTCGCCTGCAGCAAACATCCGCTTGAGCACGTCCATGCCTTCGCCGCGGTCGAAGGTGGCGTTCTTGGTCGGTACGGTGAGTTTCGTGAAATGCTCCGGCACCTGAGCAAGGAAATCGTCCAGCGCAACGCCAGCCACGTTCGTGATGTGGTGCGGCAGGAACTCCACGATGAGCGTCTTGGTCTGCCCGAGGATGCTGGACATGCCCTGCATCGCGAAGTACTCGGACCCCTCGATGTCGATGAGCACCAGGTCGAAGGCGTGGTCGTCCAAGTAGGCGTCCAGCGCGTGGGCTTGAACCTCGATGACCTCGGGGTTGTCGTAGGTGTAGATGTAGCGGTTGTGCACCGGCACGCGCTTGCTGCCGCCCGAGTTGACGGTGTTCATTTGGAAGCGGATCATCTCTTCTTTGGAGCTGGCCGCCACGTGATGCGGCTCGACGTTCTTCGCGTCGTTGAGCTTGATGTTGGTTTCCAGCAGGCGGTAATTGCGAGGGTTGGCCTCGACCGCCACCACCTTGTTGCACATCTTCGAGATGGGAATGACGAGCGAGCCGATGTGGCTGCCGACCACGAGCACCGACGACGTTTCGTCGATGAGGCCTGCGATACGCTCCACTTCGTCCATGCCGTAGGCGCCGTGGAGGCGCAGTTTCGCACCCACTTCCAAATCGGCAGGATCCACGGCGAAGCGGCCGTTCTTCGCGTCCACGATGAGGCCGGTCACGTCGTGGCCAAGGCTGCGTTGAAACCGCTTGGACTTCCTGTTTTGCAGAAAGAAATACGCGCGCCAGTACAATGACTTGAGCACGCTGCATCCTTCCAAGCACCTGAGCCGTTGGATTGGCGAAGGCTGAATGCCGCTGAGCGCGTCCCTATTCAATTGCTCCGCTTGGTCATTTTTTCCACATAAAAATGACAGGACAAGGGATTATAACGTCAGGGTTTGAGAGCGGGCTATGTCGCTTGCACCCTTGGAATACGACTTCGGAGAAACGTCAAATTACGCCTTCGCCACAACCGTCACCTGCGCCAATGAAGAGGCCCTGAAGCTCTTCGTGGAAGGCTACGGTCACTACCTGAACTACAACCACGAGCAGGCCATTGCTTGCTTCATGGCCTGCACCGAAGCGGACCCCAACTGTGCCATGGCATGGTGGGGCATCGCCTACTGCCTGTCCTCCAACTACAACTGGGCCCCCGGCCTCGGCTCGGGCTACGACGCCATCCAGCAGGCGCTCAAGGTCATGGACCACTGCAGCGAGGTCGAGCAGGACCTCATTCGCGCCCTGTCCACCCGTCACACGCAAGAAGCCCGTGACGGTGCCGACCCGACCGTCCTCAACATGGGCAACCTGCCCGAACTCAACGTGGCCTTCGCTGAAGCGATGGCGCCATTGTACGAAAAGTACGCCGGCAACCTTGCGGTCACCGCCATCTACGTCGAGGCCCTGATGAACCTCAAGGCCTGGCAGCTGTGGGACAAGAACACCGCCACGGGTGAGATCACGCCTGCGGACGACAACACCCTGCTGCTGGTCAAGATCATGGAGGACGCCTTCGAAGCGAGCGAGGCCGCTCGCGTCGACCCTGCGCTCTGCCACCTGTACTGCCACGCCCTCGAACTGTCGCCCTTCCCAGAGCGCGCCCTGCCCGCGGCCGACGTGCTGCGCACGCGCATGCCCGGCCTCGGCCACCTTGTCCACATGCCCTCGCACATCGACGCGTGGGTCGGGCAGTGGAAGGAGGCCATCGAGTGCAACATCGCCGCAGTCGAGGCCGACGACCACTACGTGAGCGTCACCGGCAATGAGTCGCAGTTCTACAAGTTCTACCGCATGCACAACCACCACTTCATCGTCTGGTGCGCCATGTTTGACGGCCAATACGAGACGGCGCTGAAGTACGCCCGCAAGGCGGTCGACACGCTGCCCGCTGGCGACGCCGACCACGGTGTGCAGTTCATGCTCGCCGGCATCATCCCGATGGGCGCCATTTTCCTGGAGTCCTACGTCACGATGCCGTGGCACGTGATGATTCGCTTCGGCAAGTGGGACGAGATCCTCGCCGAGCCAATGTACACCGACAAGGACGTCTTCCCGGCCACCATCGCCACCCAGCACTACGCGCGCGGTGTGGCCTACGCCTCCAAGGGCATGGTGCCCGAGGCCGAGGCCGAGCAGGTCCTGTTCAAGGAAGCCCTGCAGAACCCTGCGCTTGCCGGTCGCGTCATGCACAACAACGTGATGTACCAAGATCCGAGCGACGGACCCTCCATCCTCAACGTCAACGCGGCCATCCTGGAAGCGGAGATCGAGTACCGCCGCCAATTCCTCGCCAAGGCCGCCGGCGAAGCCCACGACTTCACCGCCGCCTTCGATGAACTGCGCCGTGGCGTGGACCTCTCGCTCAACCTTGCCTACAACGAACCGTGGGGCCAGATGCAGCCGGTCCGCCACATCCTCGGTGCGCTGCTCTTCGAGCAGGGTCACATCGAGGAGGCCGAGGAAGTCTACCGTGCCGACATCGCGCTGTGGAAGGACAACATGTGGGGCCTGCTCGGCCTCAAGCTGTGCCTCGAAGCCCGCGGCGATGCGCCCGAGGAACTCGCTGAAGTCACCGCCCTGTTCAACGAACGCAGCGCCCGCGCGGACATCGTGCCCGCCAAGACCTGCTTCTGCGCCCAGGACGCGCTCGCGAAGTCCTGCTGCGACTGAGCGCAACCTCAGGGTGGAGCGATGCGGGCCTCGCCCTCGGCTGGGCTCAAGTTCAACCGGCCCGTTGAGGTGAAGCGACGCTTTGACGTCTCATCAGAACGCTTGTGGGGCATGATCAGCGCGCCTGAAAGCCTCAACGACAACCACCCGTTTTGCCGCACGAATGAGGTCTTGTCCTGGGACGATGACGAACGCGCTGACCGCCTTGAATACCTCAACGGCCTGACCAACGTCCGCCGCTTCCAATCGTGGACGCCTATGGAAGGCTACACCTTGCTCATCGGCGAAGAGGGGGAAACCGCGGCACACTGGGAAGCCATGTGGACCAACGCCAGCCACGGCAGCGGCCTGCTCGAACTGCAGGTCTCTGTGGACACCAACGTAGCGCCAGGCTCCTTCCTTCCCGGCAGCAGCGACGACAGCGAAGAAGTCACCGTGCAATGGACGGTTGAATTGTTTGAGGTCGAGGTCGAAGCAGCCCCAATGATGTGAGGTCAGTCCTCGTCGATGGACGCCTGAGCACTGGCGATGGCCTCGGCCTTGCCGTGGCCTTCGCCGACCGGCGTAAGCCGATCGAGCAAGCGGCGCATGCTCGACGAGGGCGGGTCCGCGCCCTCTTCGAAGGCCAATTCCGCCTGCACCATGCCGCGCGCAGAGGCCTCAACCTGGGCTGAGTTGCCGCCCAGCAGGGCGCATTCCACGGCTTCGTCGAAGAGTTCGATGGCGAGGTCCGGACGGTCGACGGCGAGCAGGCTTTGGCCAAGCCGGTCGAGCGCAGCCGCGCCTTTTCCGGACGCGTCAGCGAGCACCTTGGCCGCGCGGGTGATCCAACGCTCTGCGTCCTCCTGACGCCCAAGCAAGCGTGCGGTGATGCCGGCCAGCACCAGCGAGGGCAGCGCGTCAAAGGCTTCCTTGGCCGGCTGTTCTGCGGCCGTTGAACACAGGTCGTAGGCGCGCTCAAGGTTGCCCGCGTGCAGGGCGAGCACGCCCAACCGCCGCATGGCCTTGCGCTCAGCACCGACGTCGTCGACCAAGGTCGCAAGGTGAAGGGCGCGTACAAGGTGCCCACGAGCGTCATCGTGGTCCCCAGCCATCCGGGCCATGAGCCCAAGAGCGGACTCCGTCCGCGCAAGGCTTCCGGCCATCGCGCGATGGACGAGTTCCACGTCCTCTTCGCCCAGGGGTGCAAGGGCGAGGCCGACCGCTTCCATGACCTCGGCGAGCAGCGCGCGCGTCGCGGCACGCGAGGCGTCGAGGTCGTCTTCCGACGCAGACCGAAGTTCGCCGAGGTGCGCGTCCAAACGCTGCACGGGCGCGCAGACGTCAGGAAGACCGCCAAGGGCTTCGAGCCGCTTCGGCTTGACGCGGTAGCCGCGGATGGTGCGCGTCAGGTCGGCGACCAGTCGCGCTTCGTCCGGCCCTTCTTCAGGCGTGCCAACATCGTGAGACGCGTCCAGCAGGGAATCGACCATCCACGTCAGCTTGCGCTGGACGTCGTAGTCCTCGCGCCGGCTGATGGCGTACTTCATCTCCGAAGCACGTACCTGCCGAGAGAGGCTGCGCAAGCGTGCGTCGCGAGCGGCGTCCTCACCGTTTTCGACCAGCCGCTCGATGAAGGTGGACGGCGGGCAGCTGTCGAAGGCCAAGTCCGCCGTTTCGGCCGTCGTGGCCATCTTGAAGTCGTCCGAGACGAGCACGACNGGACCGCCCGCTTCGCCGAGCGANTGAGCGAGCACCATGAGCGAGAGGTCNACGTCCTGNGGTGCGGCGCGCTCGCCNATCTTGGCGGCCAGCGCGCGCACGTCCGCTTCGTCCACGGGNACGGANTTGAGGANNGGTGCGAGNACGTCNAGCAANCGCGGNCGTCCNTCCATCCGGCGCATACGGACGGTCGCGACCTCATCTTCGACGCCCGGCGTGATGAGCATCTTCCCGCCGCCCAAGGCGGAGGTCAGGTCGGCCAGNACCTCGTCCTCGCCTTTCTGGCCGAGGTGGATGAAACAATTCGAATCGACGACCCACGCCGAGCCCATGACGTCCCCTTCTCAAGAGCGCACATGGTCCTTGCTGAGCACCGCACGGGCGCAGCGCGACGTTCAAGACGAGGCAGGTGGAGCACGCCCCATGCGCGCCCTGCTCGCCGTGCTCGTGGTCGCCTCGGCGCTGACCGCAGGCTGCTTCGGCGAGGGCGAGGGGCTGGTGGACGAAGAGGCCATGTCGCCCATCTGGGAAGGCTATGCGCTCATCGATCAGGTGCCCCACGACGACGCTCGGACCTTCGCGACCATCGACCTCGCGCTGAACCAGAGCGGTGAAACGACCTGGGCGGTCTTCAACCGGGATTACGGCGGCAACTGCTGCGAGCACTACCTCGCCACCACCACGGCGGGCGCGATCCTCAACATCGGCGGCGAGTATCCGGTCTACTCAGTGGACCGCGGTCACGACTGGGACACGTGGATCCCCGGCGTGCTGCCCGACGCGCAGTGCCGCACCTTCGTGCCGACCAACCCCGGAACGGAAGGGCTGGGTGAAGGCTCCATCGTGCAGGCGACCAACGGCGACATCATCTCGATGTCTTGGTTCCCCTACGTCGGTGGCGATTTGAAGCTGGACAAGTTCTACGCCATCCTCTACGACGATTCGGAAATGTCGTGGCGCTGGTGCTACAACCGCATCACAGAACCCTTCTACGACCGCTCCTGGCAGGTGGAGGTCATCGGACCCATCGACAGCACGCTCGGCAGCGGTGAGTGGGCCAGCCTCGTGGTGAGCAACTTCTGGCACCAGACGCAAAACGCCGGCGGTCAAATCAGTGTGGACGGCCTGAACTACTACCCGATTCAGTTCCCCGATCGCGGTGGCGGCAGCGCCGACATCGAGGTCGACCTCGGCGTCTACGGGACCGACCTCGGCCCCCACTGGGACGTCAACAAGCCCCACAAGGAAATGCGTGCCTTCTCGGTGCCCAGCGGCGGCCTGATGTTCCCGCAATACTTCGACGACGGCACCGCGGCCTTCCTCGACACCACCCTGTCGTGGAATCAGGTGGCGATGGAGTTCCCCTCGGAATACTGCCACATCGACAGCATGAACGCGCTGCACTGCGTCAGCCTGCAGGGCACGACCTTCACCCATCACCGCTCTGAAGACGGCGGCTTGACGTGGGACACGATGAACCACAGCCTCGACGGCGTGGCCTCCAGCATCGAGGAGTGGGAATTCCAAGCCAGCGCTGGTCAAGACCTCTTCGTGCTCAACGTACGCTACCAGGACGCGGCCGGGCCTGACGTGGACATGCTATGGCACGTGCGCGGCGTCTCTGAAAGCCTCGAAGCGGACACCCTGACCTACCTCGGACAGGGCGACCTCGACTCGACCTCGGGCGCGGGCAACGACATCCGCTTCGATTTCGCCAGCCTCGGCATCCTGCCCGACGGCGGCGTGGTGGTCGCCTACCACGACTCGACCCACGAGGATCCGCTCTTCGCGGTCGAGTTGGACCTGCCCGCTTGAGGCGCTCGGCTTTCCATTCGGGAGCACCGCTAAATCGGCCCGATGCGGCCTTGGGTCATGGCTGATGACGCGGCACGGCCGGGGCCCATCCGGATGACGGCTCATTCTGAGCCCGCTGCTTCGAACAAGGGCGGAATGTACCTGATGTGGACCTTGATCAGCGTTCTTGTGTTCATCCTCGTGAGCATGTGGTCCAGTTTTGCTTGGTGGTTCACGCCTCCGGTTTTCTTCGGGATGTTGTTCGTGTACCTCGTTTTCGTGGTGTGGTATCGGGCGGACATGCTCGAGAAAGCGAATCCCTATGCTCAACATACGGACCTTGTCGGGTCTCTGATCGTTGTGCTTGGAGGCTACGTCATCGGCATCTTCGTGGTGATTGCGCATTTTCTCTTTTGGTGGCGACTGTAAACGTCATGCCTTTGGCTTCCGCGACACAATCAGTCGTTCGGGAGCACCGCTAAATCGGCCCCCTGTCATCCGCCAACATGGTCGGTGAGGCTCCAGCGCCGCAGCCCATCCGGATGACGATACCTGCTGAACCAGCCGTCTCGACGAGCAAGGCACAGCCTGATGGGAAAAAAGGTGCAACCTCGCCGCCCTACCAAACTTCCAACAGGGAATACGTGATCTGGACTGGAATCAGCGTTCTTGTGTTCATCATCGTGAGCATCTGGGCGTTGTCCACTTGGTGGTTTACGGAGCTCATCTACTTCGGGATGTTGTTCCTTCACCTCACGTTCGTGACGGTGTTTCGGGCGAACATGCTCCAGAAAGCAGACCCGCATCTCCAACACGAGAGCCTCACCAAAAATTGCGTGATGTCCCTCATAGTCGTGATTGGGGGCTATTCCATCGCAGTCGTCCTGATTCTTGTGTTTATTTTCGCGGTGCTGTTGAGTTGAACAGCCCCCGTGGCTTCCGCGACAAGTTGATGCCGCACAGAGGGGGACGTGACACCATGCTCAACGCGCGTGCTGCGGCCTCCGTCCTGCTCGTCCTCGTGGTGATGCTCGCGGGTTGCGTGAGCGAAGAAACGGTGGAGGAAGCCTTCCCTGAGTTCGAACTGGAGGACGGCCTGACCAACGCCACCGTCAGCAGGAGCATGATGGACGGTGAGCCGTGGGTGGCCTACATCTCCGCCTCATGGTGCCGTCACTGCCATCCCACCCTGGATGCAATCGACCAAGTGATTCCCGAAGACCGCCTGCTGGTGTTCAACAAGGATCCGCGCGAAGAATACAGCGACATGGTCGATTGGAACGACGACATGGAAGCCTCCTTTGAGCGCGACCTGAACCGTCCCTTCATCCACGGGCCGAACATGTCCGAGGAACTCGGCGTGGTCGGGATTCCACACATCTTCTACATCGACGCGAACGGCAACATCGAGTTCGACCGCAAGGGCGTTTGGACCAACCACGACGAGATGAGCCAGGTCTGGAACCAAACCCTTGCCGCCTGAGCAAAGACGCTCTAGCCCGGGTTGTGCACAAGGGCAACCTCAAGAACCGTTGACGTGGATTTTCGCGCATGATGGCGCTTGAACGGGTTCCTGGTCTCGGACAAAAGCTGGCCGACAAGCTCCGCGAACACTTTGACGGCGAAGACGCCGCGATGGCCGCCCTGCAGTCCGGCGACATCTCGCGCATTGCTGCGGTCAATGGTGTGTCACCCAAGCGCGCCCTTGCGCTTGCCCGAGCCGCCAGCGGCGACGACGGCGGCTTCCTCGCGACCCGTGAGGCGGAGAAGTTGCACGCGCAACTCATCGAAGCCATGCGCCAGCATGCCGCGTGCGCCGCATCCCGTGAGCGCCTCGCCTTGCTGACGCCAATTCAGGACCCGGAATCCCGCTGGGCGGTCGTCGACGCCGCCCGCGCCTTGGTCGCCTCTGGCACCGTGGCTGACCTCGCTGAAGCGTGGAAAGGCCTCGCACGCCCACGCAGCCCAACCGGACGTCATGACCGCGTGGTCGTGACCCGTCAGGACCGGCCCGAACTCGCCAAGCAGTGTCGCGTGCTGACGCCCGGTCCTGACGAGACCTGGCGCGACTATCGCGTCTTCAAGCAGGTCAGTTGGATCGGCGAAGGCGCTCCGATTGACGCACCAGACGGCTGGCTCGTCCTGCCCGAGGACGCCGTGGACGCCATGGCCCTGCCCGAGGCGACCCTCGCATGGTTCCGCACCAACAGTGCTCTGCTCGGCCTGGTCGCGGACCTCGTGCAGCGTTGGCCGAGCCTTAGCGCCGTCAAGGGCGCCCAGCCCGTGCTGAACCGCCTCGCACCGATGGTCACCGACCTCGGCGAACTTGAGGCGCTGCTCCATGACGTGAGCGACGACGGCAACCCTGACCTGCTGCATGACGTGGCCGACCGCCTGTGGCCGACCATCAAGGGCCTCGAAACTCAAGTGCGTGAGCGCGTCGAGGAAGCGATGGCCGAAGCGCAACTCGCGCTGACCGGCGCGGACATGCTCGATGCGCTGGCCAACGGCGCTGGCCTTCAGCGACGCCTCCGCGCGGCCACCACCGAAGCCATCGAGGAAGCCATTGAGGAAGCCAACGCCGCCCTGTCAGAGTTCCTCAACGGCACCGGCTTGCGCATGCCGCAGCGGCTGTTCATCGACGGCTGGCCGCTCAAGGGCGACCGCAAGGAAGTCGATCTCCTGGTTGAGGATCTTGAGCGTCGAATCGCCGCGGACGAAGCGGCGGAACTGACGCGCCTCTCAAGCGCCCTTGCGCCTCTACGCGCAGTCTGCGGCGAGGCCATCGAAGCCATGGTCGAACTCGACCAGTGGCTGGCCGTCGCCCGCTGGTCCGAAGCACACCGCTGCGTGCGCCCCACCATGGTCGAGCACGGCTTGGTCGTCGTCGAAGGGCGCCACCCGCTGCTCGGCATCGAACCGGACCCCGTGACCTACGGCGTTGGACGTTCAGCCGACAAGGGCGACCAGCAGTCCGTCGCCCTGTTGACCGGAGCCAACAGCGGTGGCAAAACCACCCTGCTCGAACTGCTCGGCTTCACCTGCATCCTTGCCCACATGGGCTTGCCCGTGCCAGCGACCGAAGCCCGCGTGGGCCGCGTCAAGCACCTGCAGGTGCTCGCGAAGGCCGGAGGCACCCAGTCTGCAGGCGCGCTCGAACAGACGCTGGTCGACCTCGCCGAGGTCGTCAGCGACCCGACCTCGAAGCTCATCCTCGCCGACGAGTTGGAAGCGATCACCGAGCCAGGTGCGGGTGCTCGCATCATCGCCGGCATGCTGCTCGCGGCCGAGGCCCATCCAGACACCTCCATGGTCCTCGTGACCCACTTGGCGCCGGCCATCATCGAGGCCACCGGCCGAGATGACCTGCGCATCGACGGCATCGAAGCACGCGGCTTGGACGAGGACCTCGAACTCATCGTGGACCGCACGCCACGCCGGAATCACTTGGCCCGAAGCACGCCTGAACTCATCGTGCGTCGCTTGGTCGAGCGGTCCGAAGGACCGGCGAAGGCGGTCTTTGCGTCGATCCTTGACGCCTTCTGATCAGCAGATTCGACCCGTTTCGCCGCCGTATTCCTGCATCGGAGCGCGGAACAACTCGTCGCACGTGCGCTCCACCAACGGCAGCGTCAGGAGGGCTCCGTCCCAGTTGATGGTGTACCATCCGACGGATGCGGGCGATGGGACGTAGTCTTCTCCGGTTTGTGTCATGGTGATGGTAATCGATTCGCCCGCTTCGATGAAGACGTCCATCGCAAAGAACTCCATCTTTCCTGTAACGGCCGCGAAGGGTTGCAGGGCTTCAACGCCATCCCGGCCACCGTCGTGGAAGCGGAAATCCATCACAGCGTGCCCAAGGTGCATGCCGTTCTCGTCGGTCATCTCGAGGAAGCCGTGCGCACCGTTCGTCGTGTGTGGCGTGATGGGGATGTGGAAGGTCGGCATCCCGGCAATCCATGTGTCGTTTTCGAATGGCCCGTAAGACATCGTGATGCTGTTCGTGCCGGTGATGCTGGCGCCGGTGGGGCCGAGGTCGCTGCCGCTGACCTCGACGTACTGCGTGTCTTCGGCGGGCCAGGTGGACTCGAAGCGCCAGCCGCCGCGGTTGTCTTGCATCTCCACGCCGAGCATTGGTGCGATGCCTTCGTCACGGAGGTACCAGTCGAACCAGACGAGCATCTCGTCGGCCCAATCCCAGCGCAAGGTGTACGGGTAGGCCTCAGCGCCGCGGCCGCTGCCTTGCGAACTGTGTCCTGAGACGCGGTCAGGGTAATCGTGCGCCCATTGTCCGGCGAGCGTCTTGACCTCAATGCCGGCGTCGTGCACCTGCTGGTGCACGGGGAAGGCCATATGCGGATCGACGTTCCAATCCTGCATGCCTTGGATGATGTAAATCGAGCCCTTGTAGTTCTGAAGGGCCCGATCAAGGAAGGAGCGTTCGGTCCAGTAATCGTTGCCGCCGTAGGTCACCATGCCGCCAGAGAGGTAGGCGGCGGGGCCATTGGCGTAGCCTTCGAGGTAACCTTCGCACAACGTGTGGCTGTCCTCGCTGTCGCCGTCGATACCGAAGGAGCCGTAGACGCCGTTGTGCATGATCATGCCACGCGCCTCCATGCTGCCGTTGCGCCACATCAAATCGTGGACGCCAATCAGACCGGACATCGGTACAATCGTAGCCAGATGTGGGTTGCCGAAGGTGGCCGCTTGCCACGGCGTGCTGCCGTCGTAGGACTTGCCGATAAGACCGACACGACC
>PBKJ01000009.1 GCA_002722135.1 Methanobacteriota archaeon | reverse complement strand
AGCAGGGCCAGCAAGGTCAGCAGGGCCAGCAAGGTCAGCAGGGCCAGCAAGGTCAGCAGGGCCAACAAGGCCAGGGCCAGCAAGGTCAGCAGCAAGACAACGGACAAGGTCAGCAGCAGCAAGGCGGCCAGCAAGGCGGCCAGCAGGGCCAGCAGCAGCAGGGCGATCAGAACGGTGACAACCAGAACGGTCAGAACCAGCAGCAGCAGGGCCAGACCCAGAACGGCCAGCAAGGCCAGCAGGGTCAGCAGACCGACCAGCAGCAGGACCAGCAGCTCGACACCCAAAGCGGCAACGACAACGACGGCGACGGGATCCCCAACGACCTCGACAACGATGACGACAACGACGGCATCGTCGACGACTTGGACGACAACCCGATGGACCACGACAACGACGGCGTCCCCGACTCTGAGGACAACGACGACGACGGCGACGGCATTGACGACGAGACCGAAGTGAACGACGGCGACCCGAACACCGACATTTACGACCACGACAACGACGGCATCAACGACGCCGTTGACCTGGACCGTGACAACGACGGCATCGACAACCGCAACGACCTCTCGGAGACCGGCGAAGACCTGTCCCGTGACCACGACAACGACGGCATGAACGACGGTGTGGACGACGACGACGACAACGACAACATCCTCGACGTCGACGAAGCCGACGGTGCGACCGGCAACTACCGCTACGACCATGACAACGACGGCATCTGGGACCTGACGGACACGGACGACGACAACGACGGCCTGTCCGCCTGGTTTGAGCAGAACGACGGCAACCCGATGACGGGTCAATTCGACCACGACAACGACGGCACCGACAACATGGACGACGCTGACGACGACGGCGACGGCATCCTCGACGAACTCGAGATTTGAGGCCAACGCTTCGCTTGCAGCACAGCACCGGCGCGTGACGCCGGCGGCCGGACCTCAGGGGGGTGCGCCCCCTTGAGGTCCCCCAACCCTCTGAACAACGCTTCAAGTACGGAGCATTCGACCTTCGTGCATGGAGTGCAACATCGATGCCCGCGGAAAGGCCGCGCGCTTGGTCGGTGGCATCGCAGGCGTGATGTTTGGCCTAGCGGTGGCCATGCTTCTTGCCCTTGACGTGGTGAACGGGCTCGCTGCCTCCTCGGTGGCAGCAGGATCGCTGTTTGGTGGGGCCTTCGCCATCTTTGAGGCCCGCGCAGGCTGGTGCATCGTTCGGGCGATGGGCATCCGGACCCCGCTCTGAGCTCCACGCTCGGCGTTGATACCTCGCCGGCGTCGTGATACCGCCGCGCAGCACCACGCCCGTGGTTTTGAAATAGGGCATGAAGGTCCAGCGACGCTCGAGGGTGTGCGCATGCTGAACAACGACCTCAAACAGAAGATTCTGGACCGACAAAAGAACACGGCTGCGGTCGGCTTTGTGTTGCTGATGCTCTTCAGCAGCCTGGGCGTGATCCTCACGTCGATGGAGCCCGCGCCGCCGGAGACGTCCATCGTCCAAGCGCCAACCGTGGCCTTGGTCGAACCCCAATCCATGGACCAAGGCGGACAGACCTCATGGGACCGAGGTCTTGACCAACTCCCGCTGCAGGACCTTCACCCTGCGTTGTCTGACATCATGTGGTCTGACCCGGGTGTCTCGTTCGGCATCATCAGCGACATGGACGCCCTCATGCTTGGCCTGCCAAGCTACACCACCCTCCTCGAGGAGTCCAGGCTGGAAGACCACGACAACGACGGGATCAACGATCTTGCGGACCTTGACGACGACAACGACGGCATTTACGACCTGCTCGAGCGCTTCGACGGCTGCTATGGTACAGACCCCTACGATCATGACAACGACGGCATCCTTGACGCCGACGATTGGGACGACGACAACGACGGTATTCTGGAAGGGCCGGTGGATTACGCTGCCCTCGAGGCCCTCGGCCTGGACCCACAAAACGTGTCCACGGACCGCTTCGTGGTCCCCACCACGGTTCACCCTTGGACCAACATTCAGGTCGGTCAGTATTACGTCGTTGACCAGCACCCCTTCGACCACGACAACGACGGCGTGACCGACGAGGACAGCGACGGCTCCGGTGCCGGCCGATACGACGAAGACGACGACAACGACGGGCGCATCGACCAATTCACGTGGCCGTGTGATCTTGACGGCGACGGCGTGCAGGACTATTTCGACGAGGACGACGACAACGATGGCGTCCTCGACGAGCTCGACGCGCACCCCTACGACGCGACCATCACGACCCAGATGTCAACCACAGCGCCTCTTTTCGACGCGCCTCGTGCGTGGGCCTTCAACGAGTACCGCGCGTACTCCGGCGGCGTGAACTACGTCGAGTGGGAAAACAACCGCGTCAACGGCCCAGGTGCCACGGCCTCCGGTTTCACCGCCATCGGGCAGACGGGCACTGATTGGGAGAACTCGGGTACGCCCGCGTTCACCAACATCGTGGACGGAGACCTCGACAGCGACGGCATCCCCAACTTCCTCGACCCGGACAACGACAATGACGGAACGCCCGACAGCTCCGACACCGACGACGACAACGACGGCATCCTTGACATGGTCGACCCTGACGACGACAACGACGGCATCCTCGACACGTGCGTCAACCTCGACACCAACGGGGACCAAATTGGTGACATGACCGGTGAGCGCAGCGGCGAAGTCACCGCACTCGACAGCTCCACCATCAACGGCGGACAGAACTACCAGACCGCGAACGGCGTGCCCACCTCGAACGGTGGCACCGGTACCGGACTGACCGTGGACATCGTGGCCGTTGGCGGCGCGGTGACGCAAGTTACCATCGCCGACCCCGGTTACGGTTACGCTGCGGGCGACACCGTCACCATCGACGGCGGCAACTTTGGCGCTTCCGTGGACGTCAGCACCGTGAGCACCCTCGTCTTCGACGTCCCAGGATCTGACGCTGACGGCGACGGCACCGTCGATTGTGAAATGGACTACGATCAAGACCTTGACGACGACCGACTCCGCGCCTTCGACCAGAACTACAACGGCGTGTACGATTGGCTCGACCCCGACATGGGCGGCACCACGAGCCCTGACAACCTCGGCAACCCATTGGTGGCCGGAAGTGCGACGGACATCGAGTACGACACCGACAACGACGGCATCCCCAACGAAAACGACACCTTCCCACTCAACGCCTCCACTGAGGTGGCCACTTGGAACTGTCCGACGTTGACGAACCCCAACCCGGCCAACGCCGACCCGAAGTGCACCATTTGGCGCGCTTCCTTCTCCCAGTTCAACGACTGGGACGGCGACGGCATCAGCAACTGGGACGACGTGGACGACGACAACGACGGCATCATCGATCCGCTCGACATTGACGACGACTGCGACCTCGACAACGACGCCGATCTTCACGCCATCAACGGTGCGCTGTACCGCGACGACGGCATCAACGCCGTGGACTCGGACATCGACGGTGACGGCCTCGAGAACGACGTGGACTGGGACGACGACAACGACGGCATCGCCGACATCTTCGACCCCGACGACGGCAACTGCGGTGTGCTCGACTCGGACCTGAACGACAACTTCCAGACGCCCTTCTACCCCGTTAACGACGGCGGCTTCCTCGACGGCAGCCTGGACAGCCAAGGCTACAGCGACAACACCTCGGATTACTGGGCCATGGTGTACCAGCACAACCCCTTCGCTGAGATGGTGATCAACTACAACGGCTACGACGGCACGACCAACCCGCCCACGGCGGGCACCATCCCCGAGTTCTACTGGTACTACTACGCCCGCTGGAACAACTACAACGGCGGCAACGAGTGGGACATCGACAGCGACGGCGACTCCTTGGTCAACGGCCTCGACACCGACCAAGACGGCGACGGCATGCCCGACTGGTGGGACCAGGACGAAGGCAACGACGGCGTGCTCGACGTGAACGACATCAAGATGGGCGGTTCCATCGACATGACCACCTGCGGTTACACCGTGGGCCAGTTCGGAAACGGATTTGTGTGCGGCTACGCTTACGCCCTTGCATGGCACATGCCGCTCAACGGCGTCAACGCGCAGTTTGGCGCGCCATATTCCACGCGCCCCGACGCCAACGTCGATCAGGGCGCGGTCGTGCCGCCAACCAACACGGAAGTCGGCTGTACGCCCGGTGCACAGGGCGGCTGCTACCTCTACGACTTCGGCGGCGACGGTGCTCCAGAGTCCGGTATTTCGTACACGGACATCGTCAACAACCGCGACGCCTACATCACCTGGCTTGGTCTGCTCATCGGCCTTTGGCAGTGGCAGTCGGACAACGGTCCCGAAGCGGACTTCCCCGACGAGTTGGGTGCTGACTTCGACGACAACGACGTGGACGGCGACACCGACGGCGACTTCACCAACGACACGATCGACATCGACGACGATTACGACGCGGTCTACGATTGGTTTGACGTGGACGACGACAACGACGGCATCTGGGACTTCTTTGAAGTGGACACGAATGACGACTTCGACGACGACAACGGCCAACTGAATTCGAACTTCTTCAGCGGCACGAACTGCGTGGACAACGACGACGACGGCAATGATTTGGACGCTGATGGCGACGGGTATTTCCAAGCGGTGTGGGACCTCGGTGTCCTCAGCCAAGGCTTGCGCCAGCCGGCCTACTACGACGTGGACAACGACAACGACGGCGTGCCCGACGGTGAGGACCCCGACGACGACAACAACGGCATTCCTGACGAGGTTCAGGAAGCCATCGCAGGCTGCTTCTGGGGCGAAGAACAGTCCACGTTCGACCACGACAACGACGGCATCGCCGACTGGGCGGACGACGACTGGGACGGCGACGGCATCGAGAATTCAGTGGAGATCACCGCCAGCAGTGGACAACCTGACCCGATGGTCTACGCCTTTGACCACGACAACGACGGCATGCGTGATGACCTGGACGATGACGACGATCAGGACGGCATGAAGGACGAAGACGAGGTCCTGCTCTGGCCCACCCGCTTCGGCCGCAACTCCACCAACCCGTGGGATCACGACGACTTCGGCGACGGCGAGGCGATGGCCAACCCCAACGACCCCTTCACCGGCCCCGACTCCATCGACACCGACGACGACAACGACACCCGCGAGGACACCGATTTCGACGTGCTCGAGGAGGGCTACACGTCCGATGCCTGCGCCAACGGCGCTGAAAGTTCGGACTGGGACAGCGACAACGATTGTATCCCGGATGAAGACGACAAAATGCCGACCTACATCACCCTAAACATGCCCGATACGCTGTGGCTGGACGCTCAAACACCTGCCATTTTCTCTGGCCACGTGGATTGGATCAACCCCGTCACCCAGATGTTCGAAGCCGCGCCGAACCTGCCGGTTCAGGTGCACATCGAGTGGACTTCAAACGACACGACCGCCCTCGAGACCATCGACGTCCTGACGAACCAGCAGGGCAACTTCTCCGTGGGCCAATTCCTCTATCCAGAGGACCTGACGGTCGGTGACAACACCACCTATCGCGTCTACGCCGAAGTCACCGAGATGTTCGTCTTCAACGGCAACACCTCGCAGGAATACACGGTTGGCGTTGAGGCCAACCTGACCGTGGATTACTCCGCGTGGACCTATTTCCGCTCCGACGAGCAACCCTTCTGGCTGGACTTCAAGGCCCACTACACCGCCGATTGGCAGCGTGGTCTCTACGACAACCGCATCCGCCAGGTGCCGGTGAGCTTCTCCATCTTCGGCGGATTGTTCGGTAACCGCACCCACCCGACCGACTTCGTCGGCCTCGACGGCGCGGGCTACCGCACCGACGCCACCGGATGGGCATCCCTGACCTTCGTTCAGAGCCTGGGCATCAACGGCGTGTGGAAGCAGGTTCGATGGAACTCCACCTTCGACAACGGACCGGGTCAGATTCCGGGCGCCTACGAGGAGATCCTGTGGAACGCCCAGACCGGCCGCCACACGGTGGTCGGCGCCTACGATTACACCAACACCAGCCTGCCTCCGGGCGATCTGGAGGTCGTGGCCAAGGTCAACCCAGAGTTGGCCATGGACGGGTTGGGCGATCCAGAATGGCCGTATGCGTACATGCACGGCGATGAATCCGAACCCTTCGCCGTCCGCGTCATGCACCGGATGAACATTGATGGAACGCTCATCGTCAAGGGCACCAGTCCGGTGTACTACTTCGATTCCACCATCAACAACGGCGACGGCACCTTCGGCAACTGGGCCACCTTGTGGCACCAGCCGGCCCTCGATGCTGCAGGGCTGGACTTCAACAGCGTCTCGGCGCTCAAGCCCTACCCCACGAGCTGGGACGGCGACTTGGCGACCCTGACCGGCCAAGCCACCCTCCTGCGGGACTTCATCAGCGCCAACGCATCCCACTGGTTCATCCGCCTGACGAACGGGGCGGACAGCAACGTGCCGCCTTGTGGTGCGGTGAACATCAACGACCCGCAGAGCCCGGTGCGCTGCGAAATTGTGCCAGAGATGGACACCGGCGACAGCCTCGTGGTGACGGGTGCGGTCTCGAACCGAACCAACGTCCCATGGGACGCTGGCCCCGTGGCCCTGCAGGTCGATATTGACAACAACGGACAGTTCCTCGGCGCTCAGGAGACGGCCTTCGCAGGCCGGCCGACCATCAGCGATGGCGAGGCCCGTTACACGTACAACTGGACGTGGTTCAGTCAGTACAGCTCCGGCACCTACGGCATGCGCGTGGACTTCACGAACTCGGCGTACTACTACACCGGTAATTCGACCACTTTGGCCCAGACGGGCGCGTACATCAACGTCACCGTCGTCGGTACCACCGACTTCCTGACGACCTCTGTGCCGCGCCTCTACCGCAACTCCTCGACCACCATCCAGGCCAAGCTCGTGGACAACGCCCTCAGGCCCGTCCCCGATATGCCGGTGAACTGGACGTGGTCCGGCGACGGCCGAACAGGTGTGAACTTCACCGACGCCAACGGCCTGTTCGACGTGCCCTTCAACGTCAGCGCCAACGATCCGCTTGGTCAGTTTACGCTGACCTTCGCCTTTGGCGGCGATCCCTTGCTCAAGGGCAGCACCGTCGTCCAAGACGTTTGGATTGTTTCGAGGACCTACATGGCCGTGGTCGACAGCGACCCCGCTTATCGGCAATCGGGCGATCGATGGGACTTCACCGCTCAGGTCAAGGACGACGGAAAAACGCGAGACAGGGACGCCATCGGTGCGGCTTTGGACGGCGCGAATCCACCGTCGGGTGGCCTTGTGGACGTCATCTTCGAAGGCACCGACTTCGAAGGCATTCAGCACCGGCAGCACATCGCCACCCTGGCGCCAAGTGCCGGTCTGATCTCGCTGCCGGAACCACAGCCAGACGGCTCTCACCTGTGCTTCTATGACGCCAACGGAGACGGTTTTGCCGACCGCGACGTCGACAAGGACGGCCTCAGCCGTGAAGAGAGCGTCGGTTGCCTGCGCGCCGACATCACGCCGCTGGACCCCGCCCTCCTGCGTGAGGACCCCGAATCCTTCCTGCCGGACGGATTCGGACCCGTGGACGTCATCCTGCGCTTCGAGGAGAACCTGCCCAACGAGGGCTGCGCGCCGCTTGACGTGACCACCCTCGGCATCCAGGGCGTGTGGGACACCTGCACCAGCGTCCCCGGAAACGATCACTTCCGCGTGGTCATGACCCACAACGCGAACGGCTTTGCGCTGATTGGGCGCACCAGCCTCGACGTTGACGACCAAATCGTCTACACCAGCGAGATCGACCCGCTGACGGGCGAGACGGTGTCCAAGCCAATGGTCGTGACCGGGACCCTCGAAGACGAGTTGGGCACGCCCATCACCAACCGCTTGGTCCGTGTCAACTACGAGATGGTCAACGGGCAGTCCGGGCCTGTGGCCTGCCTGAACGACGTGACCAACTCGGACGGCAAGTTCGCCATCACCTGCCCGCTGACCGGCGTTTTGGCCGGCAAGGCGAAGGTGACGGTGACCTACTCGTCCTTCGACAACAACGACGCCTACCGCTACGAGAACAAGACCGTGCAGACCGAGTTTGCCGTGTTCAGCAACTCGACGCTGGCCATCACCGAAGTCGGTCCGTTCCGCTCAAGCGTGGAATCCTACACGCTGCAGAACGGCTCCACCTACCCGGTCCTCTACCTGAAGGAGTCCTTCCACGTGGACGCCCGCCTCTTGCAGGCCAACGGCGCAACCGTGGGCGGAAAGTGCCTGAACATCTACCTCGATCCCGAGGAGAACGTCCGGCCGATCTCCACCATCAGGACCAGCGATTTGGACGGCACCATCGAATGGTTCAGCGGCGATCCCGACCAGAACCCCTCGCTCAAGGGCGTGGAAACCACGGGCGGCAAGCTCGAAGGGTTCCGAACCTTGCGCGTGGCCTTTGAACCGGACCGAAACGTGCCCGGCGGCTGTGACAAGGACATCTCCAACGTGTTGAACGGCTCCTCCATGGACCTGACCGTGTTGGTGCGCTCGCGCATCGACCTGCAGGTGTTGGAATCCTGGAGCAAGGTGGGTGACAACGGCGTCGACGAAGGCGACGAAGTCTACGGACAGGTGGCCCTGCTCCGCGACCGCATCAACGTCGCCGTGGAGAACGAGGAGATCACCTTCGCTCGCCAGTACTGGTCCACCGAAGAGAACGGCTGGGTCACGGAAGGCCGCAACCGCTCGATCACCAACGAGCAAGGCCGTGCTGAGTTCACGTGGGCCTACACCGGCAAGACGTGTGCCGGCGAACCATGTGACGGCAACTGGCGCATCATCGCCTACTACGCCGGCGGCGTCTACTTTGCCGAGTCCACGGACAACATCACGCACGAGGTGACCTACCTCGAAGCCGTGGAAACCGCCAGTGACGGCTTCTTCTCCACCTCGGTGCTGTTGAGCCTCTCGGTGATCCTCGTGGCCCTGCTCATCGCAGGTGCGCTGATCTACGAGCGCTCGCGCTCCCGCCGACAGGTCGACCAGTTGCGCGGCCTCATCTCCACGATGGCGTGGCAGCTTGAGACATCGAACGAGTACATTGCGGCCATCTTTGAAGGCTACAAGAGCCTCGTCAAGCACTTCCGCAAGTACGGCTTCATGAAGAAGGTCTTCGAGACCACGCGTGAGTTCGAAACTGCGGTTCGCGCGGCGTTCAGCATGGTCCCAAGCGACCAGTTGGACGACTTCTTGACGATCTTCGAAGAAGCCCGTTACTCCGACCACACCATCGACGCAAGCCACCGCGATCGCGCACTCGGCACCTTGGGCGCCATCCAGGGTTCGCTGACCCGTGCCTTGGGCGAGGAAGCGGTCGAGACCAGCGTCCGCAAGGAAGTCGTCAACCTGTACGACAAGCAGACGAAGGCTGGCGAGTTCGTGGCGGCCGACGGTTCGGTTCGTCAAGCCGGCCAAGACGACGGTCAGGACGACAGCGGCTTCAGCATCTGATTCCCTAACCGACGCCGTCCTCGGACGGCCGAACGTTGAAGGGGTTGGGCGCCAGAGCGTCAGCATGGACGATTGGAAGGTCTTGATTGACCAAGCCATGCAGCAAGAAACCACCGACCTCATTGGAGCCCATGCCACCTACGGCCGTGCCGTACGTGCTGGTCTGGCGCACGCCCAGATGCTTCTGGACGACATCGAGGCCGCCCAGATCATCGAGGCGCTTTACGGTGCGCTGGTGGCCTACTCGCAGCAGGTCATGCTCCGGATGAAAGCCGAAGACCCCGAAATTGGGGGCGTGGATCACGCTTTCCGTGCAGGGCAAGCCTACGGCGTCTCGTGCGTGCTCAACCACCTCATTGACCAGCTGACCGACGTGGCTGGCATCACGGCGCTTGGCGCCTTGGACGACTTCTCGGACACGCTGCACCACGAAATCGTGGTTCAGAGCCGTGCGGCGGGTCTGACCGTCGAACTCCTCGATGCGAAAGGCGACGTCCTCCTCGAGTGAGGTCCTGCGCCTCTGTGGCCCCCTTTGGGGCATCGGTGCCTTCATAATGGGAGGGTCGGTCGCCAGCCTTGCTTCACGCATCGAGGGAGTCAAAATGAGCAAGCCGAAGAACAAGACAAACGCCGACCTGGTCGATTTGATCGACCAGCTCAAGGCCAAGTCACGTGACACCGGCGCTGCACTTTGGCGAGATGTGGCTCTGCGGCTCTCCAAGAGCCGTTCCAACTGGGCACAGCCCAACCTGAGCCGAGTGAGCCGGTACGCTCCTGAGGGAGCGACCGTCGTGGTGCCGGGCAAGTTGCTCGGCTCTGGCGACGTCGCCGGCGCACCCACCATCGTCGCCTACAGTGTCAGCGCGGGCGCACGTGCCAAGGTCGAAGCCGCCGGAGGCCGCGTGATGAGCCTCCGAGAGCTGATGGACGAGAACCCAAAGGGATCAGGGGTGGTTATCCTTGCCTGAGGCCACCACCTACGTCTACGACGCCGACGGAGCCATCCTCGGCCGCTTGGCCAGCGCTGTGGCTGACCTGCTTCAGAAGGCGTCCCGCGACGGTCGTGAGGACAAGGTCGTCATCGTCAACGCTGAGAAGGCCATCGTCACCGGTAGTCCAGTTTCCATCATGGCGAACTACCACGCCAAGTACGAACTGAACCACGCCCGCAAGGGTCCGTACTTCCCACGCATGCCCGACATGATCCTCAAGCGGACCGTGCGCGGCATGCTGCCGTACCAGAAGAAGTCCAGCGGCCGCCGTGCCCTCCGCAACCTGCGTGTGGAGATTGGCTGCCCGTCCCACTTGGACGGCGACCTGCCCGACGGCCACGCCGCCGGCGACCGCTCCGCGTTTGAGCGCCCGCTCCCCGACCGCTACATGAGCCTCGGGGACATCAGCGCCGGCCTCGGTGCCCCCGCGCACCGCTGGGGAGGTGAACAGTGATGGCGAAGAAGAAGAAGTCCGTCGAATCCTCCGGGAAGCGCAAGACCGCGATCGCCCGTGCCACGGTCAAGCCTGGCAAGGGCCGCGTTCGTGTGAACAGCTCCCCCATTGAGATCCTGCAGCCCGCGCTCTCCCGCCGCAAGGCCATGGAGCCGTTGATCATCGCTGACGCGATGAACCGCCTGAGCAAGGTGGACATCAACGTGGTCACCCACGGTGGTGGCATCATGGGCCAATCCGACGCCATCCGCACCGCCATTGCGCGCGGCCTTGTGCTCTACAACGGTGGAGCAGAGGGACAAGACACGGAATTGCGTGACGAATTCCTGCGTTTCGACCGCTCGTTGCTGGTCAACGATCCACGCCGAAAGGAGCCCAAGCACCAA
This sequence comes from Methanobacteriota archaeon, assembly GCA_002722135.1. Classification (GTDB taxonomy): domain Archaea; phylum Thermoplasmatota; class Poseidoniia; order Poseidoniales; family Poseidoniaceae; genus MGIIa-L3. The sequence goes on along the minus strand of PBKJ01000009.1, from coordinate 148,569 downwards.
CTCGGTCGTGGCGCCCGCCGCAAGAAGCAGAAGTCGTACCGTTGAGGTGAGTTGAGATGATCATTCCAGTTCGTTGCTTCAGCTGTGGGTCCATCGTGGCTCACGTCTGGGAAGAATACAACGCGAAGGTCGACGGTGGCATGGAGCCCGCGCAAGCGCTCGATGAAGTCGGGCTGGAGCGCTACTGCTGCCGCCGCATGTACATCGGTCACATCGATCTCCTCGAGGACGTTGCCACGTACAGTGCTGCACGACATCGGTGAGCAGGAACACAGGGGCCCGTGGGTTAGCTTGGCCTATACTTGGCGGCTGGGGGCCGTCAGACTCCGGTTCAAATCCGGACGGGCCCACTCCTGCTCAGCGACATGTTGACTTGATATGCGTCAGCGACCAGCAGAAGGCATGCGTCGTCGAGCCACCGCTCTGCTGTTGCTCCTCATCCTTGCCGCATGGGCTCCTGCCCTGCCCACGGCAGGTGCTTCGGATGCATCCATCGTGACCAACACCACGTGGAGCGGCGACGTGACCCTTACGGGGAACCTGACCGTCGAGGGCCCTGCCGTGCTGACCCTCGAAGCGGGCACCGTGGTGGATGCGGACACCTATGCCATCCACGTCGTCAACGGTGGCGCGGTGATCGCCGAGGATGCACGTTTGACCTCCACCGCTCCAGTGACCTCTCAGGGTTCGCATGGATCAGGTCTTTGGCCGGGCCTGGTCGTCGACAGCAGTTCGAGTGCCTTCCTCAATGGGACCGTCATCGAACGTGCTGAGACCTGCCTTCACCTCGAAGGGACCCTTGAGGCCAACGACCTGACCCTCCAGAACTGCTACATCGGCTTGGACGTCACCGGAACGGCCACGGCCGAGGTGGACACGCTTCACGTCGAGCAAGCCGACGTGTTTGCCGTCCGCAACAAGGGAACCCTCGACCTGCTCAACCAGGCTCGTCTGCACAACGTGTCCATCGGCCTCCAATCTGAGGGGGCCACCTACGCCGCGAACCTCGAGGTGGAGGACGCCCTGCAAGGCGTCAAGGCCGTCAGCGGAACGGCCTCCATCTACGGATTGACGGCCGAATCAAACAAGATTGCTCTCGGTGCTTCGGCAGGAGCGACCTTGGATGCCCACGACGTGACCGTGCGTGACTCGGGGTTGGCCGTGGACGCCAGCGATGCCACCTCCTTGACCGTCGACGTGCTCGACGTCGGCACCACCGGCACGCTCCTGCAGGGGCGGAGCGTGGCTGGATTGAGCCTCAGCAACGTCACGGCGTCCATCAGCGACGGGGGGGCGTCAACGAAGGCCATCGATCTGCCGTGCAGCGGCACCTGCCATCTTTCCACGGCAAGCCTTGCTCTGGACAACGCCACTGTGCACGTGTCTGGATCAGGAACCACCGGCTTCACCGAGGTGCTCTTGCATGCCGTCAACACGACACGCCCCGTCCTCGAAGCCACGGGAACGGGCACCTTCGATGCAGACACGATGACCGTCCTCGGCGAGGGGGGCGTGCTGTTCCGCGACCTGGACACGTCGATTCAGGACATGCATGTTGACCTCGGCCAAGGTGAAGGCCCTGCTGTCGACCTCATGGCCGGTGATCACGTCTGGGGTGACGTGGTGCTTGAGCGCAGATACAGCGCCTTTGACCTCTCCAGCCAAGGTCTCGTGGCCCGTTACGCGACCATGCATGCAAACGCGCTGAGTGCAACGAACCTGTCCACCGGCGTTCACCTCGACACCACGCACCTTGCTTCGACCATGCTGTCCAGCCTCGACGGCCGCAACGCCGGTGTGGTGCTGGATCACAGCACCCTGAACGTCGACAACCTCGACACCCGCCTCAGCACGACCGGCGTCGAGGCTGAAGGTTCGTCCCTTCATGCCATGGATTGGTTGGCGGATCGGCATCAACTCGGGCTGAGCCTCGATGACGCTTCTACGGCCACCGTTCGCACCTTTGACGCCAGCGGCGGCACGGGATCCTCGGATGCTTTGGGAGGCGGAGACTTCCTGTGGGGCGGCAGCCCAAGCACCCGGGTGCAAACCTCCACCCACGACCGCTTCATCGAAACGCCGGTCACCTTCACCGATCTCGACGGCAACCCAATCGAGGCCGACATCAGCGTGCACGGATTCCATCTGACGTCAGACGTCAACGGCGCAGCCACGCTTCCCCTGCTCAGTGGAGGCTCGGACGTGGTGGCGTTGGCCGGCGGCGCGGGCGTAAGCGATGAGCTGTACGGCGGCCAGAGCGGTCAACGCATCCAGGTGCCGGTGCTCCCCAACGGCGATTGGGTCCTGCCCAGCGGCGTGGATGCCGTGTTGGGCGCGAGGCCGGACGGATCAGCGCATCTTCTCGACGGCGATCTGACCGTGCGTCAGGGCGCGAGCCTCACGCTCGACGGGACCACGCTTGAGCTCGCTGCCGGGTACTCGGCGGACATCGAAACCGGCGCTGTGCTCTTGGGCCACGATGGACGCCTCATCGCCGACCAAATCAGTGCGTTGGGTTCGGCCGACCTCCGTGGTGAGGACGGAGCCCTGCTCATCGACGGCCCCATGTCGTGGTCCTGCACCTCGGGCACCACGTCCACCGGTGTGGAATTGCTCGGGCCTGTGACCCTGACGCCCGGTTGCGAGGTGACCTTGCTTGACGGTGCGGTCAACGGCTCGGTCACGGCCATGACCTCGGCCCGCTTGGAGCTCAAATCCCGCATGACCGTGGAGGTGCTCGATGTGGGTCAACCCGTGGCTGGCGTCAGCATCCTCGTGGCCGGCGACCTCAGCATCACGGACGCCAGCGGCCGCGTTGAAGGGGCCACGACGGCTCTGCTCGTGGACGAAACGGGCACGACGGAAACCGGCGTGGTCATGGTTCGTATGGATCGAAACGGTCGGAGTGATTCGGTGGCGTGGGACACCAGCGGGCCGCTCAACCACCGGTTCATGTCCTCGAGCTTAGACAGCGGAACACTCTCCGGATGGACGATCCTCGAAGCCCAGTGGAGCCCGTATCACCTCGACGGTGACCTGACGGTGGCTTCGGACGGCACCCTCACCCTGCGCGATGGCGTGTTGCTACGCATCGCAGACGGCGTGGTCATTGACGTCAAGGGCAGCCTTGACGTTGCCTCCGCCACGCTGCAAGGCCCCGGAGCAGGTGCCCGTTGGGCTGGGATTCTTGTCGACGGTGATGTGGAAACGGAGGTGGCCTTGCGGGGTGCTCGGTTGCTCGAAGCAAGCCCCGCCTTCCGACACCACGGTCCGGGTGAGGTGCAGATGACTTCAACCACGCTCGCCCGGTCCTCCGGTGCAGATGCCCTCATCGAGGTCCTTCCCAGCGCTCAAGGTTCGCTGAACCTCGTTGACGTGACCCTCCGAGATGCAGGGGGCGCATGCATGCGCGCTCAAGGCCCGAACATCGACCTCACGGTCAACGGCCTCTTGTTCGACGGCTGTGGCGACGAAGCGGCATGGTGGCGCGACCTTGACGTGACCGCCACCAACCTCACCGTCGGCGCCGGCTCGGAATCTGGCATGCATCTCTCAGGCGTCCGAGGCTCGGTCGAAAGCGTCGACGCCGGCGCCCATGACGGCCCTGGTGCCTCCATGCACCTGGAAGACATCGACGAAGACCTTCGTCTCGTGGATTTGATCTTGGTCGCCGGACAGGGCACGGCAGCCTTGACCGGTGGACCCAACCGCGCGCTCAGCCTCGAGGACGTCCACATCAGCGGCGCTCCAGGCCTTGACGTGGACGATTCCGCAGGCCTGCTCCAAAACTTGGTGTTCGATGGACCTGGCACGGGCACGGCCTTCATCGCCCATCACGGCCGTTCGACACCACTCGAGGTGCATGGGCTGACCATCAGCGGGTATGCCCTCGGGCTCGACGCCCATGCCGACAGCAACGAGGATCCTGCACCGTTGCGTGTGCATGGGGCTACGGTTCAGGCGGACGTTGCGGTGGCCGCCGACGGCCATCCTATGGACCTCCACGATGCGGTGCTCACGGGCAGCGTCCAACTCGCCGATACCACCGTGAAGGCGGTGGGTGGCTCTTTCGATCTCGGTCAAACGACCGTGCTCGGCGACGGTGTTCTGGAGCGCTGGATCACCCAGCGTTTGGTCGCAGAGCGTGATGGCATACCTTCGGTCGGGACCTGGACCGCCACGCCCTCCTTGCCTGACGATGTGGCGCACGCCGTCCAAGGCCAGGGCGCAGCCGTTGACCTCACCTTGCTGGTGGGCGTGGTCGACGCAAGCGAGGCCTTGACCACCGACGAAGCCTCGGTTCTCCTGAACGTGCTGGGCTCGCCACCGGTCGAGGCCACGGTGACGCTTGGGGCAGGCCCCGTCACCCTGAGCGTGTTGGGCAACCAAGCGCCCTCGGTGAGCTTCGAGCGCCCCATCAGCGGCGCGAGGGTGATGGAAAGCACACCCATTGAGGCTCAGTTGAGCGTCGAAGACGATCACGAGGCCGCATCCGACCTTTCCTACGACTGGACGGTGCGCGACGACACGGGCGTGATCATGATGCGTTCCACCGATGCGCTGGCGTGGAACATCACCGATTTGCCGGCCGACCTCTACCTGATTGAGGTCGTGGTCACCGATGCCTACGGTGCGAGCACCACGGTGCTGTTGGATGTTGAAGTGACGCCCCTTGACACCGACGGCGACTGGACCGCCTCATGCAGTGAATTGACGTGGTACGACGAACAAACGGCCACCCCGTGCGGCCCGGACGTCTACGACCTCGATGATGATGGGGACGGGATTCGCGACACCCGTGATGCCTTCCCGATGGACGCTTGTGCGACGGTGGACACCGATGAAGACGGGCAACCCGACGACGTTGACTGCCCACCCGGGCAAACCACGTGGCTGGTGGCGGACCAAGACGACGACGGCGACGGAATTCCAGACACCATGGAAGGCGCCTCACAGGACGACGGACCGTCTTCAGTTGGCTTGATCGCCTTGACGGTGTTTGTGTTGCTTGGCTTGGTCCTCCTTCTGCGCCGTCGCGGCGGTGGAGGGCACCTCGCCGAGAAGGACTTGGTTCACCTTTGAGGTGCCGTGCATGCAGCTCCCCCCACCCGACCTCATCGGCCTCATGGCCGTTCTTGTGCTGGCGGGCATCGTGGTGTGGGATGCCGTTTGGCTCGTGCGCCAATCCCAATTGGTTCCAGAACTCGGGCCGGCACCCGGTGGATATGCATGGTCCAGTGGAGGGGCGGAGGAAGCCATCCGCCACTGGGGCAACCTGTTCTCCATGGCCGCCATGCTCGTGCTGCCGTGGGGCTTCATCCGCATGTCGGACACCTCGGTGATGTGGGCGGTGGTGTGGGACGTGCTCCTCTTGCTCCACTTGGTCGGCCTGTTGGTGCCGAAACGGTATGCCGTGACGCGGACGCACCTGATTGCCGACGGGCAACGCTACGCGTGGGAACGGCTGAAACTCGCCGATCGTCAACCGCGTCGACGCATCATGCTGCTGCGTCGCGGTTGGGGTATCTTTGGCCCGCTCCCCATCGCCGCTGAGGCCAACGAACTCACGACGGTTCGGGCATGGATTGCAGCGGGACTCCTTGGCGGTGAATCGTGGTCGCTGATGCTCGAAGAGGAGTGAAGCATCCGTTCAAAGACCGCCCTTCCTCACCATGACCATGGAGTGGACCACCAGCGGCGACGACGTCTTTCTTCGGCTGGACCCCGGCGAAGAGATCCATGCCTCCCTGCAGGCCTTGGCCGACACCATCGACCTGAACGCGGCTGCGGTGACCAGCGGCATTGGCCGGGTTCGTGCATCCGTCTACGGTTTCATGGACGACGATCACGTCTACCACCGCCGCACCATTGAGGGCGGTGCAGAGCTCGTGGCCCTGCAGGGCAACCTCGCGCGTCATCAGGACGGCCATGCCTTCACCCACCTGCACGTCGTGCTCTCCGACGACGACTTGGTGCCTGCTGCCGGGCACCTTTTCGAGGCGACGGTGCACGTGACGGCAGAACTTCACCTTCGCCGCATGGACGCCGCGCTTGCGATGCGTTGCCCGCTTGAGAACAGCCAATTCACCGCGCTGCGGCTTGGCGACGAAGTCTGAAGCGAGGCCTCAAAGAACCTCATGCCCGGTGGTCAAGCATGGGCGGAGCGGCGCAGGATGAAGCGTCGCGCATCGCGTGGTTGGCCGAGGAAATCGCCCGCCACTCCGACTTGTACTACAACGCCGCGGCCCCTGAAATCAGCGACGCCGCTTTCGACGCGCTGTGGGACGAACTGAAGCAATTGGCACCCAATCATCCGCAGCTCCAGCGCGTCGGTGCCGAGATCGAACCGGGCTCGGTCAAAGTGGACCACCGCTTCCCGATGCGCAGCCTCGACAAGGGAACCGAAGACGCCGACCTGGTGCATTTCGTCCAGCAGACCGCGGGCGGTGCAACCCGCATCCTGGCCCAACCCAAACTGGACGGCTCCGCGTTGTCCCTGGAATACCGCTGCGGACGGCTTGTGCGCGCGGCCACGCGCGGCAGCGGCGATCGCGGCGAAGACGTGACCCGAAACGCGCGCAAAGTCGCCAACGTTCCGGAGCGCCTCTCGGTGCCCGTTGACGCACACGTGCGCGGCGAGGTCGTGATGCCCTTGGCGGTGTTTGAGGCCAAATACCGCGACGTTTCGCCAAACCCGAGGAACCTCGCCGCGGGTGCTTTGCGCCAGAAGCATGACGTGGGCAAAGCCGACGCGAGCGATCTCGTGTTTCATGCCTACGACGTTCGCTTCCTGCCGCCTGGTGAGCAGCATCCGGATTCCGAAGCCCCGCCCGAGGACGACGACGACGATGCGCTGTTGGTCTGGCTCGAGGATGCTGGCATTCGGCCTGCGGATTGGACCGTGCACGAAGCCGAAACGCCTGCGGAGGTGGCTCAATCCCTCATCGCCTCGACCCATACGTGGACCGAAGCGCGGTCCACGTACCCCTTCGAAATCGACGGCGTGGTCTACAAGGTGACCTCGCGTCAGCACCGAGAACAGCTGGGCATGACCGCCCACCATCCTCGTTGGGCCCTCGCTTGGAAGTTCCCACCGGAGGAAGCCGTCTCGGTGCTGCTGGCCGTGGATTGGCAGACCGGGCGCACCGGAGCGGTGACGCCGGTCGCTCGCATTGCACCGCAAGTCGTGGCGGGCGTGACCGTGGAGAACACCACGCTGCACAACGCTGGCGAGGTTGAGCGCCTCAACCTGCGGCTGGGCGACAAGGTGCGCATCGTGCGCCGCGGGGACGTCATTCCGAAGATTGAGGCGGGGCTGGGTCGAGCCAGCGAGCAGGACCTCGAAGGCCGTGCACACGCCGACGGACGGGCCTTCGAAGGCCAGTTGCCGGCATCTGCCCCCATTCCGTCCCCAAGCGATTGTCCGTCGTGTGGCGCTGTGCTTCGCTTGGACGGTGCTTTCCTGCGGTGTGACGACCTCATGTGCGACGCACGCACCACGCGGGCGGTGTTGTACTGGTGCCGCGCGCTCGAGATGGACGGCATCGGGGAGAAGCTGGTGGACCAATTGCTCGAACAAGGCTTGGTGGCAGGCCTCGAAGACCTCTACGCGCTGAGCACGGAGCGCCTGATGTCCCTGGAGCGGATGGGCGCCACCTCTGCGGGGAACGTGATGGCGCAGATCGACGCATCACGAAGGATGCCCTTGGGCCGCTTCCTCCACGCCCTTGGCTTGCCCGGCATCGGTCCGGAACTTGCCACGGCCATGGCCCAACACTTCGGGAGCGCCGATGCCGTGCTTCCATGGGTGGAGCGGGCCATGGCCGTACACGGTGAAGCGGCGTTTGGACCCACCGAGGACGAGCGAGGAAAAGCGTACGACCAACCCCAAGCCATCCGTGACCTGTGCACGATGGACGGCGTGGGCACCGTCGTCGCTCAGGCCTTCCGGGACGGCCTAAGCCGACGACGCACCACCGTCGAGGCCTTGCTCTCCGCCCTTGACGTGACCGATGCAACCCGGCCGGCTTCAGGGGGCGTGTTGGAAGGGCGGTCTTTCTGCCTGACCGGGACCCTCACCATGCCAAGAAAACAGGTTCAAGAAGCCATCAAAGCCGCAGGAGGCCGGGTGGTCGGGAGCGTCTCGAAAGCCCTCGACGTGCTTGTTGCAGGGGCCTCCGCCGGCTCAAAACTGACCAAAGCCGAGGCGCTCGGCATCGAGGTATGGGACGAAGCGCGCCTCGAGCAAGAACTTGGTCGGACCGAAGATCCGGCGCCGGCAGCCAACACGCTGGACCGCTGGATGTCGTGACTCAGCCGTAGAGCATGGCGTTGGATCCGCTGGAGCCTTGCTCGTCTTGCATGGCCGCGTTCATCATCGCCGAAACTTGTTCTTCGATGGCTTCGGCTTCCTCGATCAGTTCCTCGATGTCAAGGGACGTGATGGGCAGCAAGGTGTCGATGCAGCGGATGATTTCGGCGGCCGCTCGCGCGTCCGGGTACCGTGGATCTGCTTCGGCCATGATGCCCATGACGTCGATGCCGCGGCGGTGCGCTTCACCATGGATGGCGGCGTTCATGCCTCGCAGCACCCCTCGCTTGACCATGGTCAAGCCGAGGGCTTGAACGGCCTCTCGCATGGCGTCGTTGGAGGCGAGGCCGAGCAGGTCGACCTTCTCTTCGTCGTCGTCGTATTCGATGGTCGGCTCGTTGCCGTCCATGCCAACCGCCTTCATCCCGGCTTTCGGGAAGGCGTCAACGATCAAACCGCGACCGACGTTGGCTTCCTTGGACCAGTCGAACAGGGCCCAAACCATTTCGTTGCCGATGAGGTCGTTGATCATCAGCTCACTCGTGAACAGGATGACCTGATCGCATCCGTCGATGGAACACACCGGGCTGCCGCCGTAGACACGCACGGGTGGAAGCGCCATGCCGTCGTTGACGATGGCCACAGCGGGCAGGCGCGAGTCGAAAATGCCGCCAATGTAGTCCAGTTCCAGGTGCTCGATGAGGTAGGCAGCCACGATTGGACTGACCATCCCGACGGTTGGGAAACAGGTGATGACCAGGGCGTTTTCCGTCTCGATGTCGCTTCGAATGCGAACCTTTGGGCCGGCGGACATGCATCGTGCTGTCGGCCCGGGGGCCTCAACCCTTCCGGCTGCGTGGGCGAGGCTTCATGACGCCTGAGCGGAGAGCACGCGCATGGCGGGCGCACACCGGCTCTCCCCTTCCTCGTGGAACAGGTACGAGACCTGTCCCCGAATGTATTGGCTGAGCCGTCAAGGCCTGCCACGGAAAGCCGGCATGGCCGCTTCCCTTGGGACGGCCATTCACGCGTCGATCGAAGACCTGCTCAACATGGACATCAGCGATCGACCAAAGGCCAGCATGGGGTGGCTTCCTGCGGTCGGCGAGGCCTTCCTGAAAGACCGCTGGAACGAAGAAAAGGACGCCTTCCACGCCACGCCTCGCCACGGTCGTTGGAAAGACGACCGCTGGAAAGAGGCGGTTGACGGCCATCGAGGCGGCATCGACCTGCTGCTGCGGTGGGTCGGCGTCGAAGGGCTCTCGCACGAACGCATCACCGCTGCGCTCTGGACTCGGGTTCAGGAGCGGATGATCGCCGTTGAGGGCGAGTTGATCTCGCGAGACGGCCGGCTAGGCGGGCGTGTCGACCTGTTGCTCAACGAGGTGGACGACGCCGGAGAAACCGTGGCGTGGGTGGTGGCTGACCTCAAGACGGGACGGACGCCTGAGGGCAAACTCAAGCCGGAAGTTGACCGTCAACTTCGCTTCTACCGCGACCTTTTGCTCGCGAACAATCCGAGCGCACCCAACGTTCGGGCCGAAGGCTGGTACACGCTGAACCGCACCACGTGGCGCGCGTCCAAGGGCGGTGTCCTCGAAGACGCCTATGCCGCGTGGGAGGCCACCCAACCCACCGAAGCACCGCTCGATCCAACCCCCGGACCGGACAGTTGCGGAGGATTCTGCGATTGGAAAGCGTGGTGCGGACACTGGCTGCGCTGGCGCCATGATGCGAACCTTCTGGACGACGGCGACTTCCGTGATGCCGTGGTTCGCGTCGTTGCTCGCCCCGCCGGCTCGTCCACCGTCGAGGTGGAGCGTTTGCTTCCCGGCGATGGACCGGGCGAGGTCGTCGACGGTGGCGGCCGATGTTCCATGCTGTTTGTCGGCAGCGCCCTGACGAAGCTGGAGGCCTTGATGGATGAGGATGCTGCAGCCCCCATCTTCGTGGGCAGCGCGCTGGCAAAAGTCCACCAGTGGCGTGTTGGCGATTGGTGCGACGTGCTTCCGTGGTCGCCGCACGCGGTCTGATCATGCCAGATGCGTTCGAAGTTCATCGATGTCTTCGGGCGCAAGCCCGGAGGCCGGCGAAAGCAACCAGTTCAGGTAAGCCGGATCCTCGGCCGCGACTTCGCGTAGACTTCGGCTGCGGTGGCGGCCGAAGGCCAGAATGTAGCGCCCCTCGTCCTGTCGAATACGCCCTTCAGCGTCCAGTGGAGCAAGGTCCTGCAACCCTCGTCCCAACGCTTGGGCGTCGCGCCTGCCTTCGCCATGGATGAGCCAGTGCTCGAGGTCCTCAATGGAGCGACGGAAGGCGTGGGCGTGGTCCACAGTGAACCGCCACAGCAACATCAGCGAGGCCGCAGCGTCTGCGCCCGCCGTGTGGGCCTTCTCCAGCTTGATGCCATGACGCTGGCAGAGGGAGCCAAGGTTGTGCGGGCGTCCGACCTTGAGCCGCCTCGCGGCCTCGAGCGTGTCCAGAACGGCTTTCGGCTTCGGTGGAAGCCGGCCGAGGCGCATGAATTCCGCCTCCACCATCCCCATGTCGAAGCGGCGAACGTTGTGGCCGACCAGGACCGCGCCCTCGATGGCGTCGTGGAGCTCGTCGGCCACGTCGCGAAACAGGGGTGCGCCGCGCACATCGCCGTCGTAAATGCCGTGCACCCGGCTGGCTTCGATGGGGATGGGGCAGCGCGGATCGACAAGGTGCTCAATGTGCATCGGCGATCCGTCCACGTCGCTGCCCACCAGCGCAAATTGGACGATGCGTGAACGCGAGGTCGAGATGCCCGTGGTTTCGGTGTCGAAGGCCAAGACCCGCTCTCCGGCGAGGGGGTCTACGGCCATGCCAACGCTTCCGGTGGCCCCTCCTTCAACCTCTCCGCTCACCGCAGGGTCCTTCCTCTCCGCCGGGATGAGGCATCATGCGCTGGTGGAAACGGGCCGAGGTCTCCGAGGACTTGGAGGAAGAAGAGGACCCGCTGGCCGGTCTTTCCCACACCGACGCAGAACAATTCGCCGCTGCACGGCTCGACGCGGTGGAGGCCGCCGGCGCGCTGCTCGATGGCCCAACGGTCGGCATGAAACCCGAGGAAGCGGAAGCCACGCCGACACCAGAATACGACGTCGGTGAGGTGGAAGCCGATGCACTGCTCGACGATGGGCCGCTTGAACCGAGCATCGATCATTCCGAGTTGAACGTGGTGGTCCACGAGGACCTTGCCGACCTTGCCGACCCCTTGGCCAGCGCGCCCGTGATGGGCGATGTGCCCGAAGAAATCGAGTTCGAGAACGACGACGCTTGACCTTGGTTGGACCGCACGGTTCAGAAGGAGTGGGCATCCGTAACGTCTCATGGTGGGAGGCGGAGCGTCCATGCGACGGGCCGTCGCCATGCTCGCCATGCTGCTTGCAAGCCTCGCTTTGCCCGGGTGCATGGAGGCCCTCGACCTTACGGTGAACCCCAAGGCGGAGCTCGACGTGTACCCGGCCGTCATTCAAGAAGGTGAGATGGTCACGCTCGACGCCCGTGAATCGGATGCCGTTGAGGGCGTGCTGACCGAATACATCTGGGACTTCGGGGACGGCACAACGGCCACGACCGTCATCGGCTTTACCTCGCACCGGTACACGGCCTTCGGCATCTACACGGTCTCGGTCACGGTGGTCAACGACCAAGGCGGAGAGGACGAATCCTCGTCGCTGGTGACCGTCAACGGAGCCCCGAACATCGTCCTCGATGTGCCGGCGTTGATCCGTTCAGGCGACACCGCCTTGCTCGATGCGAGCGCTTCAACGGATCCAGAAGGCGCGCCGTTGAGCTTCGTGTGGGACCTGAACCTGGCCGTGGACAGCGACGGCAACGGCCAACCCGAGGACGATGCTGACGCCATCACGCCTGACGTGTTGGTCCCCACCGATACCAGCGGCTTGATTCGCGGGCGGCTGACCGTGGAGGACACCGACGGCGGCGTGGTGACCGAAGACTTCGAACTCAACGTCACTGCCCGACGCTTCTCCCTGACCTGGGTTGAGGAGACCGTCACGGTGTCGTGGGACGGCTACCTCGATCAAGGCGACCGCTGGGAAGAGAACCACATTCCCGGAGAAGGCGTGCGCGTGATGGCCTACGAGGCTCTGCTCGAATTGGATCAGGACGTGCTGGTGCCAGCAGACAACTTCACGCTGGTGCTTGAGGTCCCCGCCGACGGCTACACCAACAAGGCCCAGACCACACCGGGGAACATCACCCAGAACACGCCAGCATCGGCGGAAATCAGCGACGACGCCCTCAATCCAACTCCTGAGGATGCGGTGTACGAGGGCAACTCTGCAAAGGAAGTGCTCTCGCGCGTGCTCAACCAACCCGGCGCGCGGTTCGGCCAAGGCAACTGGACGTGGGCGGTCATCGCCGATCAGTCGGACCCTGACGGCATCATCCCTGGCGCTCCAGATCCAGATCCCGGCAACGATTGGACCCTCGAGGTGCGCATCACCGTGCTCTCTCCCCGCTTGGTGGAAATCGCCTACGAGTGAGCCCCGCGCGATGCGGCGGACAAGGCTATGAAGGCCCGACGGTTGGGACGGACTGAGCCCCATGGTCGGTCAAGTTGAGGTCAGCCGCGTCGGTATTCGTGACGGCCTTTCTGTGGACCTCACCGTGCAAATGGAAGATCCGCGGGACTACGATTTCCGCCCCTCGCTCCACTTCGAGCACACCACGCTGACGGTCAAGAGCCAAACCGACGGCAGCGTGTTGGCTGAGGTGCCCCTGGACCAAGAGCAAATCAACGCCATGATGGCCGACCGTTCTGCGACGCTGCGCGTCAAATTCAGCGTCACTGGCATGCACGGTCGCCTCAACATCATCCACCCCATCATCGCTGACGGGAAGGCGAAGAAGCTCGCCAACGCCAACTGGAAGACCACCTTGCCCGTGCACGTCGCGTGACGGGAGGTCCCACAGGACCATTATAGCCGTTGGAGCGGAATGTTCCACCCATGCCTCGAAGGGTTGGAACCGGGAGCCAGAAGCAAGCACGCCTTGAGCGACTGAAACAGGAAGTCCTGCGTTTCGTGTTGGCCAATCCTGGGTGTTCCGCACAGTCCATCGTGGCGGAACTGGCCAACGACAAGGCCATGCGCAACCACGGGCTGACGCCCCGAAAAATTGGCTTCTTCATTCCACGCTACCTCGCCGACCGCGTCACGTGGTGGCAGGATCACGGAGCGGGTCGGCGCGTGTACGGCGAGATTGGACATGACGTGGTCCCGAAGCGTTGACGACGCAACGCACATGTGCAGACAACCCCTGCTCACGGCATGGGCGAGGTCGCGGCGTACTTCGACCTCGACGGGACCCTGCTTGACGCCTCAAGCGAGAAGACCCTCACCGCCACCCTGCTCCGCCGTCGACCGTGGCGTTTCCCCGTTGGATTGACCTCGTGGTCCGTTCGGGCCGTGGTCAACCTGCTGCGGGGGCGAGCGCCCTATGATGCTCTGCGCAATCGCGGGCACTTCACCGGCGCAACGTGGACCACCCTCGAAGCGCTCTCGGAGGAGCTGGCGGAGCGTGTCCTCATGCCGCGCGTGCCCCAAGCGGCGCTGGATCGACTCGCGTGGCACCGCGATCAGGGCCACCGCTGCATCTTGGTGACCGCCACTGTTGCGCCGATGGCCGAGGCCATGGGCAAGCAGTTGGGTATGGATGCGACCTATGGGTGCGGCCCAGCGGTGCGATCTGGACGGCTTTCAGGCTCGGAGCGAGGTTGGTCCGTGCCGCGAAGGAAAGGAAAGGTGCCCGTGGTGAAGGCGGATGCGGAAGCCAGCGGCCATGATTTGGCCCAATGTTGGGCCTACGGCAACACCCACGCCGACAGCTGGTTCATGCGCGAGTGCGGGCATGCCATCGCCGTCAACCCCGAAGGGGCGCTGGTCAAGGAGGCCGAGGCGCGTGGTTGGGAGCAGGTGCAGTGGCGCGTTGGATGACCGTCAGCGGAACATGCGAAGCAGTTTCCCGAGGTTGCTGCGCCGCGTGGTCAGGCCCAAACCCATGGCCAATACACCTTCGGCGAGGGTTTCCAGCTCGGACGCGTCATGCACGTGCTCAAGCGCTGTTGCCGAACCGATGGCCGTCGCGTAGAGGTAGGTGTACGCGTTTCGTCCGTGGGTTTCCCCGTCCTCGTCGTCCACCAAAAATCGCCTTGGCGTCAGCCCAAGCAGGAGCGGTGCGCTCGAGAAGAGCGCGGCCAATACGATAACCACGGCGATGAAACCAAGCGGTGAAAAACCGAGGAGGCCATCGCTCAAGGCTTCGTCGCGAAGGGCCTGCATGTCGATGCCATCGGGCCCCGTCCCGTCCATGAGATGGGACCAATTGGCGCTCTGCGACCACGCGTCACGGTCGCCAAAGTCGTCCGTGCACCGCCAGTATCCATCGACGGCCGTGTGGTTTTCACAATATCCCCACATGTCTTCGAGGTTGCTGTTTTCGTCGCACAGGTAGGCGACAGCCTGGTATTCACACTCAAATTGACGTGATACGTGGATTGGATCCTCGGCTGAAATGAAGGCACCGACGGTGATGGCGGTACCAAGGCCGAGAGGGACGATGGCGCCGAGCGTCATGATCACGAGGAACACGGCGCTCCAGGGGGTGCGGATGGTAAATCGGCCGTTGAGGGTGGGGTCGGCCTTCATCACGTCATCAAGCGGCCGCTCAGCCACGCCGTCTTCTCCGTCGATCACCCCTATGGCCCGCCCAATCCGGACGGCTCGCCCCTCTTCGCTCACGGCATCGCCGACCGTGGTGTCGTTGTAGACCACCTTCACGTTCTCAGGTGCCGTGAAGACATACACGAACCCGAGGATGACGGTAGGAAGGCCGAGGACCGTCAACATGCCACTCAGGCATCCCTCGCCCGTGTTTGCAGCCATCGCGAAATCCACCGAGGACCACGCAAAAGCGGCCACGGCCACCACAACGGCCAGCACCACCATGCCGTAGAGGCTCGCGCGCCCCATGGTGGTGAGCGACCATTCGGTCGCAAAGCGTCCGTCCAACGTCGGGTCGTGTTGAAGCGCGGCACCGATTGCGGCCGCGTGAGCACCCGGATCGCCCCGTGCTTGTTGTGGAGAGGCAGGGATGGCGTGGGGCGTTACCGGTGCTGCAGGAAGAATCCCGTCAACAGGGCCTGAATCGGACACGGCGCAGATTAACGCGCGCACATGAATGAAGATTCTGCCGAAACGAATGGCGGCCCGTCCGCGATTCGAACACGGGTCTCATCCTCCGCAGGGATGAAGGATATCCAGACTACCCTAACAGGCCTCGCTCCGGCGACCTGCCGACCCGATATAAGCCCGACGGGTGCGGTTCCCGACGAGGGTTCATGGCCCAGGTGCGAAAGCAACAGCCATGGCGGTCACTGTGAGGCGTCGTGTCGATTTCCCCATGATCGACATGGCGAACATCACCTACTACCCCCGCATTTACGATTTGGCGCACCGGTGCTTCGAGGAGGCATGGGTCCACATCTGTGACGTCGAGTACGCCACGCTGCTCATGGAGCGCAACCTTGGCTATCCCGTGGTGGACGTCCAGTCCACCTTTCACGGACCACTTCGGTACGGCCGTACGGCCGTCATGACGATGTGGATCGAGTCCGTTGGCACCACCAGCGTGGTCTGGCGGTACCGACTCGAGGACGACCTTGGACAGCAGGTGTGGAGCTCACGCCAGGTCACCGTTGGCGTGGACATGCAGACCATGGAACCGCGCCCCGTTCCTGACGACTTGCGTGAAAGACTGCAGGCCTGTGGGCCGCCCGCGGAGGCATGACCGTGACCATGGATCCTTGGGCCATCGACCCCCGTCCTGACCGACGTGGGCCACGCTCCATCGCCGTGCTCCTCCTCCTTGGGGCCGTGCTGCTCGGTCTTGCTGGGCTCGATGCGCTTCAGCACGGAGCGCTCGAGGACCTCCCCGACGGCCAAGTCGAGATGACCATCGAGACGCCGAACCTCAACGATGAGATCGAGGTCACGCCTGAGCAATACCAGGCCTTCCACGACGAAGCGCGGGACAGCGGTGCGTACGCTTGGCGTGGCTGGTCGCTTCTCATCGGCATGTCCTTGGTGGCCGTGGGCAGCCTTGGGCTCTATGCTCTCAAGCCATGGGGGCCGCGTTTGGCGAGCCTCGGTGCAACGGTGGCGCTGATTGGCGGCAGCGTCGGAGGATTCCGATTCCAGGCCGCCGCCGAGGCGACCATGGAAGGGATGCTCGTGGACACGCAAACCTACCTGGCTTTGGCGTGCAGCGTTATGACCGGTCTTTGCTTGGCGATGGCGGCCATGCCCCTGTTCAATCACAGGGCGCGGCTGGCGCTGTTTTCCGAAGAAGAATGATCAGGCATCGTCGGGCTTTGGCCACTTTTTCTTCAGAGCCTTCTCCAACTTCTCGTCCAGCGTGGCGTTCCACCAATCGCTCCCTTGCCAGATGGCGTACTTCCCTCGGATGCCGCGCAGGTCAGCTCCTGCGAGCTTGCAATTGCGAAAATTGGAGAGGTTCATCCGCGCTTTTCGGAGATCGGCACCACGCAAATCGGCACCGTCGAACGCGCTCTTCATCAGATCGGCCTCGACCATGGACGCCCGACGAAAGTCGCAGTCGGTGAAATCGGCCTCCGTCAAATCAGCGCCGTCGAGGATGGCGCGACGGAAGGTGGAGCCGCGGTGCCGGCCGCCTCTCAGCAGCGCGTTGGTCTTGTTCTGAAAGGACCAATCCAGGACCTCTGCGTCCTCGCTTGGGCCGTCCCGGGGGTCGTCCCCGGACGCGGACATGACCATGGATGAACCTCACATGGTGCGCTCATCAAGGTGACGACGTCCGGCGGACGTGAGCACGACGAAGCGGTTCTTTCCTGCACCGCTCTCGGGAATCTCAAGCAGACCGCGCTCGCGCAGGCGGTTCAGGTAGAGCGAAAGGTTGCCGGGAGCTTCGAGGCCAGCGTCTTCGAAGAGTTGCGCGACGACGCGGGGGGGCGAGTCGTGCACGCCTTCGACATCACGCAGGTAGTGGATCGCTGCAAGCACCATGTCTGGCTTGCGCTCAAGGCCAGCACCGGTCACGAGGTGGTGGAAAGCGGCGCCACGTTCGGGCAATTCTGCGCTGCCAATGGTCTTCGCCGCCGCCTCAACGGCGGCTTCACGTGCCATGCGCAGACGGTCCAAAACCGAGGACCAAGCGCCCTCTTCTTGGAGCTCAGCAATGCGTTCTTCAACCTGGTTGGTGGTACCAGAAATCTTCACCTCAATGTCGCCAGCGAGGATACGGACAACTGCTTCAGTCATGTTATTGTCTCATTTGCTTGCATAGTTAAGCATTGGCGGTCGCCCGTAGCACTCCATGACGGTGAAACAGCGCCCTTCCTTCATGCCATGATGCGATAGGAAGATGAAGGCCGAGGGCCCCAAGGCGACCATGTCCCCACGAGGCCGCGCCCAAGCCCGAGCCTTCCTGCTGGTGCTGTTGATGCTGATTTCCCTCTCACCGTTGCCGCAGACAAGCGCCGGCGGCGGCACGGGGACCATCACCTCATTCGAAACCGGCATGATGAACGAAGACATCGATCTTGCCGGCGGTGCCAGCAACGCATCGCTTGGCCTCTCCGTCCCGCGTGACGTGACCATGAACGGTCTGAGCCTTGTTGTCGATGTGGACGACGCCCTCGATACGCCGGGACAGGTCTGGTTGGACATCGACGAGGACGGGGTCAAAGAATGGGCCTTCGAAGGGCAAGGCTACGGCGCGCTTGGCCACCAATCGGTGTTCGCCCATGGCGGTTCGTCGGACCATGTCGCCACCACCGCGAACGCCAGCACCGGGTTCGTGACCAGCGACCTTCTCCTCCCTGAAAACGCGGCCGTGAGCGCTGCGGCCGTCAGCCTGAATTTCATTCCAAACGTGACCACTGCTTTCCAGGCCATCGGCGACTTCGTGGACATGAAGGCCGGTGACATGGACGGTGACGGCAGCGACGAAATCGTGGTCCTCTCCGCCAGCAACGCGACCACCGGGAACGGTACGGCCTTTGCTGTGCTCGATTACAACTTGACCACGCGGCAGCTGGTGATGTCGAACTGGACCGGCACGTGTGACGATTCGCGGAATTTCGAACTTGGCGATTTCAACAACGACAGCCGACAAGACGTGTTCACGTGGGGTGAGCTCGAGGTGGACGCGTGTCTGCACCTTTCCAACACCACGGCGGTCAATTCCAGCAGCCCACTGGCGCACATCCACTGGAACGCGACGCTCAACGTCACCATGGACGATCGGCTGAAGAAAGCCGCGGTGGGGGATTTCACCAACGACGGGTACGCCGACATCGTTTCAATTCACGGTCAAGGCAGCACACAAGGCGTCTTCGTGCTCAACCCGTTTTCGCCCGTCGGCGACCAGTTCTTGACCAAATCCACCGAGACCATCTACCGAAACGGGAGCTCGAATCCTGCCAACCTGCAGGACATCTACGTTGGCGCCATGAGCAATCAGAACACCGACGTGACCGCCATTGTCGTGCATCGCGGTTCGAACTGGTGGAGCTCCTACCAAGGGTGGGAACTGAAGTGGGACGGTCGATTTGTCGAACAAGCACAGGGGCCAGATCGATTCAGCAACCTCCGCGGAGGCATGCTCCCCGTGGACCTTGACGGCGACGGCGACACCGATTTCGTTTCCGGAGCAGGAAACTTGGAGCACGTGGTCGCCATCAACGACGGGAACACGTGGCAGGTCACCGAGCACACCGATTACGATCCGTTCACCACGACCAACGCGAGTTTCGGTGATCATGACGGCGACGGCGTGCCTTCATTGTTCATGGTTGAACTTGGCGCCAGCGACGGAAACATGGCCACGCTGGAAGGCAACCTCACCAATCGCCCGACGAATGGAAGTGGCCTCGATTTGGCCTCTCCCGTCAAGCTCAATCCATGGAGCATGCCGCTGGACATCATCTTCGCAGACCTCGACGGCGACGGCCATCAAGAGCAAGTGGTGGCCGCAGGCGAGGCTCAGGCCGGAATCTTCGTTGGTGGCTGGCACGACATTGGTCTCGACGTCGAGGGCGATGGAACGAATGAAATCAGCACATCGGGGTACGGCGGCACCGCCAACACCACCCATCACGGCGTGCTCTCCGTCAGCGACACGGTGGGCGCCATCCAAACCGCACTCGTGGGTCACGTGCTGGCCCTCCCGACCAGCACGGACGGATTCGGTGTGACCATGGCTCACCTGAATTTCTCCCTCGAGGCCAACGCTGACGGGATGCTCAACACCACCCTGTTCGACATCGCCTACGATGCGCGCCTCAGCATCGAGGACAACCCAAGCGTCGTGGGCAACCTCTCCAACTTGGTCAACCAGAAGATGCAGCTTGGAACCGGCAACTTCCGTCTCGCCCTCCCGTTCAACAGCACTGAGGCCGGTGTGCTCAGGTTGACCGACGTGGTGGGGCCCTACCTCGACGGGGCGCCGAACATTGCACGGCCCCCAGCTCCAGAATTGTCGCTCACCACGTTGACGCCGGGGATGGTCGAATTCACGTGGCAGGACGTCAACGAGTTCGGCGAAGGCCTCCTTGGCTTCGACGTGTATCGTGTGCTCAACGGCACCGCAATCGATCTCGCCTCGCCCTACAGCGATGCCGGCCTCAACATGACCGTGGACACCAACGTGAATTATGGCGACGTGTACGACTACGCGGTTCGCTCACGGCACGTCTTCGGCTTGCGGAGCAACCTCTCCGACGTGCTGACGGTTCAGGTACCGTATCCCGCGCCACCGCCGGCCGTCACCAACCTTGCTGCCGCTGACGTTGCCAACGACCAAGGCGGCCACGTGTCGGTGTCGTGGGATGACGCCACGGCGACCACGGCCCAATCCTTCCAGGTGTATGTGAGGGCTCAACCCTTCAATTCGACCGACGGACTGACGCCTGTTCTCGTCGTGGAGGACGGCACGTCAACACCGGTGGTCGTCAACACAACCTCAGCCTTCACCGATGCGTCTTCGACGGTGACGCCAGGTGCGCCGCTGGCTGACGGCACCCCGTATCACATCGGCGTTCTGGCGGTCGACGAGCACGGCAACACGAGCACGCTGGCGACCACTGGACCGATCGTGCCACGCAACGACAGCCTTCGCGTCACGGACGCCACCTTGATTTTGGAAGGGGACGCGACCACAGACGGCGTTCGCCTGATTCCTCTTGACGCCCCTCTCAAAGCAACCGTTGAGGTGACGGCAGACGGCGAAGCCTTGGACGAGGCTTCGGTCTGGCTCCGCATCGAGCACCCTGCCAGCGGCTTCGCCCGCAACGTGACGGGAAGCACCGATACAAACGGCCACTTCATCGCTCTTGAGGAAACGAGCCTGATGGCGTGGGACAGCCAAATGGCGCAAAACGTCGGCGAGTTGACGTTCGCGTACGGCGTTCTCGGCGTGAATGACGATCTGCTGCGCCAGCCGTGGGGCGGTGTGATGCAGAGCATGACCGGGTACGGCACCGTTCAGGTTGACGTCGATGGACCCACCATCGTGCAAGTGACGGACGACGCGACTTGGTCCATTTCGCTGACCGTCGAGGAGACCTTGGTCGAACAGTTGGGGGCTGCTCCCCCGCTCTCGATGTCCTACACCGTGTTGGGGGCCGAAGGTGCCGAACTCGGCACGGGTTCGCTGACGCCCACGGGCGGCATCTACCTCCTCGAATCGCCCTCAACGGAGGCCACCATGGTCCGATTTTCGCTGGACAACAGCGCTTACCCGTGGGTGATTGCCCCCGCCGTTCATGAGGTCACCCTTGAGCGGAGCACGGACAACGGCGGCCCCGATTCGGGGAACCAGTCGACGGGAGACGGCGGCACGGACGAGCCGGTTGAGGTGACGGAACTCCTCCCGCTGGAGGTCAGCGATTGCACCACGCGCTCCTTCCCACGTGACGTGACCGTCGAGCAAAACACCCAGTGCACCCTGCGCAACCCGAACGCCTTCGCGGTGACGGCGTCCTTTGACGCCAGCGCAGAGACCCTTGGCCTGATGCGCTTTGACCTGTTGCAAGGCGACGGGGACATCGCTGCGAACGGCGAGCGGCAAGTGGTGTGGTCGATGACGACGCTGCGTGACTTGGCCGACGAGGACGAGACGGCCTTCCAGGCGGCGACCACGTACGCGCTCACCACGGCTTCCAACGCCAGCCTGAGTTACGAGGGCTCCATCATACTCGAATGGACGCTTGAAGCACGTACGGACGGCACCGTCGAGGGCGATGCTTCCTCCGGTTCAAACGTCTTGATCCTCGGTTTGGGCGCCGTCGCGGTTCTCGCTGGACTCGTGGTGGCCGTGGTCGTGCTGCGCCGTCCAGAGGATGACGAGGATTTCACAGAAGACGATTTGGACGACGACTATGGATTTGCCATCGCCAAAGAGGAAACCGTTGACTTGACGACCACCACCAGTTTGTCGGACCTGAAGGCCACTGGAGCGACCGTCGAGGACCTGCAGCCGGAAGTCAAAGAACGCCCGAGCGATGCGCTGATCTCAGAGGTTTCTGGCGTGGAAACGGACCACGATGAAACCGACCATGATGTGGCGGAAGAGGTGCACGAGGAGGCATCCGAGGACGACGGCATCAACGTTGACGAGTTCGGCACGGAATGGTACGAAGACGAAGTCGGGACCTGGTGGTACAGGGAAGCCGGTCAAGAGGACTGGTCCGAATACAACGAGTGAATGGAGCGAGGATTCTTGACTGAGGCGCTGGCCGTCAACGCGAGGTGAGGCCGTGGAGACGCCATTCAAGCCCTATGCTTTGGTGCTCAACAAAGGCGCCGATCCGCGGACCGGGGGCGTGGCCATTTGCGGGTTCTCAAGCTCAGGTATGGTGGGCGTTATCGCTGCCTCGCACATCATCAGCGCCCTCGGGTTGGAGCAACAGGGAACGGTGTTGAACGCAGAATTTCCTGCGGTGGCCTTGATTCAGAACGAGGTCCCGAAACACCCAGTTCGCGTGTACCAAGGCGACGGCATTGGCGTGTTCACGGCTGAAATTCAGTTTGATGACGACAAGGACATCGCGCTCGCCACCACGGTGCTCGAGTGGTTTTCCAAAGGTGGGTTCGACCAACTGATCATCGTCGATGGTCTGCTCAGGCCGGACAAGGAGTTCGAGGGCGGTGATCTGTATGGCGTCGGAAGCTCCGATGCGATGCGCAACGCCTTGCGCTCTGCAGGCATCGAACCCATCCGCCAAGGCGTGGTATCGGGCATCACCGGCTTCCTGCTTGGCGAAGGCGACCGTTTGGACATGGACATCATCGCCCTGCTTGCCGAAGCCCACCCGATGTATCCCGATGCGCGCGCTGCCGCCATCGCGGTGGAGGCCATTTCGGATTTGACCGGTCTGGACCTGCCGCTCAGCGACTTGTTGGAAAACGCGCGGACCATCGAAGACAGCGTACGTGAGATGATCGAGCGCGCCAAATCCGTGCTGCCGGACCCCATCGGCCCGGGCCATCAGCTCGGCTCCGGCGACGAACCGGACATGGATCCGTCCGTGATGTGAACCTCACATCTCCTGCGCGATGCGGACCAAGGCATCGAAGGGTGCATCGGTGACAATGAACGGATTCAGGTCGGGTGCTCGGGCGGCAGCATGGCCCGCAGCGTGCAGGGCCTCGATGAGGTGCTGCAGTCTGGGCGTGCGCCCGGTGCCCGTCCATCGCGGTAAATCGTCGAGGTTCAGCAAGGTCGTGACATGACCGTCCATGGCCATGAGCTCCGCGGCTTCGGCGATGTGGCGAACCCCGCGCTTCGTTTCGCGCATGGCGTGTTCCTCGTCGTCGTCGTCCCACGTCAGACCTTCCGCCCGCCAGGCCTCAAGCATGCCTTCTTTCGGACGCATCAATTCAAGCGCTCGCTCTTCGGTCATTCGACCTGCGATGCTTGCGTGCCATAGGGGGCCGGTCCACATCGGACCGCTTCCACGCTCGGTTTGCTCTGGCGTCGGATGCCGAACGAAGCGGTAGGGGATGTCCTGGTCCCGAATGCGCCAACCGATGTGCTCGTGCACGTCACTCGCCCCGTTCTTGGAGGTGCGGACCATCACCGAAACCCGAACGTGATGGCCGTCGAAAAGGGCCATGAGCGGCGTGATTTCCCGATCCTGCCTCGCGGCTGCTAGGGCCACGTTGGCCAGCAACACACGCACCGCATCGTCGTGCGCGTAGTGGTCCACCATGCCGTGGAATCCGTAGCGCCTGCGGCCGCTTGCCGCGCTTGATCCGGTCAGGGCCGCCGTGTCCGTGGCCGTGACTTCGAGCACGCCACGGCGTGCCATGCCCTGGAGAGCAGCGTCAAGGAAGGGCATTGGAGAACCGAAGGGGTCCAGATCCACCCATTGCCAACCGCCCTGAAGCAAGGCGACGCGCGCGTCTTCTTGCGTGAAATGAACGCCCTCGATCTCGCGAGGTTTGACGGCCCGCTGGCGGTGCTCAGGACGGGTGGCACCCGGTCGTCCGCTGGGATGGGCCTCGAAGGAAGCCAACGCCCAGTCCAAGGCGTGCGCGTCCAGGTCGTTTCCCGTCAGCACCACGCGCCCGATGTGCGCCTCGGGCAGTTCCTGCCGCCAGCGGCGGATGCGAACGCCGGTGGAGCACAGGGCGTCCAAGACGCGGATGGGCGCGCCTTCCGGCACCAGCCAGTCGTGCTCAAGCGCATCGGCCAGCAGCATCACAGAACGCGTTCTCGCTGGTGCCATCGCGGGGTTGAGGAAACCCGGACCGATGCGCTTGGCTGGCCCCCTTGGTCGCGCCTCAGGCCTCGGTTGTTCGGCCGGGAGATGGACCAGCGTGGCGCCCTCCAGCCAGAGGTTGCCGGGCCACCCCTCGGGCTCCTGCATGATGGAACGTGGGCGTCCATCCTTCATGGTCCATGCGGAGACGATTCAGGGGTGCCAATCGGTTTGGTTGAGGTGCGGTTTGTGTTCGGTCGCGCTGGGGATCCCTTCCATGCGGTCCAGCAGCCAAAAGACCCAATGGTTCGTGCCCAATCCNGTCTCCTCGGTGACGCCGCTGGCTTCGTGGTGGATGTAGGCGGTTTCGACCAACTGCATGACGTGCCGCAGCCCCTGGCCGATCAGCGGTATGTATCCGCGGTAAAACGACGCCACGATGTCGAAGGACAAATTCCGATGAAACGTCATGACGCCGTGGTTGGCCATCAGCACGATGACGGCGTTGATGGCATCTTTGTCCTCACGTGACATTTCTCCAAATTGTTGCAGGGTCATGTCCGGTGTGATGCGTCCGAGGTTGGCGAACCCACGCTGGACAAGNGGGTTCTCAAGCGAGGTTGCGATGGTCTGCGAAATCTCAAACCGTCGGTTTCGGTTGACTTCCAAGACTTGGCGAAGACCGAACAGGAGGGTGAACATGATGGCCAAGCCGCTGAGGGCCTCGCCGACGTTCGCGGCTGCCTCAAGGTCCATGCACGCTCGTGGACCGCCACGGGGATGAGCCTTGCCCATGATTGAGGAAACGCGTGTTTTGGCCTCATCATCAGAAGGAAAGTTCAGAAGGTGAACGACGGGTTCGNGTCCATGACAAATCTGCAAGAGAGCAAGCGCGCCCGCCTTGGGACCCTCTGTGCCCTGTATTTTGCACAAGGCGTCCCGTGGGCCTTCATCACCGTCGCTTTTGTGGCGGTGCTCGTCGATGCCGACTCGATCAACGACGAACAGGTTGCGGCCTTGACCTTGGCCGGAACCCTTCCGTGGATGTTTGGAAAACTCGTGCTCGGCCCGCTCATCGACCGCGTCCGCTTCCCCGCCTATGGGCTGCGCCGTCCTTGGATCATCATCGCTCAACTCGGGATGATCATCACCATGGGCATCTTCCTGACCATCGACGACCCACTCGCGGCTGGGAATCTGGAGGCCGGTCTCCCGACCATCATGCTCTTCTTCCTGATCCACAACGTCTTCGCGACCCTGCAGGACGTGAGCTCAGACGCCCTTGCGGTCGACCTCATCCCAGAGGAAGACTTGGCGCGCGCGAACGGCTTCATGTTCGCTTCGAAGGGCTTTGGCTTCATGTTCTCCGCGATTGTGCTCGGCGGCATCCTCTCTGAGTCTGGCTTCCAGGCTGCGTTGACGGTGCAGTTGCCCGTGCTTGCGGCCATCATGCTGGTGCCCATCTTCCTGCGTGAGCGACCCGGCGACCGCCGCTTCCCGTGGGAGGCCGCAACGGGCGAAGCATCCACTTCCGCTGGGTCGGACAGCATGAGCCTCGGGGACATCATGTCCGGCCTGCGCTCCGCCTTGAGCGGTGGTGCGCCCGCCTGGGCCTTGCTCTTCGCCGTGATGATGTGGATCGGCGGCGGCATGGGTGCCGGCATGGGCCTCATCGACATCCAGTTTCCCTTCCTGTTCATCGACGAACTCGGCTGGAGCGACACCGAATACCTCGCGTTGAAGGGCGGTCTCATCACCTTGGCCACCTTGCTTGGCGTCCTGACCGGCGGCGAACTCGGGCGCCGTTTTGGCATCAAGACCGTGCTCTGGTGGGGCATCATCGTCGGTGCCTCATTGACCACCCTGTGGTCCCTTGGCCGCTCACAATGGGGTGACGCTGGCGTGATGACCCTCGTGTGGATCGTGTGGACCTTCGTGTGGGGCATCGTCGGCAACAACGTCATCGCCCTGCTCATGAGCCTCACCGAAAGCGACCTTGGCGGAACCCAATTTTCGCTCTACATGACGCTCATCAACGTGGGCGCGTTGTCGGGCACCCTCCTCTCACCGTCGGTTCTCGAGGCCCTTGACGGAAACTTCCCCAACCTCTTCCTCATCGGCGCCGTGCTGCAGTTCTGCCTGCTCTTCCCGCTGAGCAAGATTCGCGGTGCCAGCACCTCGGCCCCCGAATCGATGATGCTCACTGGAGCAACAGAAGCCGAGTGATGCTCAGTAGTGGCTGAAGGTCGACCCGCTCGGCACGTGGACCACGCTTGGCGCTTCGTCGTCGACGACGCGGCCGACCATGGCGCTGCCGGGCATGCGCTCCGCCAACCATCCAGCGACGCCTTGGGCGTGAGCTGCATCCACGGCGAGCACCATGCCCATGCCCATGTTGAAGGTCCGGTACATCTCGCGGGTTTCGACCCCACCGGCGTCCTGCAGCCAAGCAAATTCGGGCAGCACGGGCAAGGGGGCGTCGATGCGCCAACCGAGGGTGGGGTGCAGCCGCAAGAGGTTGGACAGGCCACCGCCGGTCACGTGGCACAAGCCACGGACGCTTGAGCGGCCGCCAAGGTGCCCGTCGTCAAGGTGCTTGAGCAAATCGATGACCGGATCGACGTAGATTTGCGTCGGGTTCAGGAGGACCTCGCCAAGGGTGGGCGCTTCACCGTCTTGGGTCGCGAAACGCTCGATGCGCCGTCTTTCGACCACGGCATCGAAGGGCGCCGCGGCGCTCAGATCAGCACCAACGTGTTCCATGATGCGGCGCACAAGGCTGTAGCCGTTGGAGTGGATGCCGGAGGCAGGCAGACCGATCAGCACGTCGCCGGCCTGCACGTGTTCACCGGTGATGGCTTGGTCACGGCCCATGTAGCCAAGGGCGGTGCCAGAGAGGTCGACTTCCGTGACGATGCCGGGCAAGCTCGCCGTTTCCCCTCCGGCAAGGGTAACGCGGGCGCGTCGGCACGCTTCGGCGAGGCTGGCGCCGATGGCCGCGTGCACCTCTGGATCAGGTTTGGGCACCGCGATGTAGTCCACGAAGGCCATGGGTTCGGCCCCCACGCACAACAGGTCGTTGACGTTCATCGCCATGCAGTCGATGCCCACACCGCCCCAGGCGTTGAGGCTCGAGGCGATCTGCAACTTGCTGCCCACGCCGTCGGTGGCCATCGCCAAGAGATGGTCGCCAAACTCCAGCAAGCCACCGAAGCCGCCGGGCAAATCCACCGGCGCGCCCGGTGTTCCAGGTGTGCGCACGCTTCGACCAAGGGCGCCGATGAGGGACGCCACAGCACTGCCCTCGAGGTCGATGTCGACCCCGGCACTGGCGTAGTCCATCGCGTCGCTCATGTACGGAGGTTCTGCACGCGTCCCATGAATGCTCCCTCAAGGCAGGTCGTGCGAAAGAAGGGCCATGCGTGCACGCTCATGTCCTTCGGCGTCTGGGGAGAGGAACCGCGGCTCGTGGCAGGAACGAGGCTGTGCGCGTCGCCACATTCTCCAGTGGAAGCCAAGGGGTGGTTCACTGGCGGGGAAGTGCTTATGTCCCGAAGACGGAGATTTGCCAAGTCCGGAGGTGTGGCCATGATTCCGATGCACGAAGCCGACCTCCAAACCCGCTGGGAATCGCTGCTGCGTGACTTGTTCAACGAGGCGCTGCACAACCTCGCCGTCGAGTGGCCCGACACACAGAGCGTCGAGGTGTCGTACCGCGACCTTGAGCGCTGGGACCTCGATTTCGCACAGAGCCTCCTCGTCCAACCCGACCTCCACCTCGAGGCCTCGAAGCAAGCGGTGAAGCAGGTGCTGGTGGACGAAGGCCACGGCGCGATGGACCCCTTCATTCGCATCGTTCACCTGCCCTCGGACCAAACGCGCGCAATTTCCCACCTTCGTGCAGAGGACCTCGGTCAGATGCTCTCCATCGACGCGGTGACCACGAAGATCTCCGGTGTCCGCCCCCGCATCTACATCGCGACCTTCCGATGCTCCGCTTGCGGCCACCTCAGCACCGTGAATCAGCCGAACGAGCAGGAACTCATTCAGCCGATGTTGTGCGATCCCATCGACGGCGGCTGCGACAGGAAAGCACGCGAGACGCGCTTTACGCTGGTCGAGCGGGATTCCAGCCTGATCAACACCCAGTTCATCGAACTGCAGGAACTTCCCGAACAGATGCGTGGCGGCATCCAGCCCGAGCGTATCCTGTGCATCGCGGAGCAGGACCTGTGTGGACAACTCAACCCTGGTGACCGCGTCAAAGCCAACGGCGTGCTCTTCATCCGCTCGCAGCGGAAGGGCGGCAAGGACACGCCCGTCTTCGACATCTTCCTCCGCATCCACTCGCTTGAGCGTCAGAACGTCCCGCTCGAGGAAATCGTCATCACCGAAGAAGAGGTTCGGGAAATCAAAGACCTCGCCCGACGCAAGGACATCTACCAAGTCCTCACGCGGTCGATTGCGCCTTCGATTTACGGCATGGCTCACGTGAAGCAATCCCTGATGCTCCAATTGTTCGGCGGGGTCTCTCGGAAGAACGACGACGGGACGCGAAGCCGTGGCGACATCCACATTTTGCTGATGGGCGACCCTGGTGTGGCCAAGTCGCAACTCCTCTCCTACATGGCCCAACTTTCACCTCGCGGGCGCTTCACGTCCGGCATGTCCGCTTCTGCGGCTGGACTGACGGCTGCGGCTGTGCAGGACGCCAACGCCGACGGACGATGGACCCTCGAAGCGGGTGCCTTGGTGCTGGCTGATCTTGGGCTTGCGGCCATCGACGAGTTCGACAAGATGAACGACAGCGACCGGTCGAGCATGCACGAAGCGATGGAACAGCAGCGCATTTCCATCGCCAAAGCCGGCATCAACGCCAGCCTGCAAACCCGATGTGCGGTGTTGGCGGCCGCGAACCCGAAGGCGGGCCGCTTCCAACCGATTTCGGACGTGCCCTTTACCGCACAGATCAACCTCGCTCCTCCGCTGATTTCGCGGTTCGACGTCATCTGGGTGATGACCGACGTGCCGAAGACCGAACTTGACACGGCCATCGCCGCTCACATCCTCTCCACGCGCGCTTCAGGCACGAGTGAGACGCTCATCGCGGAGGGCACGGCCCTCGATCCAAGCCGTGGCGTCAGTCAGGCCACGAGCAACCAAGACGGCGAGGAAATCCTCGACACGAACCTGGTGAAGAAGTACGTGGCGTACGCCAAGCGGAACATCCAGCCCGAGCCCACCAAGGAGGCCAGTGAAATGCTCGTGGCGTATTACGTGGAAACGCGGCAGCAAGGCGGCCCAGCTTCCGACAGCATCGCCATCACGGCCCGTGCCATCGAGGGCATCTCGAGGCTCGCCGAAGCCAGCGCCCGCATCCGCCTGTCGGACACCGTTGAGGTGGAGGATGCGGAGCGCGCGCTTCGGTTGACCAAACTCTGGCGGATGGAATTGATGGGCGACGACTTCGACGAGACCACGCTCCAAACGGGCAAGAAGACGACCGCGCGCAGCAAGGAGCGCACCATCCTCGACACGGTGCGGGACCTTGCTTCAAGCAGCGACCAAGGCATTGCCGATCTCAATGAGGTGCTGAACGACCTTGACCGCAACGGCCTCTCGCGCTCCGATGCGGAGGACCTCATCGAGCGCATGGTCACCGAAGGTAAACTGCTCCGTCCCCGTGGCTACGACACCCTGATGGTGGCTTGAGGTCAACGGTGGCGCTCATATCCGACCTGTGCGTGGCCTGTGCATGGCGGAGCCCCAAGGAGAGGTGAGCGACGCCAACGCGCTGGACCCCGACGCGCTGGGCTTCATGTGCGGCATCGAGGTGCATCAGCAACTCGCCACCGGGAAACTCCACTCCCGCCAACCCGGCGTCCTGTACGACGTCACCGAGGAGACCGTGCCGGACACGTGGCCGAGGACCCACCGTCGACTGCGGGCAGCGCGCGGGGAAGGGGGCGCTGTCGACGTAGCTGCACGCTTTGAAGCGAAGCGCCGCCGAAGTTTCGAGTACGTTCAATCACCAAACGCTGGCCTCATCGAACTCGATGAGCGACCTCCTCTCCCGCTCGACGAGGACGCCGTTGACGTGACCCTCACGGTCGCAGCTCTGTTGGAGGCCCGCCCGGTTGATCTCATGCAAACCATGCGCAAGACCGTGGTGGACGGCTCGAACACGAGCGGCTTCCAGCGGACCACCTTGGTCGCCCAAGACGGGACCTTGCAGACGCCCGAAGGTCCAGTTGGCGTTGACGTCATCTGCCTCGAAGAGGACAGCGCGCGCAAATTGAGCACCCTGAATACCGAAGCTGGAGAGCGTGTGGCGTACAACCTCGACCGCTTGGGGCTGCCGCTGATCGAGATCGCCACGGCCCCAGACGTGCAAACACCCGATCACGCACAATCGACCGCGCGTGCTCTTGGCGCGGTTCTGCGTCGCACGCGGCGCGTTCGTCGCGGGCTTGGCTCCATCCGTCAGGACCTGAACGTCAGCATCGCGTGTGGGGACCGCGTGGAGATCAAGGGCTGCCAGGATCTTGGCTGGATTCCACGCATCGTTCGCTTGGAAATGGCTCGACAACTCCACTTCTACCGCTTGGCCAACACCCTTCGCGAAGCTGCAGGGCAGGAGGTTCTTCCCCCTGACCGCCGCTTGGACGACCCTGAGCGTGAGGCGCGCGTGGCCGAAGCCGTGGCTGCCCGGTTCCCTGACGTGCTCAACGACGTGTCTTCCGCCTTTGCTTCGAGCACCTCAGGCATGGTCGAGCGAGGCCTTGCACAGGGTCACGTGATGCTTGGCCTGTCGCTTCCGGGTATGGCTGGGTTGCTTGGCACCAAGACGCTCGATGAGGAAGGCGCTCAGTTGCCTCGGCTTGGCCGAGAGCTCGCAGGAGCCGCGAAACTCGCCGGCGTGCGCGGCGTCTTCCACAGCGACGAACTTCCGGCCTACGGCATTACGGAAGCCGAGGTTGACGGTGTTCGCTCGACGCTCTCGCTTNCACAGNACGATGCATTCGTGCTCTGTCTGGCTCCAGACTGGCAAGCCGCCCTCGCGCTCGAAGCGGTTCGAGACCGNGCACTGCTCGCGCATCATCGCTTGCCGCGTGAGGTGCGCAACGTCACCGTCAGCAAAGGCGCACCGCTCGACGGCACGACCGGGCCAATGCGCCCGCTGCCCGGCGGTGCGCGCATGTACCCAGAGACCGACGTGCCGCCGCTGCCGCTCGAAGCGGAGCGATGGGCTCGGCTGAGCGACCATCTTCCACCGAGCAACGAAGAGCGCCGGGAGCGCTTGTCGCCCGCGGGATTGTCCGACGATCAGCGCGAGCAGATTCTGGCACGTGAGTTGGACGACCGCTTNCTCGAACACCTTGGTGAGCGGCCGGCCAAAGCCTTCGCGACCCTGATGCTGGAACACGAACATGCGCCAACGGAATTCCTGGTCGACCTCATCGACCTTCGCGAGGAAGGCGCGCTGTCGCGNGAGGGCGTCAAGGCCGCCACAGCCTCCTTCCCGAAGGGCGCAGATCGCACGACCTTGGTCGCGTGGGCTGAGGCCGAGGGCCACGTGCCCACCGAGGTCGCTGACCTTGACGGCATCATTGCTGGCATTATTGCAGAGCGGTTGGACTTCGTGAAGGAGCGCGGTTTCGGCGCCATCGGGCCGCTGATGGGCGTGGTGATGGGGGCGGCCAAGGGTGCCGACGGCCGTGAGGTCAGCGAACGCCTCAAANCCGCCATNCAGCAGGTGCTCTCGTGAGAAGTAGGCTTGTTCTGGTGCTTTTCGCCCTGCTCCTTGCCCCCCTCGCCTCAGCGAGCTTCACCGTTCCGGGTGGCTATGTCTCGACCGCCCCCTTGGTGGTGGACGACCACGTGCTCATCCGCTCCTCCGGAACCTTTGACGGCACCTCACCGCCGATGGTTCGCGCCTACGCCGAAGATGGAGCGGTGAAGTGGGTCATCGAAGGCAAGGCGACCATGCAGCCCGACATGGCCGATGTGGTGCTGATGCCCGCAGGGTCCTCGGGGTGTGGCGCATGGCCCGAGCAACTCATCATCGCATGGTCGAGCGGCTTGCTTGAAGCGCGCTCATCGGACGCAGGCCTTCCGCTGTGGCAGGTCAACACGACGGTCCAAGGGTGGGGGTTGACCGCGACCCCGGTCGTGGTTGACGAGGGCCTGCTCATCACCACGCGAAACGGCNTCGAGTTGCGTTGCCCAAGCAACGGTACGCTGCTGCACGCGGCAGAAACNGGGCTCGGTTGGAGGAATCCTGCCACGATGGTCAACGGGACGGTGCACGTTGGGGATGAATCCGGTCGGTTGTGGAGTTGGACCCCAGGGGAGGCGCCTTCGTTCATCGAACTTGATGGCGCCATCCGCCATGCGCCGTTGTCGATCAATGGCGGATTGCTCGTGCACCTCCAAACCCAAAGAACCAGCCTCGTCCAATGGCTTCCCCTGAGCGAGGACCACCGCCCAACCTCGCCTTCGCAAGCTCACCGCATGACATCAGGCGCTTCGCCCGCTATGCCGGTGGCCCTCAACGGCACCACGGCAGCGGTCGGCGACGCCAGCGGTGTTCACGTGCTCGAGTGGACCGAGGGCGGCTGGGACGTGACCCGGCGTTCGACCGCCTCGGTGCAAGGGCCGCTCCGGGCCGAGGGCGGGTGGCTGACGGGTTCGATCAACGCCCCGGATGGAGGCTTTTTCGCGTTCGNCATCACGTCTGAATCAGCGGATGTTGCGTTCAGCACGGCCCTTCGCGGGTACGGCACGGCCCCTCCCGTGATGTGCGGTGAGGGTTGGCTGCTGGTCAAGGATGCCGGGCGCGTTGAGGTGCAGGGCAACGACACATCGTGCCCTTTGCTGAGCAGTCCGGCGCTGGAGGTCGCTGAAGCTCCGGTCGACAAGTCTCCCATCGTTTGGACGCTTGCGTTGATGGTGGCCTTCCTCGCCGGCTCAACGGCCTTCTACCGACGTGGCCTCTTGCACGCCTTGCGTTGGTCATCGCCCTTCCTGCTGATTGCCTTGGTGGCCCTGATGCCGGCGCTGCTGGGCTGGTGGGCGGACCAAGCACCACAATCCGAAGGAGAACCGGTCTGGGATGAGGCATGGCCGGAATCGTGGCGAGAGGGGCAGGTCGTTGTGTTCGAGCTGCCCAACGAGACCCTTGCCTTCGGCGGATTCGAACCTCGTCCGACGCCGCTCGAAGCCACCACCGTTGCGGCAGATTCACTCGGCCTCTCCGTGACCTTGGAGGAACATGCCCTCGGGACGTGGGTCACCGCCGTCAACGGAACCACCGCCGACGGGTGGGTCTACGAAGTGAACGGCGCACGGCCGATGGTCGGAGCTGACGCGTACGCGCTCCCCTCCTCCTCCGTCCTCGTTTGGCGCTTGGCGTGAGTGAACCTTGAAGGAGCCCGGCCCGTCCCCCAAAGCATGTTCGCCAGCGTCGGGGTCCACGGCCCTGTGCTCAGCCCCGCTGCGGCGTTGGCGCTCGACGTGATGTTGCTCGGGGCCGCGACGCTCCTGCTGCTCAGCGACAAGCGGATGACGCGTCATCACGGCGTGCTTTTGCTGTCTTTCGTCGCCGTGGTGGCCGTGCTCCGCGTGCTCATGGCCAATCTGCCCAACGTTCAGCCGGTGACGGTCGCCGTCCTGTTGGCCGGCGCAACCCTCGGTGCTCGACGCGGTGTGGCCTTCGCCATCCTCGTGACCATGCTCTCCAACGCCGTCCTTGGGGACGGGTACTGGACGGTGTTCCAAGCCGCGGGTTGGGCCCTGATCGCGGTGGTCGGCGCGCACGCCAACCTCATTCAGGACGACCGACTGCGTCTCGGCCGGGCCACCCTCTTCGCCGGCCTGCTGGCGTTNCCGTTCGGATTCGTGACCAATCTGTCGCTGCTTGGAGGCGGTGTTGGTCTTGCTGAGCTACCAGCGTTGATGTGGATGGGCTTGCCCTTCGACCTGAGCCACGCCCTTGGAAACACGGTCATCATGCTCTGGACGGGTGCCCTCATGGTGCGCATGTTGACGCCAGTGGACGTGCCGGACGCCCTCGAAATGCCAGGAGTCGAGGCCGATGTCCACCTCACCTGATCCCGCTACCCTTGCTGTGCTGGTCCGACAAGACTTGGCGATGAGCCAAGGAAAAACGGCCGCTCAAGCGGCCCACGCTGCCGTCGGGTGCAGCCTCAAAGCGAGGAANCAGGCCGCTGCCCTGTTTGAGCGCTGGAGGAACGAGCACGGGCGCATCGTGGTGCTTGGCGTGGAGGGGTTGGACGATCTCGAATTCCATCGCCAAGAGGCGATGCATCACGGGCTTGTCCATCACACCGTGACCGACGCAGGCCGCACTGAACTGGCTCCTGGCACCGTGACCGTGCTTGGTATTGGTCCAGCACAATCCAGCATCCTCGACGTGCTGCTCGGCCGGCTCAAGGCGCTGTGAGGGTGAACCAACGCTCAAGAAGGGAAGAGCAAACCTACCACCGTGCTCAAAGGCCTTTGGCGAACCATCGCCGGCTCGTCGCTTCTTGCNACGATGTGCTGCTTGCCTTCGGTCGTCCTCGTGCTCTTTGGTCTGAGCAGCGTCTCCTCAGCCGCGGCCCTCTCCGACACCCTGTATTGGGGAGGGGACGGNTGGGGCTGGTTCCGCCCAACGCTCCTGGCGATCTCCGCAGGGTGCTTGGCGGCTGGCCTTGTGATGCACTTCAGGCGTGACGGTATCTGCACCTTGGATGCCGCTGTGCGCGAGCGTCGTCGCATCGTCAACACGAGTTTGGCGGCNGTGTTCATTGCCGTCACCCTCTACTTGGTGGTCAACTACGTGGTGCTGACCGAAGTCGGTATCGCGCTCGGGCTGCCCTGGGAATCCTCGCGGTTCTGGCAAGGCTGAGCGATCATCAGAGCAGTTTCANCTCCGCCGTGAGGCGATCGATTTTCGACGCCTCCGCTGGCCCGATGGCCACCACGGTCAACGATCCGCTCGGGATTTGCGTGTGACCGGCGTCGCGCACCTGTGTGGTGGGCAGCCCCGCTTCCTTCGCTTGAGCGGAAAGCTCGAGCAAGTGTTCGGCGTCGTTGCCCTTGACGCAGNCCTTCCGCTGGCCAGAGGCCAACCACGCGGCCAAGCGTCCTCGGTCTTCTTCTCGAATGCCGGTCATCGCCCCGATGCTGGCGTGGCCGACCTGTGCCGCAATCTTTCCTTTGCCCATCTTGAGGCCGTGGTTGACCACGAGCACAAGTTTGCACGCCTCGCTTGGAGCAGGACCAGCTGGTGGCGGGGCCGTCCACCGGTGAAGCCAACTGCGCAGGCCCATGCCACCATGTCTTGAGCGCATGGCATGGAGTTGTCGCCGCCGCACCGTTCATGGCGCAGACCTTCCTCGCTGCNTCATGCGCCACTGGCCGAACGACCGCATCGACCTGCGCAGCGACACGGTCACGCAGCCCACGCCAGCCATGCGCGAGGCGATGGCCAACGCCCCGGTGGGGGACGACGTCTACGGCGAAGACCCCACCGTGCTCGAACTCGAGGCCCGGGTGGCGGCCATGTGCGGCATGGAGGCAGCGTTGTTCCTGCCCTCCGGGACCATGGCCAATGCCGTGGCGGTCCGTACCCACACCCGTCCCGGCGATGAAATCGTCCTTGAGAAGGAGGCGCACATCTACCTCTACGAAGGCGGTGGATTTGCCGCATTGTCCGGTTGTTCTGTGGCCTTCGTTGACGGAGACCGCGGTCGAATGGCCCCCGCCCACGTCAGGTCGGCCGTTCGCAAGGCCGACGGCTCAGGAAGCCACTACCCCGACGGGCGCCTCATCTGCATCGAGAACACCTCCAACCGTGGCGGCGGCTCATGCTACGCCCTCGAGGATTTGGACGCCATCGCGGCCGTCGGTCGTGAGACGGGGTGTGCGTTGCACGTGGACGGCGCTCGTCTGATGAACGCAGTCGTGGCCACCGGCACTCCTGCGG
This sequence comes from Methanobacteriota archaeon, assembly GCA_002722135.1. Taxonomy (GTDB): domain Archaea; phylum Thermoplasmatota; class Poseidoniia; order Poseidoniales; family Poseidoniaceae; genus MGIIa-L3. Next base: position 112,467 of record PBKJ01000009.1, on the reverse strand, counting down.
AACGCATGCTTCAGGGATGGGACAGCGTCGCAATTTGCCTCTCGAAAGGCCTGGGAGCACCCATGGGCTCCATGCTCGTCGGCGGTGCGGATTTCATCGCGCGCTCCCACCGCTGGCGCAAGATGTTCGGCGGNGGCATGCGTCAGGTCGGGATCGTTGCCGCTGCTGGTCTGCACGCGCTCGACCACCACGTGGATCGAATGGCNGAGGATCATGCTCGCGCTCGACGGATCGCTGAGGCCCTTGCACAGCACCCGCGCGGGAAGGTCGATTTGGCGGGCGTCGAGACGAACATGGTGTATTTCGGCGTGGAAGGCTGGTCGGGCCAAGACACGTTGGATCACCTTGCAGTTCACGGAATCGATGTCCTGACCCTGAACGACAGCACGTGCCGCATGGTGCTCCATTTGCACGTGAGCGACGAGGACGTCGAACAGGTGTTGGGCGCAATTGCTGCCATCCCCTGATTCGCANCGGTGGAAGGTTGAAGTCGCACAANCCCCGCCTCGGGGCATGCGTCGCGTCGCCCTGCTNCTGGCCACGTTGGTCGTCCTGCTCCCGCTGAACGTCCAAGCCGGAGCCCCGGTTGCCGTTGACGACGGTGCGGTGTTCGGCAGCCATGGCGGAGCGGTTTCATCGGCCAATTCAAGCGCCGTCGCCTTGGAAGATCTCAATCCCGTCTTGGAGGACTACACCGCCACTTGGTGCACGAATTGCGTCGACGTTGAGCATGCATTGGAGGATTTGGTCGCTGAGCGTGGAGGCCACATTTTCGCGTTCCATCGCTCCATCGGTGAGACCGAGGATCCCTTTGGCAGCGACGCCCTTGATGAGCGCTGGGAGCAGCGCTACGACCGCCGCGCGCCGCCCACNGTGGTCTTCAACGGCACGACTTACGTCATTGGAAGCGTGCCCGAAGGCGACAGCCTCCTGGACGATTATCGCGCTCTGGCCAATCAGAGCCTCGATATGCCAGCAGGCGGNACCAGCGTCTTTTCATGGACCGCCGCACAAAGCGGCAGCACGACGGTCACNTGGGACGTGAACCTGCCACCGAGCAGCGCTTGGAACGGGCACNTTGTTCGGCTTGAAGTGTGGGTGGTGGAAGCCACGGCAAACTTCCCTGAAGGCACCAACGGGCAGGAGGATTACCCCCACATCGTACGAAGCATCAGCACCGTCGATGAGCTCGTNTGGAATGAAGCGGTGTCGCTGCAAGGCTCATCCGCCCTTGCGCTTCCACCGGCGTTTGACGGCGACGATCTCGAGGTTTACCTCGTCCACAACCTGGTCCCACCCACCACCCCTGAGGTGGTGGAGGAGCCAGAACCCGTGACGGAGCCAGCCGAACGCGGCCTCCCAGCACCAGGCGCAGGGCTTGCCCTGCTCGCGCTGGCTGCCGCTGCTCGTCGCAATGAGATCAATCCGTGAGGTCTTCACGGAGGCGCCAGTCGTTCAGGATGTCTTCATCGATGAATTCCTCGCGCGGGTAGTTCCACCACCATGGCACGTTGGCCTGACCGCCCCTGTGCTCTTGCATGCGGTTGAGTTCACGTGCCAAGCGGGCCGGCGCGCCACGATGCCAAGGCCGCCGGCGCACGAAGTGGAGCGGGCCGTCGCCCCGCTCCCACCCTGACAAGCGCAGGAGGCGCCGGAGAAACTGATGCTCCCGGTGGTCCCGAACCGTGAAGCGCATGCCGGTGGGGAGTTCGACGTCGTATGGCGTGGCGCGACGGAGGCGCACCTCTCGGCCGAGCGCAGAACGCCCCAAGACCGTCCACACGCGCGCGTAGAGGTCGCTGAAACGGAGCGGAGCTTCGCGGATGTCGAGGCGCTGATGCGGTCGCCCGTCACGGTCGTGGATGTGCACACGGCCCCGGAGGGCAGCAAACCCTTCCATGGGGTTTGGGTCCATTCCTTGGAGGTGGAGGAACTCGCGAAACGCACCCTCGAAGTTCCGCCCGTCGCCCATCTGATCCATGCGTTCACGGAGCACGCGTTGGAGCTCGCCTTCCTCACCTTGAGCCTGATAGGGGGGATCGCGCACCTGATGCCAGAAGCGATGGAGGTGACGAAGACGGGGTCGACGCGGACGATGGCCGTGCTCAGCCGTGGCCGCAATCCATGCTTCGATGTACTTCTCTTGGCTNAGCACGTTGCCGTTGCGCAGCGCTCCACCGGCGTACCAGAAGGGCTCGAAGCTCCGGTGCTGCAGCGCGACCTCTGGACGATACCAGGGCAAAGCCTCGCCTAAACCGAGGTCCCCGACCTGTGCGGTGTCGCTCTCAAAGGCCGGGGAAATGCGGTGCATGAAGCGATGAAGCGGCTCGATGGTTTCGGCCGTAGCGACGTCATCAAGCAGGCTCAGCACGACCGTGGCCAGGACGTCGCCAACCGGGCGCGTCGGGCCCGTGCGGTCTTCTGTGATGCACAGCGGCGGGTCCGTGGTTCGTCCCTTTCCGTCCACGCCGCGCACGACAAAGGGCGCGCCGTGGGCGCCGCGACCGATCTGCACTTCGTACCCATGGCCAAACCGGCCACGGATCAGCACGCGCTCGCCTTCGATGTGCACCCGTTCTCCGGCCTGCCTCATGACGTTGTGAAAGAGGACGATCGAGCGAGCAAGCGCTGGGTCAACGTCGTTGGACGAGCCCCCGTTCCACGCCACAATCAGGGCATGGAGGCGTGCTCGCTCCTCCGCCCACGGCGGCTGAAGCACCCAGCCGAGCAACCATGCCCACAGCCTCGGGTCTCGCGGGACCTTGACGGTCACGACCTCGCCTCCTCGCCTGAAGCGAGCCACGCGAAGCGACAAGCGCCCCTCGCTGCTGCTCAAGGCCTGTGGAAGCGGTCGGTGAACGACCTCCTCGGCCGTGTTCCATGCCGTGACCCACGGCTCGTTCCGGCCCGCAGCGATCTGATGAGGCCGATTACGGATCATCTCGTCCAACGCCTCGCGCTGTGGCCCACGGGCTCCCCGTCCCTGCCAGTGGAACGGAGGGGTCTGTTCCAGATCCCCGACCCACATGTTCGTGACAGGATCAAGCGGCTCGTTCAAGCGACGCAAGATGCCCAACCAGCGCATAAGCGGTCGAGCAGGATGACGGTCCGAGACTTCGTGATGGCCGCCAAATCCGAGAGGACGCCGTGGGACTCGGAGCACAGGTCCCGACACAGCGGAGGCCGCCAAGGCCAACCCTAGGAGGTCCCATCCGCGCCGACGGGGCGAGGCCATGAGCTCGAGCAGGTCCTTCCAAGGAGCATTCGGAAAAGGCCCTCGTCCNTCGATGAGCATGCCTTCATCTGAGAACTGCACGAGGTGCCCTGTGGACAAGGTCACGCCTTGTGCAAGTGCGCGTAGGTCGTTCCGTGAGGCACCTTCCTTTGTGCGCACGGCCGCTGCGGCCGCCTCAAAGGCCGCTTGGCCTGCGTGCCATTCTGCAATCGGGTCATCTCGCTCATCCTCCAATCGAGCCCACATTCCGGCGTCGAGGACCCTTGCCTCGTCCTTGAGCGCACCCCAGCGTGCGCGAGAGGTTGATGTTCCACCGAGGATTTTGCGGGCGTCCGCAACAAACAGCTCTGGAACCAAATCCAACCAGCGGTGCTCGCCATGAGCCATCAGGATGCCAGCACACAAGCGGCAGTGACGCTGAGGTTCTTCACAGGTCACGGTACAGATTGCACATGCTGTTTTGGTCATCTTCAAACATGAACCGTGAGCCCTTTTGAAGCAGCATCGTCAACACGGCGCAAGGTGTTCAAGAACCCTGACGCCGTCTTGGGCGCATGCCGTCCCTCGAGGTCGTTCCCTTCGGCCCACTCCCAGCGTGGGTGGAGGAGGCGATGTCCCGAGAGTCCGTCCTCGTCATCTGCGCGACAGAAGGCGAGCGCCGTCATCACGTCCGTCGCATGGCACGGGATGGTGGCGGAGTTGATGCTTCGCGCATCACCACCCTGGGACGCTTTTTGCGCCACCTTCGCGCGGCTGTCGGTCTTCCCGAAGCACACGCGGACCCCGCGCTTCACCTGCTCGCGTTGAATGAGGCATGCCAAACCTTGGCCGAGGCTGGCGCGTTCTTGCTGCCCGCCTCCACCTGGAGCATCGGACGAACCGAGCGCCTGCTCAGGCTGCATGATCGTCTGGCTGAGGAGGCTTTGGAACAGGCGGCTTGGGACGACGATCCTGGCTTGGGCCCTTTTGCTGAAGCCATCGCACAGGTGGAAGCGGCATCCGGCCGGCTTCACCCGGCCTTGGTCACGCGGCACGTCACGGAGGCCCTCGAGAAGCGGGATCCGGACGACCCGCCGTTCATGCTTGCGAACGTGGACGGTCTCCTCCTCCTCCCCGCTCCACCCGATCACGGCGCTTCCGTCGTGGCCTTGTTTGCCGCCGTCGAGCGCTTTGTTGACGTTCACGTTCTGCGAACGCCCGGAGCCATGCGCACGGGATTTGGCGGCGCCATTTTGGCGGACGTCCATCCTGTTGCTGCAGCAAGCGATGTTCCGTCATGGCTTCCGCAGCATGAAGCCGCGGTCATCGATGCGCGGGGTTGGGACGTCATCGACGCGCACGTCGAAGGCGTCCATCGGGTGGCCCTGCAGCGCCGCAGCCATGGACCCATGGCTGCGGTCGACCTCGCGTTGCAGCACCGTGCTGCCGGTGTGGAGGGTCCGGTGATGATCGTCGATGCCGACGAAGGACGACGTGGCGCCATGGTCGATGAACTTCGAGGCCATGGCTTGACCGTCAGCCATCGCTCATCGCCCCCTCCTTCACGGGCCGTGAGCGGTGTGTTGCGGGCTGCGAAGGCCGGCTCAGGGCCAGAGGCGTGGAGCCTCGAAGACCTCATCGAACTGGCCGGGGGCGCTTCCTTGGGCTTTGACGTGGCCAAAACCGGAGCGTTGACGCATCCTTCGGAAGCCTCGTGGCGTCCACGTGGGCACGTTGACCTCTTGCGCACCGTGGCCCGGACGGCTCACCTCCGCGGGGGGCATGGGGCGCTGCGCCGATGGCAGCGTGTCCTCAGCACGATGCGCCCGAACCCGCATCGAGGGCGCTTGGCCCATCAGCGCCAGCAGATCGAAGAAACGTACTGGTGGCTGGAATGCATCGCTGCGCTCTGGTCGCCCATCTCCGATGCTGAAGCCAGCGATGCTCCCGTCGGTCCAATCAGCGAAGCCAACCTTCCTCTTCCGACGCCCCCACCTTCGCTGCACGCATGGTTCGACACGATGCTCAACGCCGCGGATTGGTCCATGCTCCGATCCCGAACCTCAGACTTCGACGCCAGCGTCGCCGGTCTCCATCTGCTGAAGGAACGGCTTGACGTGGGCCTTGCACCCGATGCGAGCGGTGTCAAAGCCGTTGAGGCGATGGAGGTCATGGCAGGCGACCCCCCGCGTCCACCTGCTGGGGCGGAGGGCGCGGACGTGCTCGTCACTTCCGTGGACGAGGCGCTTGGACGACCAAGCGGCCTGACCGTGTTGAGCGGCCTTGACGACGAGGCGTGGTCCATGCGTCCTGCTGATCTGCCGTGGTGCGACCGCGCCAGCCGCGTGAGCCTCGGGCTGTTCGACGGAGATTTGCCCATCCGCAGAGCCCGCTACGCCCTAGCCCAACTCGTGGCGTTCAGCTCTTCTGTCGTCGTGTTCGACACCTCGGCGGAAGAAGGGGCAGGCCCATCGCCACCGCTTGCGGAGTGGCTGCTTCACGTTCGCAGAACCGGGCGATGGACCGCGTTGAACACCGCACGACCTGCCTGGTTCACGACCAACGAAGGCGATGACGTCCACGGATTGTGGACGCTCGACGGTGATGGTGCGCTCCAACCTCGACCCGGCGGTTTCCGCAACGGCCAAGCGGGGCGGGCGGGCCGTGCCAGAAGGGACACTCGACAACGCACCGGATTGGATCTCGACGCCGGTCGGGACCTGCATGCTTCCGTCAACCGTGGAGCGCTCCTCGCCGCGGCCGCTCCGAAGGTGCTTCAGGACCGCGAACGTCGNCAGCCCGATCTGCAAGCTTTGGAGACCAGCGAGGTGCTGCCTTGGAGCGACGCGGCCCGTTTGCAGACCACGACGCGGCTCAACCTGCGGCCCACCCCCTCGTCCGTTGGCAAGGGTCGGAAGGTNGCGTCGGTGGACGGTTGGCCCCACCTCGGGCTCCGTCTCAACGGAAACGTGGTCTCGGTGTCCATGGATCCTCGCCCTCTCGCGCCTCCAATCCTTGGCGACGGTGCATTGCACGCGGCGATCGTTGCCGAAGGGCAAGGCTACGAGGCGACCGCATGGTCGCCCAGCCGTTTGCAAGGATGGGTGGTGTGCCCGCGAAAGGCATGGTTGGAACAAGCCTTCGGCGTCAGCGGTGAAGACCTGGGTGCCGAGGACGTGGACCGTCGAGAGCAAGGTGACCTTGTTCATCGGTTTGAGGAAGCGTCCCTCCGGGCCTTTGGCACATGGTCGGAGGAGGGATGGCGAACGTCAGAATCCTCCGCGTTTTCTCCCGACGACATCAACGCCCACTGGGTCGAGGTCACCGACGCGGTGTTCGAGCAAACGCCGTGGCTTGGACGAACCGATGCTGTTGCGATGCATCGACGGCGGGCAGCGATGGGCGATGCACCGGCAGGAGCCACCACGCCCGNTCCCGCCACCACGCCTCAAGGCGAACTGGGGCGTTTGCTGCAGGCCGATGCAAGCCTTTCGGGCGTGGCCCCACTCGCGACGGAATGGGCCATCGTCAACGATCAAGGCGAGGTGCCTACGGTGCACTTCAGCGACGACGTTGAGCCCCAACCGCTTCGTTGCCGCATCGACCGTGCCGATGAGATCACCCTTGACGAGGCCCGCCGACAAGCGGCCATCGATGCGGGGCTTATCGGCGAAGAAGGGCCCGAGCGCCTGGTCATCCTTCGCGACGTCAAGAGCGTCATCGGTCCACGGCGAGGAAAGGAGCAGGAGCGTCATCTCCGGGCCCTCTACGACGAGGTTCAACTGGCGGCGTACGCCCTCGCGTGGGAAGCCGCCCGCCCCAACGACCGCGTCATTGGCGTCGGCATCTCGTCCGTGGGTGCAGCGACCTGGCACCACGTCGAGCTGGACACCGCATGGAGCGAAGTCCTCGAAGGGTTGGAACTCGGACAGGTGACCTCGCACCTGTGGCAAACGCATCCATCCACACTGCGTGACGGAACACCCTCCTCCTCCTTCCGTCGGTGGCTGGAGGAGCGCGCGCTGACCATGGCCAAGGCGGTGCAGGCGGCCTCCGAAGGCCACGTGAACCCCACGCCGTCGAAGGCGTGCTCAACGTGTTCGGTCGCCTCGGCATGTGGCGTGGCTCATCTTGGAGGTGGCCGCTGATGCAGCACCCCTTCCGCCATGCCCAACGGCTTGGCCTTGACCTCGACCGCCACATCGTGTTGGACGCCGGCGCGGGCACGGGCAAGACGACGGTGATGGCCGAGCGCTACGTGCAGCACTTGCTGACTGCAGCACAGCGCGCGACCTTGCTCACACCAGCCGGAACACGCCCAAACCGGCCCGGTGCCGGAGCCTCACTGGCCGCTCCACGGGACCGGCTGACACCAGAGGCCTGGCCCGGTCTCTTGCCCACCGAGGTCGTGGCCATCACGTTCACCCGCAAGGCTGCAGCAGCCCTGCGTTCACGCATCAAGCGACGCATCACCGCAATCCGCGGCGAGGCCGTTGAGGGCGACGATGAGGGCATTGTCGACGTGCGATGGCGCGGCCGAGCAGAGGGCGTGGTGGACCTCCTCTCGTCCCTGCTCGACGACGCCCCGGTGACCACCATTGACGCCTTCCTGAACCGCCTTGTTGCGCCTTACATCGACGAGTTGATGCCGCGCAGGGTCGATGGGCACGTGCCAGAAGAAGGCATGGAAACGCTGCACGACACCGCGATCGCGGCCGTGTGGCGACTCCGAAATCCAACCGACGCCACCGCTTTTCAAATCCCAAACGGGAGCGCGGTGATCGAAGCGCGCGACCGCGTGGCCTCCGCGTTGGGCGGTCATGGCGCTGCCCATCGCGTGTTCAGCGCCATGCTCCGAAACGGAGCCTTCGTGGCCGAAGCACGGCGGGAACTCCACGCGTCCACCCATGGGCAACCCGTGGACGAGGCCAGCCTCCGGNCGATGGTGGCTGCGTTGGCTGATGGCCCGGCGTTGACGTCGTTCTTGACCGACCTTCGCCAAGCGCTTCTGGCTTGGCATGGCCATGTGTTGACGCGGGCTCAGGACCACGTCGTGCCAAAGGAAACGGCGTTGGGTCACGATCAAACACGTTTCCGTGAATTGCGCCGCTGGTGCGATCAAGATCTTCCCGAGGACGCTTGGGATCAACTCCGCTGGTTGTACGGTGCACTGCGCATCGTCATGAGCGAGACGAACCTCTCCAAGGGGCTGTTTGCCTCGTGCTTCCCGAGCAACGCCTTACCAAAGGACGGCGGTTGGCCCGCAGGCTGTGGTGCGCCAAAGCGGAGCAAGAACGCCGATGAGGCCAAGTTGGCGTACATCGATGGCCTCGAGGCGTGCAAAGCCGACGTCGTCGCGTTGTTTGAGGACCCTCAACACCGCTGGTGGGCGACCTTGGCCACGGCGGCCTTGGAACTCGAACCAGGACTCGCCTACACCTTCGTTCCTTCAGATGCCGACCTTTGGCCATCGACCCTCGACCATCCGCTNCCGGTCGCGCCGCCTGAAGGCAGCCTGTGCACGGGAGCATCCTTTGCAGCTGGGCTGATGGAGGACGTGTTCGTGGTGCACGAAGCCAACGGACGGGCCCTCAACATCATCAAGGCCGAGCGAGGGCTCATCGATTTTGAAGACGTGCAGCGCATGGCGGCCGACCTACTCCTGGCCCGCTGCCCTGAGGCCTATCGCGGCGTGTGGCCCGAAGACGTGGTGCGCGCCCTCGACCATCCAGCCGTCGTTTCTCCGGACGGGGAGCAGGGGCCTTGGAGCGACGCACACGTTGAACGGGCCATCGTTCTGGCCGGTGAAGACACGGCGTTGGTCGAAGAGATCCAGCGCTGGTGGCATCGTCTCAAGCGGCTGCGCCGTGAATTCAGGGCCTTCATCATCGATGAGTTTCAGGACACCAACCCCGCACACCTGCGCCTGCTGGCTCGACTGTGGGGGCCGCGTCATCGAACGAAAGATGAGCCAAGTGGCCCACAGAGCCTGTGGGACCCGACGGTGTGCGTGGTCGGCGACATGAAGCAGTCCATCTACCGTTTCCGCCAAGCCGACGTGCGCGTCATGCGCTCCACCACCACTGCCATCCGATGCATGAACCGCTTGGAGGCTGACGAGCCCCGCTTGGCGCCGTACCGCACCGAAGGCGCAGGACGCGATCCGCGCCCTGAGGGAGACGGTGGGGTGGCGGGCAACTACCACGAAGCAACCGAGCACGTACCGGGTGAAGCGGGGCGCCCTTGGGGCATCGTCCATTATGGCGTCTTGCGACCCGGCGTTCCCGCCGATGAAACGGTNGTGGCACGCCGAAGCGAGGGGCACATCGAATTGGACGAAAATTTCCGAACTGCTCCCGTGGTGATGGAGACCCTGAACGGGGTGTTCCAAACCGTTCTCGGCCCCTCAAGTCGAAGCATGGACGGGGAATGGTACGCNGACCCGCAACGCTTGGATCCGATGGCGGTCGTCGAGGGCACGCCACGCATGGAATGGTTGGTTCCGGTCCGGCGTGAGGACGGCACGGTCAGCGACGACCTCAACGTCCCGCTGTCGCCGTTCAACGACCCGCGCTCGAAGGCGGTCCATCTTGAGAACGAGCTCATCGCGGCGCGCATCGCGGCCTTGGTGACGGGCACCCCCATCCGTCTCAGCGACGGGACCGAAGTTGACNGTGACGGGCCCGTGGATCCCGCACAGGTTCTCGTTCTCGTGCACGCGCGCTCCCGTTCGGCTGACCTCGTCGACCGGCTGCGCGCACGGGGCGTTCCGGTGATGGTCGACCGCCAAGGCAACCTGCTCGAGCAAGCCGTGGTTCAGCCTCTGGTCGCGGCCGTCGAAGCCTTGGCTCGCCCCGATTCTGCGCACGCTCTGGCGGTCCTTGCACGCTCGTGCGCCTTCGGTTTGGACGACGCCACCCTGCCCGAGGCGTTCGCACGCTTGGAAGCATCGGGCAACGTTTGGCAGGCCCTGACCGTGGCGCCAAATCATCACGCCGAGGTGGCACGTCGATGTCAGGCCCTTGCGGAGGCAGGCGCCATCCATGCCGTCATCGACACCTTGCTGGACGAATCCGATCTTCTCGTGGCCCAATGCACCGATGCCGAGCGCCAACATGCCGAGCGCTTCGCCCTGATGGTGCGCGGCATGAGCCAGTCCGAAGGCAGCGACCCTGTGGTCCTCCACGAGCGCTTGACCGCCCTTGCCGGCCTTCAGCGCGACGGCCCTCCAGCCATTGTGGAGCCCTCAGGTGGCGCGGTGGAAATCATGACGATTCACAACGCCAAGGGCCTTGAGCGCGACGTGGTGGTGGTGGCCGGTCTGTTTTCAGCAGGTCGTCAAGACGCGAGCCAAGAAGCACGCGACAACGTCCGCGTCTTGCCCGATTTGGTCGTGGCTCGACCGCGGCCTTGGCCCTCTTTGCCCGCGCCGAACGACGGCTTGTGGCGGATGGCGAAAGGACTGGGCGATGCGCAGGCCAAGGCCGAGCGTGCCCGCCAATTCTACGTGGCCCTGACGCGCGTTGAGCGTCACCTCATCGTGGCCGGTGCTCCTGAGAAGGCCACGGTGGACGATTCAGGGTGCCTGACCCTTCCCATCAGTGAAGCCTCGACCCGGACCTTCGGCGACCACTGGATGGAAGCCCTTGCTGAACTTGGTCAATCGGTCGACGGCGACGATTCCCCGTGGTGTCCTGTGCCCATCGAGAAGGGGCAAGCCCTGCATCTTGATCCAGCGGTCCTGTTGGCGAACGCGGGTCTGGGTGAAGCGAGCGTTCCTTCCTTGCTCCTCGTCCATGACCCTGAGGCGGCCTCTGACCCGACCACGACCACGCCCTTGGGTCGTCTGGAGGCCACGCTGGCCAGGTTGGAAGAGGTCGAGGCGCCAGAAGAGCACCTCGTCATGTCCGTGGATCACCGTTTGCGGGTCACGCCTCACGGGCTCGATGCCGCGAAGGCGTGCCCTCGCCGCCATTGGCTTGAGCGGGTTCGAGGTTGGCGTCCGGAGGCCTTCGGACAGCGGACCACCACGGACGAGGACGGCCTCGAGCTCAAGCCGCGCAGCAGCGACGCGCACGAGGCCGCTGTGGATTGGCCGGCCCCGACCGTCTTTGGCACCATGATGCACCGGGTCCTTGAGCTCGGCTTGCAAAACCCTGCGGAGGATGCAGCACAGCCGCCGCTGCCCGCCTCATGGACAGGACGGCAACCGGACCGGTTGCTGGACCACGTCGTGTTGCGGCGGGTGTTCGAAGAGCACGGCCTCGTGATGAGCGACCACCCTCACGTCCTCGAGCGCATGAAGCACCTGCTCGGTTTGCTGCAACGCGGCCGCTTGGGTGGCTTGGCCCGCGGCGAGCAACAGCACGGCCGGTCACTCGACGGTTTGAGGACCGAGCACCCCTTCTTCGCGATGCTCGAGGTCCCCGGCGAAGCCTTGCCCGTGAGGCGTTGGAGGCGGGAAGGACGCGCCAGTGTGGCCACCGTACCACGCCCCATCGCTGAAGTCGAGGGACGCATGGACCTCGTGCTCGCGGTCCAGGACGACGAGGCAGGCGCCTGCCTGCAGGTGGTGGACCTGAAGACCACCGGTTGTTTGGCCCCGTACCGTCCAGACGACGTGAGGAAGGGCCACGACTTGCAGGACCTCAGCGCCATTGGGGACGACGGACGCACCCAAGCCGAACGTGAGGAATTGGAGCACTACGCACTCCAGTTGACCCTCTACTCCATGGCGCTCGAAGCGCAGGAAGAAGGTCGGCCGGAGGCCCAGCGCCGGACCGTCCTGCCGCCCGCTCTGCTCGTGGCCGCGTCTGGGCGCATGGTCGAGATGACGGCCGACGAATACGACGCCTACCGTGCGGAAGCGCAGCAGATCATGCGCTGGAAGGCGCAGTTGTCGGCTGATGCAGCGGCCGTCCCTGAGCCGCCACGTCTTGCGGCGGATGCTGCAGAACCGTGCAAGAAGTGCCCCTTCTACCGCGGCGGTATTCGGTTGTGCGGGCCAGAAGGCGAAGACCTCGGGCCTCTATGACGGGCATCGTCCGGCGATGACCAACGTGCCCGGGTCCCCGGCCGCGCGCCAGGTCTCCACGTCTTCGAAGCCTGCAGCGGCCCAAGCCTCGAGCCACTGTGCTTCAGACAGGGTCGTCATGTGGACGCCCACCTTCTCTGGCCAATCGAGGCTGTCCTCATGTTCGGCATAATGGTCCACGCCCACCACGGCCCAGCCGCCGGGCTGGAGCCAGGATTCACGGAAGGTGGCGAGCATGGCGGCGGGGTCGTGCAGGTAGTACAGCACCTCCATGGACACGAGCAGATCGAAGCGACCTTCTGGCGCCCAATCGGGAAGCATGGCGTGGTGGTAGTGACCCTCAGGGTCAATGCGCTTGGCCTTCTCGATCATCGCAGGCGCACCGTCCACCCCTTCGGCGTGCGAGCAGAAGGGCATCGCGGCGAGCTGACGGACCACCCAGCCGTTGCCGCATCCCACGTCGATGGCCCGGAAGCTTCGACCCAGTTCGGCGGTGCGGGTCAGCCCGAAGGCGAGCATTTCGCCCACGGCAGGAGCATGGCCTCGTTCCATGCCTTCGTCACGGCCTTCTATGGCCCAGTCGCTGAACACGTCCACCGCGGGTCGCACGTCCGTCATGCGCGTGGCTTCGGACTGCATCGCATCATCTTGGTGGTGCAAAACACCATCACGCTCCTGACCGGTTGCCGGGGCATGGCCGACCTCGACGACGTGCTGTACCCCACCATCGAACCTCACGACGAAGGCATGCTGGAGGTCACCGACCTGCACACCGTGGCGTGGGAAGTCTCCGGCAACCCCGAGGGGGCGCCGGTGCTCGTCATCCATGGCGGCCCTGGCGGCGGCAGCCAACCCGATTACCGCCGCTACTTCGATCCAAACCACTGGCGCATCGTCCAGTTCGATCAGCGCGGCTGCGGCCGCTCGACGCCGTGGGCTGAACTCGAAGACAACACGACCATGGCGTCGGTCTCCGACATCGAGCAGCTCCGCGAACACCTCGGCATCGAGGCATGGGTGGTGTTCGGCGGCTCGTGGGGCTCGTCGCTGTCCCTCATCTACGCGCAGCACCATCCCGAGCGCGTTCAACACCTCGTGCTGCGCGGCATTTTCCTGTGCCGCGACAGCGAGTTCGCGTGGTTTTACCAAGNGGGCGCGAGCCACATCTTCCCTGATGCTTTCGAGGGCTACCGCAACCACATCCCAGAAGCCGAACGAGGCGACTTGATGCGCGCCTACCACGCTCGGCTGACCTCCGAAGACGAGGCGGTGCGGCACGCTGCAGCAAGGGAATGGACCCGCTGGGAAATGGCGACCAGTTACCTGATTCCCAAGGCGAGTGCGGAACTGAAGGCCGACGACCTGCAGTTTGCCGTGGCCTTCGCGCGCATCGAATGCCATTACTTCACGAACGGGGTGTTCATGCCGCACAACTTCATCCTGGATCACGTGGATCGCTTGTCGGACATCCCCATCGACATCGTGCAGGGGCGTTACGACGTCGTGTGTCCGGCACGAAGCGCATGGGATTTGCACACCGCCGCGCCACACAGTCGACTGCACATCATCGGCGATGCCGGGCATTCGATGACTGAGCCACCCATCGCAGCGAAACTCGTGGCCATCATGAACGGGCTTCAGTGAGCACGCGCAGCGACCCAGTTGAACAGGTCGCGGAAGATCGGGCTGAGCGACTTCGCGTCGTCGCTCAAGGCATAGGAACCCGAGCCCTCCTCTTCATCCGTGTGGTGAATGAGTCCGTGCTCTTTGAGTTCCTTCAGGCGACGCGAGACCGTGGTTGAGGTGCTGTCAACCATTCGCTTGAGGTCGGTAAAGCGCATGGCGCGGCCCTGTTGGTCCAACACGAGCATGATGTGCATGGCTTTGGAACGCGTCAAGACGTCCAACAAATCGTCCATTCGGCCATAGGCTGGGTCGCACGCCGCCTCGTGGTCCATGACTTGAGGTAGGTCTCGTCCACCATAAATAGCAAGTTACGCCGTTGGTACCACGTTCGGAATTCGGTGGAGGAACGCCCACGCTCCATTCGCCTTAAACGACGCACCTGAGGCGTCGTCTTCATAGGGTGGAGGACGGTCGAACAGGTGAGCATAGGCTCGGGTCGATGAGCATGAGCGACGAAGGCACGGTGACCGACGAGGTCCGCATCCGCGAGCTTGAACAGGCCCTTGAGACCGAAACCGACCGACTGCGCAAGCTCTACGCCGCCTACGAGCAGCAAGAGAAGGAGCTGGTTGACGCCAAGGCAGAAATCGAAGTCCTCGAGAAGGAAATCGTCGACCGTGAGATCGAAAAAGAGGCCATGGACAACCTCCTGATGGAGAAGGACCTCAAGATCCGCGACCTCGAAATGTCCTCCACCAAGTCGGCCAAGCGGGTCGAACACCTCGAACCTGAACTCGAGAAGATGGAAGAGAAGTACACCCGTGAGAAGGACCGCCTTGGGAAGGTCTTCGCTATCGCGGAAGAACTCGACAACGACCTGAAGCTCGCCGTGACCGAGATGAAGGCGCGTGACGGCTGGTACGTCGCGCACATGTCCCTCTTCGAGGACCTCAACAAAGCCATCCAAGAGCGCTATGAGATGATCGAGCAAGCCGTGGAAGCCGAGCGTGCCGCTCAGCAAAAGGCCGATGCCTTCGTCGAGCGCATGGACTCGATGGTCGAAGCCCGCGCGGCCGAGATGACCATCGAAGAGGCCGAAGGCGCCATCGCCGAAGAGGCTTCATCGACGAATTCTGACGACGAAATCGTCGTGCCTGTTGGCGTGGTCGAAGTCGCCATTTCGGCCGGCCCAGACGGTGAATTCGGGACGGATGACGACGAAGTTGAGGTCCGCGCCCGTGGCTCGAGCGACGATGCGTCCACCGAAGAGGCACCCGAGCCCGAGCCCGAGGCTGAGCCCGAAGCCGAAGAGGCCCCCGCCGAGGAAACCGCGACGTGGGACGACGGCGAGGACCCCTGGGACGGAGCGTGACCACGCGAATGGCCTGGCTCGCCGAGGGTTCCTCGGCGATGGTGGTCACACCAATTGTCTCAGGCAGCATCGTGCTGCTGATTTCGGCGTTTGTTGATCCGCTGTTTGGACTTGGACCCCTTCTCGGCGTNCTGCTCCTGTGTGCCGCATCCTGGCTGCTGCTGCGCTTCCGCGATCCGCCACGGAAGATCCCCCAAGACNCCGGCCTTCTGGTGGCGCCCATCGACGGGCGCATCGTTCANCTCCGACGCGAACGGGCCACGCACCGTCGCCCGGGTTCAGCCACTGCGAGCGATGAGATCATCGAAGACCTCGGTGGCGGACCGTGGACTGAAGGCGCGTGCTCGACCCCCTTCGAAACCGAGCAGCGCTTCGCNGAGGTGAACGACGAACGGGACGACGACGTCTGGTGCCTACGCCTTGCTGTTGGGGCCCTCGACCTTCAGGTGCACCGCGCCCCCATGGCCGGGACGGTCGTGGCCGGGGAACACCGCCGTGCGGCGGACGGTTGGCCGGAACGCTTGCGCTGGGTCATCGAATCCGCGAAGCGACGGGTTGAGGTGGTGGCGCACCTCGTTCGCCCAAGGTTCGCGCTGACGCCCCTGTCTTCTCCCGGGGAGACGGTTCGACGTGGCCAACGTTTGGCCTTCATGTCGACCACGCCCCTGCTCGAACTTCGCGTGCCGGCTGCCGAGTGGAGCCCTGAAAGCACGCTGATGCAGGGCGTAAATCGGGCCAACGGTCAAGAGGTCAACGCCGGGACCACCGTTGTGTTCCAGCCCTTGTGGGACGCGGAGGAATGAGCGTGAAGCGGACCCTTCCTGCGGTGGTGGCCCTGCTGCTGTTCCTGATGCCGTACGGCTATTTTCANGCCGGNATGATCGTGTACAGCGGTGCGACCTTGGCTGAACCCACCTGTGAGGACCACGCGCCCTACAACACGCCGGCCTCCTTCACGCCGCACCTTTGGGGGACAGACATGATCGATGCTGCGCCCAGCAACCTCACGAGCAACCTCACCGCCGAAGCGCCGGAAGGTTTGGCGTCGTGGAGCATGCCGGTGTGGTCCAACGCCACCGTTCAGATGGAGGACGAACCCATCGAACTCAGCGCGTGGGTCATCGAGCAAGACCCCACCGAACCGTGGGTGCTGCTGGTGCACGGCATTCGCTCCTGCAAGGCCAACCACGAGGTGCTTCTTCCAGGAGGCATGTTGGCCGAGGCAGGGTACAACGTGGTCATAATGGACATGCGCGACCACTGGGAAAGCACGCTCGAAGACGGTCAGGTCTCGGCCGGTCAGAAGGAATGGCGCGACGTGGTCGCCGTGTGGCAGTGGATTCAGGACGAGAAAGGCGTGCCCGCAGAACGCATCGGCGTGATGGGCGCCTCGATGGGTGCGGGCACCGTTGGCATNGCCTTCGCCCAAGAAGAGCGCATGGCCAGCGTCTTCCTCGACTCACCCTTCTCCAACATGGGGGACATCATCGTGGAGGAGTTGGCGTTCAGAGGCTATCCGACCTTCCTCAAGGACGCCGGCATTTTCGCGGGGCGCGTCAGTTCTGGCGAGGATCTCGTGGCGCACAACCCCATTGACGGCGCCCGCAACATCGGGAACCGCAGCATGACCATCGTCCACGGCGAAGACGACATGCGCATCCGCATCCACCACGGCGAATCGCTGTGCGAAGCCGCCACCGAGGCGGCCGAAGATCCGTCACAGGTGACCTGCTGGTTTGAGTCCAGCCAGCTCACCTTCAACAGCACCGACGACGGTCTTGTGGTCGAAGGTCACGTCACGCTCATGCTCACGCACACGCCCATCTACGAGCAGCGCCTCCTCGCCTGGGCGGACGGCCTGCGGGCCACGGCAGGTTGAAACAGGGCTCACTTGAGCCGGGGTCGAGGGACATGGGGACACGTTTGACCTTGGTCGGGCAGGGCGAGAAGGCTCAGCGCGTCCACGACTTGGTCAAGGCGCCGGCCAACACGCCCGAATCCCGCCGGCGTCAAGCGAGCTGGGACGCCGCTCGACCCGCAACGGTCTACACCACGCCAGAGATGCTGCCCGACGGCACGCCCTGCTCGGCGGCGACGGTCATCCTTCGCACCAAAGGGTGCCACTGGTGGTGGTCCAGCGGGTGCACCTTCTGCGGCTATTTCAACGACACACGCGATGACGTGACGGAGGAGGACCTTCACGCGCAATGGGACTGGTCTGCGGCGAAGTTGAACGGTTTCGCCGACGTGCAGATGGTCAAGGTCTACACCTCAGGATCCTTGCTCGAAGATCGGGAAATCCCCGTTGGCTTTCAGGAGCGGGTCCTGCGCGAGTGCGCAGAACGCGGACTCCACCTCATCGTCGAAAGCCGAACCGAGCAGCTGACGGAAGAGAAGTTGGCCTGGGCCACGAGCGTCAACGCTGACTTCACTGTGGCCATCGGACTCGAGGCCTACGACGACGAGGTGTTGCGTTTTCACGTCAACAAGGGCTTCAGCGTGAAATCCTACGACCGCGCGGTGGCCAACCTCAAGCAGGCCGGCGTGCGGGTCAAGGCCTACCTGATGTTCAAGCCGCCCTTCATGAGCGAAGCCGATGCTTTGGACCACATCGTGGATTGGATTGCCGCCATCGCTGAAGATGCGGATGAGATNTCCATCAACCCAATGAACATCCAAGGTGGAACGGTCATCGATCGCCTGCACCGTGCACGCCAGTACCGTCCGCCGTGGCTGTGGTCTTTGGTCGAGATGATTCGACGTGCCCACCCCATTGTGCACCCCGAGGGAGGCGTCAACGGCGACGCCGATCAGGTGAGCCGCCTGATTGTTCACCCGACCGCAGGCGGTCGCGTTCGCGGTTCGCACAACTGCGGCTCATGCGACGCTGACGTGGTGGCTGCCATCGAGCGCTATGCGGTCTCGGGCGACCTGCAGGAGTTTGACGGCCTGCACTGCGCCTGCGAATCCCGGTGGGCGGAAGATTTGGCCCTCGAACGTGCCCTTCCGGCACCGCTTGGCCTCGCTCCTTCACGTCGCGCGCCTGCCGCTGAACGGCTCAGGGCGCCTTGACGCGGTCGCGTGGTTTCACCACCCATGGTGGTGAATCTTTATGTCCGTGCCTCAGGTGGGTCAAAACGCCCCATTGGGGCTTTATGTGGTGGTCCCTTTGGCATCAACAGACATCATCCACGAATCCACGGTCGGCGACGCCGAACCAGAATCAAGCCGCATGGTCCTCGTCCTCCTTGGCGTGGGCCTTCTCGGACTCTTTGCCCTGTTCAGCAACGTCTTCGGTTGGGACAGCGTTCCTGTCCTTGGTGACCTCGTGCCCCTGCTCGGAAACCTCGGTGGCAGCGGCATCTGGTACTACCTCATTGGGCTCATCGTGGGCGCGACCGCCATCGTATCCACCGTCATCGGTGAGGTGCTGTCCGAGTGAAGGAGGTGTGATGCATGGAACCCGTGTTCATCTCCGTCGGCGTGATGGTCGGCGCTCTTCTTCTCATCGCGTACTACGTTCAGAACGGCGTTGGCGGCATGAGCCAGCCTCTGCAAACCCTAGGCCGTTTCCTGCTCGTCAAGGCCCCCGCTGGAGCGGTCGACCTCTTCGACGACAGCGCTGGCCGCGGTGGTCGCACATGGGCCCGTTTCGGCCTTGCGTGGCTGGTCCTCGCGGGGACCCTCGGTTTCGTGGGCCGCTGGCACGACTGGGACGCCACCGCGCTCGACTCTCTGGCCAGCCTCGGTTGGTCCTACGACGACGGCAGCGGGTTGGCGACGACGATCAGCATGACGCTACGCACCGGTCTGGTGATGGTGTTCATCGGCACCACCCTGACCGCCACCGCCCGCACGTCTGGCGGGCGCCTCAGCAGCGAAGCCAGCGCCTCGATGATGGCCCTGGTCTTCACCGGCGTGTCCCTGCTCGTGCTCCTCCTGCCGACCTTGGCAGGCCTGTTCGGCATGGACGCCGCCACTGAGGACCTGCTCAGCAAGGTCGTCTCCTCCGTGGTGCTTCATACCGTGGTGGGCGGTGCCCTCCTCGTCAACGTCCTGATCACCCTCGCCAACCGTGGCGATGCGCCCATCGCCTACACCAGCTGGTTCCTCGTCAACGCGCTCGTGGTCATGCTGGTCGCGCCGCTGCTGTACATCGGCGGCGAGCTTGGAAGCGGGACCCAGACCGTGTGGTTGGCCCAAGCGGCCCTCGAAGGCTGGCTGCCGCTTGCCCTCATGCTCGGCACCGCCTACGCGGTGATTCCTGCGGCCTCGGAGCGAGCCATCTGGTCTTCCTCCCTCGCCACCGCTTCCCTCGCCCTGCTCTTCCTCACCGTGCCTGCGGTCTCGGTGCGCCTGGTGGACGCCCCCGTCCTTCTGGAGAACCTTGGTGGCATCCTGATGACCTTCAGCATGCTCCCGCTGCTGGCGGCCTCGGTCAACCTGCTTCAGACCGCTCGCTCCGGCGCGGCTCAGGCCTTCTCAAGTCCTGCCGGCTTGGCGGGCGTGCTGGCNATGTTCCTGCTGCCCATCTACGCGGTTGGTGCCTACTTCTCTGGCATGGAAACCCTCGTTGGCGAAGCAAGCCTCCACGGCCTGAACATGGCCCTCAGCCATGGCCTCTTCTTCACCGTCGGTGGCCTGCTGGCCCTTTCCGCAACCCTCGGCTACCTCCCTCAGGCCAACGGCCGGGCTGCAGCCGACACCGGCGGTGCGTCCACCGCCGTCTGGATGGTGGCCTTGGGCGGTTTCCTCGCGACGGTTTCTACCGCGTTGTCCACCCTCGCCACCCGCGCGGTTGAGCGCGGTGTTTCCGACGAGGACATGGTCGAAGCCGCGTTGGCCAACCTGGCGGGCTTCGATCTCGTGGGCGCCTTCCTGTTCTACGGCGTCGCCCTCGGTTTCATGGTCGCGGCTTCGGTCAGCGTTCGCATCGGCTTCTCCCCCGCTTCGGCCAGCACCTCGGTCGGCAGCGACATCCGCTCCTACGCCCTTTCCGGAGGCAGCACGAGCATCCGTTCCCTCCTCGGCCGTGGCGTTGGGCTCGACACCGAGCTGATCATTGGCGGTGNTGGGAAGGCTGCCGCGGGCTCCACGGTCATCGCCGTCCGTGCTGACCTTCACAACGACGAGGTCACGGAATTCCCCGAGGACGCTGCCGCGGTGCCCGAGGAACTCCAGATGCTGGCGGACTACCTCGATGAAACCAAGCAGGACGTGTTCTCCTTCTTCCGCTCCATCGACCTGGACGACAGCGGCTCCATTGACGCTCGCGAGCTCCAGAATGCGCTTCGTGGGGCCAAGATCGCCAACCTGCCACCATGGGACATGGGGCGTCTGATTTCGGCCATCGACATCGACGGAGACGGTCACATCAACCTCCCCGAGCTCGACATCACCGTGGCCCGTCTGCGCGCTTCTTCCCCCGAGGAAGAATGAGGGGGGTCCGCCCTGCGCATCGGGCTGGTCGGCAAGCCCAACGTCGGCAAATCCACGTTCTTCGCAGCGACCACGCTGGCCAAAGTGGACATCGCGAACTACCCCTTCTGCACCATTGACCCGAACGTGGGGGTGGCCTTCCCTCGCGCACGCTTGCCGTGCCCATGCAGTGAATTGCGGGCGCGGCTCATCGAAGAGGGACGTCTGGACGACGACGAGGGTGACCGAGGCGGTTCCATGTGCTCCCCTCGAACGGGCACATGCCTCAACTTCGAGCGTCATGTGCCGGTCGCTCTGGTCGACGTGGCCGGACTGGTGCCTGGAGCCTCAGAAGGACGCGGAAGGGGCAACGCCTTCCTCGCCGACCTTGCGGGCTGTGATGCCCTGATTCAGGTCGTGGACGGTGCGGCCGCCACGGACGTGGAGGGCAACCCGATTTCACCGGCCACNGACCCCNCGACGGCGGCCGCGTCCATCGCNCACGAGGTCACCTTCCTGACCACAGAACTCGAACAGTGGATCGCCAGCGTCCTCAGCGACGGCTGGTCCCGAGGCGTTCGTCGTGTCCAAGCGGAAGGTGAGCGAGGCCTGCTGGGCTTCCTCGTTGAGCGCCTGAGCGGTCTTGGGGCGACCACGGCACTCATCGGTTCAGCGCTCGACGCCCTCCGTGAAACCGGGCACGATCTGGGTCAGCCATGGACCTGGGGCGACGACGAGATGAGCGCCTTGGCCAAGACCCTCCGTCGCGGTTTGTTCCCGCTGCATGTCGCGGTCAACAAACTGGATCTTGCCCCGGAGGGCGTGATGGNCCACTTGTCGCTTGATGTAGCGGCCACGCCGTGCTTGGCCGACATGGAACTGGCCCTCCGCCGTGCCGACGCAGCCGGCCTCATCCGCTACCGGACGGGCGACGTTGACTTCGAGGTCCCNGAAGATGCGCCGCTTTCCGACGCCCAGCGTGCTGCGCTGGAGCGGATGCGCAGAGCCTTGGCTTCGGCCGGCGGCACCGGTATTGAGGCACTGCTCGACGCGGTGGTGTTCGATACCCTCGAACGCATCGTGGTGTATCCCGTGCAGGACGAAGGCCGGTGGGTCGACGGGGACGGAAGGGTGCTTCCTGACGCGCTCGTGGTGCCCTCAGGCATCACCGCCAAGGCAGTGGCCGGGCGCGTGCATACGGACTTGGAAGCGGGCTTCATCCGTGGAGTGGACGGGCGCACGCGACGCGTGGTCGGTGCCGATCATCAGGTTGAGGACGGTGACGTCCTGAAAATTCACGCCAAGACGTGATTCAGTGGCCTTTCGGTCGCTCATGAGCAGGGGTCAGGCGCGCCATGTCACCAGAGTACTTGGCGCGATAAAGCAGGATTTGGGCCGGCAAGAGCAAGGTGCCAAGGCCCAACAGCACGAGCACGTAGGTGCCCCAGGGAGACACGCCNGTCAGGAAGGTCAGCCACAGGGTCCATCCCATCAGGATCGTGATCGAGGGCCCCCATCGTCGAGAGACCACAGAAAGGCGCGAAGCGATGAGGTTCTCGTCGAAGAAGGTGGGAATGTCTTCCTTGGACACGAGGCCTTGTTCGAGGCCACAACGGACACAGATTTGGGCACGTGGCCCGTTTCCGTGGATGAAATACTCACGTGCGAAGGTCCCGTTGCAGGATCGGCACAGCGGCATGGTCTCCCTCAGGTCAGTCGACCGGCTCCCGTCCTTTCAACCATGCGATGCATCGAGGAAGGTTCGGAGAAGCCGGTCGCCTTCTTCGCTGCCGATGGATTCAGGGTGGCCCTGCAGGCCATGGACGTTGAAGCGAGGCGAACGCACCCCCATGGTCACGTGTCCAGAACGGGCGTTGACGTCCAAGCCTGCCAAATCTGAACCCTCAACGACGAGCGAGTTGTAGCGGACCATGCGCATGGTTTGTCCCGATACATCACGGAACAGCCCACTTCCGTCGTGCACGAGTTGGACCGGGCGGCCGTGCACGGGTCCATGTGGATCGGGCGTGATGCGGCCACCTGCCGCCAGTCCGAGGGCTTGGTGGCCAAGGCACACNCCGAGCAGGGGCGGCGTTTGCCCCTGCAAGGCCAGTTCTGCCAATCGCATGGACAACCCCGCCTCTTCNGGTCGGCCTGGACCCGGGCCGAGCACGATGTGGCTCGGAACTGCTTCCAACAGCGTCCTGATGCCATCCTCCATGTCCTCTGGACCCTGCGGCCCACGTCCTTGCATCACGTGCACGTCNTGACCCAGCTGCATGATGGCGTGCGCGATGTTGTGGGTGAAGGAGTCCAGGTTGTCCACCAGCACCACTGCACCGTGAGGACGCGCTTGCGCTTGGCCCAACCGCCCGCCGAGCGGGGCGCCCTGCGGGACACNAAGCGNCGTGATCCGCAAGCGCCCTCTGGTGCTGGTCCGTGGCGAGCCCCAGCCTGCAGCACTGAGGAGGGCGTCGGCCTTCCAGACCGCTTCCTCGATCTCGCGGGCGGCCACGCTTGCGATGGTGATGCCACCCCCGGCCAACACGTCAGCCACGCGTTTGCCACCTTCGTGACGGACTTGCATGGTTCGAATCAGGATGTTCCAAGCCCCGTGATGGCCGTCGGGGTCCCACCAGCCCACAGATCCGCACCAGAAGCGCCGTGGTTCGTGTTCAATGGCGTCGATGGCGGCGCAGACCACCGTTCTGGGACAACCGGTGATGGAACCACCCGGGAACACTGAAGCAAAGGCCGTGGGCGGGTCGACGGTCAGCGTCGCGCCCACATGCGACACCAGATGCTGAACGGTAGCGTAGGCCTCGACGTCGTAGCGCTGAACATGGACCGAGCCCGGTCGACTGATGGCGCCCAAATCGTTGCGCATCAGGTCCACGAGCATCCTGTGTTCAGCGGTTTCTTTCTCGTCTTCCACCAGGGCACGGCGGAGCGCTTGCTCTTCCAGTGCGTCGCTTCCGCGCGGGTAGGTGCCCTTGATGGGGGAGGTCATCGCTTGACCGGCATGAATCCGCAGGAGCGATTCGGGCGAACTGGACAGCAGGTGATGGTCGAGGTCAGGAGCCCACGTCCACGCTGAGAAGGGGGCGGGGTTTCCCTCAAGCAGCCGCCGCATCACGTCCCATGGCTCGTCATCGAGCGGNCCCGTCCANCGCCGACCAATGTTGACCTGGTACATTCGCCCGTCGACGATGGCCTGTTTCACGGCTTCAATGGCCTCGGCGTGTTGCGCATCGTCCATGGAACTCTCGAGCGCTGAACGTTGGACAACGGGCGGCGGGGTCACGCGCACGTCGGCTGGTTCTGCGTGCTCCGCCCAAACGTCACCGTCGACGTGCAGGCGGTGGCTCTGGCCCGAGGCATGATCGACGAGCAACGCGCCGTCCACCGACCAGAACACCGCAAGAAGCGCGTCGTGGTCCGGTACGTGTTGGACGCGAATCGGCTGGGTCCACTGAACCAAATCGTAGGCAAAAGCACCGCTGAGGAAGGGCCGCTGCGGCCACCCTTCCACCTGCGTCACGAAGGGTTGTTGATCGAGCATCACGTCGTCCAAGGTCCGCATGAGGACGTCCAAGGTCGGGGCGGAGACCTGCTGCAGGTCGTGCCACGATCCGTCTGACCACGCCTGGATTGTGGCGGTCAACTCACCTTCCGTGTTCCACGCTGGCTCGGCTTGAAGCGGGTTGCTTGGGTCAAGAACAGANCCCTCGTGTTCCGGTTGCCGCACCACGGCTCGACGACGTGGTGGACGGGCGATCATCGAGTGCTTGGCCAGATGACTGGCCGGCCCGGTGGAGAGAAGCAGGACCTCGTCCGGAGCACCGAAGGCTCCGGCCGTCGGTCCAAGTTGACCCTGCTCGCGCAGCCCCTCCACCGTACGGATGAGGTCCATGCTCAGGCGCCTCCGAGGCCCGTCCATGTGGCAGGGTCGTTCATGTGACGCTCGTAGGCATCACGGCAGGCGTCGAACAAACGCAAACTTGGCGAGACGAAGGGTACCCCGTCGATGGTTTCGACCGACGCCACGCCAAGTCCGGTGCCAACGAGCACCATGGCGGTGGCCCGGGCCACGCGGCGTTCGTTGAGGTGGCCCCGCTGGACGGGAAGGCCTGCGGCAGCAAGGTCGTGCACGAGGGTCTGCAAGGTTACGCTGTCCACCCCGCCATCCTCATCCTTCGCGGCCCACACNACGCCGTCATCGTCCAGCAGCAGGGGCGTTGAGCGTCGCTCGTCGACGATCCTGTGCTCGTGCACCAGCAGCACCGCATCGGCGCCCATGGCGTCTCCTTGGGCCGACGCTTCAGCCGCCCACGCCCATGCACCGTGCTTTGTTCCTGTGATGCGACCCGCCCATCGCGGTGCAGGTGCGGTGATGGCGTCCACTTCGGGAAGCGCCTGGCGGTCACGGATTGCGCAACTCCATCCGTCGCTGGACCATGCAAGGCGGACCAATCCTTCCTTTGTGTGGTCGCGGCAGGCGTCGCGCAGTGTTGGGAGCGCGTCGGCCATCTGCGGGCTCAACCGCAACGCGCTGGCGTGATTTTGGATCCGGGTAAGGTGCAGGTCGAGGTCAGCCACGCCCTGTTCCGGCCGGAACAGCAGCGTGGTGAACACAGCGTCACGCGGTCCTGCAGGCATGTGCTCACCTCAGGGAGAGCGGTGCCGGGCTTCAGCACACCGGTCACAGCAAATCATCGAGGAAGGAGGTGTCCAAGCCTCCTTGGGCTGCAGGTGGTGCGTTGTCCAGACCCAAGTCGTCCAGCAAGCCGTCGATGTTGGGCGAGGGTGCAGCCGAACGGGTCACTGGGGCCTCCATGCGGGCGGGAGCGAGCTGTTGTGCGGCAGCGTAGAGGTCGACGGACAAGGCCTCCGGAGCGGCCAAGGCGGACGGGGTGGAGGGTGGAGCAGCGGGCGGTGGGGACGGTGCTGGAGCCGTTGGAATTGGTCCAAAGGCGTCCTCTTGGATGCCCCAGGTGGCCTCCTGCAACGTGTAGGCTTTGGCGGTTTCTCCGCCGCGGCGCCGGAGCACCAGCAGGGCAAGCAGCACGGTGATGAGGACCAGTCCAGCGATGATTGCGTTTGGTCCGGTCAGGTAGGTTCCCAGGTCCAGCCCGTCGTCCACCGCGCCTTCGCTGCCTTCGCCTTGGGTCAGAGGGGCCAAGAAGACAGGCTCGACAGAGGTCCGCTCGAAGACGTCGTCCACCGGTGTGACCGCGATGTACCACCCGGTCGAATTGGTCAGTTCAGGGAAGGCCGCAGCGGTGATGCGGAAGGAATTCGAAGCTTGGACTTCAGCGGCCAAGGTGGCGCTTTCAACGTCGGGGAAGGTTGCGCTGGCGAAGTAGACGCGGTAGGCACGAACGCTTGGGTNGCTGGTGTGTTCCCAAGCCACGAGGACATCGGTTTCGTCCGCCCATGCNGCGGAAATGCCCGTGATGGGGTCNAGGTAGAGTCCAGGGTCCTCGACGCCGTCGTCAACGGGTGCGATCGAGGCCGTGGTGAGGTCGGTGAGGTGTGCGTTTCCACTCGTGTCACGCACCACGACCGCNAGATGAACGGTGACGTCGGGCTCAAGGGAACTGCCGTCNGAATAACGGTCCACCACGATGGGGAAGTTGGGGGTGCGATCGAGCACCAGGCTTGGAGACGCATCTTCGCTGACGCGGTTGAAGGGTGCACTGAGGACGTAGACTTCGTAGGATTCGACGTCGCTTGCTGTGCTTGGCAGGAATTCCAGCAGCACCGCTCGTCCGTCGTCTTCGGGCCGGTCGGTGGCCACGATTTCCTCGATGCGGTCGGGCGCTTCACGGTCGGCCAGGTTGTCGATCGCGACGGCAGAGTCGGTGGTCAGTCCGTCGAGATGGACGTTTCCGCGGAGGTCGTGAACGGTGACCGCAGCGTACACGGTCATGCCGTCTCCGATGGGCACCACGGACCAGGTGCCGTCTTGGTTGCGCTGCATGGCCTCGTTCATGGTGATCTCAAAGGACGAACCGTCGGCGTCAATGCGCTGCGTGTCGATGCGCAAGGCGCTGACACCGTCGCTAAGCATGCCGTTTGCGTGCCATGCACTGACGTTGGTGATTGATTCGGTGAAGGTCCACACCAGATAGTGGCCGAAGTCGTCGACGGCAGAGGGCGCGAAGACCACGTCGATGGCCGAACCGTCGTCTTGTGGATGGTCAAAGGCTTCGACCGCTTCGAGCCGTGCTGGCGGCACGCCTTCGTCCACAACGTTTCGGAATGGAATGGCGTCGTCGATGATGGTGTCCTGCCCAAGGCTGAGGTCCACGTTGAGCCACACGTCGTGGGNGGTCACGGCCACCAGGTAGGTGCGTCCGTCAACGAGGTCACGGCCGCCGATGTCGTCCACCACGGTGCCGTTGGCCGAGCAGTCCGTGACCACCTTGCTTTCTTCGAAGGCAAGGGTCCCGTCGCGGAGGTCCTGCGCTGCTTCGGCCACCAAGGTGGCGTATGGGCCGTCGTCTTGTCCCGGTTGGTCCATGCTCTGGATGTCCCCAAGTTCGTGCAACCACACCGTGTAGAAGGCACAATCCACGGCCATGGAGGGCGACCATGTGACCAGCAGCCGTCCTCCTTCGTCGTTTGGTGCGTCCTTGGCTTCGACGTCTTTGAGAGCGGGTGGGGCGAGACCGTCGTCCAGGCCGCCGGTGGGCACCACCGGGCCCAAGATGAGGGCGTCGCTAAGGTTCTCTTGGCCGGATTCGTCCACGCAGGTCAACCCAATCCAGTACACGCGACCCGGCTGGAGTGAAAGCACCGTTTCGTTGCCTCCGGTCTTCGGCAAGTCCAATTCAGGCGTAAGGCCGAGGACGTCGGTGCGTTCCACGGTCGAGGCGTACAACCGAGTGGAGGCGTGGTCCAACGCCGTGCATCGCTCCCATCGAACTTCGAGGTCNCCATCGGCTGCGTTGCTCAAGGTGGAGGGCATGGCTTCGCCGCTGTTTGGAGGCCTTGGAATTTCGTCGCTGGGGGTGGCAGGTCCGAGGGGCATCGACGGTGTACCAAGGCGACCGTCAGCATATTCCACGACGATCACGGCGCTGTAGTCTTGGCCGTCGATGAGCGGTTGGCCACCGGCGGTAAACACGTCAGCCTGCAACCGGCTGTGGAGCGCCACGGCGGCGTCCGGCTGGAGGTTGGAGCTCTGCAGTTCAGCCGCGGTCGGTGGTGCGGCCCAGCCGTCCGGCTTGAGGTAGATCAGGTACCGTGCGAAATCGTCGTCGTGGACGAGGGACCACGAGGCGCGGAGTGCACCGCCGCCGTCGTCAGGTCGGTCCGAGAGGTCGAGCAGCTCGATGGGGGTCTCCGTGCGGCTCCAGTCGTAGATGAGACGCACGTCCATGGATCCGTTCACTGGGCTGAACAGTTGTGCTTCAACGGTCAGGTTCCCGTTGAGCATGCGCCCGGTGTCCACGGCGGCTTGAAGGCGGCTGACGAAGGCGTCGTCGGCCATCTCGAAGGTGCCGTCCCAGAGCAGCAGCTCGGTGGAGGCCCACACGGCCGCGCCTTGGGTGTTCGAACTGAACACCAGCGGCAGGGCGGTGGGCGTGAGTGCTCCCGCCGCACCAGCGGCGAGGCTCACGTTGCTTAGACCGGTGAGGTTCAGCAAATCGATGGTGGTGCCTGGATGCAGGAATTCGGTCACGTCGGCGAAGCCGGTGCCGATGCCAAGGTTGAGCGGCGTGGCTCGGAGGCTGGCTGCGCTGGGCACCGGCTGGTAGCCGGGCGGGGCGCTCCACGCCGCCAACCCGTCGTCAAAGGTGCTGGCCCACACGGCGCCAGAAGCGTCGAGTGCAACGTCGCTGATGCCAACGACGGTTTCAGCGGCGAGTTGGGCATGTGCNGCAGAAGAGGCCTCGACGAGCACCAGACCGCTGTTCGTCATCAGAACCGCGGTGGTGCCGTCGGCCACGACCCGCTCAACCCGCTGATTCGTCGGGGTACGCTCAAGCCCTTCCTCGAATTCTTCGCTCAGGGCGTTCCAATGGGTCATCGTACCGCTTTCTGTCGCGATGTGGAGGCCCCACCAATCGGAGGCCACCGCGGTCACGTCGTTGGACGGGAGTTGGTCAAACCGATGGGTGTCATCCACGACGAATCCACCAGGTGCAGTCGAGGAGGCGCCAAGCACCGTTGCACCCGGGCGAGAAGAGCCGAGCCCATCGTGCGCCAGCAGTACGCTTCCGTCCGTCGCGTTCCTGAACAGGCCCCACGTTGAGGTTTCGAGCAGACCTGATGTGTCGTCCCATGTGGCGATCATCTGGTCCGCAGAAGCGTTCCACAGTGCCAAACCACCGTCCGTCGCCAGCAAGACCTGTTCGTAGCCAGCACCATCAAACCACGTGAGGACGTCCTCGANGTTGTTNGANNCAAGNCCGTTCACGGTGGTGATGGGNGTGTCCCAACCGTCCATGCTCCGNTCNAANCGGCCNACGCCNNCGTCGGTGGCGATGTGNACNACGTCTGATGCCGAGGTGCGGGACAAGCCAAGGACGGTGTTGGACGGCAGACCGCCAAGGACACCACCGTCGACGAAGGCGTCGCTTGTCGGGTCATAGATCTGCACGCCAGAGACGCCACTGCCGCCTCCGACCAAGCCCGTCACCAGTTCGTTGCCGTACCACGCCAAGCCGTCGAGGTCGTCGGAAAGGCCGTTGCTGGCCGTGGACCATGTGCCGTTCAACAGGTCAAGGGTCAGTAGTCCAACGCCTTGCCCTCCACCATTTCCGCCACCCCTCGGTGCNGTCGCGACGTGCACGGCTTGGCTGCCAATGGCCAGCGAGCTGGCCCGCATCCCCGAGGGCATCACATGGCCCTCGGTCCACGTCAGGGTTCCGTTGCTGGACACATCGCCAATCAACAGCGCGCTGCCGCCGGTGGAGCTCCCGAATCCTGCGATGGAGTCGTAGGTGGCCGCATAGAGGGTGGTGCCCGAACCGGCCAAGGCCGAGACGGATCCTGAGTTGAGTTGGATGCGACTTCCGATGAGGGAGGCACCGGTGGACGGCCACCACGTGCCGACCTGACTNTAGCCGGAGCTCAAGCCGGGGATGCCGTACACAACCGCCCCGTTCGATGCGCGGTCCACCGTGGTGACGAGGGCTCCTTGCTCTCGGACGGTTGGGACGCGGTTGGCGACATCGTACACGGCATAACCCCCGTCTCCGTTGTTCGTGTCGTAACCCACGGCAATGGAAGGAGCACTTGCGGGCCCGACNGTCGCCATGGCGTCGTAGTACACAGGCGAATTGCTCATGCCGTCTGCACTGGTAAGTTGGTCGACCACCTGATTGGTCGCCAGGTCCCAGACGATGACGCCGGCACTGACCGACCAGAAACCAACGTGCAATTCTGTACCCGAGCAGGCCAGAGCGGCCGGTCGAGCGTTGGTCCCGAAGTCTTGCCCATCGATGACCACGTCCGCCGCGACTCCGTTCGGGTCCACGCCGATGACTTGAGCACCGCCAGACAATTGAAAGAACGCGGTCCAGACCATGCCGTCGCACGCCTCGATGCTGATCGGATAGGCGTTCGAGAAATCGCCGCCGTTTGAGGAGAGCACCGTGGTCTGGGTGCCGTTGGCGTCCTCCATGATCACCACCCCGTCAGGGTTCCAGCCTTGGCCGCTGGTGGCGCCGATGAAGAGGACGTTTCCGTCGGTCCAAAGTTCGTAGACTTCAGGCGTGCTCGTGGACGTCCAATACGTGGACCACGTGCCNGTGGTTGGATTGTAGGCGCCGACGCCATCTTCGGAGGCGAACAAGACGTTTCCACCCCATTCCACCATGCCGCCACCCATCGGGTAGCCGCCTTGGCCGTTGGGCAAGTCCGGTGTCTCGCTGGCGGACCAGCCCAACACTCGAGTGCCGTTGGCGTCGAGCACCTCCACGCCGTCGTCACCGTACTGAATCCACGTGTCGCCGTTTGCGGTCTGCAGGACTTCCATCACCGCTATGGACGTGTCTGGGAGAATGTCAGGCATCCAACTGTTGCTGGTGGTGTTCCAGCGGACGATGCCACCGCTTCCCTCGATGTTCCACCATTGACTGGAGACAGCACTCGCGACGATGACGTCGCCCATGCGGCCCATGCCCGCCACGTCGAGGCTCCCCTCGTTGAGGTGGACGCCGATGTCCATGTAACTGGTCGCTGAAGAATAGTCGCTGGTGTCGATGCGGTAGATTCGATCGGAGGCCGTGCGTTGGTTGTAGTACAGCACGTCACCGACCATGATCAGGTCGTAGGGGTCGCCGTTGTCGTAGTACAAACCGCTGGTTTTCTCGATGTCGACCAATTCGGTCGAGTTGATGACGTCAATGAGTTGGAACCCGTCGTCTCCACCCACCCAGAGCGTGTTGGCTTGGGCGCCGGCCACAAGCCCCGTGATGCCGTTGGTGTCCAGCACGCCGCTGGAGGTCCACAGGTTCTGCCATGCTCCGTTGGTCAGATCCCATCGTGCCACACCGATGCCGTCCAAGCCGATGTAGGCCACGTCGTCGACCACGGCGACAGGCGCGTTGTCAGCAGCCTGAGTTTCCCAGGTGTCGACCACGGTGAAGGAGCTGCGGGCGATGACGCCAACGCCGCTGAGCGTGCCACCGAAGATGTGGGTGCTGTTGTGGCCAAGGGAATAGGTCGCCCAGTTGGGCATGCCGTCGTACACCGTCAGGCACTCGTCGATGTCCAATCCACCCGAGGCGTCCAACTGCCAGCGGCAAACGCCGAGGTTGGTGGCGGCGTACAGGTAGGAGCCAAGATCCATGAATTCGAGGTGTTGGCCGGGTCGCTCGTCCCAGTTGCGCCCTCCCGGAACGCTGTAGGCGCTGCTTCCGTCCCACAAAATGGCGCCAGATTGGGTGCCGATGGCGAGTTCTGCAGAGCCGCGGATGTTGGTCACCTCGATGCTAAACACGTCGTCGCTCGGGAGGGCGCCGCGGGCGCCGTTTCCGTTTCCGTCGAGCAGCGGTTCGAGGAGTTCACCTGACGCAAGGTCAATGCGGATCACCCCGTAACCGTACAGGCCGTAGTGCAGCACGCCTTGGTACTCCACGATTGGGGCGTAGAAGGACTGGTCGATGCCGGTGCTGCCCCATGCACTCAACCACGTCGGCGCACCGTCAAGGTCGAGGCGGAGCAAACCGTCTTCGCTCGCGAAGTAGGCGGTGCGGTTGTGGATGGCGACCTCGCCCGTGGCGTCTGCGGGAACGTCGCTGGTGGCGCCGCTTTCCCATGGGGGATTGCCGTTGGCCAAGTCCGTCAGGTTCCACACGCTAACGCCGCCGTCTTCGTGGGTCAGCACCACGTCTTCCGCGTCAACGGCCAGGCCCACAATGGCGTTCCACCGTGCGTCCGTGCTGCTCTGGAATTGTTGAGGGGTTCCGGTTGATGAGGGGATACGGTACAACCCGTCTTCTTCCGTTGCCACCCAGAGGTCGGTCGCCGTCGCGGCCAACGCGCTGGGCACGCCGAAGATGGTGGTGGCGCCAGTCCAGCGGCGCTGTGAGGCGTTGTAGACGGCGACGAGGTCGTCTCCGCCAACGTACACTTCGTTGCCAAAGGAGGCCACAGCCGTCATTTCTGCAATCGGAGGGCTGGTGGCGAGGACGAGGTTGCTTTGTTGAATCGGCGTTGCGCCGGGGGCCATGCGAAGGAAGGTCCCAGTTCCGTCACCGATGAGCAGGGTCGCGTCGGTGGGTGCACGCGCACCGCCGGTGGGCCACGCCATCATGACCGGAACNTCACCGCCCAATCCTCCATCGCTGAGGCCCGAAGGGCCGGAATGGGCGGTGAACACACCGGAGTTGATGTCGTACTTCTGGATGGACGCACCTGCGAGGACCCACAGGTCACTTCCGATGACTTCGAGGCCGTTGATCTCGTCGTCGGCCAGCCAGTTGGCGCTCGACCACGTGGCTTGCCAGAGGTTGAGGGCGGGGTTGAAGCGCGCGATGCCGGCGTCTTCAGAACCGAACAGGATTTGAGACCCCATCTGCACGATGGAGGTCACTTGGTCGGAATGGAGGACGTTGGCCGAGGACCAGACGGAGGACGTGCTGGTCGCCGTGTCGTAGCGAATGACGCCTTCATCGGCCATGCTGACGTAGACGTACTGACCGATGATCTCCATCGTGAGCACGTCTCCCGTGGTGGAGATGGGGAAGGTGTTGCCGTTGCAGCCGGGGAGTTTGTTCCACTCGTCGGCAGCNGCGGCCANGCGCGTGTAGAGGCAGTCCTCGGCCACCACGTGGACGTCGCCTGAGGCGTTGGTGGCCACGCCACGAAGACCTGCGGGGGTGCCCTGCGGACCGGCGGCCGAAATCGCTCCGTCATCGAAGTCAACCATGGCAAGGCCGTCTTCGCCAAGAACCACAAGTTCCCGATGGGTCATGTCCACGGCCACGTCAACGACGGCACCAACGGGAGAGNNGAGGATATCGATGGTGGGGGGCGACATGGCCGCATCGATGACGAACACTTGCTCGTCCACGGCCAGCCAAAGTCGTCCGTCATNGGGATGCACCGCGCTGGCCACCGGTTCAAAGGCCAGCGGCTTCAGCGAGACGGTGGGGTCGGCAGGCGCGAGGGCTTGAATCACCAGGTCGGTGACCGTAGCGCCGCCAGGGAGCGTCCAACTGGACGAAAGGCCGCTGGTTGAGGTCCGTCCGGTGAAGGGGTCGCCGCCGTCGAGATCGAGGGTTTGACCCATCCAACCTTGGTCGCTCAGGTCGAGCAAGGCCGACCCGATGGAGCCGCCTGAAATCATCAGCGGGGAATCAATGACGACGCCATCGGCTCCAGAAACGCGGATTTCGAAGGAGACGTTGTCAAGCGTGGCTCCAGGTGCGAAGGTCAGGTTCCAGTCGGCGCTGGCCGGTTGGATGCCGTCGGCGGAGGTGGCATTGAGCCTCACCCAACCCGTGTCTTCGCTGCCGCTCATCGGCCACACCGCGCCGCCAGAGTCCTCGTGTGCCGCAACGTTTGGCATCAACAGAGGCGATGCGAGGCTCATCAGCATCAGCACCACAAGACCGGTGGCGTGCAAGCGCACGCCGCCTTGTGGAGCATCTTGCCGACCTTCCATGTTCGATTTGGCCTTCCTAACAGGTATAAGGGGTCGGTTTGCATGTTCAAACAACTTTGTCGAACTGCACACCATCATTCCAGCATCTGGAGGTGGCCTTTGTCGTCGACGCGTGCCAAACGGATGGTTGAGGTCCGACCTCGGATGGCGTTGGGTGAACCGGTTACGGTGACGATCTTCTCGCCGGGCTGCATGCGCCCGCCATCGACCATGGCCTTCACCGCTGACCCGACGGTGTCCCTTGACCGGGCTTGTTCCTCCACCAAGTGTCCGTCCACCCCGGGAAGGACGGTGGTCCTCCGAAGGGCACGAACGCGGTTGGTGATGGCCAAAATGGGCCGTTGAGGACGGTGGGCGGCCATCAACCGTGCAGCGCTGCCGTGTTGGGTGGCAACAATGAGCCGATCGGCGCCCACGTCTGCGGCCAGCTTGACCGCGGCACCGGTGATGGCTCGGGTGCTTCTGAACATCGCCAACGCAGGTGGGCTCGGCAGTCCATCGATGGCGGACGAAGCGCGTTCAGCGATGCGCACCATCGTGGAGACGGCTTCCACCGGGTAGGCTCCCGTTGCCGTTTCCCCAGAGAGCATGACGGCGCTCGTAAATTGGCGGATCGCCGTGGCGACGTCGCTGACTTCAGCACGTGTGGGTCGGGGATGATCGACCATCGATTCCAACATCTGCGTGGCCACGATGACGGGTTTCCCTCGGGCAAGGCACATGGCGATGATGCGCTCTTGGGCTGCTGGGACCTCTTCCAGCGGAATTTCAACGCCAAGGTCACCACGCGCCACCATGACCGCGTCCGAGGCTTCGACGATGGCATCGAGGTCCTCGAGGGCGGCGGGATGTTCGATCTTCGCGATGACCCACGTGTGAAGGCCAGCCTCGGCGATGATGCGACGTGCGGGTTCCAGATCCGCAGCGCTTCGGACGTAGGACACGGCAACGAAGTCCACTTCCTGTTCGAGGGCATGCCGGAGGCAAGCTTCGTCCCGCGCTCCAATGGCGGGGAGCGAGACTTTGGTTCGAGGGACGTTGATGCCTTTNCGCTCGCTGAGATGGCCCCCGTCGAGCACCTGGGCTTTGACCGTCGAGCCCTCGATGGCCTCCACTTCCAACCGGATCAGCCCGTCTGCGAGCAGGACAGGGTCGCCCACGCGCAGCTCTTCGGCCAACGTCCCGTAGGGAACGGGAAAGGCTCGATGGCTGACGTCATCCGAGGCATCTTGGCCGCAGCACAGGGTCACCGTCATGCCTCGTTCGAGGTGAACGCTGCCATGAAAGCGCCCAAGCCTGAGCTTTGGGCCCGGAAGGTCGGCCAAGACGCCGAGCGGCCGGCCCGCTGCCGCTTCTGCGGCGCGCAGACGCTGAATGGTCGCTGCCTTCCCCTCGAAATCTCCGTGCGAGTAGTTGAGGCGCGCCACGTCCAGTCCAGCTTCGAGCATCGAGGCCAAAGCGTCCTCGTTGTCGCATGAGGGGCCGATGGTTGCGATGACGCGTGACCTGTGCACGCGCGAGGATGGTTTGTGACGGTTCTTCAACGGTCCTCCGTAGGTGAATGCACCGACCAGAAATGGCGGTGTGCCGAGCCACACCACAGAAGGCTCAAACCGGGACGCGTCGCCGAGGAGGCCGAGGAAGATGGCGGAAGCATCGCGCGAAGAGCGCCTCAAGCGAGAAGCCTTGGAGTATCACGAGGCTTCGCCTCGTGGGAAAATCAAGGTCGTTCCGACCAAGCCACACGCCACCGCCCATGAGCTTTCATTGGCGTATTCGCCGGGCGTGGCGTATCCCTGTTTGGAAATCGCAGAGCGGCCGGAGGACGCCTACCGCTACACGTCGAAGGGCAACTTGGTGGCCGTGATCTCGAACGGTACGGCCGTGCTTGGTCTCGGCGACATCGGCGCCCTGGCCAGCAAACCGGTCATGGAAGGAAAGGGNCTGCTCCTGAAGACCTTCGCCGACATTGACGTGTTTGACATCGAGGTTGACGAGACGGATCCGGAGCGCTTCATCGACACCGTGGTGGCCATTTCGAAGACCTTTGGCGGCATCAACCTCGAGGACATCAAGGCNCCCGAATGCTTCGAAATTGAGCGACGCATCGCCGAGGCCACCGACATTCCAGTGATGCACGACGACCAGCACGGCACCGCCATCATCTCCGCGGCCGCGCTCATCAACGCATGCGAGTTGCAAGGCAAAGCCATCGAGGACGTCAAGGTGGTCGTCATTGGCGCTGGAGCCAGCGCCATTGCCTGCGCGAACCACTACGTGGCGTGCGGCGTTGCACCCGAGCACATCACGATGTGCGACAGCAAGGGCATCGTCACCAAGGCCCGTCTCGAGGCCGGTGAAATCAACGCGTACAAAGCNCCCTTCGCTCAAGACCGACCTGCCGGTGACCTCAGCGATGCGCTGGTCGGAGCGGACGTCATGCTGGGCTTGTCCCGCGGCGGGCTGGTGACCGGCGAGATGGTCGCCAGCATGGCCGAGCGTCCAATCGTGTTCGCGTTGGCCAACCCAACGCCGGAAATTTCGCCTGACGAGGTCAAAGCGGTCCGCGACGATGCGATCATCGCGACCGGGCGCTCCGATTACTCCAACCAAGTCAACAACGTCCTCGGTTTCCCCTACATCTTTCGCGGCGCGCTCGACGTCCGCGCTCGAGACATCACGCAGGGCATGAAGATGGCCGCCACCCGCGCGCTCGCTGCACTGGCGAAGGAACCCGTTCCCGACTACATTTCGCAGGCCTATGACGGCCTNGAGATGCAGTTTGGTCCCGAGTACATCATTCCGAAACCCTTCGACCGCAGGGTGCTCATCTGGGAAGCCAGCGCGGTCGCGCAGGCCGCCGTTGAGGAGGGCGTTGCGGCCGTCTCAGCCGATGATTTCGATGCCCTGCGCTACCGCGAGGAGCTTGAGGGCCGGCTCGGGCAAAGCTACGCCCTCATGCGCAGCGTGATCAACCAGGTCCGCGGACGAGGAAAGCGCATCGTGTTCCCAGAAGGTGATCAGGAACGCGTGCTCCGTGCTGCGGCTCAATTGTCCGACCAGCAGATCTGTCACCCCATCCTCCTCGGTCCGCCCGACCGCATTCAGCGGCGCATCGAGCACCTTGGGCTCGAGTTCGACCACACCATCGTGAACCCACGAAAGGACGAGCGCAGAAAGGGCGTTTATGCGCCTGAACTGGCCAAGCGACGGGCGAGGAAAGGCGTCACGCTCGCGGACGCNGAGCGGCTGCTCAAGAGCCGTCCTTACTTCGGTTCCAGCATGCTGAGGGCAGGCGATGCCGACGGCATGGTCGGCGGTGTCGGTCGCACCTATGCCGACGTGCTGAAGCCCGCCATTCAGAGCCTTGGNACGCACCCAGAGGGCCACTGCATCGTCGGGTGCTACGTGGTTTCCGTCGCCGGTCGTCTCATCATCCTCGCCGATGCGACGGTGAACATCTACCCCGACCAGCGCACCTTGGCTGAAATCGCGGTGCAGACCTCGAGGGTTGCCCGGCGGTTTGGCCTTGAGCCCCGCGTTGCAATGCTCTCCTTCTCCAACTTTGGGACCAACCGNGAGCAGCGGAGCACGCGACTCGAAGAGGCCGTGGCCACCGCCCGCGAGTTGGACCCGACGCTGAAGATCGACGGCCCAATGCAGGCGGACACCGCGCTGGATACGCTCGTCCAGGAGGAATACCCCTTCTTGAATTTCGACGGCCCTGCCAACGTTCTCGTGTGTCCGAACCTCGCCGCTGCCAACATTGCGTACAAGTTGCTGGAGCAATTGGCCGATGCAGAAATGATCGGACCCATCCTCGAAGGCACCACGTTCCCCGTGCAAATTGTGGCCCGCAACGACGAGGTCCGCGACATCGTGAACATGGCCACGCTGTGCGTGGCCGAAGCGTGCCGAGGCGATTCCTACTGGGAAACGCTACGTTCCACGTCGGACTGAACTTCGCCGTCGTCCCAAGCGACGGTCGGTCGTCGTGGTCGCCACACGGCTCCTGTGACGAAGCCGGCGACCAGTCCTCCAAACAGAAGGTTCGCCCATCCTTCCAGCGCGTAGCTTCCGAAGCCTCGCACGACGGGGATGAGGAAGGACGGAACCACACCGATGAGCAAGGTGCTGAGCACCTCGATGCGAAGGTTGGCTGCGCGGTCGGCTTGCTTGGGCACGGTACGCGTGGGTGAGGTGCGTGTTGGGCTCAGCACGAGCCGGAGCACGGTGCCGGGCAGGCGCCGGTCCATCGGCACCGAGGCGGTCGCCGTGACCCCTTCTTTCTGAGGATGAACTTCGATGCAGGCCAACTGGTCCATCAGAGGTCCATGACCCGATCCTTCCCTTGGGCGACCGTCCATGGGGGCGCCTCGGTGGTTGGAGAAGGGGGCGTCTGCCAGGACTTCGAGCGCACCCTGTTGGGGCGTGAGCCTCCCGCGTTCTCGAGCATGGGTCCATTCCGCCAAGCTCGGAGGTCGAACTTCGAGGCCCTCATCGACGAGGGGCCGAACGGCCGCGCAGATGCGCTGGAGCAGCGCGGCGTCAACGCCCTCGTGGACGTCGTTCTGCTCCGAATTCTCACGACCGAGGAGCGCTGCGACCTCGTTCGCTGAAAGGGGTGATTCGAGGATGTAGAAGGCGGGCAGGCGTACCTCGTGCCTTGGTCGCTGGCTGGCGTGAATCCACCCTCCGCGGTTGTCCCCCACGTGGGTCGTGCCCGCCTCCACTTCAACGAAGGTCAGCGGGCCGACGTTCACGCCATCACGCTCCGTGGAGCGTGCCGTTCATTCCGTTGTACCAGGCCATCCCGGCCGCGTGATCTCGAAGTTGGTCGAACTGCGGGAAGGGGGAAATCGATCGCATGTAGCCGAAGGCAGCGAAGTCCACCA
Source organism: Methanobacteriota archaeon (assembly GCA_002722135.1). Lineage (GTDB taxonomy): Archaea > Thermoplasmatota > Poseidoniia > Poseidoniales > Poseidoniaceae > MGIIa-L3. The sequence goes on along the minus strand of PBKJ01000009.1, from coordinate 73,782 downwards.
AATCGGGATGGTCGCCGCCAAAGAAGGGTTGACCTTCGAACGCGTCGGTGAATTCACCGAGCAGATCGTGCCAGAGTTTCTTTGGCGTGCGCCCGTCTTTCTTGACCCGCTTTCGGGCGATGATGCCCCACATGACGGGGAAGCCGGCCCACGCGTACAGGCGCTTGGCGAGGAATCCGAATTTCTCAATCTTCGAGATGCGTGTGGTCGTCTTCAGCGCGGAACCAAGGCTGCCGTACAGGATGGGAACCGTGGCCTTGGACAGGTGGGTGTCGACCCACGTCATCCACTCCTCTTGGCGAGCAGCATCGCCTCGAGCGGCCAGTTGACCCTCGTTGTAGGTCGCGTCAATGTGGCGCAGGAGGGGCGTGGAGTCAACGACGTGTTGACCGTTTTCGTCGGTGAAGACCGGGACCTTGCCCCAGTCGCCGGCGAAGGCCACATCCTTGCGGATTTTCATGCCATTGACCGGGACGTATTCGACGTCCATGTCGAGGTGTTCAATCAGGCCGCGTACCTTCCAGCAGAACGGGCAGGAGTACAGCATGTGAAGCGTAGGACGCTCACCCATGGTTCCTGCTGATGCCGGCGTGCTATCAAGCCTGTTCATGCTCTTCGTCAGGATTCCAGCCCGGCTTCCAGAAACCCAAATCGTCCAACCACCTCAACCACGCTTCATCGTCGCCGTTGAGCAAGCGATAGGCTCGGCGCTCAAGCCCGAGGTGACCGGCATCGTCCAACACCCCCTCGGTCTTGGCCTCGCGCCATTCAACCTGGAGCTCCCTCACCCGCATCCTTCCGGCTTGAGGCTGGTCGAAATGACGCTCGCAGACCTCCCGCAGGGCCGCAAGCCACGCCCGCGTGTCCCGACGAAGGGGTGGATTGGGATCCGGGTCTGAAGCGCGACGGCTCCAAGGAAATCGCCACCCCATGGTTCGTCTTCGGCTCGACCTCCTTTGAGGTTGTTCAGCGAAGGACCCATGCACAGGTGCCTCCTGCACGGTCCATGGGGCGCATCATCGTCCACGTGCACGGCCGGCCAAAGGAGCGATCCATGGCTGCCGCCATTGAGCTGTACGCCACCCGCCTTCGTCAGCGCGGCGTCCGCCTCGAGGTGCATCCATCGAAAACGTCCCTCGAGGCGTACTTGACCGCACCTCCTCAAGGCACCACGCGGGTGCTGCTCGACGAGGGTGGGGAGGCACCGGACAGCCTTGCCTTCGCGGAAACGGTGCGTCAATGGACCTTGGCCAGCGACGACGTTCACCTCATGGTCGGCCCTCCAGACGGCTGGAACGGCGCGGAGCCAAACGCGCCTCGTCTCTCGCTTTCACCCCTCACCATGCCCCATGAGTTGGCGAGCGTGGTGCTCCTCGAACAGCTCTACCGGGCCACAGAGATCCACCGCGGCACCGCCTACCACCGTGGCCGGCCGCAGGGCGAAGAACGGACTTGAAAGCCAACGCCCCCCTGCGTTTGCTTGTGGGGCCCTTTTCCGACGACGCGACCTTGGTGTGGCTCCTCTTGGGGCTCCTGGTCTTGATTGGGGTGGTGTTGGTTCGCTTGTCGCGCCAACAGCCCTTCCCTGAACCTTCCTTCCGTTACGGCTCCACCTTGCTGGTGGTTGGCGCGCTGTTGGCGATGGGCACCGCCGCCCCGCGGCCGCTTGGTGTCGATGGGCTGCTGGCGGTGCTGTGCGTGTTGGGAGCCTTCGGGGTGCTCGCGGGATTGACGCACATTGTTCGCACCCGTCGGGACGTCATCGTGGCTCCTCTCTCCGGTTTTCTGCTGTGCGTCGGCATTGGTGGCCTGATGGCCCGGACGTGGTCAACCCTGACGGCCGTCGAGCAATGGGTGGATTTCTTCGCCTTGGTCTTGCTTGGGGTGGGTCAGACGTACCTCGTGTTTCGAGGCCTGTTGATCGGGAAGTTGCCGCTGGCATGGAGCCAAGCCGGGATGGTGGCCCTGCAACGAGGCGCCCTTTCTGGTGAGCGTGGGGCCATCGCTTGCTTTGAGCGAGGCTGGGCCACGGACGAACCTCACCTCAACCCAATGGCGTACCTCGCCCTCCATCGCATCCACACCGCCCTCGGAAACGCGGACGAAGCCAGCGCTTGGCATGCATCGCTCCGGTCCTCCGGCGGTGAAGCGGCCGTGGCCGAAGCGTGGATTGAGGCGGTGGAAGAGGCCATCCTTCGCGTGGTGCCGGATGCCGCCGATCGGTGGCCAAACCACGAGGAAGCATGAGCAACAAACACAGTGCCTTATATCCGAGCACGCTGATTTCATCACATGAAACCGAAGGCCTCAGCCGGACGTTGGGTGTGGATGGCCCTGTTGGCGTGGTTTTGTGCCAACCTGTTGTCCCAATCGCTGTACATGGGCCGTTACGGATTGCCGTATGACGCTCAAACGATGCTCAAGGGACTCGGGCCGTTGTACGTCCCGCTCCTTGTCCTTGAGGGGCTGCTGTGGGTTGCGGGTGCCGGTTGGTTGCTTCACCGTGGCGTGGGCCGCCTCAACCGCGGCAAAACGAGTGCACGAACCGCTGAAGCCACGATGGCTTGAAGGGCCCTCGGTGGGTTTTGAGTCCACATGAACATCGATGAAGGCACCTTTGCGGGCAGGCCAATGCCCCCGACCACGGCGTGCCATGTGGCGGAGGGCATGCCGAGGAACGCCTTCTTGGTCTCGATTGAAGAGGCGAGGAGCTTGCTGCCCAAGCATCGTCGTAGCCTCGCCATCTTGCAGGCTTTGCACGACGAAGTGAACGCCTTGGCGGAGGAGATCGAGCATCTGCTTGACGGTGTGCCTCCCGAGCACCCCGCCGTCAAGGAAATCGCCGACCTAACGGCGACGACGATTGGCGAATGGCAAGAGGTGGTTTCAGACATGGAATCCTTGGGCACCCATGTGGTCAGCCTCGATCCGGGTCGGTTGCAATGGTTCGGTGTCGTGGATGCGCGGGTGGTGGCCTTTGGTTGGCAGGAAGGCGAGGAGGACATCGAGTGGTACCATGATGTCTCCGAGGGCTTTAGTGCGCGCAAACCCTTGATAGAGGCCTGAGCGAGGGTACCACATGGTCCGCATCACCCGCGTTCACACAGGGACTGGGGACGACGGCACCACCGGATTGGTGGACGGCAGCCGCCGCTCCAAGGCCAATCTTCGTCTGGAGGCGGTCGGGCTTTGCGACGAAGTGAACGCTGCGTTCGGAGCGGTTCGTGCGGCCACCTTGTCCCTTGACGGCTGGCACGAGGACGGCGGTCCGCGGTCCAACGTTCGCCGAACGGGGCAGGTGGTGTTGGCCGCGCTGGACCGCCTTCAGAGCGAGGTCTTCGATCTTGGCGCTGAGGTGGCGACACCTCCCGGTGGCCTTCCAGAGGGCATGAAGGTCCTCGGCGAAGAGCACGCTGACCTTTTGCTCGAAGAGATGGACGAGATGCTGGTCGAACTCCCTCCCTTGACCAGTTTCATCCTGCCTGGTGGCTCCACGCTCCTCGCCAATTTCCATCTTGCCAGGGTCACGGTCAGGCGGCTTGAACGCGTCATGGTGAGCCTTCGTGAAGCCGAAGGCGACGACGCTGTGCGCAACCTTGCTCTGGTGTACGTCAACCGCCTGTCCGACTGGTGTTTTGTGATGGGCCGCTGGTGCGCCCTACGTCTTGGTGAAGACGAAGTCCTGTGGAAACCCCTGGGGCACCGCGGTCCTGAGGACGGCATCGGTGGCATGCTTCGCCTGCAGCGCCAGCACGACGACGACGTCGCCGACGTGTGATCAATCCCGGCCAAGGCGCTGCATGTGTGCTTTGGCGGCCAGCAGCACCCCAAGGCCAGCCTCGTGGGTCAATTGATCCGCAGCCGCGTCCCAGTCAAGCCAGAGGTGACCTCGGTGCTCGTGGGACAACATCACGTCCAGCGTCTCGGTTTCGGCCAAGTACCAGTGCACCTCTTTCTCAATCAAACGGCCCTTGTGGGTGTAGCTGTAGGTGGTGCGCTCCTGGAATCCCTCCACGAAGGCGATGTCGAGGATTCCAGTTTCCTCCTTGAGTTCGCGTCGCACGGTGCCTTTGTGTCCAGCATCGCTGGCTTCGACGTGGCCCTTCGGAAAATCCCAGTGCCCTTGCGGGTACTGGAGGAGCAAGACGGCGCCGAGGTTCACCAACACCACGCCGCATGAGGTCTCCATGCAGCGTCCACCCACGAGGTCCTGATGGCCTTTGCTGCCCTCGCGGCACGTTGATGGCCTCCCGGCCACCGGGGTCGAGCATGGAACAGGGCCCGTTTCCTGAGGTTCATCGCATCGTGGCGGATGCGGACCTCGACGGGCTCTGCGCCGCTGCCATCCTCCAACGTGCCCTTCCAAGGACGGAGGTGGTGTTCGCTCACCCTGCTTTGGTGCGAAGCGGGCACCTTGACGACGTCATTGACCGGGGGACCGTCATCGTCGATCTCCCCTTTCACCCCGCGTGTGGGTGGTACGTCGACCACCACTTGACCAACCGTCCAGACGAGGACGCTGCCGCTGCCTTCGAAGCGGCCGGTGGGCGGTTGGATTGGGCCGCGGAGCCATCCGCAGCCCGAGTGGCCCACAACCTCGTGGCCCCGTTCAGCGATCTTCAGCATCTGGCGAAGCTGATGCCTTTCGTGGACGCCATCGATTCAGGGGGCATCGAGCGCGAGGTGTTCCTGGCCGATGGCCCGCTGGTGCGGCTTGCGCGGTGCCTAGGCACCTCACAGGCTGAATTCATGCACCATGTCCTGGGCTTGTTGGTGTCGGGTGCGGACGAGAGGGCCCTTGTCGAGGACCCCGAAGTGGCCACGCGTTTGGCGGCAGCCGCTCAAGACCGGCAAGCCGCGTTCGAGGCCGTCCACGCACGGACCACCGTGGTCGATCGTCTGGCCATTTGCAGGATGGAGGGATTGCCACAACGTGCCAGCGGGTACTTGGTGACCGCTCACGTTGGCGCTGATGCAGATGCGTGCTGCGTCATCCACGGTCACGTGGACGGCGCCGTGGAACGCGACGATCGGCCGCCCTTGTCGGCGAGCTTCTACGCGAATTCCTTCTACGAAGGCCGTCGGCGGGTGGACCTTTCTCGGCTGGCCACGCTGCTCGATGAAACGGGGGGCGGTCATGCCAACGCCTGCGGTTGCAGGATTCAGGCCATCGACGCCACAGGGGCTGCAGAAGACCGGCCCGTCGAGGCGGAAGACGTGGAGCGGAACCTGGCTCAGTGGCTTGCCCTCTGGGCAACGTTGCCCGAGTTGGCGTGATCACGCTTCCTCATCGAGGCTCGGGGTGGACCCGCCTCCCATCCACTTTGGTGACCACCAGTTGAGCGGGCCCATCAGGCGCATCGTGGCAGGAACCACCAACGCTCGGACCAAGGTCGCGTCAACGAAGATGGCCAGCGCAAGCCCCAGACCGAACATCTTGATGATGGCCACTGAGGCGAAGATTTGCGCGCTGAACACCAAGACCATGATGGCCGCAGCCGCGGTGATGAGCCGCCCCGTCTTCTGGAGGCCGTTGGCCACGGCCAGCGTGTTGTCGCCGGTGCGCTCCCATTCCTCGTGAATGCGGGACAGCATCAGAACCTCATAGTCCATTGAAAGACCGAACACGATGCAGAACAGCATCACAGGTGTGGTTGGATCAATCGGTTCCGGTGTGAAATTCATGAGCTCGTCGAGCCCCATTCCGCCCTCTTGGAAGATGAAGACAAGCATGCCAAAGGTGGCGGTCACGCTCAGGATGTTCATCACCACAGCCTTCAGTGGGATGACCACCGAACGGACTTGCACGAAGAGGATCAAGCACGTGGCCAGGAAGATGTAGGTCATCGAAATCGGCAGGTTCTCAGCGACGGCATCCACCACGTCTAGGTTGTACGCAGCAAGTCCGCCAACCAGCGGAACCGCACCGTTGAACGCGTTCCAAGCGCCCTCGTCGCGGAGCTCGCGAAGATCACGAACGGCCTCAAGGGCTTCAGGGCTGTTCCAATCGTCCACCAAGGTCAGTTGGATGAAGGTGGACGCGTTGTCGGCGCTGATGAATCCGGCACGCAGGGCTTCACGTTGCCCTGTTTGCTCTGGGCTGAGGAATTCTGCGGGCGCATTCCAGAACTGCACCACATCGTCTGCGCTCAAGTCCGGATCGAAAAATCCGGGAGCAAACACGTGCTCGACGTCGTCTCGTTCGAGCAAACTCGCGCTCAGGGCGTGAACGTGTCGGAGATGCTCTTCGTCGAGGGGGTGGCCTTCGGCTTGGTAGTGCAAGAAGAGTGATTTGTCGGAGGTCCCAGCCCAGACGACTTCCATCTCCTCAAGACCGTTGCGCGACATGTCGTCCGGTGGCAAGGAGCGGATGCTGGTGACGCCCCACTCCGCGTTGAGGAAGGGCGCACCTGCACCGAGCAGAAGGATGAGGATGGGCACAAGCACGGCGACGGGCTTGGCCATGACCGCGTTGGCGATCCATGCCCAAAACCCGTCCTCAGAGACGGTCTGGTTCATGCCAAAGGGCACACGGAAGCGGTCGATGTTGTCCCCGAGCACAGCCAAGAAAGCGGGGAGCATGATGACGGAGGTGAGCATGGCCAAGGTGACGGCGAGCGTGCCCCCGATGCCCAAAGAAGGCGCGCCAGTGTTCTCGAAAAAGAGCAGCCCCGTCAGGCCAATCGCCACGGTGATGCCGGAGTAAAACACAGCACGCCCAGCGGTCGCTGAGGTCACGGCAAGAGCTGTGCGGATGTCGTGACCGTTGGCCTGCTCTTCGCGGTAGCGGTAGACCACGAAGAGGGAATAATCGATCGAGACGCCGAGTCCAAGGAGCGTGATGATGTTGCCAGCGAAGTTGTTGACGTTCGCACCGTCGAGGGTGGACAACCAGATGGTGACGCCAAAGGCACTGACGACGGTGAGCACACCGATGCCAAGCGGCAGCGCTGCTGCAACGAGGGAGCCGAAGACGATGAGCAGCACAGCGGCCACCAAGGGGCCCGATCCGAGTTCAGCCTTGATCAGGTCGTCCTTGAGGCGCAGGTCGAAGGTCGCGTCGGTGGCCAGAGGCCCAGCAATGTACACCGTCACATCGCCATCGTCTTCGAGGTGCATGCCCGCGTCGTGAATCGCCTGCTCCATGTCCTTCCAGTGTTCTTTGAGCAGGGCCTTGGCTTCGCTTCGACCTTGGGTGATTTGCACCGAGGACCGCGACCATGCCCCATCGTCGGAAACATGGGCGCTTTGGTTGGCTTCGTCAACCTCCCACGCCCGGACGACCTGGACCGTGGAGTCTTGCTCCAAGTCCGCGAGGACATCGTTTACCGCAGCGACGGTGGCCGCATCGCCGGGGGCGCCGTTGGGATGATGGACAAGGATGTAGAAGGTCTCGGTGTTCTCGGCTTCGGGGTCACCAAAATCAGCACCGAGGGCGCGGAAAACCTCGCTTGATTCCAGGTCGCCTTCGCCGAACGATTCGGCCCAGTCCGGTTCGACGAAGACCATCATCGAGGCCAATCCAAGGGTGAACAGAAGGCCAACGGCGAGGACCATTTTGGCGTGATCGTGGGTGAACAGACCAAGCTTGTACAGCGGCCGGTGTTCGAAGACGGACGGGTCCGAGCCGCTCTCCATGGCCTCGGCCGCCCTCTGGTCTTTTTCAAGGCATGTTCTGAACGTCAGGAGAGCACCGCGAAGGTGTAGAGGAAGCCAAGGAAGGCGTGGATTCCAACCAGGATCAACATCAGGTCAGCGGCTCGGCCGTGACGGGTTCGTGGAGCAACAATGCTCTCCTTGTTCTCCATGGCGGCCAAGGCCCGCCGTCCGTTTCGGACCGTGGTCCACAACACCCACAAGCCAAGCGGCCCGGTCCACCCGTGCAGGTTGGTCGGCAGCAGCATCGCCGTGATTCGTCCTTCTTCGATGTAGCCTGCCGCAGCCCGAGCAAGCACCGCCACCAGCACAAGGCCCACCGTGGCGACCAACAAGCGCTCGCCGCTTCGCACGTGCTCGGCGAGGGCTTCGCGGCGCGCTTCTCCTTTGAGCGTCCCCCCGCCCTTGCGCCAACCGTGTTGGCGAACGAGCCACAGCACGATGAGCAGCGCAAGGAAGGGATGAACCAACAGGAGGGCGGTGGACAACGGCTCCATGACCCTCCGTGGTGGAGGCGCGGCCCCTCCTCAAGACCTTTCGTTCCGGAACGGGCAGGAAGTGCCGCACGGCGACGCATTGAAAGACGTCGAGCCTTGCCGGTTCGCACGGGGGGTGTCTGATTGCAAGAACAGTACCTCGCCACCTGCCTCTCATCGGGCTTCAGTCGCCCGATGCGGGCACCTCAACGCGTGGCTCTGGCCACCCGGCAAGACGAGTTCAAACTCCTTCAGAAACCGTGGCAGGGCATCTTGCTTCTCGCCCTGCATGAGGTGGAAGCACCCGGTGCCGACGAGGACGAAGACGACGGCCCATCTCTCCCTGCTCGCGCCCCCCGTGGCGCGCGTGCTCGCCGTGGCCGTCGCGGTGGTCGGAGTTCTGGAAGCCCCTTGGACCACCTGCCGAACGTGGAGGACGTCTTGGACGACGACACCTTCTCTGCAGCCTTCGGATTCGCGGTGCTGACCGCACGCAAGACGCTCGACGCAGACGCTTGGGATGAGGCTCACGATGCGGCGGTGCAAGAGCGCCTCGACCTCTGCCTGGCCGATGGCGTTCACCCGGTGTGGGCCGACGTTGCTCGCCGATGCCCCGTGCTCGCTCAAATGTCCGGTTTCCCAGAAGCCGAACCAAGCGAGGTGGCGGCCGCCGACGGCGCTCTGGATCTCGCGTTGGCCGATATTTCGGGCGAAGACAGCGAGGAACTCCTCGCTCTTGTGCTCGCGGCTCAACCCCTGGTGGTGGACGCTGCACCCAAAGTCGCCCTCAACACCCTCGTCCCCCAACTGAAGGCGCGGAAAAGCATCAACCTTGATCCGGCCCTCTTGGAGCTTGAGGGCTCACTCAGCGCCGTGGCCGTGGTGGTGGCCCAATCCCTCGGTCAACCCCTGCCTGAGGCCTCTCTTGCCGCCCTTGCGGCCGAAGACGAAACCCTCGCGGCGAAGCATCGCGATTTGGCCTCCCTCCGGGCGGGTGAAGTCACAGATTGGAACACCAGTCGGGCTGCCGGTACCGAGACGTCCCTCGACCGCATGCGCCAACGCTTGGCGTGGATGCAACCGGACGAATCGGCCGCGGACCTTGACGCCAGCACCTTGCAGGAAGGACTCGCCTTGCTCGAGGGGACTTCCGCACCCGGTCCCGTGGTGGACCGTGTGCGCTGGTGGCACCTCGGAGCGCTCGTCTCTGAAGGTCAACAGGCGGACGCCATCGCATCCTTGACGTCCTTGTCCGTTGATGGCGAGGTTGACGCGGTGTCGTTGGGCAACCTTGTCGTCAGCATCGATGCCGTGGAAGCCACGGACTGGTTGGCCGGTGTCTGTGAGCGGATGGAAGCACCCGCTCGTTTGCACATCGCCTTGCACGACGCCTTGCCCACGTTGCCTCGGATGACCGCGTTCCGGAGCCTTCAGGACGGCGGATTCGTCTTCGCTGAGGAGGACGTCGCACGCCTCGTCCCTGTGCTTTTGGAAGGACAAGAAATCCGACGCCTTTCTCGTCTGTTGATCGAAGGAGCCCACGCTGACCACCACCCGTGGTTGGTGACCTTGTGCGCTCATTTGTTGGCCGCTCGCAAGGACATCGACCTCTATCATGGGGTGCGCTCTGCCCGGCAAACGTTGCTCCCGTTGCTCCATGAACGCGCACCTCCTGCTGCGTTTGGGCCAAAGACGGCCTCCTTGATTCAACTGCTCGAGGGCGGTGATGCCCCCGAGGATTTGTTCCAGGACATTGTGCACACCAAGCAGGGCCTTCTGGCCTACAAACAAATCCGCCGTGCCTTGCTCGAAGGTGGCGATGGGGTGGTTGAGGCCAAAGTGCTCGATGAGTTCGAAGAGGCGCTTGGTGAAGGCAACCTGAACCCCATCGACGACGGGCTTGCACACGCCATCACGGCCACGTTGCGCTTGAACTCGGCCATCCAGCAGGTGCAGAACGGGACCTTCAACGCCAAAACCGTCTCGCTCATTGACGGCTTGGTTGGGGGGGACAACGTTCCCACCCGGCGCATTCACGCCATCCGCCAGCTGCTCTTCGACCACGACCTCTCCTTGCCCTCGTTGGTGGCGTGGTACCAAGATCACGACCCCCGCTCTCCGTGGAGCGTGGTTGCACGCGCAGCCCTCGCCTCCTCAGAGGGCCAGCACTTGCGCGCCGCCCAAGAATACGGCCGGGCTGCAAAGCAGCAGGGGGCGGTCGATGCGCCAGAGGACAACGAATTCGCCTTTGACTTCGAGCACCGCGTGGCGCTCAACCGCAAGTCGTTGATTCACTACGCGTTTTCCGGTGAATGGAAGCGTGCCATCGACCTGGTGAATGAGGAACCTGCACTGAGGACCGCCATGACCGAACGCTTCCTGCTGTACTTGCGCGTTTCACACACGGCGCACAACGGAGCGACGGACGATGCGACGCACATCATCCGTGAAGCGGTCAAAGAACGAGAAGTCGTCATCGAAGAGAACGATGAGGGCGAGGAGAGAGAGCGTACGCGCATCTGGTACAATGAGGATCAACTCGACATCCTCCTCGCCTATCCTGATGCTCACGCGATCCCTCTGCCAAAGAATCCCTTCATCGGTCGGGTGATGGCGGCCAAGAACCTCTCGAGCCAGCGTCGCAGCCATCGGCGGAACCACGACCAACGCTACGCCCAACTGATGGACAGTTCACCCACGCCTGAAGAGGTGTACGAACTCGCCCGCCGCGCTTCTGACGACCACGCCCTCACCGGACTGATGTTCCTCGAGCGGGCCCTGTCCTCCAAGCAATTCCGCTTGACGCAGCAGCGGCAGATCGAGAATTCCATGCGCTCGCTGTTCATCATGAAGCGCGATCACATCGCCGTAGCGGACCGGCGACACCTCCGCCACCTGAAGCTGGCTCCACTGATTTTGGTGGACACCAACGTGTTGGTGGACGCGCTCCTCGACCGCCTGATTCAGCGCACGGGCCGGAGCATGCGAGCAGGTTTGGCCATCGACGCCAACCGCGACCTGCACCATCACCTCGAGCGTTTGGGTGCCTCCGGGAAGGTTCAACTGATGCTCCCCGAGCCCGTCCGGCATGAATTGACCTCCATTGCCAAGGGTGGAAACGTGCTGCGAAACCGTCTGCATGACACCTTCGCCACGCCAGAGGACATCGAAGCCATCCTCGATGAAGCCAACGTTGAGGATGCCCTCAACGAGGTCCTGATTTCCTTCGAGACCTGGACCAAGCGGGAGGAGCGCTACGATGCAGAGGCCATGGAGGACGAACGTGTGGCCAAGCTCGACGCCTTCCTGGCCGGCCACAGCGACGTGTACGACGAGGTCACGGCCATGAAACGACTGCGCGGTCAACCGCAGCGCACCTCCTTGGGCTCGAGCCGCGACATCTACCCCGAGAAGGAAGACCGCGAAATCATGTGCCTCGCGATGCGGTTGGCAGAGATCCCACTGGAAGATTTCGGCGCTGTGCTGGTCGCCACCAGGGACAGCGACTTCACCCTCGTTGCACCTTCGTTGCTGGAGAACCTCGGCTTCGGCGTCATCAAGAACGCACAAACCCTCAATCAATGGTCTGCCCGCTGATTCAGCGGGTGCTCCATGACTCAGAACCCGTGCTGCCTCACGCCATGTGGGAGACGATGGCCTCACCGAAGGCGCTGCAGGACAGCAGGGTCGCATCGTCCATCAATCGCTCAAAGTCGTAGGTGACCGTGCGGGCCGAAATGGCGCCTTCCATGCCCTTGACCACCAGATCGGCAGCCTCGGTCCAGCCCATGTGGCGCAGCATCATTTCTGCTGAGAGGATGAGGCTGCCGGGGTTGACCTTGTCTTGGCCGGTGTACTTGGGAGCGGTGCCGTGGGTTGCTTCGAAGATGGCAATGCCGGTGTCGTAGTTGATGTTGGCCCCGGGGGCGATGCCAATGCCACCGACTTGGGCCGCGAGCGCGTCCGAGATGTAATCGCCGTTGAGGTTCATGGTCGCCAAAACACCGTACTCCCGCGGGCGGGTGAGCACCTGTTGGAGCATGGCATCGGCGATGACGTCCTTGACCGTGATCGTGGTGCCGGTGTTGGGGTTGGTGAAGGTGCACCATGGCCCACCGTCGAGTTCCGTGGCGCCAAATTCGTCCTTGGCGATCTGGTAGCCCCAGTCTCGGAATCCGCCTTCTGTGAACTTCATGATGTTGCCCTTGTGCACCAAGGTCAGGCTGTCTCGGTCGTTGTCGATGGCGTACTGGAGGGCGGCACGGACGATTCGGGCCGTGCCCTCACTGGAGATGGGCTTGATGCCGATGCCGCTGGTGTTGGGGAAGCGGATCTTGTCGACGCCCATTTCGTTCTGAAGGAAGGCGATGAGTTTCGCCACGCCTTCGCTTCCGGCTTCCCATTCGATGCCGGCGTAGACGTCTTCGCTGTTCTCACGGAAGATGACCATGTCCACGTCGCCGGGGGCCTTGACGGGCGAAGGCGTGCCTTCGTACCACCGCACGGGGCGAACGCAGGCGAAGAGGTCGAGCTTCTGACGGAGGGCGACGTTCAGGCTGCGGATGCCGCCACCCACGGGGGCGGTCAGCGGGCCCTTGATCGAGACCAATCCAGAGCGCATCGCTTCGAGGGTCGCTTCTGGGAGCCACTCACCGGTGGCGTTGAACGCCTTCTCGCCGGCCAGCACCTCTGACCATGCAATGCTCCGCTGGCCGCCGTAGGCCTTCTCGACGGCGGCGTCGATGACGTTGATCATCACCGGGGTGATGTCAATGCCGATGCCATCGCCTTCGATGTAGTGAACCGTGGGTCGGTCTGGCACGGAGAGAACGCCGTTTTCGAGGGTAATGGGGGAGCCTTGGTTTTCGCTCATGACCGGGCCACCTGCCGGCTGTTCTTGAATCCCTCCCCACCCATTTCACGCCAAGCCTTCGCGAAGCATCAAGACGGGCAGCGTTCACGCCACGGCATGAAGGCCGAAGTCCATTGGACCGGGGGCAGCAAGATGGCGTGCTTCAATGCCGCCAAGGATCAATTGGACATGGACTGGAACGACGGCCCGTCCCCGATGCAGGTCATGCTCCAAGCCATCGGTGCATGCACCATCGCGGACATCGTCACGGGCCTGAAAGATCGGGCCTTCTCCGAAGTGTGGCTGGAACTTGAGTCCGAGCGCCGGCCAGAGCCGCCTCGACATTTTACGAAGATCCACATGGTGTACCACGTGCGCGGGGAGGTGCCTGAGAAGTTGCTTCATCGTCTCATCGAGAAGAGCCACAGCACCTATTGCAGTGCTTCGACGTCGCTGCGGACCGATGTTGAGATCACCTTTGCCGCCGAAATCCACGCGCCTTGATCAGGGACGCACCCAGGCTCGGCCCAAGGCTTGCTCCAGTTGTTGAGCGCCTTCCATCAAGGCCGTGGCCAGGACGTCGTGCATGGGGTGCCACGCTTCGGGCAGGGCATCGGGTGGCGAAAGGGAGGACAGCCCTTCCTCGGTCAAGCGCACCGCCGCGAAAGGATGCATGGGCGCGTCGTTCAGCGTTACGTCCGCGCGAGCGACGACGAGGTCATCGTCCCGCTCGACCGTGACCTGACCCACGTCCAACGCAGCGTCAGAGGGCAGACCGAGCTTGCGCGGGTCCACGGACAGGCCACGTTGCACCAACAAGGCCACGACTTGACCGATCATCTCCTCACTCAAGGCCGGCGCCGTTTGTGCCTCAGGGGCGGGCTGTGACGGTTCGGGTGCGGGGGCAGGTTCGGCGGCCGGGGGCGCCTCAACGACGCCTTGAACCGTCTCGTGGCCGCCCTCGTCATCGTCCATCAACGCGGCAAGTGGGTCTGCTGTGGGTGCAGAGGGGGCCTCGGCCAGAAGTCCGAGCAGGTCGTCGTCTCCGCCACCCGCAGCCGGTGCGGCGGTGGGGGTCACGCCCAACTCAGCGAAGACGTCGATGTCGTCGTCCATGCTCAATGGTTCGACGACATACGTTTCAACCTCATGCCTCCTCGTGTGCACGAGGAGTGACCATGCGGCATGGTGTTCTGACCGCGGCCCTCGTGACGGTCATGCTGCTCGGTCCGGTCAGCGTCGCCTCGCCAAACGGTGTGGGCGAGCAAGGGAACGACGGTTGCCTGTGCCACGGCGGCCCCTCCCTGGAGGAGGCCATCCACCTGCATGGTTGGCCTGAGGTCTACGAACCGGCAACGGCCTACCCGATTCACATCAACGCCAGCGTGCCGCTGGACGCCAACGGCGGGTTCCGGCTTGTGGTGGACGGTGGAACCTTGCTCGAGAACGGCTCCGCGACCATGCAATCCATGGACAGGGGCCTCACCCACACCGCCCCGTCGTCGCTTGTCGAAGGCTGGTCGGCGGTGTGGATTGCGCCGAACGCGACGGACGATGCGGTCCGCGCCAACCTGCACCTCAACCTGGTCAACGGCAACGGTGCGTCGGACGGTGACCGCTGGGCCACGCTGAGCGTGGTGTCCACCGGTCCAGATCATGAAGGCGCGATCAACGAGCCACGGAGCGATGCGCTGACGCCTGCGGTCATGGGCATCGCCGTGCTTGGGCTGGGGGCCGTGTTGGCCCTCCTTGCCGTCGGCCTTCGCGAACCGGGGGAGGAATGATGGCCTCCACGTGCCTGTCATGACCGAGCGTCATGTTTGGAATGGGCGATGCCGGGCAGGTTCTCGTCCAACTCGAGCGCTACCTTGCCGACGGGCGCGAGGAGATCACGGAGGTCATGGCCCGTGATTTGGTCGGCCAACTTCGGGCCAAGCGCGGACGCGAGGTCACCGATCAGGTCCACCTCGTCAAGGCGCTCCGCTTGCTCAGTGACGTGTTGATCCTCCGTGGGAAAGCGAAGGAAGGTGCGGCAGAAGTCCGTCGCCTGCACCGTGAACGGCGCGCGCTTGAACGGACCGTGCGTCGGGCCGATCCCGCCCTGCTTGAGCGGCTGACGCCTGCTGCAGAGGACCACCTTCGCTCCCTGCGTGCAGCGGCATCGCTGGGCCGAGCCGGAGCGGCTCGGAAAGCGCTCAAGCGTTTGGTCAAGACGCGCCCAGGGCACCTTCTCGCCCATGTTGAAGCCGTTGAACGGCTGGGTGAGGCCGGTGGATTTGGTCGGCGTTTGGCTGACGCGGTGGATGCGGCTGGACCCGTGGTGCAGGCAGAGCACGGCCTGTCCCTCGTTCCCAACACGGCCCCCGAGTCCGCGGTCCTCCTCGAGCGCGTTGAGGCGGCCCTCTCCACGTGCAACGACGCTCGTGCACGTGCTGCGCTTGAGCGCATCAAGATCGAGGGCGATGGGCTCCGGAGCCGAGAGGCACAGGCGCAGGCGAAATTGCAGGCCGCAATCGCGTCATTGGAGCCCACGCACGACTACTATGAGTACGGTTGACTGGTAGCGAGGGATGGATTTGAACCATCGATCTCCGGGTTATGAGCCCGACGGGATATCCAGACTACCCCACCTCGCTGAGCAGAAGGCACAACCCCCTCCACTTCAACCCACCGCCACGCGTTGCGCGCCTCGCCCGCATGGGAAGCGGGCAGTTTTTGTCCTCTGACGGTCACATGCTACCATGCGCAACGGCGTGTTGTTGGCCCTTCTGATGCTCAGCGCTTCTCTCGCGGGTTGCACGGGCGCTTCTGATGACGGAGGCGATGCCGAGGTCGTCGATCTCAAGGTGTACTACGACGAGACGGTCGGCGTGGTGGAGCAGACGTGGCGAAACGGACAACAAACCGGCAGCCAATCGGTCGCGCTCACCTTTGACTTCGCTCGCGTGACGTCCACCGATGATCCGTTGGTGGCCTTCTTCGTGCTTCCCGGCGACGGACGAGATGAGATCGTCACCGATGCCAACCAGACCGCGAGCATCGAGGTGGAGTACGCCACCCATGGCCTCTACGCCTTGACCTACGGTGCCCGCACCGAAAGCGGAGTTGAGGCATCTGAGGAGATCACCGTTCGAATCGATCTTCGCATCGACTGGCAGGACACGGGAACCACCAACCCTGACGACGCCAGCATCAGGGTGATGACCGACGGCACACAAGGCGCGGAACGGGTGGAGGTGTCGTCCACCGTGGCGAACATCGGGAACGTAGGAGGTATCCTCGGACGTGCGGTGTCGGCCACGTGGGAACTGCTTGACGGCAGCGACGGGTTGCGCGCCACTGGCACCGCACAGATTGCGGACGGTCAGGAGGAGACCTGGGAAGGTTCCAGCGGGCCGGCCGAAGCGGACGGCGCTGATTGGGTGCTGCGCATCACGTTGGACACAGACGACGAGCAAGTCACCGTGACGAGCATCATCGATGTGCTTCACGCCGAGGCAGAGAGCCCCGCTCGGCCCTTCACCTCCGAACAGTCTGAAGTGGACGAAATCTGAACTGAAAGTGAACCATCGAGGTACGTCGGAGCCCTCGCGCAGAGCGAGCACCTTTGACGTACATGTTGGGGTCCATAGGTCCTTCATAGGTGGACGCCCATCCCTCTCGCCAAGGAACGTGAACCCATGGCGACCAAATCCAAGCGCACAGCAAGCAAGACGAAGAATGAAAGCACCTCCGAGGAAGATGACCTTCTGATGACGGAGGAACCCGAGGTGACGGTCAGCATCGAAGACCTCCCTGGGGTCGGGCCCGCAACCGCAGAAAAGCTGCGCGAGGCCGGCTTCGATGAGCTCTTGGCCATCGCCGTGATGTCGCCTTCCGAGCTTGCAGAGCAGGCGGAACTTGGTGAGGCGGTCGCAAGCAAGATCATCGCCGGCGCCAAGAAGATGGCCAACATCGGCGGTTTCGTCTCCGGTGGAGCCCTGCTCGACCGCCGCCGTGAGGTGCTCAAGCTCTCCGCCAAGGTCCAGTCGATCGACGACCTGCTCGGCGGCGGCTTCGAAACTCAAGCCTTGGTCGAAGTGTACGGTGCATTCGGCTCTGGGAAGACCCAGATTGGTCACCAATTGGCCGTGAACTGCACGCTCCCCGTGTCCGAAGGCGGCCTCGACGGCGACATCTTCTACATCGACACCGAGGACACTTTCCGCCCAGAGCGCATCACGCAGATGGCGCGCGGACTGGGTCTTGACCCGGACGCGGTCCTCAGCCGCATTCACGTGGCCCGTGCCTACAACTCGGCTCACCAGATTCTCCTGGTGGACGAGATCAAGCGCCTCAGCCGCGGCATGAACGTGAAGCTCATCATCGTGGATTCGTTGACCAGCCACTTCCGTGCTGAGTACGTCGGTCGCGGTATGCTCGCCCAGCGGCAGCAGAAGCTCAACCGCCACCTGAAGGAACTCAAGCAGACGGCGGACGTGAACAACGCGCTCGTGCTCGTGACCAACCAAGTCCACTCCAAGCCTGACGCCATGTGGGGCGACCCCACGAAGCCCGTCGGTGGCCACGTGCTGGCCCACGCCAGCACCTTCCGCCTCTACCTGAGGAAGGCCAAGGGCGGTCGTCGGATCGCCCGCTTGGTCGACTCTCCGAACCTGCCTGATGGCGAGTGCATCTACCAGGTGACCGAGGAAGGCCTCCGTGACTGACTGGCGTTGATCACCACCCCTGCAAAGGGCGGCCTTTGGCCGGCCTCGTGGCGGCACCTTCAAGCATGCTTGGAGGAGCATCAGTCTGATGCGCCACCTCATTGAACGGGTCTTGGAATTGACCGAGGAAGAACAGGTTGCACCCGTAGAGGCCCCTCCGTCTGCGGAAGGGCACGCCACGGACGAGGAACTTCGATCCTTGCTGGAGTCCCTTCAGCCCAGGATTGGCGTGTACGGCGTCGGCGGTGCGGGATGCAACGCCGCCAACCGCTTGTTTGACGAGGGCCTGTTCGAAAACACCTACGTCACGGGCTATGCGATCAACACCGACGCACAGGCTTTGCTGATGTCTTCTCTCGACCAGAAGGTGCTCATCGGTCGAACGGCCCGAGGCCGTGGCGCAGGTGGAGACCCAACCAAAGGTGAGGCGGCTGCGCTTGAATCCGAGATGGCCCTGCGCCAAATCACCAGCGACACCCAGCTGGCCATCATCACCGCCGGCATGGGCGGTGGTTCAGGCACCGGTGCTGCAGGCCATGTTGCTCGGCTTGCCAAGCAGCAAGGCGCGCTGACCATCGCGGTCGTGACCTATCCGTTCAACTCCGAAGGAAAGCTGCGCCAGCAAAACGCTGAGTGGGGGCTTGAACGCCTTCGAGAATTCTGCGACACGATCATCGTCATTCCGAACGAGCGCCTGCTGGAAATTGAGGACGTACGCGACCTCCCTCTGGCGATGGCCTTCCGCGTTGGCGACGAACTGCTGGTCCGCTCGATCATCGGCGTGACCGAACTGCTCACCATTGACGGCATGGTCAACCTCGACTTCGAGGATCTTCGCGCGGTGGTCCAATCCGGTCATGGCGTGGCCATGATCGGCCTTGGCTCTGCCAGTGGACCGGGTCGTGCGGAAGCGGCGACGCAGGAAGCGCTTCATTCACCGCTCTTGGACCTCGACGTTTCGGACGCCCGTGGTGCGTTGATCAACGTGGTCGGCGGACCCGACCTGACGCTTGGCGAAGCGGAGCGATGTGCTGAGATGATTCAACAACAGGTCGCTCCGACGGCCCGCATCATTTGGGGCGCTGCGGTGGACGATGCGCTCGGTGACGAATTGCGGGTCATGCTCGTGCTGACGGGCGTCAAGTCGGATCAGATTCACGGCTCCAACGAGACGCAGCAGCTCAAGGCCCTCAAACACCGGAACATCGAGTTCGTCAACTGAGGTTTCGGGAGGCTCGTTCGTGCGTGTGGCGCTGACTGGGGCCCCGGGCACGGGCAAAACCACCCTCGCCGCTTTGCTGGCGCCAACCTTCCTCGTCCATGCGGTGCGTGACCTTGCCGAAGCCTGCGGTGCATTGGGGTCCAAAGAGGGCGACGGTGCACACCCGGTTGACCTCGACGCGCTGCTCCAGCACGTTCAGGGCCTCTCACCGGACATGCTCATCGAGGGCCATCTGAGCCATCATCTCCACCCTGACGTCATCGTCGTGCTGCGCTGCGCTCCCGGAACCCTGCGCGACCGTCTGGAGGCACGTGGGTACGGTCCAGGCAAGGTTCGCTCCAACGTGGAGTGGGAGCTGCTTGGTGGCGTGCATGCTGAGATACAGGACGCTGGGCTCGGCGTACCAATCCTGGAATTGGACGCATCGTCGATGACGCCGGAAGCGATGGCCGAGCGCGTTTGTGCGTGGAGGGACGAGGGATACGCTGCCTCAAGCGAGGCGCTCATCGATTGGTTGGCCGACGCGACGCACCTTCCGTCTTGAGGTCCGCGGGTCCCAGTCGACCGATGCGCTCATGTGGCGCCTTGTCCGAGGGGTGTCATGGCCTTGGAACAATTTCGCAGCCGTTGGGAGCGAGCGCTTCCACCGCTCATCCGTCGGCTTGACGGCATTTCCGTTGATGCGCTGACGTGGTCCGCCCTCCCGGCGGGCATCGGCGGCGCCTATCTCATGGCCACGGCCACCAACGACCAGCAAGGCGCCCTGATGCTGCTTGGCGGAGCCGCCTTGATGGCCCTCGCCATGCTGCTCGACGGTCTTGACGGCGCTGTGGCCCGCGCACGCGGTCAAGTCAGCCGCTGGGGCGACATGTTGGACCACACGATCGACCGCCTCCTCGACGCAGTGTGGGTGCTCGCGCTTGCGCTCAACCCAGCGTTCTGTGGGCAGGCCTCGCTGGGCTGGACCGCCGCGTGGTTCACCCTGCTCGGCTCCTACATGGGCACGCAAGCACAGGCGGTCACAGGGCTGCGGAATTACCGAGGCTTTAGCCGAGCCGACCGAATGGTGTTGACCCTGGTGAGTTTGGTCGTGACGGCTGCCTTGATTCCCTTCGAGGCGGCCATCTTCGGCACGGTGGACGTGCTCGGAGGCGTGCCGATCACGGCGATGAGCCTCATGGTCGTCGTGTCCATGCTCGGAGGGGTGTGGACCTTCTTGACCCGCTTCCGCCAGGCCGCTGGCGACGTGCGTCGAATGGACGCGGAAGACCCGCTCCCACAGCCGGGTGCTTCGGACGAATGAACCGGGTCCAAGGTCGCACCGATTCGCGTAAAGGAATGAGAAGCCCTCATAACCACCGAGTGGCACGTTTCAGTGATGGGTGGCGACATGCACGTGAAAAACCGTTCCGCAACGGCTTCAGGGCTCGTCCTGTTGTTCTTGGCTTCGACCTTGTTGGCGTTCACGCCAACCGCCGCGGCCGACCCCAACGTGGACGAGATGTCCTGGTACCAAGCACAGGGCCTCAGTGCCATGTTTGACCCCCAGACGGAAGTCACCACCATCACGTGGAGCAACATCGATAATTTCGACAGCCGCGTGGCGGAATTGCTGGACGCCACGTACTCGGTCTACCGTCACGAAGGCGTCCTCGACGCCAGCACGCTTGCCGAAGCAGATTTGGTGGCGACCGTCGAAGCCTGCTCTGACGCCGTCGGAGGCGGCGGCGGTACGAGTTACCTGAATTGCCGCGCATCCGGGACCCATCCTGGGCACACCGTCGAATACCCTGTGCCGCCCGGTGAGAACGCCATGGTGAACTACACCGTGACCACGCAAATGAGCAACGGGACCGTCTATGCGATGTTCCTCCCCGGCGACTCGGTCACCGTGATGGGCATTCAGGAATCGACCCAAGCCGTCCAAACCCCATTCAACCTCATGGGATCGTTTGACCGCGCCACCTCCACCACCACCCTGGCTTGGACCCCCTTCCACATCCTGCCCGGCGGTGACGTCATCCCAACCGAAGGCCCTGACGCGGCGACGCTTCTCGTCTACCGCTCAGACAACGTGGCCATCACCCGTTCCACCATCACCACAGATCTGCAGAGCGGTCAGGCCCAGCTGGTGGCGAACCTGAGTTTGGACGACAATCAACTCGATTTGATCATCGACCCAGGCACGCAGCGGTCCGCGTATTACGCGGTCTCCTACTTCCTCCCCAACTGGAACGGTCCCGGGATGGACTACGTGGACCACCGGTTCTTGTCCAGCAACGCGATGACCAATGCTGTCCTTGAGGACAACACGCCACCCGCAACGACCGTGGGCGTGTATGCGAACTTTGAGGCCAGCGAGGACAACGGTACGGCCAAGACCTGGGTGTACTGGGAGGACGCCGTTGGCGAAGTCGGCGAATCGTATCGCATCTACATGTCCGGCAACAGTTTCACCACCATCAACGACCCGAACGTGACCTTGGTGGGCACGGTTCAGGAAGGCGTTGAGGCCTTTGCCTACACCTTGCCCACTGGACGGTACGGCACGGCGCACTACTGCGTCGTGACCGTGGACTCCTTCGGCGTCTACGACCCGAGCACCAACACCCTAAGTTGCACAGGTGCAGTGTTTGAGGACGCGTTCTCGCAATGGATCAAGGAACCAACCTTGGTCGAGGCAGCCTACCTTGGCCAGGGAACGACCCGCGTCACGTGGGTTGACCAACTTGGCGTCAGCGGAGAGCGGTACCACATCTGGCACGCCAGCGACCGCATCACGGGTGCTGAGTTCATCGAGAACGGCACCATCACCTGGCTTGGAACCGTGGACGAGGGCGTGGGCACCTTCGATGCCACCGTGCCTCCTGGCTTGGACCGGGATGACTCCTTCTATTACGTCACCACAGAAGCCCTGTACGGCCACCTGACCGGTCCCGCCATGTCCACGGCACTCGTGCAAAACGTGGCTGGACCAGTCTATGAGGACACCAAAGCCCCTCGTTCACCTGACATCACCACCGTTCAGGTGCTCGGCGACGAGTTGTTGGCCCGAATCACCTGGATCAACGAAGACACCGAGGTCGGTGAACGGTACTACATCTACCGCCACTTTGGCGAGCCGTTCGCCGACAGCGTGGTCTCCAACATCACCGAGGATTCCGGCTGGGAGTACATGTTCGGGCCGATTGAGGAAGGCAACGGCATCACGCTGGTCAGCGACGCCGCCGTTGAGCCCGGCCTTGACCGCGAGGTGTACTATGCGGTCATTTGCGAGGACGCCTACGGGAACGTCAACCCAAGGATCTTCGAAGGCGACAATTCGAAGCAGGTGTTGGAAGACACCCTCGCGCCCGACATCGAGTTGACCCTGATCGACAGCAACGGCGCCCCTCAAACCTCGCCGTCCCTGGTGTCTGGCGATTACTCGATGCTCGTTTCCTTGAGCCAAGACATTGGAACGGCCCCGGCCCCCTCCATTTCCATCAAGAGCGCAGACGGGACCGAAATCGTCAGCAACACGACGATCATGACCATGGTGCAAGACAACCTGAACAACCCGGACAAGGGCCCGGTGTTCTCGGTTGACTTCGCCATCCTCGGGAACACGGCCCCTGGCGCCCTCAGCGTCTTCGTAACGGTCGAGGACGGCTCCGCGAACCGAAACCAGTTGGAGAGCACCAACCAGTGGTTCGTGGACGCGCAATCGCCACGCATCACGGTGTTCTCACCCTCTTCTGCAGACGACGGCTCGAAGTACCTCTATGGCAACGAGATCATGGTCACCGCCAGCGCGACCGACGACGTTCGCATCGATCGGATGCAGTATCGGCTCACCTACAACCTCGACGGCAACACCCTGTCGTTGCCGTGGACCGACACCGAGGAAATCACGTGGATGGACGACAACAGGACAGCGGTGATGTCGATGTCCATCCCTGCGGGGAATTTCGAAGTCGGAAAGCACTCTGTGGGTGTGCAAGCCGTTGACGCTGCCGGGAACATCATCGCGAAGACCGTCACGTTCACCGTTGATTTCTGCAACCACAGGTTGGACGGCACCACACAATGTGTGTACGAAAACGAAGTGGCGGGCATCCCAGACCCGGTCGAGGTGTTCCCAACGGCCACCGATCCTCCCTACGTCATCATCTGGGCGCTGGCCGGTATGCTGCTGTTGACCATGATCGCCGCCTTCATGGTGGTCGTGACCAGCATGCGTAGCCCCAAGGCCAAGAAGCGAGGCGACGGCGACGACGAGGCTGACGAGGACTGGATGTCCGAGTTCATCGGCACCTCCCAAGACCTCGACATGGCCGCCATCACCGGAACAGAGACCAAGAAGGAGCCAGAATCCGAGCGCAAGAGCCTGGACGACGACGATGACGAAGACGATCCCTTTGCCGTCAACAAGCCTGCGCAGAAGCGCCGCCGCCGAAAGTCCGCAGAACCCGAAGAAGAGGACGACGATGACGATGACGAGGAGGACGGCTTCATGGACGCACTCGAGGAAGCGACGCCAAAGAAGCGCTCGCCGCCAAAGAAGCGCCGTGCGGTTTCGAAGTCATCCGGTGACGGCGATGCGCCGAAGCGTCGCACGCCGCCGAAGCGCCGTGCGGTCAAGCGCAAGAGCGAGGACTGATGCCTCGATCTGCCTCGAGGTGGTGATGGGTGTCCAACCGACTCTGGCCAAACGTGGCCGTGGTGTGTGGTCTCCTCCTTCTCCTCCTTGCCGGCCTTGGACGTGTGGGGTACACGACGGACGGCGAGTTTGCTGACATCCCAGCCCCACCCTCGGACGATCGCGTGGTCTTTGCCTCGGACCCGCTTCCAGAACATCCCGCACCCGCCTTGTTTGATGTGGAGGCGACGGTCACGTGGGACCGCGATGACGTCTGGGTGGCGGTGGTCGATCAGGCCGAGTACAACCGCTGCCAGGACGCTCCCGCTGCCTCAATCTTTGGCATCTGCACCTCCAATGATCTGAACGCGGTGGTCATGGGTGCTCCAGATGACCGTGAAGTGGGCATCACGTGGGAGGTCGCTGATGGCGTGCACTGGGCCGGATACGGAAGCATTGGGGCGCCTTCAGGAGCGACGCTGGATCTGGCGTATTCCGTTCACGTTCAGCTCGATGGCGCCCCAACCGCCCTCGTGTTGCTTGTTGGGGTGGGCTTGTTGGTGTACGGGCGCCCTCGCTTCGGTCACTCCACGTCCTCGTAGTAGGACTCGACCGCGTCGTTCAGCGCCGAGGCCGCGGCGCGCTCATCGATGGACAGCGTCACCCCGTCACGCCGCAGGGCGCGCCCTTGGGCCCACACGTCAAGGCAATCTGTGCCGTTGAACACCAGATTAGCCAGGTGACGGTTGTCGGAACGTCCGCGCGGATGCATCCGAATGTCATCGAGGTTCCAGGCGACCCAGTCTCGGCTGTCCTTGGTCGCCATGGCGAAGGCCTGACTGGCCGTCATCATGGTCGCATCCCAGTGGTCGTGGCGCTGCACCAGGCTGGCCAAGCGGGCTTCAGCCAACAGGTTGAGCCCTGAACCGGACGATGCGGCCCCGTCTGTGCCGAGGCGCACGTCAACACCGGCCTCGAGGTAAGGCGGCATCGAGAGGGTGCCTCCACATGCGAGTTTCATGTTGGACGACGGGCAGTGCACGGCGGTTGCGCCGGCTTCGGCCATCATTCGAATCTCCCGTTTCTTGACCCACGAGGCGTGCGCAAGCACCGTGCCTTCGTTGAGCACACCCAGATGATCGAGATGCTCCACCGGATACCGGCCCGTGCGCTCGTGGCAATCGGCGATTTCCTTGCGTGTCTCGCTGACGTGAATGTGGATCCTCGCTCCGTGGCGTTCGGCGACGTCCTTGGCCTTGAGCAGGGTCTCGTCGGAGCAGAGGTAAACGGAATGCGCTGCGATGGCATACTGCACGCTGTTGCTCGCATCGTTGTTGGCCAACAGGAGCTCGAGGTCACGCAACGCGTCTTCCGCACTGTCGTGGCTTGGCAGCGCTCGGTCAGAGATGGGTCCGCCAACCAGACCACGCATGCCGGCCTCCTGCAAGACGGAACCCGTGACTTCGGGATGGAAATACATGTCCGCGGCAAAGGTGCATCCCGTTCGGAGCAACTCAGCCGCGGCTGCACGCGCTCCGGTTTCCACGTACATTGGGTTGAGCCGGGCCTCCGTGGGAAAGATGGCTTCCTCCAGCCAGCGGTGCAGCGGATAACCGTCGGAGAAATCCCTCGCGTTAAGCTGCATGGCGAGGTGGGTGTGCCAGTTCTGTAGGCTGCGGGTGATCAACCGGTCACGACCGTCGACGGTTTCCACCACGTCCTCGTCGCCCTTTGACGTCGACCACCGCCCGTCGGGATGGAGCAGCACGTCTCCGCGATGGAGGCGCTGCTCGTCGTCCACCAGCACCGCATCCGTGTACCGGACCGGGTCTTCTGGCACCGCCATGGCCGACGGAAGCGGGGCGTCCACATGAAGCGTCGCCTTTGGTCAGGCGTGCGAGGAGCCAACGGGGGGACTCGAACCCCCGACCTCCTGATTACGAATCAGGTGCTCTACCAGCTAAGCTACGTTGGCGCGAGCCGAGCGGTGCACCCCTCGGTCATAAGGCGAGCGGTGCGCGTTTCACCGCTGGTCCGGCGTGCCGAGGCTCGGCGTCTGGAAATGCGCCGCGCTGGCTTCGAGGGCCACGACCGCCGGCAAAGGACGTCCGGCCATGAAGTCCAAGCAAGCTCCACCGCCGGTCGAGACGTGGCCCATGCGTCCGGCCAATCCGCGCTTGACGACGAGGGTCGCGGTGTGACCGCCGCCCATGACCGTGAAGGCGTCGCTCTCCGCACATGCGTTCAGCATCTCGACGGTACCCAAGGCGAAATCCTCCATTTCGAACACGCCAGCAGGGCCGTTGAGGATCACGGTGCCCGCGGACTTGATTGCGGCCGACAAGCGACGGATGGAGGTCAGGCCCATGTCAAACAGGGGCGCAGCGACCGGCAGGTCGTCGAGGACAAGGTCCACACGGTTGCCTTCCACGTTCGCCGCCAGGTCGACGGGAAGGTGGAGTTGGTCACCGAAGTCGAGCAAGAGCGCCTTGGCCATCTCGATGGTGGGATGCCATGCAGCGCCAAGTTCGCGCACGAGGAAATCGTGGTTCTGAGCCCCGATGTCGGTGCCTGCGAGTTCGATCATCAGGTTGGCGACGCCGCCGGTGAACCACACCTCATCGGCCGTGCCGGCCCGGAGCATGTTGTCCGCGACCTGGATGGAATCGTCCACCTTGATGCCGCCAAGCACCGCCAGGCACGGCCGCGCTGGCTCGTGCAGTGCCCTGTTGAGGGCCTCAATCTCGTCTTGCATCAGCACCCCAGTGAGGCAAGGAAGGTGATGCGCAAAGCCGGTCATGCTTGGACTGGCCCGGTGGGCACACGCGAAAGCGTCGTTCACGTAGAGGTCAACCACGCTTGAGAGGCGCTCCACCAATTGCGTTTGACCGGTGATCGCATGGTTGCCTTTCACCGAGGTTTCCTCTTCGTGGCCACGGACGTTGTTCAGCATCAGCACTTGACCGGGCTCTAGGGATTCGATGGCCGCCATGGCCTGCTCGCCGCAGACGTCGTCCACCCAATCGACGCGGCGTCCAAGCAGGCGTCCCAACTCACGCGCATGGCCAAGGGTGCTGGTGAAGTCGGCTTTTCCGGGCCGAGACTGATGCGCCAAGATCACGACTTTGGCTTGACTCAGACGGTTGAGCGTGGGCAAGATGGCGCGGATGCGCGTGTCGTCGAGGAAGGCCTTGGTCGTCGGGTCCAAGGGGCTGTTCAGGTCAACCCGGAGCAACACGGTGCGCCCGTTGACCTCGACGTCGTCGAGCGTGAGGACGCGCCCCATGGACCGTCCAAGTGCAGGCGACGTTTGAGCATCACGGCGGGTCCATCAGGACATGAATTCGTCGCCCACGCTTCCCGTGCCTTCCTCGGTCGCTGGCTTTTGCCAGAAGGTGCCCTCTCCTTCGAGGGCTTGCGGGGCAGGTTGACTCTGCGTTGCTGGAGGAGCGACGGGCGTGGTCTCGACCGGTGCCGGTGCGGCCACGGGTTGAGGCGTGGGCTGAACCGGGACGGGTGCCGGCTGAGCGGACATGTTCATCGCCGCGGGTTGGGGCTGCTGCACGGGCGCTTGCACCACCGTGGTGCCCTGTGGGATCACTGGGACGGCATAGGCGCCGACCACGGCCCCGGGAACGACCGCTCCCATGCCGGGTTGGACGGGTTGCGCTGGAAGGATGCCGGCGGCGTTTGGTACCGCCTGGACGGGCGCCTGCACCATCCCTGGTGCGCCGTAGGTTCCGGGAACGGCGCCAACGGTTTGCATGCCGGGTTGAACGTAGCCCTGTTGCGCGTAGGTCATGGTCGGAGCAGGATCGTCCAAAACGGCCCACAACACGAGGCCAACGATCAACACGAGGATGCCGAGGCAGCAGCCAACGAAGCCGAAACCAGCGGCCGCAATGCCGGTCATTTCCCGGTCCTCAATGATGGAGACCTCGGAATTCGCGCTGATGTCCAGCACCATCTCGCCCTCATCGAAGTCATAGTCGTCCAACGGGGCGATGTCCCCGATGTGCATCCAACCTTCGGCGAAGTAGTAGCCTCCACCTTCGTTGCAAAAGTCGTAGAAGTAGGGATAATCCTGCCCATTGGTGGTCACCGTCACCAATCCTTCGGTGCATGAATCTCCCTGAACAAAGACGTTCAGGTAATCGAACGGCGTGACCGTAATTTCTCCTTGGGTGCCCCTGAAGACGACGTCTTCTGTGGGATCGACGGGTGCGTCGGTTGGGACTGAAGCTCCGCCGATGACCATCAACAAGACGCCCAAGACCGTAAGGCCCGCACCGGCAATCAGGGTCCACTTGGCTCCTCCGTGCATGGAGGAGCATTCAACGGCCCCATCAAGACGCTATCGGCGAACGTCGTGGACAGTGTTCAAGTCCTGATGGCGGCGGTTGGGCTCCATGGAGGGCCCTGCGCTGGACCCAGTGGACCTGCTCGGTCCCGACGGTGCGGACTGGCGCGTGCCGGTTTCCGAACTCGAAACACGGCAACGCGAACTGGCGCGCCGCTTGCGTGAGGCTGGCCTTCCCGGAATCCTCATCCAGCACCCCATCGACTTGTACTACTACGCCGGCGGGCGTCAAAACGGGGCGCTCTTCGTGCCGGCGGAAGGTGCCGGTGGTGCTGGGGACGCCGGCGGCAACGGACCTGTTGGCTTCGTCCGTCGAAGCCTACGACGTGCCGTGCACGAAGCAGGTGGCGACGATGCTCCGCACGAGATTACGGCCTTTCCAAGCCTACGGACCTTCGGTGAAACGCTCCGCGAGCGCGGCGTGAGCGAGGCCCCGGCCCTGCAGCTTGGAGAGATTCCGTCCTCCTTCGCCGCCCGGTTCTCCAAGGCGCTCTCAGGATTGGGCGTTTGCGGTGACGGCACTGGCGTCGTCCATGCCCAGCGCGAGTCAAAATCCGATTGGGAATTGGCGTGCATGGAAGAGGCCGCTGGGGTCCAAGTCCGCATGTTCGAAGCCGTCGAGGCCGTCGGTGGCGAAGGCGTCTCCGAACTCGACCTGGTGGCCGCGGCCGAAGCCGTCAGCCGATGCGAGGGCTTTGCCGGGCAGGTCGAGATGAGGCGCTATCCGCTTCAGTGCGACCGTGCCGTGGTCGTTTCCGGGCGCTCTGGCGGCGTCTCTTCCTTCTTCGACTCCGCCGTTGGTGGCGTTGGCCCACATCCGCTGTCGGGCATGGGAGCAGGGTTTGCCAAAGTGAAGGTCAACGAGCCCGTGCTGGTGGATTTGGTTCACCTGCACCGTGGTTACGTGGTTGACATGACCCGCATGTTCGTGGCAGGCCGCATGCCCAAGGTGTGGGAAGAACGGCTCGAGGACATGATCGCCGTCAAGGACGTCGTGGTCGACGTGCTCGACCGTGGCGAAGACTGCAGCCAAGCATGGCAGGAAGGCTTCGCGCTCGCCGAGGAATTGGGTCATGCCGACCACCTGATGGGCATGGCTCCCGACCAGTCGCGTTTCCTCGGGCATTCGGTCGGCCTCCAGCTTGACGAGGCACCCGTTGTTGCGCAAGGCTTCGACCGACCGATGCCGCTTGGTGGCACCATGGCCATCGAGCCCAAGGTGGTGCATCCCGAAGGGTGCATCGGTTCCGAAGACACGTGGACGCGTGACGAGGGTGGACTTCGACCCCTCACGGCCGGCGGCGCCTGGCCGTGGATCACGACGTGGTGATGCCCATGAACTCAGCAACCGATTCCGACACCGTGTGCACAAAGCAAGAAGGCTGGACGCTCGAAGACGTGGGCAAAATCATCCCCGTGCGCGTCACGCCAAACGGCTCCTACCGCAACGAACCCGTCGTCCACGTGCATTGCCAAATGTGCACGGCGGAATTCATTGGCCCCGCGCGCGAAGCCGGTGGTTTCCTCGGGGGACACGAATGCTTGCACGCATGGGAACTGGCCCAAATGATGGGGCGTTCCGACGGTTTGGTCGAGTGAGGCCCAACGGTGCGTTCATGTTCCTCCGGTCGTAGCGAGGACCATGCCTGCCAAGCCATACTCCCCTTCGCACATCGCGGCGGTCGCTGGCGGGTTCACCGAGTTGCGGCTTTCCGGCGCCGTCAAGGCCATGCTCGTCGAGGCCTTGTGCGCAGAGCTTGACCGCTTGGTGCCGCAAATGGAAGCGGCTACGCTGGCGGTGGATGAGGAACGCAAGACCCTCGACGACGCGGCCCGAACGAGGCTGAATTACAACCGCACGCGCGAGTTGATGATCGACCGGCTTGACGCGCTGGAATCGGTCGGCTCCGCCGCTGTGCAGGGCGCGATTGAGCACCTGGAATCCTACCTCGCGACCGTCCTCCAGCAGGCCGGCGAGGCGGCCGGGCGTGATCGGGTGGCCACCATCAAGGATCGGCACCTGACCCAAGCCCTCAGCCATCTTGCCCCAAGCGAAAGCAACGAGGACGACGCACCGGCGCCCGTGGTCGGTGCCGAAGCCGTCATCGCGCCTGAGCAGGTGGTCGTCGGCTCCGGAGGCGGGATGCTGACCGAGGGGGCCTTGGTGTCGATTGCAAAGAGTCACGCGGGCATGCCTGTGACCCTTGAGGCGGCCCGGGAACTCCTCGATTTGTACTACATGTACGTGGATCAGGTCGAAGCTGAGATCATGGACGAAGCGCGTTTCGGGAAGGATCCCTCTCACCTGCTGGAGCACATCAACCGCATGCGGACGCTGATGGGGCTTGGTTGGATGAGGCGGATGCTGCGTGCCGCCGCCGATGAAGCCCGAGAGCGCGGCTACCGCCGCATTGACATTGAGCAGATCGTGAACATCGATCCCTTTGCTGAGGGGTGAGCTCGTGCTCGTGCCTGCGGCGGGCGAGGTCGCTGCAGCCCTCGATGCTCCTCAGGTGCTGCTCCTGATTGGGAAGAGCGGCTGCGTGCGTTGCACCGATTTGGCCGTGGCTGCCGCTGGATGGTCGAGTGAAGACCGCCCTTGTGTGCTCGTTCACCTCGACGATGAGGCAGGAAAGGAAGCCGTTGGCCGCCACCCCTTCCTTGCGCACCTCGACCTGCTTCCAGCGGTTGTGCCGCTTGAGCGCGGCTCACCGCTTGACGTGGTGCACGGGCACGATGCCGAGGCGTTGGACCGAGCTTGGGCGATGCTGGAGGCATGACCGTGCTGACCGCCGTGCTGCTTTCCGCGGTCCTTTCTGCGGTGGTGGCCATCGCCGTGACCCTCGTCATCGAACGTTGGGGGGGCAGGATTGGTGGCGTGCTGGGCACCATTCCGACAACCATCGTTCCCGCCGGCATCGGATTGGCGTTGGCCTCCGATGCAGAAGCCTTGGCCGCGAGTTTGGCCGTGGTGCCCTATGGCATGCTCATCAACGGCTGTTTCCTGTTGGTCTACGTGCTCGTGCCGCCTCGCTTGTCCAGCGATGGAGGCGGGGCACTCGTGCTGACCACCACGACGGCCCTGTTGGTGTGGAGTGCTTTTGGCGCGCTGGTGTTGCTCACCTTAGAGCCGCTCTTGCTTCGTGCTGAGCCCATGACGTTGGGGGTGGTGGGCACGCTGGCCCTCGCGGTGATGGGCGTTCTCGCCGCTCGAGGTCCTCGCCCTGCTCCTGCGGGTCATCGCAGCCCAGGTTCGATCGAAATCATGGCGCGGGGTCTGGCCGCGGGCACCGCGATTGGACTGGCCGTGTACCTTTCCGGGCTTGGGTTGCCCTTGCTTGCCGGCTTGTCCTCCGTGTTCCCGGCCATTTTCCTGACCACCATGGTCGGGCTGTGGGTGTCGCAAGGTCCGGACGTGCCCCTCGGTGCGGCGGGGCCGATGCTGCTTGGTTCAACGAGCGTGGCCGTCTATGCGTGTCTGGCGATGTGGTCCCTACCCGCGTTTGGGGTCTGGTGGGGCTCGGCGGTGGCGTGGGGCTTGTCCATCGCCGTGTGGACCCTGCCCTGTTCGTGGTGGGTCATGCGCTCGGATTCAGCGCCCGCTCCCACAGCGCCGGTTCAGGCACCCCAATGACGCGGAGCTCGACCGCGCTGATGCCGCGAAGCGCCAACAGCGCGTTCCGAAGGGCCTCAAGGTCATACAGACAGCATGGGCAGTGCGGGCGCGAGGGTCGAACGGTCAAGCGGCACTGGCCTTCGTCCCCGAGGTCAATCTGTTCCACCCGCTCGACAAATGGCGCTCCCCCGTGCGGGTCCTGCCACGTGCGCAAGCGCTTCGCGAGGCGCTGTTGGAGGGCACGCTGCCGAGCGCTCATGCCTCTGGCTCCTCAAGTTCCGCCTCTGCTTCGGCCAGCCGAAGGCGCTTGAGTTGCCCCTCAGCCTCGTCGAGATGCGCCTGGCATGCACGCAGGAGTTCACTGCCCTCCTCGAACATCTTCACCGTGGCCTCAAGGTCCGTGCCGCCACGCTCCAATTCGGCCACGATGGCTTCCAAACGCTGCAGGGCTTCGCTGTAACTCGGGGTTTCACTCATGGTGTTCACGTCCTGTGCACGTCCTCGACCGCGGTGGTTACCGTGCCGTCGGCGAGGTGGACCAAGAGGGCATCGCCCACCGCCACCTCGCTGACCGAACCGATGACGTCCCCGTCCGGCTGTTGGAGCATGCCGTATCCACGCTCCAGCACCCGACGAGGATCGGTGGTCCGAAGCGCAGCGCCGAGCCCTGCCAACCGCTCGCGCTCCCGACCCAGATGCGCCTCTGTGGCGCGATGAAGCGCATGCCGGTGTCCCACCAGCGTGGCGGTTGCCTCGCTCACCTGCACATCCACGGTGTGGTTCAGGCGGGCGCGAAGGTCGGCGAGTTGATCACGGGCACGTGTCAGCCCAGAAACAGGAGCGCCCGCCAAGCGATGGCGAAGCAGGCGGTGATGCTGCCGTGTTTCGGCAAAGCGCCGGGCGGCCGCCGCTTCCAGGCGCAGCGCGAGGTCATCGTGATGTTGTTCCAAGTCTGAGCGTACGGGCACCACACGTTCGACCGCATCGGACGGGGTCGAAGCCCTGACGTCTGCGACAAGGTCGCTGACCAAGACGTCGGATTCGTGGCCCACCGCGGAGACCACGGGCACGGGCATGCTGACCACGGCTCGAGCCACCCGCTCCAGGTTGAAGGCCCACAGGTCTTCGGTGGAGCCTCCACCGCGACCAACGATGATCACGTCAACGGGCGGTACGCCAGAGGCTGCCGCGTGCACTGGGTCAGCGAGACGTGCCGCGACCCGCAGGCCACGGGCGAGTTCCTCTGCAGCCTTTTCGCCCTGAACGAGCACGCCGATGACGGTGCGCCTTAGCCCCGGCCACCGGTTCTCACTCAAGCGCAGCACGTCGGCCTCGGCCGCGGATTGCGACCCGAGAACGATGGCAACGTGGCGAGGCAGTGCAGGAAGCGGACGCCGTGGCCGATCGAGCACGCCCTCGGCCTTCAGCGCGGCGATGAGTTTCCTGCGCTCGGCCTCCAATTCACCAATGGTGTCCACCGCATGGATGGACGTGACCTGAAGTTGGAGCTGTCCGCGCGCAGGGTACAGGTCCACGCTTCCGATGACCACGACCTCGGCTCCTTCCTCAAAATCTGACCTCGGTGCTCGGCTCGACCACATCACGGCGTCGATGGATCCGTCGTCGTCGCGCAGCGTGAGGTAAACGTGACCGGAACGTGCTCGGCTCCAGCGCGCGATTTCCCCTCGCAACATTTGGTGCTGCAAGGTCGGTTCTTCGTTCAGCAAACGCCGGAGGCCGAGGACGAAGCGACCCACTGGAAGGGCGCTTCCGAGCACCTCCGGGGTCAGCATGCGAGCGGATGCTCGTCGGGCGTTCATCAACGCATGGGCTCGTCGTCTTGAGGCGGTGCGCGGTGTTCTGCCTTGCGCTGATGACGTTCCTCCACTTCAGCCAACTTGAGGTGGACCTTCCTCCGAAGGGCCCAGACAATCAGGGCCACGATCAGGACGTTGAGGACCAGAAGGAGGGTCTCTTCGATGCCCCACGCCACATGATCACCTCAGATGGGCGGACGGATTTCGATGTCCACGTTGCCGGTCGGTCGTTGGATGCACCCCAGGCGGGCGCCCTCGTCCACCAGAAAGTCGTCCAGCCCAGGAGGGAGAGGGTTGGGCAGCGCGACGACGCCGTCCAACAAGGTCACCATGCACGAGCCACAGGTCCCGGAGGTGCAATTCGTGGGCAAGCTCAAGCCCGCTTCCAGAGCGTGTTCAACCAAGGTTTGGCTGGGGTTGGTTGGCGTTTGCCCAAGCAGGGTGGCACCGCGAAAAAAGCGGACCAAGGGACCCATACGGGCACCTCAACGGTCCTTGAACCGCGTCCAGCGGCCGGTTTGCTTGTTGAAGTACAGGCCGGCCTTCTTCATCCACTTGTTGAACTTCGTCGCACCTGCGCCGGTTCTCAAGATGAAGTCCTCACGGTCTTCTTGCGCCTGAATGTAGCCCTTGGCGGCGATGGTTTGGTCGATCCAGTCGTTGATGTCCATCAGGCCACCGACCAGAGCGCTTGATTCGACCTGTGCGGTCATGGCATCAGCGTCGGCGTTGGTGGATTGGAGGTCCGCCTCGATCAAGCGGTTCACGCTCTCGAGGTCCATACGAGCGGGCTTTGGTGGGACCGGGTTCCGAGGACGGCGGTCTTCCTCAACCGTGATCCGGTTTTCTCCGTCCAAGCGAGCCATGACGTTGATGATGAGTTCGGGTTGGAAGCTCGTCTCGCAATCCCAACACATCAGGGCATACTCGTCGGGGCGGTCCTCGTCGCGGGATTGGCGCGGATCCATTTCTTCGCCGCAGATGGGGCAGGCGTGCATCACCAAGGTGGGCACGTGCTTGCGTCGGTAATCGACGATGTCCTGCGGTGTGCCGTCGAGTTCGAGCATCTCGTGGTCGCGGGCTGCTTCAAGCCCACGGGTTTCGAGCTGGTCGCGGATTTTGACCTTCAGGTCGTCCTTGGTTTCGTCCTCGAGGTTGTCCTCGAGCTTGACGATGAGTTCCACGGTCTTACCGAGCCGGTTCATGACCAACTTCTGTGCTCGGAAGGATTCGACCTTGGCGATTTTGAGGCGTTCCTTCTGTTCTGCCAGTTCCGCGAGCACGTCTCGGCGCTCGCGCTGGAAACGGATTTCCTCGATCTTGCTTTCCTGCTTGCGTTCAGGAGCCAGGACCTTGGAGAGGAAGCGCTCTTTGCCGTGCGATTGAGGCCCTGCCTTGATGATTTCAAGGACGCCGTCGGCGATGTCAGGCTTGAGGCCGTAGTTTTCCACCAGCATGGTCTGGTCGATCTTCTTGAGATCGCCAATCTTGAGGCCAGCATCGGCCAACTGCATGGCCGTGGTCTCGTCAATGCCGCGTCGAAGCAGGGCCAGGTAGGTGTCTTTCTTCGCCATAGAAACCCCTCCGCGCAGGCGATGCGTGAAGGCCCTCCCATGAAAAGGTGCCTTCTCACCAGCCATCCTCTGTTCAGAGGTTTTCAACCTCAGCCGAGCCGAGCCGTTGGCAGAACGCGCACCACGCCTCAACGCTCAGGTCCTCGGGGCGTAAATCGAGCACGGGGTCATCCTCCATCGAAGCGAGCGCCGCTTTCCATCGTGCAGCGTGCCAGCCGGGCAGGCGGGACAAGCGGCGTGGCGGCCGTCGCAACGAGGTGCGCAGTTTGCGGCGACGATGATGGAACGCGGCATGGACCGTTTGTCGGACCAAGCGATGGTCCACGCCCGCGGGGTGATCGATGGGCCGCAGCACGCACACGCGCGACATGACGGCGGGAGGAGGTCGGAAGGCCCCCGGCGGAACGCGACGTTCCATGGCACCCTCCCATCCGAGGGCCGTGCAGATGCCGAGGCTGCCCCGGTCGGCGGGCGTGGCGAGGGTCAACCGCTCCGCGAATTCTTCCTGAACGAGCAGGACCACGACCTCAGGCGCACCGTGACGCTGCCTGTGCTTTTCGAGCGCATCGATGAGGGGAGAGGAGATTTGGTACGGAATGTTCGAGACAACGGCATCGATTTTGTCCGGCCACGTCGCCTCCAGCGCATCCCCTTCGGTCAGCACCAACTGTTGCTCTTCGATCTCTCCGGCAAAGGTCGTCCGGAGATGGTCCACCGCCACGGCATCGATTTCGATCGCATGAACCACGGCTCCGGCGCGGAGCAGGTGTTCCGTGAGGGTTCCCGGGCCCGGTCCAATTTCCAACACCGTGCGTCCGTGCAGGTCGCCCGCCATGGTGGCGATGGCGTTGAGGTGCGTCTCGTCGATGAGGAAGTGTTGGCCGAGGCTCCGGTCGTTGGGTTGCCGGGCTTGAAGGCGGGCGACGAGGTCGACGGCGCGTCTCATGCCTTCACCGGCAGGAGCATCTCGACAAGCCGTGGTTGGAGGTTCCGGTCAAGGATCTCCTCTGAGAAGCGATGTGCCAGCGCGCCAGCACCGTCGAGGCCACAGGCGTCGTCGAGGGTTTCGAAAGAGGCGAATCCGCCCTTTGAGCGTCGTGCCTCGACCATTTCTTCGGCCTTCTTCGGGCCCACGCCGTTGAGCAACTGGAAGGCGTGCGTCTTGCGGTTGATCGGTCCAGCGACGTTGTAGAAGCCCTTCAGGAAGTGCGCGGCGTTGGCCTTCACCAACTCCGCCATGGCGAGTGGAAGCTGCTCTTGCGCGGCCGGGGACAAGCGTTCGAGCTTGGCCACGCCAAGCAAGCGCTCGACGACCGTGCGCTTGCTGCGGTCGTCGCCGATGTACACGCGTTCGCCCACCGCCTGGAATTCAGCGCCCTCCACCGTGGCCACGCGACCGAGGGTTCCGTCGTGCTCGGTCACGACCACGAGCACGCTTTCGCCGAGGTCGTGTTCAACGACACGCGCCCATGCCGAGGCCCGAAGCGGGTGGTCCTTGGGCAAGCCCTGCGGGGCGCGTGGGCGCTGCTGCCGTCCTCGTCCACCGTCCTTTCGGGGCTGACGAGGCTGGCGAGGGGCCCGAGGCTGACGCGGCTCTTGCTTGGGTGCAGGTTGGGGCCGGCCGTAAGCGGGAGCCTTCCATGAGGTCGGAGAGGAGGTTTCCTTCTCACGACGGTTTGGGATGTTGACGCGACGGTCTCGTCCGGGCGAGGACATGGGTTGTTCACCTCAAGGGCGGACTCACTCAAACCCGACGTGCTGGGCGACGAGTTCCAGCACCTGCTGGACGTCGCCGTCCGAGACGGAAATGCGGCGGCTCGCGGTCACGGCGCGCACGGCATCTTCGGTCTCTGGGAGGAGTTCAGCGATCTTGGCGGCCAAATCGTCGTGGCCTTGGAAGACGTCGATTTCGAGGACGGCGTTCAGCAGGTCTTGGTACACCTTGGGGTCGGTCTTGTAGCCCATGCGCTGGTCGCTGGCGGCCCACTCGGCGTGCTGAAGGGCAGCCGTCTGCTCGTAGGTGAGTTGCTTTCGGCGGCTTTCGGCGTCGAGCAAAAGGTCGCGCACGGTGGCGAAGTCAGCGTAGGTTTCCTCGTCGCTCATGGTCTCACCTCACTCAAGCGGGCGCAGGTGCTCTGGGCGCGCGATGACGGTCTTCTGCATGTTGCCGTCCTTGACGGCAACGATCCAAGCCGCACCTTGGCGGCGCTGGATGAAACCGGTGCGGCCTTGGAAGCGGCGGTGGGGCATGCCACGCTGCTGACCACCGTCGAGCACGATGGCCACACGGTCGCCTTCGGCGTAGTTGTGCATGACGCGGGAGATGTTGATGCGGGATCGCTCGCTGCGACGGCGGCGAAGGATGCTGCGGGTACCGACGCGGAGGCCGTGTGAGCGCTTCATGTTCCTCAATTCCTGCCCATGGTGAAGAGCGTCAACGCCTTCAGGGCATCCTGCCGACCATCGTGCCTCATTTAAGCGCAACGGATGAACGAAGCACCTCAATCGGCGTGGATGTCCGCCACATCAAGCCACAGCACGTCGCAGCGTGCGCGGATGAGCGCAGCCACCGAGGGTTGGGTGCGACCACCGTCACCGTGCACGGTTTCTTTGACGTAGGTGCCCGATTCGCAGCGCAGGGTGAACTCCACTTCGGTGTGGCCCTCGTCCATGGTTTCGACGATGGCCTCGCTGGTCTCAAGCACCTTCCTGCGGCGCACCAAATCCGCCCGGCGGTGCGCAACGCGCTCCGGCGTTCGCTGGGCCAACATGGCGCCTTGCAGCCCCTGGATGATCTGCTCGATTTCCTCGGCATCGGCCATGTCCATCGGGGCGGCCTCGGCCGGCGCGGCCGCGAGAAGGCGATCGACGAGGTCGGCCTTGGTGCCGGACACGGACAGGTCCTGAGCCTTGGCCAGTTCGACCAGTTCGGCTTTCTTCATCGCTTGGAGCGTGGCCTCATCGACCACAGGAACTTCCGGTTCGGGCTCAGGGATTGGCTTGGTGGCCGGTGCGCCACGGTCGCCACGTCGCTTTCGTCGGCCTTTCCGCTTTCGTCCACCGCGTTCTTGCACGTCCTCTTTGGTCAGGTCCATCGGAGCAACGAGTTTGGCGTGCTCCTTTTCGGACAAGGGGGCGAGGCGGAAGCGAATCGCGTAGGATTTCTCGGCCGCGGTGTCCTTGACGCGGACCACCTCTTTGCGGCTGGAGGGGCGAAGGGAGGTCACTTCCACCGCGCCCGCTGCGGCATCGTTGATGGCGTCCATGGCCGCCGCGGCATCGACGCTGCGGCGCATTGGGGATTTCAGTTCAACCACGAAGGGTCGGCCGCGACCGAGGCAGCGCACGTCGATGTCCTCGCGCCCCATGCCGTGGAAGGCATCGTCCTCTGCGCCGAGCATCTCGCGAAGCGGGTCGGCGACCAATTGCTGCACGCTCGTGGCGTACTGCAATCCGGTGCCTTCGCAGCGGTCGCATCCACGGCCTTTGCAGGCACGGCAAGGCCAGCGCGTTTGCGGCACGCCGCGCTCGAGTTTGCGGTAACGCCCGTACAGGTAGACGGAGCGCACGTCGAGGTCCACGGTCAGGGTCGTGACGTCGATGATGGCGAGAACCTCGGGATTCTCAGTGACGATGCGCACGTCGTCCATGCGCGTTTTGATCGCGTCCGCCACGAAGCCAACCAACGAGGACTTGAGGGGATCCGAGCCTCCAGCCCCGTATCGCTTGCGCATGACGTCTTCTTCCTCCATCTGGTCCTTCGGGAAGCGCGCACCCACCTGCAGGCGGGCGACTTCCCGGCCTTCCAGGGCTTCGGTGATCAAGTCGGCCAGCAAGTCAACCTCGTCGAACAGGTCTTCGCAGAAGGGGCAGAGGCCAACGCGCTCTTGTGCGCCCTCAAGGTGAGGATCACGCTCCACAACGGCCGCTCGAATCTCACGGCCGGATTCGACCATGCTCTGGTCGTAGCGCTGCTTGCCGCCCAAGCGTCCCAAACACGTGTCGCAGCAGCCGATACGGACCATGTGCTTGTGGCCGGCAGGGTTGGGTGCGCGGGGGACCTCCTCGGTGTGCGTGCCCAGTTGCTCGGGCTCCTCCCACATTTCGTCGTCGAGGTCGTCGCCTTCGTCGAAGTCCGCTTCCTCGTCTGTGGATTCGGTCTCTTCGACGTTGACGTCGTCCCAAAGGGAGTAGTCCGTTTGTCCAAACCCGGCGGTGGCGTAGGCCGTCCAGTCGTCCTCTTCTTTGGGTTCTTCCGGCATGGTCGTCACCGCCTGACCGGGGGTCTCCCCCTGCGCCTGACGCTTTGTGGGCCGTGGCCTTCCTCTTCAATCGCTCGGCGCGGATTCCTCGTTCGGGCCGTGCAACAACCCGAGGCCCGCGGTCGTGAGCACCAGGCTGGCGATGAGGGAGAGCGCGATCATCGTGGCGGAGAAGGTGCCGAAGCTTGCGAACAGCCCCATCGGCGAGGTCGCGATGACCGCGAAACCGGCGATGTCGGAGGCTGCTGAGCCGACCAGCGCCGCACCACAGGCGCCGCCCACAGCGTGCAGCGCTGCGTTGTGCGATGCACCTTCGTTCCGCGACTCGCGATACCGTTCCGTGACGTGAATGCAGTAATCGATGCCAACGCCCAGGGAGATGGTGGCGATGGTGACGGTGACGATGTTGAGGCTGGCTCCTGCCAGATGCATCAGGCCGTACAGCCACACCACCACCACCAGGATCGGCCCTAGGGACATGGCGGCTTGAGCAGGAGAGCGCAAACCAATGGTCAGTGTGACGAACACGAAGAGCGTGCCCAGCAGCAGTGAGGATTGCATTTCGTCCTGCATGGCGGTGCTGGCCGAGTAGCGGATGATGGGCCGGCCGGTCAGCATGACCCAAGTCAGGGGCTCGTCTTCGGTGGCCTCACCTGGAGCTTCGTAGGTTCCTGAAGACAGGTTGGTGAAGACCGAAAGGTCACGCCAAATCTCTTCCAAGCCTTCCTTGAGGCTAGGGAAATGTTCCGGGCGCGTGATGCCGAAGCGGATGAGCATCACGTCGTATTCGGCCGGTGCGCCGTTTTCATCCAACCACGGGGCGCTGGCGTTCAGCGGAACTTCGGGCGTGATGTAGAGCGCAACGATGCTGGTGGGGATGGCCGGAATGGACGACGTCCCCGGCACGCCGTTCAGGGACAGGAAGCCGTAGAAGAAGGCCAGGCAATCACGGTCCTCAAGGTCCGGCAATTGCGCTGCCCCGACGCGGTTGCATCCGATGCCGTAGTCGTCGGCCTCAAGATCCAATCCTGCGGCTTCGAAGGGCGCAGGGTCTTCCAGCATGGAGAAGATCGCCAGGTTGACCATTTCGTCCAGGGCGAGGATGTCGATCGACCCGTCTGGTGTGCGTGTGACCTTGTCAGGGACGTCGTCAGGCGTCTCGTCGAGGGCCTGACGGAAGGCTTCGATGCCCGCGAAGACCGCCGGGTCGAGGACGTCGCCTTCCAGCAGAAGCATCGCCGGCTCACCCTCGTCCGAGAAGCGCTCGTTGACCAAGTTCACGCCAGAGGCGAAATCTGACTCGGCATCGAGGAAGTCTTCCACTGCGAAATCGCCTTCCAAGCGGGCCATGCCCACCGCAGCGGGCACGGTGAGCAGCAGGGCGAGCACGGCGATGACCAGCGCATGTTTCCATTGTCCGCTCTTGACCGGCACCACCGTGAGGCGCGGCACGTGCTGTTCTTTCTTGACCGGAGCCGTCGAGCGTCCACGTGCCTCGAGCCATTGGTCCACGCTCATCCTGAGCACGGGCGCCCAGATCCCGGTCAGCAGGAAGGCGGCGAAGATACCGCACGCCGCCTCCACGCCGAAGGAGCGCAGGGCAGCGATGTCGGAGAAGAGGTTCGCGGCGAAGGCAGCGGTGGTGGTCAGTGAGGTCAGCAGAATGGCGCGGCCGACGCGGCGCACCGTGATTTGCGTCGCCTCTTCCGGGCTTCGCCCGAGGCCGCGTTCCTCCTTGTACCGATGGAGCGCGTGGAGGCTGTCGTCGATGCCCAGCGCCATCACGAGGATGGGAAGCAGGTTGGAAAATTGCGAGCGGGCGATGAAGGAAAACCCAAGCCACTCCGTGACCGTGACCAAGTGGCCGATCAGGCCCTGCATCCACAGCAGGGCTCCACCGAGGGCCACCATGACGATGGCCACGTCTGAAGGACGACGCAAGGAGACGAAGAGCAGCACCGCGATGGCGAGGCCCATCAGCGCGATCAGGCCCGCACTGGCCTGGAGCTCACGGTTGACTTCGACGTTGACGCCCTGCCCGACCTGCAGGCTGATGCTGTGCTGGTCGTGCTGGCGCAGCATGCCTTCGAGTTCCATCACGCTCCATTCCACAGAGCAAGGACCCCTGCCTTCCTCGACCATGGCGGTGCAGGTGGCTTCGTCGTAGTTTGGAGGGTGCAGCACCAATTCGCCTTCGGCCAGCCGGAAACCACCGATGACCAGCCCTTCGTCGGTCATGCGCAGCGAGGTTTCCTGTGCCGCGTCCTTCCAGGACATCGTCCAACCGGCTTCGGTCATCTCGCCGCGGTCGAGTTGAATGAGCAGCCACGAGGCGCTTGCGGACCAGCGGCCTTGGCCGACCAAATCGCTTGACCACGTTCCGTCACCGAGGAGCGTCCCGCCAATGGGCCCGCTGCTGACCGCGTTCATGTCGGCCCGGAAGCCGCGGTCCAAGGACAACCAGCGCAGGAAGGTGTTGTCGCTGGCTTCGACCAAACGTTGGCTTGCAAGGTCAATGTGATCTTGGGTGAGGTTGACGTCGTCGAACACCAAGCATTCCAACTCGCCGCAATCGCTCCAATCGGTGGCGGGGGGCACGTCGTTTCCGAAGGCGTCCTTCGAAGGGCGGGTGAGGATGGATTCGTTGGCCATGAAGGCGCGGAAGATGTCGGGCAGCGTCATCACGCCATCGGTTTGCGCGCCGGTGACGTCGTTGACCAACGGCTTCAGCGTGGTGTTGATCGGATGGTTCCGGATGAGGTCCGCCTTGGCGTCGATTTCGCGCAGGAGCGTGAGGTTGAGGATGCCGCCAGCGGGAGCGTCAATGCCGCCCCATGGCTCCCCGCTCTCGATGATCTCCGTGACCTGCGGGAAAGTGGTGCTGTCAGGTTGCCCGTCCGATGTGCTCGCTCGTGGCACGTTCTCTTCGAGGTCGATGTGAACCGGATCCCGTACCGTGACGAGGAAGGCGACGATGACTTCGGAGGAGGCGAAGGTCTCGTCGATGGTGGTCTGGGCGTTCAACTCGGGTGATTCCATGTCGTAGGCTTCCATGTCAATGGGTTCCAACGCCCGTAGGGCGCCCGGCACCATGAGCAAGGTCAGCACCAGCATCACGAGGTGGAGGCGGTTGGCCTGACCCACGATGTGGGCCGGCAGACGATGCAGCCCCGCTTCATCCACGTTACGTTCTCCTCGGGTCGGCATATCAAGCCCTGTCTTTGGAGCGCGGGAGGCTTCACTGTCCGAAGCTCTTCGAACGCTCGACCAAATCCATGTGGCGGAGCCGCCTCAATCCGACCAGCGTCATCGCCTGGGCGGCGAAGAACAGGATGAGGGCATAGTTGACGACGACGGACAGGTCAAGGTCGAGTGCGAAGAAAAACGACCACGTGGAAAAGGAGACCATCATGGCGTTTGCCGCCCACACGGAGAAGAGGCTGCCCGACAAAGCGGCCAGAGCGCCGATGATGACGTGCTCCGCGGTGAGGATGGCGCCCATTCGGGGCGTGGAAGCACCAAGAATGCGCAAGGTGGCGTATTCCGCGTCGTGTTCGGTCAGGTTGATGATGAGGGTGTTGAGCAGAATGACGCCGGCGATGAGCAGCCCAACGCCGATGAAGACGCTGAGGATCTGAGACTGCTGTTCCCACCCCTCCTCAAAGCCGTCGCGAATGGCCTGCTGGTCCAGCACCGCAGCGCCGGCGATGCCAGACGGTGCGGCGAGGCCTGCGTCGTCCGAGCGCAGCATCACCATGTTGTAGAGGCCGTCCATGCCGATGGGTTCGGCCACGTCCTCGTGATGCGTCCACAGGCTGCGCTCGAATTCGTCGGCGATGCCGACGATCTCCACCTCGAGGGTCGTCACGCCCACCAGCACGTCGACCCGGTCGCCCACGGACCACTCGAGCAGCGTGGCCGCACCGACGTCCACCAGCGCTTCGGGGACCTCAGCACCGGCGACCGGCAAGCGTCCTTCGACGAGGCGCGTGAGGTGCATCGCATCGGCCTCGTCGGTGCCGAACGCCGTCCGAGCATGCAGCGTCATCGCGCGCGTGTCGCCCGTGGCGTTGACCTCGGGAACGGTGAGGGCGCGTTCGGTGTCCCATCCAGCACCCTCGCTGTCGAGCCATGTCTCGACCGGCTCGGCGTCGAACGGGTTGTAGGCAATGGCGTACTGCCAGGTGTCAGCGTCTTGGGCTTCAATGAAGGCGCCTTCCATCGACGTGACGAGCAACGCGAATCCGCTTGAGAGGATCATGGCCAAGCCAAGCCCGATGACGGTCACGGTCAAGCGGAGCGGATGACGGAACATCGCCCGCGCACCAAGGGCAAGCGAGGAGGGCAAGGAGGAACTCAGCCAGTGCACCAACACACCGGGCCGCTCTCCCGCGTCGCGTCGATCGACCTCCAACGGCGACATGCGGACCGCAGACCACGCCGGCCAGAGCGTGAAGATGACCACGATGGCCATCACGCTCACCACCGTGGTCGCCCAGACGGCAGGATCGTGGATGACGTCGATGACCGGCACGCTGCCGACGATGGAGAAGTAGTACGGCGTGAAGGCTTCCGTCAGTTGCGTGCCGAGCGCCACGCCTGCAAGGCTGGCCAGCAATCCCATGACCACAGGTGGAAGCAAATAGGCCACGAGCAAGGTGCGGCTTGGGGTTCCAAGGGAGCGAAGCACGGCGATTTCGCGGCGTTGACGGCGCACCAGGCGTTCCAGCGAAACCGCCAGCACGAGGGCGGACACGCTGACCAACATGCCCAGCATGACCGGTTGCATCGTTCGATTGCCTTCGAGGTCAATCCGGAGGAATTCCACCCCGAAGAGCGTCGTTCGGTCGCCGACCCGCATCGTGGTCAACCCTTCCGATTCGAGGGAGGCGGCCAAGGCCTCGGCCAGATCCGCTAAGGCCTCGCCTTCGCGTTCCGGCGTTTCGGGGAAGTCGTAGGCCGGTGTCCCTTCCACGTCCACCAACAGCCGGTTGCGGACCTCGGGGCCCTCACCCAGATGTTCCAACAGCGCGGTTCGGTTCACATAGGCAGCGACGAGGCTGCCAGGAACGGGAACCAGCACGTCGGCTGAAGGGACGTAATACGCATGATCAGGTTGGCTGGCAAAG
The DNA here is from genome assembly GCA_002722135.1 of Methanobacteriota archaeon. Classification (GTDB taxonomy): domain Archaea; phylum Thermoplasmatota; class Poseidoniia; order Poseidoniales; family Poseidoniaceae; genus MGIIa-L3. The sequence goes on along the minus strand of PBKJ01000009.1, from coordinate 29,488 downwards.
CCGACGACGTCAAACTCGACCGAGGTGCCGTTGAGCACCAAGGTCACGCTGTCTCCGAGGTCCACGCCAGTTTCTTCCTTGACGACGTGATCCAGCACCACCTCGTTCGGACCCTCGGCGTGGCGGCCCCACCCTTCCGCGACGTAGGGACGGTTGATGCGGCCGAGGCCGTCATCGGTCACCTCCATGCCGTGCACAACAAGTGTGGCTGTGGTGAGGACGTCATCGTCGCAAGCCGCCAAGGAACTGCATCCTTTGGCTTCGGCCAGGAAGGTGCGTTGCGCCTCAGAGTGGGCGTATTCACCGCGAATCACCATGCGTGATTCACAGGCCGCGATCGCGAGCCCAGCCGTGTCGGGTGTCGAAGCGCACGCGCGTTCCAGCGCCGCTGCCTCGTAGGTGAATCCATCTGGCCCTGTTGCGAACAGGTCCCCAAGGTTGGTCACGTCGTAGTACTCGGCGTAGACCTCGTCCGCGTTTCGAATGTGCTCGGCGAACATCACGGAGACCGAACTCGCCAGGATGAGCAGCAGCAGGAAAACGCCCGTCACCACACGGTTTCGTGCCCAATGACGGGCAAGGCGACGAAGCTGCAGACGCATGGGCGGTCACTCCTTTCGCTTTGGTCGAGCAGCCTCGGCAATGTCCTTGGCGACCCCGGTCAGGGCCTTTGCGGTCGCCAGTCCGCCGTGGATGGCGGCTTCAACCGGTCGGCGCACGGTGTCGACCACCTCCTCAGCGGTGTCGAGGGCGTCCTTCACCGCCGCCTTGCCTTTGCCGACGATGGTCCCAGCGGCACCTCGCTCGTCGCTTTGCAGGCGCCCAGAGTCGAGGCGAAGCACGCGCGTGGCGTGCTGGGTGAGGCTCTCGTCGTGGGTCACGATGACCGCGGTAACCTGCTCCTTTCGGCAGATGCCCAGCAAGACGTCCATGACCTGCTGTGTCGTCTCGCTGTCGAGGTTTCCAGTCGGCTCGTCACCCAGCAGCAACTGTGCCTTCTTGGCCAGACTCCGGGCGATGGCCACGCGCTGCTGCTGTCCGCCGGACAATTCGGAGGGAAAACGGTCGTGCAGGCCTTCGAGGCCAACCCTGCTGATCATGTCCATCGCGTGAGCGCGGTCGCGCGCTCCAGCGATTTCTTGGGCGAGCATCACGTTCTCGAGCACCGTGAGGTCGCCAAGCAGGTTGTACTGTTGGAAGACGTACCCGATGTTGCGCCGTCGGAAGGAAGCCTGCGCCTCAAGCGCCTTCGCACGGCGGCGTGAGGCCATCGTGCGACTCGGGGCTCGGACCGTGGCCTGCACCAGACGAACCGCGACTTCGACCGGCCAGACCAGCGGCTGAAGCAGAGGGTGGGGCATGGAGAGGCCAAAGCGCGTTGTTTCCAGCGCATCTGGAGCCGTGGGCACGTCCTCGCCAAGGAAACGATAGGTCCCTTCCGTCGGACTGTCCATGGCTGAGAGCACGTTCAGGAGGGTGGTTTTCCCAGACCCTGAGGGGCCAAGCAGCATCACCACCACTTCGCCTTGTTTGAGGTCCAAGTCGATACCGTCGAGGGCTGCGACGGTTTCACCTGCGGAGGCGTAGACACGACGAACGCCGCGGAGTTCAATCAGCGGAGACGTGAAGTTCTCAGCCATGTCCGAGGGAGCGAAGGCTCGTGTATCAGGCCTTCTATGCGGTGAACAGAAGGACATTCGGCGGACCATTCAAAGGTCGAGCCATGGAAGTGGGAGCGTGACACCCTCGGATGCCTCCACGCCCTTCTGGGAGTCCGTCGATTCGCCCGAGCAGGTGACGCCTCCGGAGCCCGTCTCCGTTCAGCCCAAAGAGGCAGCACCAGAGCCGGTGTCCTTGGGCATCCTTCCCGCCGCGCCCGTGGCAGAGAACACGGAGGCGGATGCTGAACGGGCACCTTCCGTCGATGTGCCTGAGGAAGCGTTTGATCAGGAGGAAGATGAGCTCGGAGCGACGATCACCGGCATGTTCTTTCTCCTGTTTTTCTCCGTGTTTTGGATTGGAGGTACCGCGGTGGCCACCGTGGTCATCACGGGTGACCTGGCCGAACAGCACAGCACCCGGAACTGGGAGGAGACGCCCGGAACGATGGACCGCAGCTGGGTGAGTGAAGAGGTGAGTTGTGACGAGGAAGGGTGCAGCACAAGTTATTGCGTCAAGGTGCGCTACAGTTACGGCTACGGGAACCTCTTGTCCGGTGAAGAGCTTTCCAAGATGGAGGACTGCTACGCTTCCTCGCGTCTTGCATCGAAGATGCTTGACCGTTACCCTGCCGGTTCAGACGTGACCGTGTACCACCATCCTGACGACATCAACGAGACCGTGCTCGAGACGGGTTTGGCGCTTCGCTACATGTGGGTCTTGGTGTTCATGCTGCCCTTCCAAGGGGTCTCGTTGGTCCTCCTCTACCTGCTCCAATCGTCCGCCCGCTCGGCCATATCCGGCTCCGGCGGTGGCGGGGGCTCATCTTGATGAGGGAGGCGCACGCGCAGCCTACCACGCAGGGGTCGCCCAGCTTGGTCAACGGCGGTGGGTTTAGGTCCCATTCCTCAACGGTTCGCAGGTTCGAATCCTGCCCCCTGCACCATGATTCCGCCCGGCGTTGTTCACGTTGAGAAAGACGGCTTACGCCTCGCCAATCAATGCGACCCCAATGGCAACAAGGATTCAAGAGCCCCGTGCCCTTCCACCCCCCATGGACAACATGATCGGCAAGCCCGCCCCCGAATGGACCGCCACGGCCTACGTCAACGGCGAAAAGAAGACCATCAGCAGCAGCGACCAAGACGGCTGGTACCTGATTTACTGGTACCCGTTTGACTTCACCTTCATTTGCCCCACAGAAATCGTGGGCTTCGAAGCGCTTCAGGATGATTTCGCCGACGACGGCATCACGGTCATGGGTTGCTCACTCGATTCCTACCACAGCCACAAGGCTTGGTTCAAGGATGCCGAGACCTTCCCAGAAGGCGTTACGCACCCCGTGCTCGCCGACACCACCCACGCCCTCAGCCGCGCCTTTGGCATGATGAACGACGGCCTTGGTTGCAGCTACCGCGGCTGCGTCCTCGTCGACAGCGACGGCCTTGTGCAGATGTACAGCATCAACAACATGGACGCTGGCCGCAGCCCTGCGGAGGTTCTACGTACGGCCCAGGCCACCATGGCCGGCGGCCTGTGTGGCGCGAACTGGAAGAAGGGCGACGACTACGCTGCTTGAGGTGACCGTTCGTGGTCGAGATCAAGGAACTCGACGCCAAGACATGGTCGGATGCGCTGGGTTCTGGCCCGGCCTTTCTCATCCTCGGGAAAACCACCTGTCAAGCGTGCACAGAATGGGCAGATGAACTGTCAGATTGGGAACACACTCATCCTGAGGTCGATGTCGTCAAAATCATGCTGGACCGACCCGGTCTTGCCCGCTTCAAGATGGCCCATCCTTGGGTCGCAGAGGTGGATATGCTCCCCATGAACGTCCTCATGCGCGACGGCGAGGTCCTGAAGCAGTGGGCCGGTGCAGGCCTGCCACGCTTGGAAGCCCGGCTTAAGCGGGTGATGGGCTGAACCTCAGGGCGAACAACCGAAGCCCACGGCCTCGACGGCCTCGATGAGGATCCGCGGGTTTGCGTTCGATTCAAGAGCAACCGTGGCTCGGCCACGGTCGTGGTCCACGTGCGCGGCTTGGACTTCTGGCAGGGCTTCGAGCGCACGCTTCACACGGCCAGAGCAGCATCCGCAGGTCATGCCGGTGATATTGAGGTCAAGCATGGACATGGTAAACCGACCAAGGCCCGGGGTTTTCAATTCTCCCAACGGCGCGGCGACCACCACCGCAACGTCAGGCTGTTCGCCACCACGCTGAGACTTGAGAGGCTCATCGCCGCCGCCGCAAAGGCCGGGGGAAGCAGCCATCCAGTCCACGGGTAGAGGAGGCCCATAGCCAACGGAATGCCCACCACGTTGTATCCGAACGCCCACCCGAGGTTGGTGCGGATTTTCCCCATGGTGTGACGGCCTAGGTCGANTGCACCACGAACGTCCATCAGGTCGTTGCGCAGCAGCACCACTTGTGCGGCATCCACAGCGATGCCTGCCCCTCCGCCCATCGCGATGCCAAGGTCGGCCGATGCAAGGGCGGCGGCGTCGTTGATGCCGTCCCCAACCATGGCTACTTGCCGTCCTTCGTCCCTCAAACGCTGGACTGTGGNTCCTTTTTCATCTGGCATGACGTCGGCCATGACCGTGGTGATGCCCACTTCCTCGGCGAGGTGTTCTGCCGTGGCCTTCTGGTCCCCGGTCAGCATGATGACCTGCAATCCGGCGCCCTGCATGCCAGCAATGGCGTCTTTCGAGGAAGGACGGAGTTGATCGCGGAGTTCCAACCAACCGATCNCTCGGTCCNCGTGCCCGACCAACACCATGCCNGCTCCAGAAGCGGCACGAGTCAAAACCAGTGCACGGTGTTCATCCTCAAGCGTGCAACCCATGTCGTCCATGAGGTCGAGGTTGCCGATCGCCACGGTCCCCTCGTCCGTCTCTCCGTGGAGCCCCTGACCTGGGCGAACCGTGATGCGTTGGACTTTAGGGAGAGGTCGGTCAAAGTTGGACCATGACCACCGCACGGCCTCCGCGATGGGGTGCAGGCTGTCCTGCTCAAGCGCTGCAGCAAAGCCCAGCATCTGCGGAATGTCGCCGTGGAGCAATTCGATGTGAGCAATGCGGGGCTTCCCTTCGGTGATCGTGCCCGTTTTGTCGAGCACCACGGTATCGATGGTGGTGCTTTGCTCGAGGGCTTCGATGCCCTTGACCAGCATCCCGTGACGCGCACCGATGCCCGTGCCGACCACCAGGGCGGTCGGGGTCGCCAATCCTAGCGCGCACGGGCAGGCGATGACGAGGGTGGAGACAAGCACGAGCATGCTCTGCTCCACGGGTGCTCCGGAGAGGTACCACCCGATGGCCGCCGCCACGGCCATGACGATGACCACGGGAACAAAAACGCGAGAAATCCGGTCGACCAAGCGCTGAATTGGAGCCTTTCCACCCTGCGCGGCTTCGACCAAGGCAATGACGCGGTCGAGGAGGGTTGCTCCAGCGGCTTCCGTCACGCGCATCATGACGGTGGCGTCCACCGGGCTGGACCCGCCGTGAACGTCTTCGCCGTGCTTGACGTTGATCGGATAGGCCTCACCCGTGAGCGATGAGGTGTCCATCAGGACGCGATCTGAGACCAGCACCCCGTCAACAGGCACCACCTCGCCCGGCCGGACCCGAATGACGTCACCGGGCGCGAGGGCTTCGACCGGCACCGCCGTCGATGGCGCATCGTCCGTTTCCCCGTCCACCTTCCACGCCTCTTCTGGACGCAAGCGCATCAGCCCGTGTAGGGCGTCGGTGGCCTGGAAACGGGCACGTGCCTCCAGCCAGTCCCCGAGCAAGAGGAAGGCCACAATGAAGGCGGCACCGTCAATGAAGACCATGCCGTCACCAAGGTTGTGGCCGGCAAAGGCCGCGAGAATGACCGCCGTGCTCCACAGGTAGGCCGTGCTGGAGCCGAGCGAGACGAGGACGTCCATGTTGGCTGAACCCCGACGCAAGGCACTGTAGGCGCCACGGTGGAAGCGAGCACCGGCCCACGACCAGACGATGCCTCCGAGCACCAAGGCAACGAGGTGGTTCACGCGCACACCCTCTGGTGCAAGGGCACCATGGCCGTCCATGCTCACCAGCCCGCTCGGGCCGAGGTGACCGAGATCTGGGAGCCACATGGTCAGCAGCATGCAGGACGCCGCGGCCACAAGCGCCCAGGCCACGCCTTGTCCTCTGCGGCGGAGGTCGGCCTGGCCTTGCCGCCGTCGCTCAAGGGGGTCCATGGGACGGGATGCACCGAACCCGCCACGATCGATGGCCTCGATGACCTCGTCGAGGGAGGTGGCGTGCTGCAGCGTGACCACCGCGCGCTCAAGGGCCAAGTTCACGCTGACGGACTCGACGCCTTCGATGCCCATGGCCAAGCGTTCCACGCTGGCCACGCAAGCACCACAGGACATGCCGTTGATGTCAAGNCGGTGCATGGAGGTCATGTTCATGCCTCCGCAGCGCTGCAGCATGCGTTCATTCGACCAGGACCCGCATCGAGGGAGACGCACCCGCACCCGCAGGAGCACATCCAACCGATGGGGTCCCACCCTTTGCCGCCTTCAGCGCGCGTGTAGAGTCGCTTCATTTTGCACCCACAGGTGCAAACCTCTGCGGTCACTCGCGCCATGAGGTTGCGTGGAATGTAGTCAATATAAAGCGTGCTGATTGACTACAATACAACTCAGACCGGTGCGAGGTCGAGTTTCCCCGTCCAGAGATCGAGCCCCCGAAGCCGGCATGGGTATCGCTCGCCAAGGCGCAGCAGTGGTTCCGGATGGTCCTCGCTTTCCACCACAAGGCCGTGGTCATCAATGTGGAGGCGGCTCTTCTTGCTCAAGGCGCTCAGATGCAGACGTCCGTGCAGGGCGCCGTCGTCGTTGAGGTCAAGGTGCACAAAGGGCGTGCGCAGGGAGACCACCCTTGCGGGCCACGCGGTGGTTTCGGTGGTGGTGAGGTGGAGCGCGAAGGCTTGGTCCACGGCCTCCCATTCGAGTCGCTTCGCGGCCCATGCCCGGTCCCCGCAATGGCCCGCCAATGCTTCCATGTCCTCGGCGGCGTGGGGCCATGGCTCGTTCCGCATCAGGGCCTTCAACTGCCGATGGGCCACGAGGTCAGGGTAGCGCCGAATCGGACTGGTGAAGTGCGCATAGGCGTCGAGGTCAAGTCCGAAATGACCGGTGTTGGTGGCGGTGTAGCTCGCCCGTTGCATCAGCTGGAAGAGGCTCTGGTCCACCACGCGTCGCGTTGCCCCGGTCAACTCACTCGCCGCATGTTGGGCCTGGCGCAGGGCGTCGAGCATGGCTCGACGGGCCTCTGGATCGATCACCTCAGACCGATGCGTTTCCTCAACAGGCTCGGTGTTGGATTCGATGGTGATGCCGCCCGCCCAACCCGACAACAGGTCGGACAGCTCCTCCGTTGAGGTCTGGCCCGAGGTCCTGTGCGACGGCATGGGAAGTTCGATGTTGACGTCCAGGGCCTTNAGCCGGGCGTTGAGCGCCTCGACCTCGACGCGGTCCGGCGGCAGGTGGCACCGCCACGGCAAGGGCGCGCCGGCTGAGCCGAGCAGCTCCCCAACCGCTGCATTTGCGGCCACCATGAAGGTCTCAATCATCGCCGTCGCGTCGTTTGGACGCTTGATCTCCACGTCGATGTCAGCGTTCCCCTTCAGGCGGGGGCGCAGTTCTGCCTGATGCAACTCCAGCCGCAGATCACCCTCACGCATGCCCGCGGCGAGTGCAAGGAGATCGTCCACCTCGCCGCGCTCCAGCACCTCGTCGTAGGAGCGGTTGGCCCTGACGCGGATGACGGCTTCATGCGGGACACACGCAGCAACGCGGTTGCTGTCGAGGCGAAGTTCGAGCACCATGGCGCGACGGTCAACGTTCGCCCGAAGGCTGCACANGTCGTCCGCCAGGCGTGGCGGAAGCATGGGCAGCACGGCGTGCGGGAGGTACACGGACGTGGCCCTGGAGCGCGCCGCTCGGTCCAGTGGCGTGTCTTGGCGCACGTACGACGCCACGTCGGCGATGGCCACCCACAACGTTTGCTTGTCGTCCGAGAGGCAGACGGCGTCGTCGAAATCCTTCGCGTCATGCGGGTCAATCGTCACGAAGGGAAGGTGGCGCAGGTCGGTGCGTCCGGCCGCCACATCCGCGTCTCCGTCGACCTCTTCGAGCGCATTCGTGACCTCCACCAGGTGCGGTTGCCACGCCTCCGGGAAGGGATTGTCGCGCTCGCGGGCACGCTGCCTGAGCCGTGCCTCAATCAGGGCCAGCGCATCCATGGTGCCGGCGGCATGCAGCAGGTGCGCCACGTGCGGAGCATCCTCGCGGAAACGGAGCCCGCTGATGCGGCGGGCCCACGCGACGAGCGCCTTGCTGAGGTCAAAGCCGTCCCACGTGAGCACGCGTTCTCCTTCGATCAAGGTCCACGTCTCTGGCCAGGACTCCAGTGGAGCCTCGAGCAACCAGCAACGGAGCACCTCGCCGAGCACCTCGTCCGGGCCTTCCGTGCCGTCGAGGTGCGCTTGCCAACGCTGCCGGGCCCTTGACGCGGCCTCGATGGTTTCCTTCGAGCGCAAGCGCACACCGGTATCGGTGCGCGTCAACCGCTGTCCCCGCTTGGTGGCCTCGCTCAGGGCCGCGTCGAAGGCGGAGCGGGCACGCCGCGCATCAGGCCCCTCGGTGGGGTGGCCTTCTCTGGCACACACCGCCGTCCAAAGGTCATCAGGAGCATGTGGGCCCTCGGCGTGCTGCCCGAGGGCGTCGTGGAGGCGGCGCCAGAGCCGGTCATCGTCTGGTGCTTTTGGACCGCGCTGACGCTGGCGCCGATGGCTTGAGCCACGTCGTCGTCGGTCCATGCTGCTCCCACACCTGCCTCTGCCAAGAAGGTGGCCTCACAAACCGAGGTCGTTGAGACGCGACAACGCCTCGGTTTGCGCCTTATCGAGCGGCCCGGTTTCGGCCAATTCGAATTCAAGGTCGAGGTCGCCACCGGCGTACCCTTGTGCTGGCATCCGTCTTCGGTCCCCAACCAGTGAACCCTCAGGAACGGTCAGTCGGCCGGCTCGGCCGTCGGGCAAGGTCACCTCGACCTTCCCGCCCAACACAAGGGTGCTGTATGGGACGGGGACGGATTGCACCAGTCGCCCGTCTTCCCACCGACGGTCTTCGCCGGGGTCGATCCTCAGCGTCACCATGGCGTCGCCGGTGGCGCCCTCAGGGTGNTCATGGCCTTGCCCTCGGAGGCGCTTTGCGGTGCCGTGGGCGGTGCCGGGCTCAAGCGTCATCCGTAGGGAGGCGGCTTTGGTTTCCACGCCTCCGCTTGGCGTCAGGCGCAGGCGCCGGACGGTGAACGGGAAGGTGCCGCCTTCGGTGGCCTGGGCGAGGGTCAGGTCGAGATGAACGGTGACGTCCCCGCCCTTTGGCGCCGGCCGTGCACGTTGCTGGCGTGGAGGGACGCGTCCCGGGCCGGCCCGCTGGCCGAACATTTGCCCGATGAGGTCCTCGAACTGTCCCATGCCGCCTGGCATGCCGCCGAAACCGTGGCCACCGAATCCCGAGAAGGCCTGACGGCGCTGGGCTTCGCGTGCTTCCGCGGTGCCGATGGCGTCGTAGGCCGCCTGGACCTCTTTGAAACGCGCTTCTGCGGCGGCGTCCCCCTTGTTCCGGTCGGGGTGGAATTGNCGGGCCAGCCGCCGATAGGCGCGACGGATTTCGGCGTCTCCGGCGTCTCGGCCGACGCCGAGAACCTCGTAGGGGTCACGACCGCTGGCCACGACACCGCTGGCCTGCTGCCCCTCAAGAAGCCTCCCGATGGCAGCCAATTTCCGGCCGATGCGTTCTTAATGAGGGGGCAGGTCGCTCGGCAGGCTGAGGTTGCACCATGTCCACGGACGCCAATCCTTCGTTTGAGCAGCGTGTTCAGGACCGTCAAGACGCCGTTGAGGCGTGGGTTCGTCGGAACATCACCAAGGGTTCGTGGGCCCGCATCATCCGCATGGCCCGCAAGCCAAGCCCCGAGGAATTCCGCCGCACGTCCATCGTTTGCGGCATTGGCCTGATGGTGCTCGGTGCCATCGGCTTCCTCATCCTGCTCCTGATGGACCACACCTTCCCGTGGCTGATCCATGACGTGTTCAACATCCCCCTCCCCTGAGGTGCTCAACGTGCAGACTGATTTCATCGCTTACGTTCGTTACGAGGAAAAACTCCTCCTGCTCCGCCGCCACAGCTCCGACGCCAGCTTCCCAGGCCTTTGGGACGGCGTGTACGGCAGCGGCTCAACCCCAGAAGAGGTGTTGGCTCGCGTCGCTGAAGTCACGGGCCTCTCCGTCGACCAACTCGTCCTGCACAAGGAAGGTCCAGACCGCGGCATCGACATGGGCCGCACCCTCGTTGACGTCATCCCCTACCTCGTGGTTTCCTCCAGCGACGAGGTCACCCCCGCCGGCGTCTACGACGCCGCAGAGTGGATTGACCCTGGCAACCTCCAGGACTACAACTGCATCTTCTCTGACCTCGAGATGGAAGGCGCTGACACCTTGTTCAAGGAAATGTACGGCTCTGTGGGCTCCTTCCTCTACATCGTCAAGTCCGCCATCGGCTCCGAGCAGCGCCTGGCCTCTGAGATGCACGCTCGCATCCACGGCAGCGGTAGCCTCCGTACCCTCAAGGACGAGATCATGTCCATCGTTCACCCCCACAGCATGCGCGGTTACGTCTTCGTCGAAGCCAGCGCCAAGCACCACGTGGAGAAACTCATTGGACGCGCCGGTGGCCGTGACCCCAAGGCCCGCCGTGGCCTCAACCTGACGCCACTCAAGAACGCAAAGTCCGTGCTCCCAGGCGAGGCACCGTTGGAGAACATCCTGCCTTACCTCGAGCCGAAGGCCGTCACCAGCGGCATTGACGTGGGCTGCATCGTCGAGATCGTGACGGGTGCGTTCAAGGGCGAGAAGGCCCGCATCACCGCCGTGGCCGACACCAAGGAAGAGGTCACCATGGAACTGTACGAGCAGGTCATCCCAATGACCCTCAGCATGCGTGGTGACCACGTCCGCGTCATCGAGCGTGTCAACGAGTGAGCCCAATCGGCTTGTTTGCGTGACTGCGAGGCCGCGAGGCCGCCGTTTTTCCGCGGATTGCGCCTCCATTGCGATTATATACACGAGTCAAGTCGGCCACCTGCACGCAATGTGCAGGATGCTTCGTCATGGCCAAGCCTTGGACCGCTGAGCTCGTCAAGAAGGCGCTCGGTGTCAAGAAGTGCAATGGATCCATGGAAGCGGCCACCGAGGACCTTCCTCTCGAGAAGGCCATCGGTGTGGCCAAGGACAAGGCCGGTGACCTCACCGGTGCCGACCTGAAGGCGATGACCCGCGAGGTCATCGGCACCTGCGTTGCCATGCGCGTCAAGATTGACGGCCACTGGCCTAAGGACGCGCTGAAGATCATTGAGAATGGAGAGTGGGACGACCGATTCAACTGAACAGATTCACGAAATGCGGGAGAGGTGCCTGACGCCTCGCAGACCGCAGAGGTGAGGCATCATGGAAAACAACATCACCGCCGCCATCAACGAAGCCCTGGACAAGGCGCCTGAGCGCGCCTTTGTCGAATCGATTGAGTTCGCGTTCACCATCAAGGACGTCGACCTCAAGAATCCGAACAACCGTATCAAGGAAGAGATTCGTCTTCCCTCTGGTCGTGGAAAGGAGATCAAGGTCGCCATGTTCGCCTCCGGCGAAGCCGCAGCGAAGGCCAAGGCCGGCGGCATCGACGTGTTCGCCCCCGAGCAAATCGAGGAGATGGGCACCAACAAGGGCATGGGCAAGAAGGTGGCCAACCGCTACGACTTCTTCCTCTCTGAAGTGCCTCACATGGGCCTNGTCGGTCGCTGGCTTGGTGTCATCCTCGGTCCCCGTGGAAAGATGCCCCGCCCCGTTCCCCCCGTGCTCGACCCTGCCGTCGTGGCCACGGGTCTGCGCAGCACCGTCGTCGTGAAGTCCGGTGACAAGATGACCTTCCACGCCACGTTTGGTACCGCCAACCAATCCTTGGACGAGCTGACCGCCAACGCGATGGAGGTCTACAAGCGTGTGATGACCCGCCTCGAGCGCGGCCCGAACAACATCCGCTCGCTCTACATCAAGACCACCATGGGTCCCTCGGTGAAGGTGGAGGTGACGGCGTGATCCCCAAGGTCATGTCCTGGAAGCGCGACACCGTCGCCGACCTTGAGTCCCTCATCAACTCCGGTGACACCATTGCTGTCATCGACATCCACGGCGTTCCCGCCGATTCGATGATCGAGATGCGCAAAACGCTCCGCGAGAACATGGACATCCGCGTGGCCAAGAAGCGCTTGATGCGCCTCGCCTGGGCCAACGCCGGACAAGACCTTGACACCCTCGAGGCCCTCTTTGACGGTGCCGTTCAGCCGGCCCTCGTGTCCACCAGCGCCAAGAATTCCTTCGAGCTCTTCACCGACCTCAAGGCCACCGAGGCCGGCCGCGCGGCCAAGCCCGGTGACGTTGCGCCCCACGACATCGTCGTGGAGAAGATGGACACCGGCATGGGACCTGGTCCCATTGTGGGTGAGCTGAACTCCGTCGGTATTCCTGCGAAGATCATGGGCGGCAGCGTCCACATTCAGAAGCAAACCGTCGTCCTGAAGGAAGGCGAAGTCTTCGAAGGCGACCTCGGTATGATGCTCGGCAAGATTGGCATCAACCCCATCGTCACCGGCCTCCGCCTGATCGGCACCTACGAGGAAGGCGTCGTCTTCCGCCCCGACGTGTTGGACATCGACTTCGACGCGTTCCGCTCGGACTTGATTGGGTTCGCGGCTGGCGCGTTCAACGTCGCCTGCCACGTCGGCTGGTTCACGCCAGAGACCACCCCAACCCTGCTCGCGAAGGCTTCCTCGGAAGCCCTGGCCGTGGCCCTCGAGGTGGCGCACATCTCGACCACGACCCTCCCGCACCTGCTCGGCCGCGCTCACCGCGCGGCGATGGGCGTCGCGGGATCGCTCGATTCCTCCGCCCTCGACGACGAGTTGGCGGCCATGCTGGGGGCTGCAGCTGACGCTGCTGCTGCCACGGCCGCTGTCGCCGAGAGCACCGAAGCCGCCCCAGCCGAGGCGGTCGAGGAAGAGGAAGAGGAAGAAGAGGAAGCCAGTTTCGGCGGCCTTGGAGACCTGTTCGGCTGAACAACCAAAACACATGAGGTGAATGAAATGGAGTACGTCTACGCTGCCATGATGCTGCACGCTGCTGAGAAGGACATCAACGACGATGCCGTGACCGCCGTTCTGGCGGCCGCCGGTGTCGACGTCGACGCCGCCCGAGTCAAGGCCCTGGTGGCCTCGCTCGGCGGTATCGACATCGCTGAAGCCATGACCCAGGCCGTCGCTGCCCCCGCTGCCGCTGCACCCGCTGCGGCTGCTTCCGCTGCTGCCGACGCTGCCCCCGCTGAGGAGGCCGCTGAGGAAGAAGAAGAGGAAGAGGGTGGCTTCGAAGGCCTCGGCTCGCTCTTCGGCTGATCCGACACGACCGCTGTCGTGCTGACCCAGGTCCTGCCTGCGTCAGCCTTGATGGCCGGTCCCACACGGGACCACCTCGACCGTCGTTGGAGGCCGCCGGCCATCGCGCACTGCGCTCGATACGTTGATGCCCGGTCCGCCCGGGCCTTGAGGTATGGTGCGACCGCAAACGCTCGACCTTGAGGTCTGCGTCAGCCCAATCGCTGCCATCCGCACCCTTCGTCGCGTGATGGAGGAGGCGGGATGGTCCATGCTCCGCCATGAAGGCGCTCGCATGGTGGACCGCTTCGCGATCATCATGCCCATGACCCAAGCCGCCCGGACGATTGGCTTGGAAATCCTCGACGGTCCGCTTCACGGGGGGATCATCACCGCGTGGTCGGAAACCAGAGGTTCCACCGGTGAAGTGCACCAAATCAGCTGGTTGCTTCCTGGCGGCACGGACGACGGACTTGGCCTGGACCTGATTCACGCATGGGTGCATGCCCTTCCGCGCATGCCGTGGCGGTGGACCTTCAGCGAGCGTTCGACCGTCGGTTTTCTGTTGCCCACCTGGCGAAAATCGAAGCGAGCCTTCGCCTCACTCGGCTTTGACGTGCGCTCAAAGGCATGGCCGCAAACGAACGTCCGGGTTTGGCCCCCGGCCGACGAAGAGGCTTGACCTGAAGCCGTGAAGGTGATAGGTTCGGAGCACCTCGCAGCGGTTGGAGGGCGGACGATGTCAAAGGTCACCGACTTTGTCGAGCGCGTCAAGACCGAGCGCGATGCACAGATTCTGGTCGCTGGCATCCTCTTCTTCACCATCGCCTTCCCGGTGGCCTTTGCCAGCGCAGCGAGCGGTGTCGAAAGTGCCGGCCTTACCGCGGTGGGCGATTATGTCGTCAACGGTGAGGTGGAAACCATCCTCCTCGAGGAAGGTGGCGAGTACATTCAGGACGGCGACGAGTGGCCCGTCAGCCAGACGTCTGACGCGGTCAGGGATGAAATCGCAACGGCCGGCGGCAACGTCGTGGGCGTCAGAATCACCCTCACGTACGACGAGGATGAAACAGCGAGCGGAGCCTCGTGTGGGGTCGTCGGCGGCAGTGCCGCTGCTGACACGATCACCGCGACCCTCGAACACAACGAGATGACCGAAACTGGCTCCGGTGAAAATCCCGGCTCACACACGGTTGACCTCACGTGGGTCAACCTCTCCTTGCTCGACGAAGAGGTGATTTCCGGCATGAGCGGGTCGGACATCGCGGAGGACTTGACCGCTGGCGATGCCGGCTTGGGCGCCTACGACATCCTCATCGGCGTGACGGCGGCCGCGGGCAACGCCGGATTTGGCTGCGAGCGCAGCGATGACGGCGAGGACGTCTCGTGGACCATCGAACTCCTCGTGCTCGACTTCACCGTCGCGCCATACATCGAGGTCGACCCGACGCTCTGAGCCTTAGGCAAAGGCCTCGAGAAAGCCCTCGACGTCGATCAAGTCAGCCACCCGGTCTTCGATGTGCGCCCGGATGCGTTCAAGCCCTTGCTCGGTGCGGGCTTCGGCCCGCATGACCAGCACCGCTTCGGTGTTTGATCGTCGTGCGAGGTACCAGCCTTGCAGGCTCCCGTCTTCGTCTTCGAAGCGAACCCGAACGCCGTCCACCGTGCTGTGCGGCAAGTCGGCAAAAGCCGCGGTGATGCCCGCTACAACCTCCTCCTTCTGCGCTTCCGCGCACGGCACCTTGCACTCACCCGTGGTGGGCAGGTTGGGCGCAACAGCATCGAGGGCGTCGCCGAAGGTCGGGCCGTCTGGGGCTTGCCGCGACCAGAGTTCCACCAACCGCGCCGCGTTGTACAGGGAGCAGTCGAAGCCGTACCACCCACGGTCGGCGGGGAAGAGGTGGCCGCTCATTTCCGCCGCGAAGCGGCATCCCGGGCGCTCGGCCAAGGCCCGCTTCATGAACGAGTGCCCGGTGCGGGCCATGAGCGGCGTTCCGCCCGCGGCCAAGATGGCCGATTCGACGTTCATGGAGCATTTCACGTCGTAGATCACGGTGCGTTCGTTGGCGTTTGCATCTTCTCCGAGGTCGGCGAGCACGTCGCCCACGAGCAGGGCCACCAAGCGGTCAGGATAGACGAAGGCACCGGTCTCGGTCACCGCGCCAATGCGGTCGCCGTCACCGTCGCTGCCCAAGCCAAATTCACATCCGTGTGCAGTGACCAGATCCGCCAGATCGGTCATGTTGTACGGCCGGGTTGGGTCTGCGCCGTGGTTTGGTTCGCTGGCGTCCCAGGTGCAATGCACTGCTTCCACCTTCGCCCCGATGGCCTCCAGGACCTCGACGAGGTAGGGGCCAGGCACCGCGTTTCCAGCGTCCACGGCGACGTGAACGGGGCGGCCAAGCTGGCCCACGCTTTCGGCGATGGCCGCGAGGTAGGTGGGCATGTGGGGCGTGGGATTCCGTGCCCCTTCACCGGAGGAAAAATCGCCTGTCATGAAGACCTGACGCAGTTCTTGGATCTCCTCTCCCGCCAGAGGAAGGTTGCCTCGGCACATCTTGAAGCCGTTGTGGGTGGGCATCGGCAGGTGGCTGGCCGTGACCATCACGCCGCCGTCGACGTCCATCGTCCAGCAGGCGTGATAGAGCGCTCCAGTGGTGCAGATTCCAAGGTCGANGACGTCGGTTCCAGCGGCCTGCATGCCCTGCATCAGCGCGTTGGCCAAGGCCGGACTTGAGGTCCGGATGTCACGGCCGACGGCCAAGCGCTTGGCGCCAAGGTAGGTCGCGAGCGCTCGGCCGAGGCGCTCGGCGAAGGCCGGCGTCAATTCTCCGCTGCCGTCGCCGTTGGCCAAACCACGGATGTCGTAGGCCTTGAAGCAGTGTTCAGCCCACTTCGCCATGTCGCTCCCAGCCCGGAGGTGCACTTGAACGCGCCTCTGGTCACGCCGAGCCGATGACGGCATGGACGAGGATTTCGACCGCAGCACCGGCGGGCAAGGCCGCGGCCTGATAGGCCGCACGCGTGGGCGGAACGCGCACGTCTTCGAGCCATGCCGCGTACACCTCGTTCATCGCGGCGAAGTCACCGATGTCCTCGAGCAGGACCTGCACCGCCACGAGGTCGTGCTTGCTCGCGCCACCGGCAGCCAACAAGGCGTCGATCTTCGCCAGCGCTCCCGCGACCTGCGCCTGCAGGNCTCCCGCGTCAGGTGCAATTTGTCCGGACAACCAGAGGCTGTCGCCGACGCGGACGCCGGGCGTGTAAGGGCCGTACACTGTGCCACCGTCCAAGGCGATGGCTTGCTTTGAGGTCATGACCGCCGATTCTGCCTTCGGTCCTTCAACCTCAGGTCGGCGGGCCTATGTGCCGCTGCCTCCAGCCTTGCTTGTGCCGACGTGCTGGGTCTTCGACCATCCCGCACACGTGCGGGCGCTTGCGCCGCTGGTGCGGGACGGAAGCACGCAGGACATGCTGCTGATGACCGACCGCGCAGAAGTTCGGGCGTTGTACGAGCAACGCGACGGCCATCTTCCGTCCCGTCGCGCGGTGTGGGTGCCGCGTGCCTCGGGCGCCTGGAGCGGCCAACGGCGCCTTCGTGCGGCTGTGCGGCACCTTCGGTCATGGCGCCGCGAGGTGCCTGGGCCGCACCGCATGGTCGCGATGAATGCGCCGCTCATGCCGTTGGCAGGCCGCTTGTCCGGCTTGAGCGAGCGCTGGTGCGCCGTGGACACGGAAATTCAGCATCGGAGCCTTCGCTGGCTCAACCGCGGCATCACCGACGTGGTGGTGCCCACCCATTGGCGCGAGGATTTGGACGGAGGGAGCCTTGCAGGCTGGGCACGGGGCGCGAAGGCTGGACGGTGGCGGCTTCACCGCCTCGACGGCACCCATCAACACCTGCATTTGGCGCCCATTCGACGGCCNAACGACCTCGCCGATCCGCCGCGCATCTTGGTGCGGCGGCTCTTGGGTGACGGCTCGCACGATGGCGGGGAGGTCCTCGCCCTGCCTGATGCGGTCATCGAGGGCTTCCAGNTGCTGTCATGGGACGAGGAAGAAACACCCTCGGAGCGCTTGGCGTGGACCCTTCTAGATCGCCTCTCGGACGTGGACGGGGTCATCACGCAATCCACGACCTTCGCGGCGGAAGCGGCCTACCTCGGCGTGCCCACCTTGTTGGTCTCGGCGGCCGAGCGCGGCTTCCTGGACCGTGTCGAAGCCGAGGGTTGGCCCTTGTTTCGGCACCGTGGTGCATGCGAGGGTGAAGCATGGTTGGACGTCAGGGCCCGATGGGCCACGGGCATGGCGTTGACCGACGCCTTGGCCCCAGACCCTTGGCCTGACGCGAGAGCAGCTTTTGCGGCCATGCTTCAGGGCTGAAGCCACGCCCGCAGGACGTCTTCGTGATCGCCGTTGAGCCGGTAGACGCCTGCGAGCACGTCCGAAATGGGAACGAAGCGTGCATCGGCGGCGTCGTCACCGGGTGTCGGCTCCTGCGCCTCGTCCACCATGTCGACCTCGTAGACGATGCTGACGACGTGTTTTCGCTCGTCGCGTTCAGGGTCGCTCATCACCATCAGCAAGCGAGGGTTGCATCCACGGATGCCTGTTTCTTCCTCAAGTTCCCGCAGCGCGCCCTCTTCCGCGGTCTCGCCGACGTCCATGAAGCCGCCCGGGCAGCCCCATGAGCCGACGTTTGGCGGATGCTTGCGCTGGATGAGCAGCACCTCATCGCCGCGACGCACGCACGCGTCCACCGCAAGGCTAGGGTTCTCGTACCCTTGGCACCGGTCGCACACGCCCATGGGTTCACGCTCCGTAGCGGCGCTTCCGCTGCTGGAAGGCCTTGATGGCCTTGAGGAGTTCA
This sequence comes from Methanobacteriota archaeon, assembly GCA_002722135.1. Taxonomy (GTDB): domain Archaea; phylum Thermoplasmatota; class Poseidoniia; order Poseidoniales; family Poseidoniaceae; genus MGIIa-L3. Next base: position 11,433 of record PBKJ01000009.1, on the reverse strand, counting down.
CGCTTCGAGAAGGAGGGCCAGTAGACGTCGGTGAAGTACAATTCAGCGTAGGCCATCTGCCACAGCAGGAAATTGGAGATGCGCTCCTCCCCAGAGGTGCGGATGACCAGATCCGGGTCGGGCATGTCGGCGGTGTAGAGCCGGTCGGACACCGCCGCTTCGTCGATGGCCTCCAGCGCCAGTTCGCCCTTGGCGTGGTCTTCGGCGATGGCGCGAATGGCGTCAAGGATTTCTTCGCGGCTTCCGTAGGCCAGGCAGACCGAGAACACGAAGCGATCGTACCCCGCCGTGCGGCCTTCGGCGTGGTCGATGGCCTCGATGACCCTCGCCGGCAAGAGGTCGCGGCGACCGATGATCTGAACGCGGACGTGGTTGGCATGGATGCGCGGGTCCTCCGCGATGTCGTTGAGGCCCTCGATGTACAGGTCAAAGAGGGCATCCAGTTCCTGTTGTGGGCGGTTGAGGTTCTCCGTTGACAGGGCATAGACGGTGAACCAGGGGATGTTCAGTTCGAGCACCCAGTCCAAGACCTCCTCGAGTTTGGCCTTGCCAATGCGGTGGCCGACGCCTGAGGTCAAGCGGTTCTTGAACGCAAACCTGCGGTTCCCGTCCATGATGATGGCCATGTGCTGAGGACGGACCTCGTGTGCCATGACCTCGCGCAGCATGCGCTGGTCCACGGCTCGCCCAAGGGCGTCCCCCACACGGTCACTCACCCCCATGACGATGCGCCGTGCGCGCCCTTGCCCTTGAGGAATGCGCACGCCGAGGGCAGGGTTCACACGCGGGGCCTTCCTCGTCCCGTCATGCTCGCCCCGTGGCCCACGGGCCTCCTGCCGGAGGATTCCGAAGGGACGGTCCCCACGCCGTGGGGTCCAGTGACGGTGTTGTCGGGCAGCGTTGAGGCCTTGCTCGCCACCACCGACGGCCGTTGGGGGGTCGCGCTCGAGGGCGCGACCGTTGAGGCGATGCGCGCCGACCTGCACGGACGTTGGTTCCTCGCGGAACTCGACGGAGCCACGTACGACGTCCTTGTGTGCGCCTTCGGCACCGGACGCGCCCTCTCCTCCTTGGCCCAGCAGGCTGACCGTGCGGAAGCCCTGCATTCCACGAAACGGGTGCAGCTCCCGGTTGGAGGCTGCACGCTGAACGGCCACGATGTGGTGTTCATTTGGCCTCAGGCTCCTTCGGTCGGCATCAGCGACGTCGATCTCCTCGATCAGTTCCGGGCGGCAGGCACCGTGCTCGGCGCGTTGGAACCGTGGTCCACGCCGCCAGTCGAGCGTCGATGGAACGACGCGATGGCCACGGTGGAGCAGCGGCTTGGGACCTCGACGTTGTGGCGTGCCCCGCACGACCGTGCCACGGTCGGACTTCCGGACCTGCAATTGTCCATGCACAGCCTCGTCGAGGGTGATGGAGGACCACGCTTCAGGCCGCTGCCGCGCACCGTGGACGAAGCCCTGACCGACGTGGTGGGTCGACGTCCGGGTCTGGCCCACGCGATGGCCCTCGAGGGCGAAGCGGTCGAGGCGGGCCGCGGCTCAGATGCCGGGGGGCCGGAAGCCTGGTTCAACGCGTGGAGCGACGGTGCTCCCGCTGCTTGGTCGAATCCTCGTGCTCAATCCACCTACCGAGGAGGCCTCTGGATCTGGCGCTATGCGAACGTCATGCGATGGCGCGGTCGCGCCCTGGCATGGGACGACGATGACCTGCAAGCCGCCACGCAGTCCTGGCTCGAAGACGTCGATCGTCTTCAGGCGCGGCTTGGTGTGCTGCGCATGTGGCGCTCTTTGCTTTGGCTTGGTGCAGCCGGTGTGGCCGCAGCGTGGTACGCCCATGCGCTTGGCTCGTTGACGCAAACCGCTTCTTTGGCCCTTGCCGGAGCGTCCATCGCGGTCGCCGCAGGCGGCTGGTTGCGTTACAGGGCGGCAGAACCCGGTCCGTTCTGATTCAGCGGGACTGGCGCACGCGAGCGTCGTGGAATTCGAGGTTCAGCTCGCGTGAGATGCGGACGATGTCCAACATCAGGTCTTCGCGGGCTTCACGTTCCGCCACGGAGGAGTTGATGTCCCAGTAGAGGTTGATGGCGACGTCGATGGATTGGGCCGAGATGCCCTCGACGGCGCACCACGACGCGTCCTCGTTGAGGGTGCGCTCGTTCTCGCGTACCGCAGCGATGACCTTGTCGCAAAAGGTGCTCACCGCCTCGGGGTCCGAGGCAAGGTCGAGGTGAAGGGTGGTTTGCCATCGGCGCCATCGGCGCTTGCCGTAGTTTTCCACGGCCATGCTGACCAAGTTCGCGTTGGGAACGGTGACCACCGTGTCCGACGACGTGCGCAGGATCGTGGTGCGCAGGTTGATTTCGATGACTTCGCCTTCCGTGCCCCCAACCACGACCCAGTCGCCGACGCGGAACGGCCGGTCCATGAGGACGGTCACGGCACCAAAGAAATTCGAAATCGTGTCCTTGGCGGCCAAGGCCAAAGCCAGTCCGCTGATGCCGAGCCCTGCGATGAGGGAGGTCAGGTCCAAGCCGAAGGCGTCGGCCACAAAGACACCGCCGATGAAGAGGATGATGAAGCGCAGAACACTTTCCACGGCCGAGATCACGGTCCGCTCTGAGCCGTCGAGTTCGTCGTCGTCATCGAGCAGGTCCATGACGTCCTGCACGACGTCCACGGCACGGAAGGCCGCGCGGACCAAGGAGACCACGAGGACGAGTTGCACCACGGCGATCATGGCCAAGGCGCCGATGTCCGGCAGGTCCGCAAGATCCGAACCGTCTTGGGTCATGGCGTGGAGGCGCTGCAAGCCGAGGAGGACCACGCCGGCTGCAGCGGCGGTGCCCAGCGCATGGTGGCTGGCATGGAGCGCTTTGCTGGTCCGCGGCATGCGCATCACGGCGCGCACAAGCCGGGGGGACAGCACCATGGCCACCGACCGGGCGACGGCGCCGAGCACGAGGAGTCCGACGATGGCCAAGAGGGTCCACCGGTTCGTGCCCAACAGGTCCGGTCCTGCGGTCTGCAACACGTCCATCCAAGCCATGCCCGGCGGTGGAGAGCCGCCTTCAAGGCCGTATCGGCGGCGCGACGGCTTGATAGGCGCGTCAGGGATGGGAGGAACGATGCTCGACCACGACCGGTCCCGTCAGGCCTACCTTCGCAGGACTGCGCTCCTGTTGGCGCTCCCCCTGATGCTGACGCTCTGCGCCCCCATCGCAAACGCGGGCGTGACCCAAGACGGAGCGGGTTCCACGCCCGAAGCGGTGTGGTCCGACGACTACATCAACCACATTTTCCCATGGGCGGACGAGGACGACCGCATTCTGCAGTTCAAGGAATACCACACCTACGACACGGTGAAGCAGCGGCTGCAGCGCATCGCTGAGGACCACCCGGACCTCTTTGAGTTCCACGAAGGCATGAACGGCGGCACCAACGCACGCGGCGAGCAAACCACCGCGGACGCCTACGAGGGCTGGTACTACGGCCATGCCTCACCGTGGGTCAAGGTCACCAAGGACGTCCAAGGTGGCGAGTACAACGAATTCGTCGGTGACAACGGGAACTACGAGGACCGACCTGACGTGCTCATCGTCGGCAACCATCACGCCCGTGAGTGGATGTCGGTCCAGGTGCCGATGATGCAGATCGAAGTCATCGCCTTCTCCGTGGACAACATCGGTTACGACAACGACGGCGACGGCCGCGTGGACGAAGACGGCTGGGGCGACACCAACGGCGACGGCGTGCTCGACGACGACGGCGACTGCCTCGCCCTCGAAGCCTCGTACCAAGACTCCAACGGCGACGGTACGCCCTGCGGCCCCGGCGATCTTGGCGTGGACGAGGACTACAGCGAACAGTGGATCGTCGACCTGCTCGAAAACCGTGAACTCTACATCGTGCCGATGCTCAACGTGGACGGGAACATCTACGACCGCGAGGTCTTCTGTCCTGCCCCGGCGTGGGAGTCTTGCCCCTCTGGCGGTTGGAGGAAAAACCTGCGCGACAACACCTTCACCGGCGTGACGCCCCTTCCTGACCTTCAGGAAGAGGTCGACGAGGACTGCGATGGCGTGGACCTGAACCGCAACTATCAGTTCGAGTGGGGTGCGCCCCTCGGCGCCACGGGCCCCCTCATTCCTGGTACCTGCTCACCCGCTGAAGGCGAATTGGACGGTTCAAACAACGACGTGTACAACGGTCCGGTGGACGATCGGGACAACGACGGGGACGGCCAAATCAACGAAGACCACGTTGACGGCAAGGACGACGACGCGGACGGCGTGACCGACGAAGACTGGTGGGGCGGCAACTCCGAGCCCGAGACCAAGTTCATCCAAGACTTGACCGAGATGAACGACGACACCGGCGACGGCGCGAGCGAATTCAAGTCCACCTTGACCCACCACTCCTACTCCGAACTCATCCTCTGGCCGTGGGGTCACTGCACCGATTGCGAGAGCCCCGACCACGCACAGCTCGAGTACCACGGCCAGCAGATGGCCGACATGACCCAGTACGCCAACCTCCAGTCCTCCTCCCTTTACCCGACCTCGGGTGACTTCTGCGACTGGCACTACGGCGTGCACGGCTCCTACTGCTACACGTCTGAAATCGGCACCGCCTTCCACCAGCACGAGGACGACATCGACCACATCGCGGTGCGCAACCTTGGCCTCGGCTTCTACATCGCGGAGATCGCCGACAACCCGCGCGAGCGCGCGGACATGGCCATCGATAACATCACGCAGCAGAACTACCTCAAGCAGCCCGACGCCATCGACATCCCTGACGAGGGCGACATCCCCATCGACGTTTGCGTCTCGGACGACTTCCCCTACAGCGCGGCAAACTCGGTGGTCAAGTGGCGCCAGGTCAAGCCCAGCCGATTGCAGAGCGACTACGGTCCACGCGAATGGGCGACCACGCCGTGGGAAACCGTCCCGATGGAGGTCGTTGGTGGCAACGCGTGTACGACCTCTAACGGCAACGGCACCTTGCTGCGCGCGATGATTCCGGTCGGCGAAACCGCAACCGGTGAAGTGCACTACAAGGCCCAGCTGGAAACCCTCGGTGGGTCCGACTTCCAATACCCCGCCGACGGCGAATACTACGTCCTCGCGGTGTCCTACCGCGCGTCCTATGGCTCCACCTTCGGAGCCCTCGTGATGTTCCTCCTCGTGGCCGGTACGGTCTGGGGTGGCCTCGGCACCGCTTTGCGGACGATGCTGACCGGTGACGATGACGAGAAGGTCATCCTCGCCGATGCCCTCCTCGAAGAGGCGGTGGACGCGTGAGCGGCCAGTCGGACGAATTCAGCGGCCGTCTTGGCCTGATTTTCGCGACCATCGGTGCAGCCATCGGGACGGGGAACATCTGGCGTTTCCCTCGTATGGTCGGTGCCAACGGCGGTGGAACCTTCCTCATTCCGTGGCTGATCTTCCTCTTCGTGTGGTCCATCCCGCTCGTCATCGCTGAATTCGCGATGGGCAAGCGGAGCCGCACCGGGACCATCGGAACCTTCCGCATCTTCACCGGCAAGCGCTTCGCTTGGATGGGCCTGTGGACGGCATGGATCTCCACGGCCATCGGCTTCTACTACGCCGTGGTGGCCGGCTGGTGCCTGAAGTACTTCCAACTCGGCATCACCGGTGGGCTGACCGGTGACGGTGTGGACACCGTTCAGGTCTGGAACGAATTCCTCCAAGCGCCCGGTCAGGTCATCTTCTTCCAATTCATCGTGGTCGTCTTGACCCTGGCCGCCATTTCGCGCGGTGCGAAGGCCATCGAGAAGGTCAACGTCCTGCTGATGACCTCCCTCATGGTGCTGCTCTTCCTGACGATGTTCATGGCCCTCAGCATGGACATGAACGACGGGACCCTCGACGGTGCGCTGTTCATGTTCACGGTGGACACCTCGATGATGTTCGATCCTGAAATCTGGATCAACGCGCTGTCGCAGTCCGCATGGTCGGCCTCGGCGGGCATGGGCATGGCCATCACCTACGCCGTGTACATGCGCAAGGACGAGGACACGACCCTCAACGCCTTCGTGATGGGCCTGGCCAACAACAGCATCTCCATCATCGCCGGCCTGACCGTCCTCTCCGCGATTTTCGCGGTCGAGGCCGACCCCTTGGCCACGGTGACCGGCGGCTCCTCGGCCATCACCTTCCTCGCGCTCCCCGAAGTGTTTGCCCAAGCGCCCGGTGGCAACGTCGGACCCTTCCTGATGATGACCGGTTTCTTCCTCGCCCTGTCCTTCGCGGCCCTGACCTCGATGATTTCCACCGTCGAGTTGTGCGTGCGCAACTTCGTCGACCACGGCTACGAGCGCACCCGCTCGGTGTGGCTGACGGGCGCGGCGATTTTCCTGTTCGGCTTGCCTTCCGCCGTGCTGTGGGTCAAGCTCGACGCGGAAGGCGTCGCCTTCCCCCAGTTCCTCGAAGTGCAGGACCACATCTGGGGCTACGGCCTGATGTTCTCGGGGCTGTTCATCGCGTTCACAATCTGGCGCTACGGCTTCCTCAAGTGGCGTGCGCAGGTCGAAGCCGGTGAAGCCGATCCTGGTCTTACGGGCTACCTCAACGTCGGCGTCTCGGCCTTCCGTGACGACTACATCAACACGGGTGAGAACGACCTGTGGATTGGGCGTTGGTGGGACCTCTTGCTCTACTTGGCCTTCCCCGTCTTGTTTTCCATCCTGATGCTGTCCTACTTCGGCAGCATGATCGCCAACACCGAAGACGTGTGGAATCCGCTCAACCCGAACGGGCTTGGCATCATCCTCGCGTTCTGGGGCGTCGTGGCTGCGCTGTTCATCTCGTTCAACAAATACCTCGTGCAGCGGCCTGTGTTCCGCAACGTGCCTGAGGGCGCTGAGGTCGACATCAGCCTGCTGCCCGGCGGCAGCGACGAGCTGGTCGTGCAGGTCGGCGAAGTCGCGCCCGGCTTCGAACACCTTGGCCAATCCGACGCGGCCTGAAGGGGGCTGAAGCGATGGACGATCTCGTCCGCTTGCTTGTCATTGGCCTCGTGGTGGCCGCCGTGCTGGTGCCCATCGTTCGGTGGTTCTGGTCCCGCTTTGACCGGCCGACCGAGGCGCAACTCGAGTACGAGGAAGCCAAGCGGAAAAAGCGCGACGAGGAGCGCATGTGGCGTCAGATCGAGGCCAAGATGCGCGCGGAAGAAGCCGCGGCCGAGGAAGCCGCTGCCCTTGCCCGCAAGCGGGCTGAACTCGCCGCTCAGGCCGCACCACGTGCCGCCGATGTGGGTGCGGCCCTCGGAGCGCTCGGCCTTGAGCAGGTTGAGGTCGCGACCACCGAGACCCGCGCTACGAGCGAGGTCAAGGCCACCGAAGGTGCCGAAGCCGCGCTGGTGGACGACGCGGTTTTCGACGATGAGCCCGACGACGGCGACCTCGAGGTCGAGGGTCCCGCAAAGGTCAGCCTTGAGCAAGACCGGGCAGGCGCGCCAGCACCGGACTGGGCGCTCATCGAGCGCCTGCGCGAAATGAATGAACGCGAGGAAGAACCTGCACCGGTCGACCTCCCCGCGATGCCGGACCTCGACGCTCTTGATGAGGCGATGGAGGCCATCGACGAGGAGGGCGAACCCGAAGCGTCCGAGGCGGCTCAGCATCTCGCCGAGGCCGCTGAGGACGACTGGGACGCGGGCGAAGCACCGTCCGAGGCATCGGACGACGACGGTTGGGCCGTCGAGTGGTGAACGCCCACTTCGCTCGTGTTGGCGACGAATGGCTCTTGAAGCGGACCACGCCACGTGGACACATGGTGCAGCGTCCTCGAGGGACCCGAGACTTCGGTCCGCTGGCCAGCCGTCGGCGTCGCATGCTGGAGGTGCTGCTCGAGGACGAGGCCCGCCGGGCCGGCTTTGACCGCGTGCAAACGCCGGTCTTCGAGTCGCTGGACCTGTTCACCGCCAAGTCGGGCCCGGGCGTCATCGGCCAACTCTACGCCTTTGAGGACAAGGGTGGACGGCAGCTCACGCTTCGCCCGGAACTGACCGCGCCGGTCATGCGTATGGTGGCCGATGAACTGCGGATGGACACCAAGCCGCTGCGCTTGGCCTACCACGGTGCATGCTTCCGCTATGAGGAGTTCAAGACCGGACGCTACCGCGAGTTCTACCAGTACGGCATCGAAGTCGTCGGCGCCTCAGGTCCGCTGGTGGACGCCGAGGTGATCGCCCTCGCCGTGCGCATGCTCACCGCTTCTGGACTCGAAGGCTGGACGCTCCGCATCGGGCATGTTGGCCTGCTGCGCGACGTGCTCGCTGGCCTTGGCCTCCGCGCCGAAGCCCCCGAAGGCAAGGAAGCGCCGACGGCTTCGGCGATGCGCCTCCTCGACAAGGGCGACGAGGCCGGTTTGGCCGCCTTGTTCGAGGCCGAAGGCCTCGATGCGGCGGGCCTTGACCTGCTGCGCGCCCTCGGCGAGGCTTCGGGCGGTGCAGAAGCCATCGAGGCCGCACGGCCGCTGCTCGAAGGCCACGGCCTCTCGACCGAGGCACTGGATGACCTCGCGACCACCGTGGAAGCGGTGGGCCTGCTTGCGCCTGCGCCGCCATCGCTGGAGATCGACCTGCGCGTCGCGCGTGGCTTGGACTACTACACGGGCATGGTCTTCGAGGCCCACGTCCCAGAACTTGGTGGCGAAGGACAAGTCCTCGGTGGCGGCACCTACCGTCTGCTCCACCTCTTTGGTCTGGAAGACCTCGATCCCTCCTGCGGCTTCGGCCTCGGGTTCGACCGTGTTTTGCTCGCCCTTGAACGTCAGGCTGAGGCGGCTGGCCGCGAGGAAGTGATGCCCGGTGAGTCCGGACCCGCCACGCGCCTCGCGGTCGTGCCCTTCCGCGTTCCTGCTTCGGCCGTGCTCGGTCTTGTGCGTGACCTGCGCGAGGAAGGCCTGGTGGTCGACCTCGAGATGAAGGGACGCGCCATTGGCAAGGCCTTCGGCTGGGCGGACGGCATCGGTGCATCGCACGTGCTGGTCGTCGGTCCGCGCGACCTTGAATCCGGTCAGGCGAACCTGAAGCGCTTGGCCGACGGCGAGCAGATGCCGGTGGACCTGAACCGTGAGGCCGTGTTGGCGGCACTCACGTCGTGATCACTCGTCGTCGAGTCGGCCACGCTGGGCGACGGCGGCCATGGCGATGGCGGCAGAAGCGATGACAAGACCGAACCCGGGGCTTTCCTCTTCGTCCATGCCGTCTTCACCGGCCTGGAAGGCTTCCTCCCACGTGGATTCGTGGATGGGCAGGTCCACGCGGCTGTCCTCGCCAAGGAAGAGCGTGAACGAGGCAGGGTTGCCGGACTGGGTCAAACCACCAAAGCCCGTGGTGCGGTCACCGCGGAGCTTCATCGTGATGTGGACGACGGGGTTGCCGTCTCGGCCGTCCCAGATGTTGTCCTCCTCAGTAAAGCGGTAGGAGAACGGAATTTCTTGTTCTCCGGTCGTGGTCGAGGTGTGCTGGTAGCGGTACAATTCGTTCATGCCGTAGTTGATGGTGATGTTGAGTTGCTCGCAATCGTTCTGGCAGGGGCCTTGGTTGTCGCCGTTGGTCCAGTCGCCTTGCAGGTCAAGCTTGAGCGTACCGCGGAGTTCACCGTCCACGGTCATCATCAGGCGCTTGTCGAGTTCAGGGTTCATGCGGAAGCGGAGGTCGATGTCGATGAGGCCGTTGTCGATGTCCTCCTGGAACACGCCGTCCTCAGCCGAGGTGGTGTCGTTGGCGTCAAAGTGGGTCCAGGCGTTGTTGATGCCGTCGTGCCACAGGTAGAGCGTGGTCGCGTTGGCCGAGGGCTGACGCGTGTCTTCTTGCTGCGCTTGCTGCGCGCTGACGTCACCGGCTTGCACCGGAACGAGCATCATGGCGGCCACAATCATGGTCAGGAGGAGGCGTCCTCGCATGGTAGGCCGTCGCTGCCGTGTGATTTGAGCATGACGACGGTGCTCATTCGAAGCGGTGGAAGTCGCGGGGTGCCGCTTGTCCACCCGCGTTGTGGCGGTGCCGCGCGGCGCTAGGGCGCAGGCTGAGGGCTTCAGCGAGTTGGTCGATCTCGACCTTCGGCTCGCGCATTTCGTCGCCGCCCACACCTGTGAAGATGGCCATGACCTTGATGGTGTCACCGAAGGCAGGGTCTTGCCGTGCCCCGATGATGACGTTCGCGTCCTCCTTGATGCGCGAGGTCAGCAGGCGCACGACTTGGTTGGCCGCGTCGAGGGTCATGTACGGTCCGCCGGTCACGTGGACCAGCGCGCCGCTGGCTCCGGTCACGTCCACGTCGAGCAGCGGGTGGTTGAGGGCTTCGTGCACGACTTCCTCAGCGCCCTGGTCGGATTCGCCGTAGAGCATCATCGTCACGCCACCGTCGGCCATGATGGTCCTCACGTCGGCGAAATCGAGGTTGATGAGCGAGGGTAAGGTGATGGTCTCGACGATGCCCTTGACGATCTCTGCGACCAGTTGGTCCATGATCGAGAAGGCTTCCTCGACGGGCAGGTTCGGCACGTAGTCGAGCAGGCGGTTGTTGTCGAGGACCAGCACCGCATCCGCCACGCGGCGTAGCGCTTCGAGGCCCTCGAGCGCCCTCGCCTTGCGGTGGTTGCGCTCGACGTGGAAGGGCGTGGTCACGATGCCGACGACCAGCGCGCCGGCGGCCTTGGCTTCCTCGGCCACCACCGGAGCGATGCCGGTGCCCGAGCCGCCGCCCAGGCCGCAGGCGATGAACACGAGGTCCGCGCTGCTGACGATGCGCTGGATCATCTCGCGACCGGCTTCCGCACAGCGGCGTCCGGTCGCGGGGTCACCCCCGGCCCCAAGGCCGCGGGTGATGTGGCGCCCGACGAGCAATTTCTGCAGGGCGCGGGTGTTGTCGAGGTGCTGCTTGTCGGTGTTGATGGCCACCGTGATGGCGCCGTTGACGCCAAGGTGGGTGATGCGGTTCAGGGTGTTGTTGCCCGAGCCGCCGCAGCCGACGATGAGGATACGAGGATCTGGAACGCTGAGGCCCGAGAGGTCCTCGTCCATGAGCGCCGTCCTCGACTCACGCATCGTCGCGTCCCGCATCTGGGAAACGATGTCGGAAAGGGTCGATTCGTTTGCCATGCTCACGCCTGCACCGTCCGCGTGTTCGGGTCCCATCCCAACACCTGAGGCCGCGAGCCTGCTCCTTCCTATCTTAAGCACACCCGTCCGACCCACCCGCACACCCCAACTTCGCGACGCCCACAGCAACGCCGGGCCAAGGAGCCTGAGCCTCCTTCAGGCCTCCATCTTGAAATATCGGGGGCGGGTCGCACAGCCTGCCTCACTTAGCTCAGTTGGTAGAGCACCTGACTGTAGTTGTGCATACACACACGTCTCAGCAGACATCAGGGTGTCCCCGGTTCAAGTCCGGGAG